>NZ_CP155567.1:3945000-4634464 GCF_039696035.1 Microbulbifer sp. SAOS-129_SWC
CCCACCACTGCGTAGGAGCTGCCCTCGGTGGCGTTGCCGGCATAGTTGCGCGCAAAGCTCATGCCCGCGCCCCATTCACTGACCTGCTCCATGCGGCCCTTCTGCAACGCGGGTATCGCGTGGCGTATCTGGTTCAGGCGCTGGATATGCTTGTACAGGTTGCCGTTCGGGGTGGTCGGATCGTCCAGCACCGAGCCGTAGTAGGCGCGGCCGGTCTGGTCGAGGGTGTCGCTGGAGGACTGGATATCCTGCGGCAGGCCGCCCTGGAACATGACCTCCTCGCCGTAGTAGAGCGTCGGGATACCGCGGATGGTCCACAGCAGGTTGTAGGCCATGGCCGCATAGCTCTCGGCGCCGCCGAAGCGGTATTTGAAGTCGTTGTCCGGGCCCACGTCGTGGTTCTGGAAGAAGGTCACCAGCTCGGTGGGATCGGCGTAGGTCCAGTCCATATCCAACGCGCCCTTGATGCCGCTGAAGCTGCCGTGGGTCACGTTGTCGCGGAAGGTGGAAAACAGCGGGAAATCCAGTACCGAGAAATTGGAATCCCCCTGCGGATTGCTGGGATCACTGCCGGTGCGGGTATACCACCAGGGGCGGATCACCGCCGACGCATTGTCATTGCCCAGCTCCGAACCGAAACCGAGCCCCTTGACCAGGTCTTCGCCGAATACGAACAGGCCCGGCTTGTGCGCCTGCCACTGGTGCACGTAGGTCAGCAGTTCATCGCGCTCGACGTGCTTGACGGTGTCCAGGCGGATCGCATCCACCCCCATATCGAGATAGTGATCGATGGCGCCGTTGAGGTAGTCCTTAACGTTCTGGTTACTGGTGGCCAGGTCGATGGTGTCGCCGGCCATATGCTTGTTCTGCAGCGCGGTGGGATTTTCCCAGTCGCCGCCGGCCATAAAGCCGTCCTGGTGATACCAGGCCGGATCCAGGTTGTTGGCGTCGATGCCGAAGAAGCGATTGGGATCGTAGCCGGCCAGCGGCACGGTAATGCCGGTGTTCGGATCCACCAGCGGCTCGATACCATCCGCATCAGATGTGTGCCGGTCGCGGAACCACTGCGGTGCCACCGGGTTGTCGTTGTCATCGCGGAATTGGCTCTGGTAGTCCCCCAGATTGCCGAAGTAAGGATCGTTGCTGATCATGCCCTGGCTGCTGCCCGCGGGCACGTAGTACTTGATCGGCAGGTGGTCGATCCACACCTGGCCGCGAATACCGTACTGGCTGGAGTGATTGATCACCACATCCTGGATCACCTTGAGGCCCTTGGCATGGGCCGCGTCGATAAAGTCCTGGTAGGTGGCATCCGCGGATTCCAGGCGCGGGTCGACGGTGGTCCAGTCGTAGGCGTGATAACCGTGATAGTCGAGGCCACTGCGGTTTTCCACCGGCGGCGTTACCCAGATAGCGCTGAAGCCCAGGTCTTTGATGTAATCGAGCTGTTCAATCAGGCCCTTGAAGTCGCCGCGCCACTGCGGATCGCCGGGCATGATGTTGTCGCGGTTGTAGTAGTTGTTCGACGGATCGCCATCGTAGAAGCGCGCGGTCAGCACAAAGTAGATGGTCTCGGCGCGGAAGTCGCTGCCGCTGTCGGCCGTTCCGCCGGAGCTGGAACTGGAGCTGCTGCTGGAACCGCCACCGAGATCGGTGACGCTGATTGCATGGCTGCCGGCATCGAAGCAGATCTGGTAATCGGTGTTGGTGTTTACCGCATAGTCGGCAGCGGGGTAACTCTCGGTCCAGTCGGCGAAGTGGTCGATCTTGAAGCGCGGGCCGCCGCCGGCATCGCCACTGGCAAAACTCTGCTCGGTGCAGAAACTGACATTGTCTGCACTGGTCATCGCCGTCGCCGCCCAGCCGTTGGCGGTGCCGCGGAAATACCAGCTGTCACCGGTGCCGCCACTACTGCTACTGCTACTGCTACTGCTACTACTACTACTGCTACTACTGCTACTACTGCTACTACTGCTGCTGCCGGTCGCCACCAGCTGGTAAGCGAGGCTGCTGTCATTGACCCGCAACAGGTAATCGCCGCTGACGCCGGTGGCAATATCCGCACCGCTCGCTTCCAGGACACCGTCGCTGTTGTCATCGCCGTAGTCCTGGCTCCAGTCGCCGTACAGATCCAGCTTGTAGCGCTGGTCCGCGGCGCCATCGAATGCGAGGTTCACTTCCCAGGTGTGGTCGCCCACCAGGGTCATCGCGGTGCTGCCCCAGTTGTTGGGCGTGCCGCGGAAATAGAGCGAGGGGAAATTGCTGACATAACCGCCGTCGCAGCTGGCAACGGCGCTGACAGCGATACTGTGTGTACCGCTGTCGAAGGTGATTTCGTAACTGCTGGCGCCGCCGACGGTGTAATCGCCACTCGGGTAGCTCTCGCTCCAGTCACCGTAGCGATCGATCTTGAAACGCGGGCCGCCGCTGGCGTCTCCGCTGGCAAAAGTCTGGCAGGTTCTGTATTCGCTTCCGGAAACCAGTTCCAGGGCCGTGGCACTCCAGTTATTGGCCGTGCCGCGGAAATACCAGTCGGCGGAGGCTGTGGCGGAGTAACCGGTGAATAACAGGCAGGAACAAAGCAGCAGCCGGGCGCGGCCGCGATACACGGATTCTCTCATCGTTTTGTACCGTTATTATTGTTTGGATTTGCGGCCGAACGGCACGGTACAACTGTGATTTCGGCATCGTTGCGCCGACAGATTAGGAAAGGCCCCGTTTGGGGCACATCCTCCCCGAATGGGGCGTAGCAGAAAACTGTGACAGCCTGCGCACTGCCCTGCCCGGTAATGCGCGCGCTGCCACACAGCCCGGCTGGGCCTGTCCTGGCTGGGCCTATCCCGGCAAGGGCTGCCCCAGCAACACCAGTGCGAAGGGCGTATCCAGGCTCACCCGGCCTTGGCTCACCGTCACCTCACGCCCGGAGTAATAGTCTTTCAGGCGGGTGCCGTCGGCAAACAGCCCGTAGACCGGCACTGCCTTGTCGCCCGCAGGCAGGCCGATGGAGACCAGCACGCGGTCGCGATCACCGAGCACACGCGAGAACGTGTAAGGTTTGTCGGCGAGCTTTTTGTGCACCCCGGCGCCCACCGCCGGATGGGCGTGGCGGAACTGGCCGAGTTTCTGCCAGTGCGCCAGCAGCGCACGGGTTTTGTCGCTCTTCAGGTCGCCCCAATTCATAGAGCTGCGCAGCTGGGCATCGCCCTCGGCTTTGGCGGTCAGGGGACGCGCCAGTTCGTCGCCGTAATAGATTTGCGCCGCCCCCGGGGCCAACATCAGTTTGAGCGCGGCGGTATAGGTGTGTTTGCGCGCGCGGTCGTAGGAACCACCATCATCGTGAGAGGCCAGGTAATTGAGCAAGCCGACACCGTCGAGTGCACCGCCGTGCAGGTCCTGCGAGTAACTGGCAAACAGCGGCTCCATTTCTTCCCTGGCCTGCTGCGGGAAGGCGAAATTGATCAAACTGTCAAAACCGTAATTGAAGAAATCCACCTTGCGGTCGCCGTAATCGTAGTCGCGCCCCTTGGTCGCGCCGAAATCATTGGCGCCGAAACCGTAGACTTCACCGACCATAAAGAAGTCGCGGTCATCGAGTTTCCTGTTCGGATTGCGCGCCTTCCAGTCCGCCAGCGCCAGTCCGGACTCTTTCTTCAGTGCCGCCCAGACTTCCGGCTCCACGTGCTTGGTGGTGTCCACGCGGAAGCCGTCTACACCGTATTCGCGCACCGGATCAGTCAGCCACTTGATCAGGTAGTACTTGGGCGCGCGCGGGTAGCCGGTGCGCGCAAAGAACGCATCCAGCTCCGCCTGCTCCTGCTGCAGGCGGCCCTCGCGTTTCCACTTCGCCAGCAACTGTGGCGGCAGTGCCACCGGCTTGTCGCTGTCGGTGCGGATATCCGGCAGGTTCTTCACCAGTGTGCAGTCCACAGCACCGGCGTAGCCACTCCAGTCGCACACCGGCTGGGTACGCACCCAGGCGTCCGGCCACTGCGGATCGCGGTCGGTAACCGGGCCGGTGTGGTTGAGGACCACATCCATCAACACGCGGATGCCGTGGCGGTGGGCGGTGGCCACGAAGCGGGCAAAATCCTGTTCGCTGCCCAGATTGGCGTCGATCGCGGTCCAGTCCTTGATCCAGTAGCCGTGGTAGGCGTAGGTGCGACCGGTACCCTCGTCGGTACTGCCGTGGATCTGCTCGAATACCGGCGAGGTCCAGATGGCGTCCACGCCCAGCTTGTCGAAATAGCCATCGTCCAGCTTGTCGATCACCCCCTGCAGATCACCGCCGGCAAAGCCGCGCAGGGGCGCCGCATCGTCACCGCGGCCGTAGGCGTGATCGTTCTTCGTATTGCCGTTGGCAAAGCGGTCCGTCAGCAGGAAATAGACAGTGGCGTTCTGCCAATAGGGATCGGTCGGTGCTGCGCGATGGCCTTCGGCGGCGCAGGCGGCCTGGGCGCTGCACAGGCTCAGGGCCATCAGCAGGCGGGCGAATCTGGTCATTCTCTCTCTCTTCTTTTCGGTCGCAGTTTGCTCAGGCTACTGTAATGCCAGTGCCCCGCGCTACATCCTCCCGCGCGGGGGCGTAGGTACCGGTGTCGGGCTGTGCCGCGGGATCGCCTGCAAGGGTGGCCCGGCGGTCGCTGGCCGTGCGGACAAAAGCGCGGCGCGCGGCAGCGGGCGAGCTAAGCTGACAGAGGAAGATAGCCTGCACGCCAGGCACCCGCGCAGTAATTTCACCGCGTTGCTGCCGCCGCTGCGGGGGAAAGCGGCCGGTGCGGTTACCCGACCGGTCGTCCGCAATTTTGTCGCGGGCCAGCGGCGGGAGTATGGTAGGGCTGTCCGCAAGGCGGAAACCCCGCGCGACAAACGCGGTCAAAGCCGTTGACCGGCGGGTAACCACACACACAGGAGCCAGGGTATGTCGGAACAACAGTCGAGCCGCGCATGGATCGCGGGCCTTCTCACCATCGCCGTGCTGGCCGCGGCCGCCTACTTCTTTCTCGCTCGTGAGGGCGATCGCAAGGTCGAACCCCCGGCCGTCACCGAGCCGGCCCCGGAACCCACGCCCGAGCCGCAAGAAGAACCCCAGATGGAAGCCCCCCAGCCGGCTCCGGAGCCGGTACCCGAGACGAAGCCCGAGCGCAAACTACCCGCACTGGACGACAGCGACAAGGAAGCCTACGGCGATCTGCTGAGCCTGGCGCCAGACGGTGCCCTGGGGCGCTGGCTGGTTGCCGACGAAGTGGTGCGCAAGTGGGTGGCCGCGGTTAACTCCGCTGCCAGCGGCAGCCTGGTGACCAAGCATCGCCCGTTCAAGAATATTCGCGAGCCACTGGTGGTCGACAAGAGCGGTGCCACCGGTATGGAGCTGTCGCCGGATAACTACCACCGTTACGACAATCCGGTGCGCCTGTTCGCCGCAGTGGATACCGACACCGCGGTCAAGCTCTACCGCTTCTGGTATCCGCGCCTGTCCGAGGCTTACGGCGAGCTGGGCGTGAAGGGAAAATCCTTCCATCAGCTGGTGCTGCAAGCCATTGACCAGGTGCTGGCGGCGCCGGAAGCGGAGCAGCCGATCCAGCTGGTACGCCCGTCCGTCTATTACAAATTTGCCGATCCCAAACTGGAAAAGCTGCCGGGTATCCAGAAACTGATGATTCGCATGGGCCCGGACAACGCCGCGCGGGTGAAAGAAAAACTCAAAGAACTGAAAGCGGCGCTGGAAAAAATACCGACGCAACAAAATCAATAAACGACTGTGTTACTCTCCCCTCCGCCGGCCACTGCCGGCCGAGGGGTTGGCGCGGCCGGCGTGGCACGGGAAAAGGACATTTCCGGGATCCGTTAGCAATCGGTAAACGGATCCCCCCAGCCGAGGAGAGAAAATGCAAGTCGACCAGAAAAACCTGTTCGTCGTCGTCGATCCCAATGACGACCGTCACGTGGCCCTGGAGCGGGCCCTCACCACTGCCAAGCTGCGCAATCCCACCCTCAAACTGATTATTTTTGTCGCCGTCGACGGCGAGGCCGTGGATACCCGCGCGAGCAACGACCACCTGTTCCGCGACGAGTTCTGGTTCCGCGACCAGATCCGCAAGCCGGTAGAGGAAGCCGGCCTCGCCTATGAGCTGCTGGTGTGCTGGTCGAGCGACTGGCAGGGCGCCATCATCCAGGAGTCCAAACGCTACAATGCGGAAATGGTCTACCTGCCGGTGCACGCCAAGACCAGCCGGCGCTTCACCTTCGCGGAATCCAAGTGGCAGGTGCTCAAAGGCGCGCGCTGCCCGATAGTGCTGATCCGCCCCGGCGCCAAGGACAAACGCAAAGTGGTGCTGGCCACGGTGAATTACCAGGCACAGACCAGCCAGCAGCGCCAGCTCAACCGGCAGATCAGCGAACGCGCCAACTATGTTGCCGAAAGCTACGGTGCCGAACTGCACCTGGTTAACGCCTACCTGGACTCCATGCGCTACCCGGACCGCGGCGCACTGGCCAAACTGGCGGACAAAACCGGTGTCCCCACCAGCCGCATTCACGTCAAGCACGGTTATACCAACGACGTGGTGGCCGAAGTGGCGAAAGAAGTCGATGCCGACGTGGTGGTGATGGGTACCCTGAATCAGTACGGCGAAACCGGCTCCCTGCTGCGCGGTAATACCGCCGAGCGGGTGATCGGCTCGCTGGATGTGGATGTGGTGGTGTGCAACGGCTTTACCACTACCGAAACCGTCAGCAGCCAGGACAGGCGCGCGGTGGAAACCGAGCACTGAGCTGCTTCCCCGGTGAAAAAACCGCGGCTGCGCCGCGGTTTTTTATTACCCGAAAAGTGTGCGCAAGCGCACAGGCCAATCAGCGCCAATCCCCCGAAGGCATCGCAACGCTTAACCCCCGTTCACCGCGCGTAAAAACTGCGCGTGTTGTGGCAACTTTGCCACGGTGCCATCGATCAGGATTTTCAGGTTCTGCATCAGTTCCGCCAGCTGCTGCTCCGACAGGTTGTCGGCCAGCGGATGGTAATCCTCCGGCAATATGCCCTGGCCGATCAGCACCTGCTGCCAGGCCGCCTCCGAGAAGAGATCGTCGTAGTCGCGGAATAGCTTGCCGGTCTTGGCGAACAGCGCCATTTTTTCACGCAAACCGTCCGGCACATCCATCGTGGCGCAGGCCCGCCAGAAATCGCTGTCGTGCCGCGCGTTGGCCTTGTAGTGCAGAATGATAAAGTCCCTGATGCGCTCCATTTCCACCTGCGACTGGCGGTTGTACTCCGCTATTTCCTCGGGCTGGATGCCGCGGTGCGGGAACAGCTTGGCGAGTCGCGTCGCCGCGGTCTGGATCAGGTGGATGCTGGTCGATTCCAGCGGCTCCAGGAAACCGCTGGAAAGCCCGATACTGATCACGTTCTTGTGCCAGGGTTCGCGCCGGCGCCCGGTGCGAAACGCGATGGTTTTCGGCTCCGCCAGCGCCTCCCCGGGGAGGTGACTCAACAGGATTTCCCGCGCCTGTTCATCGCTGTAGTGCGCGCTCGAATACACCAGGCCGTTGCCGGTGCGGTGCTGCAGTGGAATCTGCCACTGCCAGCCGGCGGCGTGGGCAATGGCGCGGGTGTAGGGCGCCGGCGCGCGCGGCGCGGCGCTCGGTACCGCCTGCGCCCGGTCGCAGGGCAGCCAGTGGGACCAGTCCTCGTAGTCCACACCGAGAGTCTTGTCGATCAGCAGCGCGGCCATGCCGGTGCAATCGACAAACAGGTCGCCGGCGATGCGCTCGCCATTTTCCAGCAGCAGACTGTCCACATGCCCGCTGTCGGGATGGCGCTGCACATGGTCAACCGTGCCCTCGATGCGCCGCACACCACTGCGCTCGCTGTAGCGGCGCAGGAAGCGCGCATAGAGCCCGGCATCGAAGTGATAGGCGTAGGTCAGCCCCGGCAGGCTGGTGCCCTGAATCTGTGCCAGGTGGGCAAATTTGTTGTGGATGGCAGCCTGGTAGTTGAGCGAGTAATCCCATAGGCTCGCGGGCGTGGCGCCCTGCTGGCTGCGGCGCCAGTAGTGGTGGAAATCACACAGGGGGAAATTCTTGCCGATGGTGCCGAAGGCATGCATGTAGCTTTCGCCTGTTTTCCACCAGTTTTCGAATTGGATACCCAGCTTGATGGTGCCCTTGGTCTCGCGCAGGAACTCGCGCTCGTCCAGTCCCAGTGCGCGGTTGAAGTGCAGGATCGGCGGGATCGTGGCCTCGCCGACGCCGACACTGCCGATCTTGTCCGATTCGACCAGGACGATATCAATGGCTCTGCCGAGGACTTTGGCCATCAGCGCGGCGGTCATCCAGCCGGCGGTACCGCCACCGACAATCACCAGCCTCTCAATCTTGCTCTCGTTCATTGCTTCCTGAAACCTGTGGCATCCCCTGCGCGGAGATTCCCGAATACGGAAAATAAAAAAGCCCTTGCAATACAGGATCGCAAGGGCTTTTAAGGCTAATGCCTGTCAGCGGGGATTACAGCTGGTAGCTGAAGCCCAGCAGATAGGTTTTGCCGTAGCTCTGGTAGTCGCGAACCTGCAGCGCGTTGTCACCACTCAGGGTAGTGAACGGCTCGTCGGTCAGGTTCTGCCCCTGCAGGAACACGGACAGGCCTTCCAGACCGCTGATGCCAGCGTCGCTGAAATCATAACCGATCTGCGCGTCGACCAGGGTCTCACCCAGTACGTCCACCTGCTGGCTGTCGAAGCCGATACCGTAGACCTCGCCCTTGAAGTCGGAGCGCTTGCGCATGCTGGTGCGGGCGGAGAAACCGTACTTCTCGAAGTAGAGGGTCATGGAATCGATATTCTCGGACAGACCCGGCAGCTGGTAATCGTTGCCGTTGATGTCCTGAATATCAGAGGTTACGCCGGTGTGGCTGGCCAGCAGACCGAAACCATCCAGGCTCTCGCTGAACATGTTGAACGGCAGGGTTGCGGAGATTTCGTAACCGGTCAGGGTACCGCCGCCACCGTTGGATTTTTCAGAGTGGGTCGCGGTGACATTTTCAGCGGTCACACCACTGGCCGGATCGGTAACGGTATTCAGCTGCTCTTCGTAGCTGTTGGAGAAGTTCCAGCTCTTCAGGTCTTTCCAGAACAGCGCCACGGAGAAGTAGCCTTCATCGCTGAAGTAGTTCTCGTAGGAGAGATCCACACCGACCGCTTCCTTCGGCTCCAGGTACGGGTTGCCGCCGCTGATCTTCCACACATTGCCGTTATCGTCCGGTGAACGGGGCGTGTATTCGACGCGCATGGAGGCATTCATTTCGTCCATACGCGCGCGGGAGATAGTCTTGGCCGCACCGAAGCGCAGAGTCTGCTGCTCGTCCAGCGCCAGCGCCAGGTTCAGGCTCGGCAACAGGTTGTTGTAGCTGTGGGTGATATCGGTGGGGATGGTCTCGACCAGCCCATCGGCATTGATATTACCCTTGTAGCCTTGGGAGCCCTGCTCGGTATGCACGTAGCGCAGGCCGGCATTACCGGTCAGCGGCAGGCCCGCCACTTCGGTTTCGAAATCGGCCTGGGCGAACGCCGCAGTCACCGTCTCATTCACCTTGTAAGACTTGGTCAGGTGGCTGATGTTGGTCAGGGATTCATCGGTCAGGTTGTAGTAACCATCTTTCAGCATGGCCGCGGAGTCATAGGCGATCATGTCACCCATGCCGATGAAGTCCAGGGACACGGTACCCAGGCGGTACTGTTCCGGCACGGTCAGCATGCCTTCCGAAGTGCCGTCGAAGTTGCTCAGGGTCATGAAGTAACCCTTGGACTTCTTGCTCTTCTGGCGATCGCGGTAGGACACGCCGTAGCTGATCTGGTTGACGAAACCGGCGTCGACCATCTGCTTGGCGGCGACCTTGAAGGAGTTCAGCTCGTCGTCGATTTCCGGCGCATTGAGGAAGCCGTCCTGCGCCGCATTTTCCCATTCGGTGCCGGTGATGCCGTACTTGTCGTTCAGTGCGGAGCTCCAGCCCCAGGTCAGCGGGCCGCCCATCTTGATCAGGTCGTAGTTGCCGTAGTCCAGCTGGTGGTCGAAGTGCGCACCGGTATTGCCGCCGTCGAAGGTGTAGGTCAGGTTGTCGGCAGCACCGTTGCTGTCGCCGCGGCCGGTACCGGAATAGCTCTCGAAGCTCCAGATATCACGCTGAACTGCGGAGTGGCTGGCGTCGAATTCCAGCTGCAGGTCGTCGCTGAAATCGTACTTGGTGTTGAAACCGAAAGACTGCAGCGTGGCGTCGCGGTTTTCCATATCGTTGCGCACAACGACGCGCTGGCCTTCAGTGGTGGCGCTGGTAATAAAGCCGCTGGCCGGATCAACGACGGCGGTGTCCGGGTTGATGGAGCCCTGGCCCCAGGCGAACGGAATCTCGATACCGCGCAGGATCTTCTGGTCGGAGAAGTCCACGTACAGGCTATCGAACGTCATGTGCAGCTTGTCGTTCGGCTTGGCTTCCACCACCAGCATGGCGCTGTCGCGGTCCAGCACGGAGGAGCGCACGAACGGCTTGGCACCGCCCAGGATGGAGTAGGTGTTGCCGTCATCGGCGGTGAACTCGGGGTAACCCCAGGAGTTCCAGCGCTGTTCCTGGTTCGGCGAGCTCATGGTGTTGTAGGCGAAGGCCACACCAATCTTGTCGTCGGCGAACTGGTCGATGTAGGAGATGGTGGCGCGGTGACCGGAGTCTTCGCCATCGGGATTCAGCTTGTCGAAGCCGGTCATCTCGTACTGGGTGTTGATCTTGATGGTGCGCTCGTGGCGATCCAGCGGCTTGACCGTCTGCATGTCGATCACACCGGCGATGCCCTCGGCACCGAGGCTGGCAGTCGGGGTCTTGTAAACGGTGACGCCGCTCATGATTTCAGACGGGTAGAGATCGAACTCCACACCGCGGTTGTCACCGATGGAGACCTGCTCGCGGCCATTGAAGGTGGTGGCGCTCTCGTTCTCACCGAAACCGCGGATGGTAACGCGGCTGGCGCGACCATCCAGGCGCTGGGACGCCAGGCCCGGCAGGCGGGAAATCGCCTCGGCGATGGAGGAATCCGGCAGTTTGCCGATATCTTCCGCGGAAATGGCCTCAACCACGGCCTTGGCATCGCGCTTGGTGTCGATGGAATCCATCACACTCTTGCGGAAACCGGTAACGGTCACTTCTTCGAGCGACTTGGAAGCAGCTTCATCGTCAGCCGCGAAAGCCGGCAGCGAAACGCTCGCAGTGGCAGCAATAGCGACAGACAGCAAGGTCGGGCGGAAACCCGCTTTGCCATATTTGGATAGACTCATCATCTTCTCCCTGGACTTATCGTTATGGTGAGACCCTGAATCCTAGGCCTGCCCGAAGTCCATCACATCCTCCCCCGAGGGGGGAGGAGGCGGGAGAATCCCTGGCGTCTCCGTCGGAGACACCATACAACACCGTAAACGCTTGATTTAATTCATGTTTTCACATTGCCTTAGCAATCCCCAAGATGCGCGGCAGCGCCGAGCAGCGCCTGGTAGCCCGCCTTGAGGGCGTAGAGGGGGACGGTCTCCATCCAGTTCTCCACCTTGCCCTTGGCCAGGAAGCGCTGCTCGAAGGCACTCTCGGGGAGCAGTTCGGCAATCCGCGGGAGTATACCACCACCGATGAAAACTCCGCCACGAGCACCGAGGTAGAGGGCGGTGTCGCCGGCGGCGCTGCCGAGGAAGTTGAGGAAATCGATTAAGGTCTCGCGGCACAGCGGGTCCGAGCCATCCAGACCGTGACGGCCCACATCCGGTGGCGTGTAGTCTTCGGCGGGGCGGCCGTGCAGCGCACAGACGGCGCGGTACAGGTTGACCAGGCCACTGCCGGACAGCACCCACTCGTTAAACACCGGGCAGCGCTCGCGCATCATGAACTGCAGCAGCTGCAGCTCGCGTTCGCTGCCAACCCCCAGGTTGGCGTGCCCGCCCTCACCGGCCATAACATGCCAGCGGCCGTTTTCCGCCGCCAGGCCGGCCACCCCCAGTCCGGTACCGGGACCGAGCACCGCCATGGCCGCACCCTCGACGCGCGGCACATCGCGCAGCACCGCGTAGTCGCCAACACTCAGCAGGGGCAGGGACTGAGCCAGCGCGGCAAAATCATTGATCAATTCCACCTGCTCGAACTGGAATTCCGCGCGCAGCGCCTCGGCACAGATACTCCAGCCGAGATTGGTCATATAGACGCGACCACCGGCCGCGGTCCTTTCAACCGGCCCGGCCGCGGCGATACAGGCGCGCCAGGGGGCCGGCTGGTCGAGGCCGTCCAGCCAGTGGTGCAGAGCGGCATCGAAGTCGGCAAATCGCTGGCAATCGACCACCTTCAGCGCTTCCAGCCTGTAGCCGTCGCCGGCGGGGCTGGCGATGGCAAAACGGGCGTTGGTACCGCCGATATCCGCTACGATGCTGGTCATTATTCTGCTTCCTTTTACTCGGTCCCCGTCAAACGGCGGTATAAGTTACGGCCTCGCTGGCAAAAATACCACCCTAAAATGTGACCGCTACCATTTGAATATTTACTCACTCCGGGCGCGGGGGGAGGACAGGCTGGCAATTGCCTGTTATCAGCGCGGCACTGCAAACTTGGCACACGGGCGGGGCGGGGGCAAAAAGAAAGCCGGCACGGGGCCGGCTCAAGCATATAGAAGAAGAATGATGAATGCAGAGAGCGGGAGTCACCTCTCGCCTATGGGCATCAACCACGACGCTATCATCGCCGCCGCCGCGGCCACTGTCGGCCCACTTTGGGCCCCGGGGAGAAACTGGGCGTTGCCACTTTGCCGGCACCACGGGGAAGTCCGGCGGGTCAGCGTGCGGGATAGGCTTGCCGCTGGTTATTCTCTATACTGAACGCCAACTAAAAAGTCCCACCAGACTGATAACAACACCGAATCAAGCGCTGATGAAAGCCTATATCTTCAATATTCCCGACGTGGTGCTGCTGATGACCACTGCGGAGTGCCTGCTGCTGTGCATCTTCCAGCTGGTGCTGCCGTTGCGCGAGCGCACCTATGGCCGGCTGCTGATGGCCTTCCTGGTCATCGTCGGTGTGGCCTCCGCCTGCACACTGATCCTGTGGAACGACCAGTTCGAGCTGCCTCACCTGCTCGACCAGGTATTACTGCCCTACTTCCTGTTCGCCAGCCTGATGCTCAAAGGGCCGGCCATCTACCTGTATGTCTCGGCACTGACCCAGCAGAACCTGCGCCTGCAGTGGCGCCACGCCCTGCATCTGCTGCCGGCGCTGGTGCTGGTGCTGTGTATTGCCATCTTCGACCTGAGCAGTGACAACCTGCGTCACATCGCCATCGCCGGCCAGGGCTTCTCACCGAAGATCGTCGACCTGATCTGGGATATTTCCACCCTGATACCGCTGCTTTACGCCGCGGCGGCCGCGCTGCTGGCACGCCGCTATAGCGGCGAACTCAAAGACGAGTACTCCCACTTTTCCACCACCGAGCTCAACTGGCTGCACAACCTGACTCTCGGGGTACTGCTAAGCTGGGGCTGGACCATGCTGGTACACGTGGTGGCCAAGTTCTCCTCCGGCGAGACCGCCGACTACCTGGGCATCGCCGACAACTACATCACCTTTATCCTGATCAACGCGTTTTTCGCCTACTCGCTCACCTATGCGCACCAGCTGCTGGTCACCAAGCCCGAGCGCAATCGCGAAATGGCGGAAGACGAGCCATCCGAGAGCGCAATCGACCGGGTGCGCAAAGCGATGGAAACAGAGAAGGCCTATCTCAAGAAAAACCTGAACCTGGAACAGTTTTCTGCGCGCGTGGAGCTGCCGGCAAAAGAAGTCTCTGCAGTGATCAACAAGCACTTCGGCACCAACTTCTTCGAGTTCGTCAACTCTTACCGCGTCGAGGAGGCGAAGACACTGCTGGCGGATCCGCACAACGCGGAGATGACCATTCTGGATATCCTGCTGCAGTCCGGCTTTAACAGTAAATCCGCGTTCCACCGCTTCTTCAGCCGCCTGGTGGGCATGTCGCCGACCGAATACCGTAAACAATCCCAGCAGGGTGGCAGCCCCACGGCCCCGGCCCACTGACAAACGCCAATAAAAAAGCGGCCACTACCCGCGACCAACAGTGGCAGCGAGCCACTTCCGATCGCGACCAGCGGCCGCTCCTGCAATATTGCGGCCCCGGTTACCGGGACCGCAACGCTCTCACTAAATCTCGAAACCGCACCGCGAATGCCCGCGAGCCGATATATTCACAATACCGCGGGAGACCCCGTCATTCTCCCATCCGAGGGTACTTGCCCGCGGACGCCGCAACCGGATAACGGTTGCGGCAATCTTGATGGCCGTTCCGCTCAACCGCACTTGATATCCGCGTCGACATCACTGGCCACGCGGATGCTGTTGACGGACACATCCATGGCGCCTTCCGTCACCATATAAAACGGCGACAGCACCATATTCAACTGCGCGCCCTTGTCCGCCAGACACTGCAGCGACACAGACACGCTGCGCCACTCGCCCGGCTTGGTGCTGCGCAACAGATCGGTGATCGGTTGCTCGGCCAGGCAGTCGATACCGCAGGACATACCCACGCGCACATCGCTGCTCGGCGCGCTGTTTACTTTGACATCAAAGACCAGAGCGCCGTCGGATTTCAGGTAGCTGCTCAGGTCGGTGCGCTGACTGGAGAAGAGACCGACACTGGCCGCTCCCTGCCCGCTCCACTGTAGGCGGCGACTGTCCTCCTGCATATTGCGACCCACGGCCTGCACGCGGATACCGGCCATTTCCGTCACACTGCTGGTTATTGCGCGACGATGGTTGGCGGTGTCCACCACTTCCAGATTCCAGGGATCCAGCGCACGACCGGCAAACACCTGTAGCTCGCTGTCGGCACTCGGAGCCTGCAGGCCGCTGTCTTCCGGCAGTGCCGCGGCCACATCGGTATCGCTGTAGCTGAGACCGAAATCGTAGGCATACTGGGCGTGATAGTCGGCCGGGTCGGCGGCCTTGCGGGCAATATTGCGCGGCGTTGGTACCGCCGAATCCGGCCAGGTAAAGGGCAGTTTGCCGGTAAAGTCGTAGTGCACCTCACCATCGGCTTTGCGGAACAGCACATCGGCAACGCCCTCGCCCTCGGTGCCGGGCTGCCAGATCACGACAAAGGCATCCGACGCATTGATCTCCGGATTTACCCACAGCGGGCGGCCGGTGATAAACAGGGATACCACCGGAATACCCTCACCGCGCAGTTTTTTCAGCAGCGCGAGGTCGCTGTCGCCACGGTAATCCAGGTTGGCAATATCGCCCTGCGCTTCCGCATAGGGGTTCTCACCAAATACGACGATGGCGACATCCGGCTTATCGGTATAGCTGCCATCCTCGCTCAAATCGGCATGACCGCCCGCCTGCTTGACCGCCGCGGCGATACCGCCATAGATCGAGGTGGCACCGGGGAAATCGCTGTTCTGGTTGCCGGTACCCTGCCAGGTGATGGTCCAGCCACCGGCCTGCTTGCCGATATTGTCGGCGCCGTCACCAGCCACCAATACCTTGGAGCTCGCATTGAGTGGCAACAGGGCATTATGGTTTTTCAGCAGTACCAGTGACTCGCGCACTGCGCGACGAGCAATGGCACGGTGCTGTGGCGAACCGATTACATCGGCCTGGCCAACCAGCGGACGGGTGGAAGGCGCACCCTTGTCAAACAGGCCGGCGCGCATCTTGACCCGCAGGATGCGACGCACCGCGTCGTCCAGACGTTCCTGCGGGATAGTGCCGTCCTTGGCCTGGGCAAGGGTGTTTGCGTAAAGCTGTTTCCAGCCGGGTTCCGCCGCCATAAACATGTCGAGCCCCGCATTGATTGCGGCGGGACAGCTCACCGCACTGCAGCCATCGACAAAAGCGTGGCCATTCCAGTCACCGACGACAAAGCCGTCAAAGCCCATGCGGCCTTTCAGCACATCGGTCAACAGGTATTTGTTGCCGTGCATCTTGTGGCCCTGCCAGCTGCTGAACGAGGCCATGACGGTCTGCACGCCGGCTTCAATCGCGGAGAAATAGCCCGGCGCATGGATTTTCAGCAGCGTCTTCTCGCTGATCTGCGCATCGCCGCGATCAACGCCATCGCGTGTGCCGCCGTCGGCGATAAAGTGCTTGGCGGTGGCGATGACGTGGCCACCATCGAGGAAGTCGTCGCTCTGCGCCGCCCCCTGCAGACCGGTAACCATGCGGCCGCCGTAGCTCTGCACCACGGCCGGGTCCTCGGAAAAGGATTCATAGGTACGACCCCAGCGGTCGTCCTGTGCGACTGCCAACGTCGGAGCGAAACTCCAGTCAATACCGGTCGCGGTAACTTCTTCGGCAGTGGCGGTGGCGATTTTCTGCATCAGGTCGGGATCGCGGGTGGCGCCCAGGGCGATATTTTGCGGAAACAGGGTCGCACCAATCACATTGTTATGACCGTGCACCGCATCCGTGCCCCAGATCACCGGAATACCCACGCCACCGTCGCTGGTGTCGGTGGAAGCGCGGTAAAACGCATCGGCCAGCGCTACCCAGTCACTGATCGATGCGTGCTTGTCATTGTTGGGGAAGGCACCACCGCCGTTCAGCACTGAACCCACATGATACTTGTGCACATCCTGCGGCGTGGCCTGCTTGATCTCGACCTGTATCAGCTGACCGACTTTTTCCTCCAGGGTCATGCGTTTGAGCAGAGCATCGATGCGGGCCTCGAGGACCGGATCTTTGGCGACCTTGCTGGTCAGTTGCGGCCAGTCAGCCCGAACCTGCACGCTGTCGGAGCTCGGCGTGCCTGCCTGCGTGCTCCCCCCAGTCTTCGACTCACCACAGCCGACGAGGCCACCACCCGCTATCAGGCCGGAGATCGCCCCCAGCAAAATTCGCTTCTTTATCACCGCAGGACTCCTGTTATTTTTGTATCTCGTAATCGCCCGGAACGCGCGGCTCCCGGCATTGTTCCGGATTGTTTATACGCACTGCCCCACAGCGGGTCGTCCCACTTTGAATCTTGCGGCCAAAATGGTGCGGACCACCTTGCCAGCTTCATCAAAACCCAAAATGGGACGGGGTATAACCCGGGGAGGGCCGGCCAACCGGCCTGTCACGAGGAATGATGCCGCAGATGGAGCCACGACGGAGGTAACAACACTTTCCGGTTGCGCTCGGCGGTTCTGGGGGGACGGTGGACGAAGGTGAGACAGCCCGTGAAGCCGGCGGACAATACCCGAATCCGCGAATTGTTTCGCTCTTCGGCGACCAACGTCCGGGGCAGGCACAGCTGCGCAGGGGTTCGCCCGAGTGACCTCCGCCAACCAAAGAGCGCGCTGCAGTTACACCGAGCCGGTGCGGAACTTCCCAGTGCAGAAATTGGCAGCAGTCGGAACGACCGCCTGCCTCAAGCGCCGTTCCTCCGTCGCCACTGGCCATCGGCGCGACCGTCGCAAAGCGTATCTAAGCGGGCATTTTTTCTACCCAGCCCGGTACTGCTTCGTGGCAACGCTCTCCCCGGCCAGCCCTCGCTCCACTTACCCTGCCCGGCGTAACTTCCCGGACAAAAGTTTATCCAGATATTCGTTGTGCTCTTTCAGGCCGGCGAGGTTTTTATCAACATTGCCCTTGATCTGCGCCAGAAATTCCGCGAGCTCACTCTCGGGCATGGTATCGACCAGCGGGTGGTAGCGCTCCGGCATCAGCCCCTGACCGAGCATGACCTGCTGCCAGGAGTCCACGAACAGCTCAGCTCCCTCCCGGAACACGTGGCCGGTCTCGCGGAAGATGTCGATCTTGTTGGCCAGGCTGTCGGGAATGTCCATCTGCCGACAGTATCGCCAGAACTCCGTATCCTGGCGCTCGGTGACCTTGTAGTGAAGGATGATGAAGTCGCGGATACGCTCCACGTCGAAATCTGACTGGCGGTTGAATTCATCCACTTCCGCCTGACGGATTTCCGCCTGCGGGAAGAAGCGCAGGAAGCGCACAATATTCTGCTGGATCAGGTGGATACTGGTGGACTCGAGTGGCTCCAGAAAGCCGCTGGACAACCCTACGGCCAGGCAGTTTTTATTCCACTGTTTGCGCCTGCGCCCGGTCTGGAATTTGATGACCCGCGGATCGGTCAGCGGCTTGCCGTCGATATTGTCCAGTAGCTGCTCACGCGCCGACTCATCGGATTGATAGTTACCGGCATAGACGAGGCCATTGCCCACCCGGTGGCGCAGCGGGATGCGCCACTGCCAGGCGCTCTCGCGGGCGATGGAGCGGGTAAAGGGAACCGGCGGTGCCACCGCTTCGGTCTGCACGGCCACCGCGGTGTCGCACGGCAGCCAGTGTGACCAGGACTCGAACCCCGTGTGCAGGGCCTTTTCAATCAACAGGGCGCGCATCCCGGTACAGTCGATAAAGAAATCGCCGTCCAGTTCACGCCCCGAATCCAGCTTGAGGGCACGGATATATCCGTTGTCGGGCCGCAGCAGTACCTGGTCGATCTTGCCCTCCACGCGCTTGACCCCATTGCCTTCGCTGAACTCGCGCAGGTAGGCCGCGTAGAGGCTGGCATCAAAGTGGAAGGCGTAGTTGAGGCCGTTATTCGGCAGGTGGGAAAACCGGTGTGCCTCCGCCGCGCGGCGCTCCAGGCAATATTCGCCAAAATCCCCGGCCAACCCCAGTTGCCGGCCGCGCATCCAGAAGTGCTGGAAACCGCAGGCCCAGCAATCCTGGCCGGTGACACCGAACCCGTGCAGGTAGTCTTTGCCGCGGTCGCGCCAGTTTTCAAAACGGATACCCAGTTTGTAGGTGCCCTGGGTCGCCGCAAGAAACTCTGCCTCATCAATGCCCAGCAGGCGGTGGAAAAACACCAGCGTGGGGATAGTGGCTTCGCCCACACCGACGGTACCGATCGCCTCGGACTCCACCAGGGTGATGTCCAGTTTGCCGCCCATCAATTTCGACAGGGCGGCGGCCGTCATCCATCCGGCGGTACCGCCGCCGGCAATTACAATTTTCTTGATGGCTTGACTCATTATTACCTCGCCTTGTTATTGGCTCGCCTTTTCTCGACTCAAGGCATCCGCTGCAGTCTGTCGATCAGCTGTTTCCGCAATCCCTCAACCGTTTCGCGGTCGAGTTCTCCCAACACCCCGCGCCTGGCTTCGGGGATATGCGCGGCCGAATCTGTGCGGTTTACCACGAAGTGCTCAAATAAATGGCCCCACGCCTGGCGCTGCGCCTGCGGCAGTCCGCCAATCGTAACCAGGGCGTGCATCAGCGCATCGAATGGCAGTCCCGCCCAGGCGGGCGTCGCGCGCCACCAGTAGTTCACCAGTACGTTCAAGTCGTCGAGCCCCTCCACCTGGTGCCACCACATACTGGGCAGATAGAGCAGGTCCCCCGGCTCCATCGCGGCCACCTGCGCCGCATCCAGGGCCGCGCGGTATCGCGGAAAGCGCTCAAAATCCGGCGCGTAGAAATCCACCATACTGATCGCCTGCCCTGCCGGGGTAAAGTCCAGCGGACCCGGGTAGAGGTTAGCCACCTGATCCGGCGGAAATATCGTGAAGCGGCGGCGCCCCGCCACCACACCGGCCAGGTTGTCCGGCAGGTCAAAATGCGCGGCAATGCGCGTGCGGTTGCCAAACCACAGGGACACCAGTGGTTCGCAGTCGGGCAGGTCGAGATCATTTTGCGCGCGCAGGCCCGGCAGATGGTGATCGACCGGTGTCGAGCCCACATAACAGCAGTCATCGCCGTAGGCACCGCTCTCGAGCTGTCGCAGCGTCGGTAGCAGCTGACCGGTGGCGCGCTCGAAGTTGAAACCGTCCAACTTGTCGTTGTAAAAAATTCGCCCACCAGTTTCCGCGCCCGCGCGGAACAACACCAACGGCCTCTCCTGGTCAAAAGGCGTCAGGTAATCGGCCAGCTGTCCCGCACGGGCCGCCTTTACCATGGGCCAGTGTGCCAGTGTGCCCTTCATCAGCAGGGGCGTCGTACGACCGGCGACAATCGCCGCTACCTCCTCTGGGGAAACATCCTCTCTCGTCTCAACTGCGGGAATAAACTCGGGATATTTCATTCGACGTGCACCCTCGGATGGGCGCCGTTGATCAACTGTTCAATCAGCTCACGGTTACCCGGCAGTCCATTGCGGAAGCTGGCCACTTGCCGCTGCACTTCGGCGAGCTTTGCGCGCGCCAGCTCGAGGTTGTCGTCCGCACGCGGCGCGCGGACGAAATCGCACGGATATCCCATCCCATGCAGCACATAGCGATAGCTTGCAGGAGGAAACAGGGGCTGCGCTAGCGGAAAGTCCTGACGTGCCGGTGCACGGTGCCGCCACAGGGCCAGGTTTTCACGCAGGGATTCGGGCCAGGTCTGCGGTTCCCGGTGGGCGCGCCAGTATTCGGAGTCCGAACGCGTTGACACGGCATAGTGGAGCTTCAGGAACTCGATGATTTGGTCCCAATGCGCCAGCATCTGGCGATTAAAGCGCTTGGCCGCGATCCCCATCTGATCGAACTGCGCCGGCAGGAAGTCGCGTATCAGTCCGGCGGACTGTTCGATCAGCGCCAGTGCCGAAGCCTCCAGTGGCTCGATAAATCCGGCAGCCATTCCCACGGCAACGCAGTTGCGCTGCCAGAATACCGAGCGATGGCCCGGTGCGAAACGCAGTTGGCGGACGGACAGTTCCGCCGCATTGGCAATCGCCGCTTCCCGCGCGAGAAAATCGCGGAAATGCGCTTCTGCGGTCTCGTCGTCGGTAAAGTCACTGGCATAGACGTAGCCCATACCACGGCGTGTGGGCAGGCCGATGTCCCAAACCCAACCGTTGGCTAATCCGGTCGAGCGGGTGACCGAGGCGATGGGTGCCGCGGCGGACTCGTGTGGCACCTGCACCGCCAGCGCTCGATCATTGAACAGCTCCGAAGCCTTGCTCACCCAGGGAATGCCAAGATGGTCGCCAATTATCAGCGCGGAATTGCCAGAGCAATCCACGAACAAATCGGCGGCCAGGCGCTGCCCTTCGCGCGTGTGCAGTGCCGCGACCGAACCGTCCGCGGCGCCCTCCACCTGTTCGACCTCGGCCGACAGGTGCTGCACGCCCAATTGCGAGACGCAATGGTCGCGCAGGCAGCGGCCGAACTTGCCGGCATCGAAGTGATAGCCGTAGTTGAGCACTCCGGCATACTCGGGGGTGGCGAGCTGCTTGGGGGCCATGCCCGCATCGCAGATAGCCGCCTGCGGCGTCACCGCATGGGCGTAGTCGTCAGTTCCCGGCTGTCGCGCCAGGTCCAGCTCGAAGTAGCCATGCGGCAGTGAAAAGGGATGGTAGTAGCGATCGTGCGCACTCTCGGTGTGCCACGACGTAAACAGGGAACCCTGTTTGAAGGAGGCGTCGCACTCGGCAAACAGGCGCCGCTCGGGAAGGCCGATGCGCCGCAGGGTCTCGCGCATGGATGGCCAGGTACCCTCGCCGACCCCGATCGTGGGGACGTTGGGCGATTCAACCACTGCAATATCACAGTGACCGCCGCGATTGCGGCCGTGTTCCGCCGCCAACAAGGCAGCCGTCAACCAGCCGGCAGCGCCACCGCCCAACACCAGAATGGATAATGGTGCCTGTTGCATTGCAGAGCCTTTACCACATCAGAAAAGCTTAAAACTACATTAACGTAAACCTTCACGCCAATGTAAATGCGCCATCAGGGGGCGGCCAACCGCCCCCTGATGGCGAAACCTCATCGGCCGATGCCTCAGAAGTTGTAACGCACGCCGAGGTTGTAACGCGCCCCGGTTTGAATGGCGCCAATCATCATATGCTTATCACGACCATACAAACGCTGGGTCTCGTTGGTGAGGTTGATGCCTTCGATGAATACGGTCAGGTCTTCCCGAATGTCGTAGCTGGCATTCGCGTCCCACTGCCCGTAGGCCTCGGTGTACACAGGGTTGCGCTCCCCGTTACCGTCAAACGTATTGGTCAGGAAGTCATCACGCCAGTTGTAGGCGATACGTGCCTGGATGCCGTCCTTGTCATAGAAACCGATGACGTTGAAAGAGTCACTCAAGCCCAGCAGTGCAAACTGGTTCTCACAGCCATCACACTTGTTAGTGTTGAAGTTGTCGTAAGAAATATCGCCATTGACCGTGGTCAGGTTGACAATGCTGCCGAAGCCGGAGTCGCCGAACATATGCTGCACGGCCACTTCAAAGCCATCGATCGTGGCACTTTTGGCGTTAACCGGGGCGATCACAGTAAATTCCGCCGCCGCATCTCCTTCCGCCGCAGAACCCACCACCGGTGCACCGTACAGGGATTCCATGTAGGCGCGTACCTGGGCCGGATCATCAGTACCCAGATCGGCAACCGCCTGTTCATAGCGCGGCCCCTGCGCCGGGTGCGCCAGATTGAAAGTGGTCTCCGTGAAAGAGCTCTGGCCGATGAAGTTCTTCACATCCTTGCGGTAGTAACCGGCGGATACGTAGCTGCTATCGCCGTAATACCACTCCGCAGATAGGTCGAAGTTGGTGGACTCAAAAGGATCCAGATCCGGGTTGCCGCGCGAGGCGGTGCCGCCGTTGAAGCGCAGCAGCGGGTTGATAGTCTGACCACCCTGGATATCGGCGTAGCCCGGACGCGTGATGGTCTTGCTGACGGAGGCGCGAGCAATGACGTCGTCTCTCAGCGAGATATCGAAGTCGATGTTCGGCAGCCAGTTGCTGTAGCCACCTTCCTGCTGGCTGAAGCCCAGGCCACTGGTCTGCGCCACGAACTCATTGTCGGCAGCCCAAACGATCGAGTCGTAGACCGGCACTTTCGCCTTGGCATCCACCTTGGTGTCCTCGAAGCGCAGCCCCATTGAGAGATGCATCGGCATCGCAGCTTCGTCCCAGGCCAGGTTGACCTGCGCGTAAGCGGCCTGCTGCGTCTCCACTGCGGTGCGGTCGGTGGTGAAGTCGTCGCTGGCACACAGCACGGTGCCACAGGGGCTAATGGTCTCGCCGTTGGCCGCAGCGATGGCCGAGATCGCATTGATCATGCCCTGGAAGTCCGCCGCGTAATAGTACGGGGTCATATTGGGGCTGTCGGCACTACTGAACTGATCCAGCGCGTCGGCCATGCTCTTCTGTACGAAGATATCATCCGGGTAATCCGCCGGTGAACCGTAACCACCCCAGGTATCGCGCTGGGCATTGGCGAAAGCGGAACGGTTGGTCGATTCCAGGTAGGACACACCGAAGTCGATACTCTTGACCGCGTTGTTGTCGAGCTTGAAGGTACCGTCGAACTTCGCCTGCTCGATGTCGTGCTTCATGTAGCTGTTGCGGAAGCTGCTGCCAGAAGTCAGCATTTGCGCAGGATCGAAGCCCTGGCCGTCGATGTACTGGAAGCTGGTGGTGGGCAGGTCGCCGCTGTAGTCCACTGTGGTGGCGGCGCGGTTGAACTGGACACCAGCGATACTGTTGTTGGTGCCGCGACCGTCCTTCGCGCCATTCTCCGCCGTGGAGTTGTGGTAGTCAAAGGCCAGGCTCAGGTGATCGGTCGGATCCCAGGCCAGGTTCAGGCCTACGGAATTGTTATCGTTGACCGTGCCCCACTCACCGGCATTGAAGGTCACGTCGGAACCTGTGCCATCGGTGTAGACGATCGGTGCGACCACGCTGCCATTGCCGGAACCCTTGGTGAAGGAACCGGACACGGGTACGCCGTTGAACCAGGCACCCATGGCATTGTACTGCTGCTCCACATCCTGCTCGGCGTAGGTGTAATCCAGGGTCGCCTCGAAGTCGTCACGCGGGGCCCACTGCATAGTCAGCTGGGCGTTGGTACGCTTGCGTTGCAGCTCGCCGAAGGCATAGCCGACACCACGCGGTACGGAATAAACGTCACCTTCCTGCGGCGCATTTTCAAAGTTGGGGTTGTCCGGCGCAATGGAGCCCCAGTCACCCTGACCACCGGGGATGGTGTACCAGCCGGAAGGTGTTTCCGACTTGGCGTAGCCGCTGTCGCGCTCGGAGTAAGAGCCGGTCAGCGCGATACCGATGGTATCGTCGGCAAACTTGGTGCTGAAGATGCCCGACAGCTCCGGGGTGAAGTCATTACCCTGTTTGTTGGAGGTATCGTGGGTGGTCTTGGCACTGAGATTCAGCACCATATCGTCCTGCTCCAGCGGACGGGCTGTACGAATATTGATCACAGAGCCGATGCCGCCAGTTGCCAGAGAGGCCTTGCCGGTCTTGTAGACTTCCACCGCGCTGACACTCTCGGCGGCCAGGTTGGCAAAATCGAAAGAACGAGACGCCGAAGCACCAGTCGCCTCAATATTGGCGGCCGGCATCACCCGGCCGTTCAGGGTAACTACGTTGTAGTCGGGGCCGAAGCCGCGCACGGTCACTCGACTGCCCTCGCCATTCTGGCGGTCGATCGAGACACCGGTGACACGCTGCAGGGATTCCGCCAGGTTGGTATCCGGCATCTTGCCGATATCCTCAGAGGAAATGGCATCCACCACCCCCTGAGAATCGCGCTTGACGTCCATCGACTTGGTAAGACTGCCGCGAATACCCACAACAGTCACTTCTTCCAGCCCGCTGCCGCTTTGGCTCTGCGCCATGGCGGTACCGGTCAGCGCGCAGGCAATCGCCGCCGCTATGGATTTTTTCCTAAATCCAGCTTGATTACTCATGGAGCTCTCTCTCCCATCGTCACGTCGTTATTCTTTATTTACGCCAGATGACTACTACCCAATGGGGTCGAGTAGGATAGCGCTATCTGGCGCCAGCCTATACTCCGATGCGCGACTCATCAGTGTCGTCCCAGTTTCGTTGAGGGGTGAAAAATGACCTATCCCACCTTTTCCCAGCCAAAGCGGGAAAGGAAAAAATTCTTATAAATCAACAAGGTGCGCATTATCGCACAAAAAGCGTGCAGGCCCCAGCACCCGCCGCCCCGACACCGTGCGGCGGCATCAGATGCCAAAGGCACAAGCTGCCAATCAGAGACCTGCCGGGTGGGCCCCACCCCCGCGACGCCTGCCCAGTTACCGCACCCCGAGAGGCGGCCGGAAAAAGCAACCGCCTGCGGAGGGATGATTGCTTTCATTCCGCAGACAACGCACCCTACTGGTAACCGGGACGGCAACCACGCAGGCATCTGCGACCATCGCCTCCAAGCCGCGACCGGGCGGTACAAAGTTCTCGCGCACAACATCGAACAACAAGAACAATGACAATGCAAAAACCCCAGCTGAGCTTCTGGCAGATCTGGAATATGTGCTTCGGCTTTATCGGTATCCAGTTCGGCTTCGCCCTGCAGAACGCCAACGTGAGCCGTATCTTCCAGAGCCTCGGCGCCTCGATTGAAGATATTCCGATTCTCTGGGTTGCGGCGCCAATCACCGGACTGCTGATCCAGCCGGTGATCGGCTATCTCAGCGACCGCACCTGGACCCGCTTCGGCCGCCGCCGCCCCTACTTGCTTGCCGGTGCCGTGGCCGCGAGCCTGGCCCTGTTCGCCATGCCCAACGCCTCCAGCCTGTGGGTTGCCGCGGGCCTGCTGTGGATTCTGGATGCCTCCCTCAATGTCATGCTCGGGCCGGCCATCGCCCTGCTCGGGGATATGCAGCCGGACCGGCAACGCTCCACCGGCTTCCTGATGCAGGGGTTCTTTATCGGGGTCAGCGCAGTGGTGGCCTCGGCGCTCCCCTGGATGCTGCACAACTGGCTGGCCGTCGGCGACAGCGGCGCCGCCGGCATAGCGCCGTCGGTGACCTATGCGTTCTATGTCGGAGGCCTGATCATGCTGGCCAGCGTGATCTGGACAGCCCTGCGCACGCGAGAGTTCAATCCGCAGCAGCTGGCCGAACTCGCTTCTGGCGACAACGCCGTGTCGCTCCCTGACTCCGAAGCCCGGCCACCCGGCTCCAGCAGTTTCGCCAGCGGCGGGCTGCTACTGGCGGGCGCTGTCGGAGCGCTGCTGGTGGAGCTGCTCGGTGCCGAGCGCCAGCTGCATATCCTCTGCGCGGGTGCCGCGCTGTTCGGCGCCCTGCAGCTGGGCGCGCGCTGGATGCACCATCGCGGTGCAACCTCGAATGCTGCCTACCAGTTCACCCGCGACCTGATGCAGATGCCGACCACGATGCGCCAGCTGGCGGTAGTGCAATTCTTCACCTGGTTCGCGCTCTTTTGCATGTGGATCTACGGTACACCGGCGGTGGCAAGCTATCACTTCGGCGCCCTCGCCGCCGACAGCGCTGCCTATAACCGCGGCGCGGACTGGGTCGGGGTACTGTTTTCGGCCTACAATGGCTTCGCCGCGCTGGCCGCCGTCGCCATTCCGCTGCTGGTGCGTGTGAGCAATCGCAAGATCTGCCACTGCATCAACTTATGCCTGGGCGCCACCGCCCTGATGTCGTTTTACTGGATTCACGATCCCACCCTGCTATTGCTGCCGATGGTCGCCATGGGCTTTGCCTGGGCCTCGATCCTGTCAATGCCCTACGCCATCCTTGCCGGCTCCCTGCCGGCGCACAAAATGGGTGTCTACGCCGGCATCTTCAATTTCTTTATCGTGATTCCACAGATCCTCGCCTCCAGCACACTGGCGCTGGTGATTCACCACTTTTTTGCCGACCAGACGATCTATGCCATGGTGCTCGCCGGCGTGCTGATGCTGGGAGCGGCAATCGCGACACTGTTCGTGCAAGACCAGCCTGCAGAAGTTTCCGTACCGCTCGCCACCGGCTGACGATCGCTCCTGTTCGTTCCTGACAATCCGCAGTCAGTCCTGTCATTTGCAGATTTTTGTTCAATTTGACCTGAAAACGTTTTCAGTGAATGGAAAACGTTTTCAGGCCTTTCAGGCCCGCCTTTCCGTTGACGCTTTTATAAAAGCGTCATTACGATCATTTCAACAGCGGCACAGACAATAAATATTTCAGTAGCTGTCGCTGTTAGCGAATCTCGATGTTTAGCAGATGATGATGAGATCCTATCGACTCAGTCCGGCCACGGCCGCCTGCCCTCCTTAGCATCTTGTCAGCGGGGAATACCCTGACGATATCTACGCGCAGTCTCGTCCCGACGGGCGATCGTCGATCCGTGTCTGGAATAGCCCCCCGCACAAAACAATAACCACAGCATGGTCTACAGGGGAAATCCATGAACCATCCACCCAGTTTTAAAAGGAAGCTCCTGACGAGCGCAATCGCCTCTTACGCCCTGGCCGGCTTTGCCGGTGTAGCCCTGGCCCAGGACGGGGAGGATCCCAAAGCCCTGGAAGAGGTCACCGTCTACGGCGTCAAGGAAGCCCAGCAAACCGCCATCAATACCAAACGCGATGCGCGCACCATCGTCGACGGCATCGCCGCCGAGGATATCGGCAAACTGCCGGACACTACCATCACCGATTCACTGCAGCGCATTCCCGGCGTGCAGATCCAGCGTACCGCCGGTGAGGGCGGCAGCCTCAGCGTACGCGGCATGCAGCAGGTGGCGGTCATGCTGAATGGCGAGCAATTCCTCGCCGCCGGCAACCTGGCGTCGGCACAGCCGAACTTCGTCGATGTACCGGCACAGCTGCTGCGCTCCGCCAACGTCTACAAGAGCCAGGATGTCACCAATTCGGTGTCCGGTATCACCGGCACGGTGGATATCCGCACCTTCCGGCCGATGGATTTCGAGGAGGGCCTCAGCACTGCCAGCGGTTACGATCTGTCCACCGGTGAACTGAGCGGTGAAATGGACAACACCTTTAACGCCCTGCTCAACTGGCGCAACGATACGATCGGGGTAATGGTGTCAGGCGTTACCGGCCAAAAAAACCTGGCCAACGACTATGTCGGCCACGCCGGCGATCCGGTAGCCGAGGAAATGGGCCCGGCCTCGCCGTTCGCCGGCCAGTGGACGGTGAACTCCAACCACGGTTACGAAATGTTCAAGGCCGAAAACGAACGCAACCGCGACGGTATCAACCTGTCGCTGCAGGCCAACCTGGGCGACGGTTTCGAACTGGTGGTGGAAGGTTTCCATACCGACGCCACCGAATACCAGCGCCGCGTGGGCCTGAACCTGTCCAACCGCTGGCAGGGCCAGAACGCCACCAGCCCCGAGCGCCAGGCGCTGTGGCACGAGCGCTACAGCAACGAGTGGAGTGGTGCGCAGATCGCTGCACCCACCAGCGCCAGCGATTCCATCACCGGCGCCGACGGCCGCCAGTGGATTGTTGCCGACCAGTTCGATGTAGAACCGCTGTGGATCTACTCACTGTCGTCCAACCGCGTGATCGAAACCGAGTCCACCAACTTCAACGTGGAGCTGAACTTCGACAACGGGGGTCCGTTTACCGGCAGCCTGCGCGCCATCGCTGCCACTGCCAGCAACAACCAGTTGTTCGGGACCGCCCAGGGCGGTATCAACAGTTTCCGTGGCAACACCGTGCAGAAACTCGACAACCACTTTTATCCGGCAGATGTCGTGGATCGCTACAACCTGACCCTGGATCCGGACAAACTGGATATGGTCGGCGTCAACGGTGGTCGCTTCGTGCTGCCCAACCCGCTCGGCTACGACGAGGATCCTCGCCTGGGGCTGACCTACCGCGACAGTAAAGCCAGCTGGTCCGGCTTTGATCAGCCAATTGCCGGTGGTCTCGGTGACGGCGCCACGCTGGCCGACTATATGGCCAACAAAGACAGCTGGATCATGGAAGGCGAGCAGCTGGAACTGAACAACGATACTGTCGCCGACCTGCAGGCGATCAACCTGCGCGGCAACTACAAGGTCGACAACCTGTTTATCACCGACGTGGAAGTCGGCCTGCGACCGAGTCGCCGCAGTGTAGAGGTAGAGAATTACGATTACTGGGCACAGTTCTACGTGGGCTCTGACAACCGCATCACCAGCCCGGAGCATCCGGAAGCGAGCAACATGGTCGGCTGCTACGCCCAGTGGCGCTCCATCGACCAGAAGTTCGATGGCGGCGGCACCGGCTCCGAGTGCTCTGCCGGCGAACGCCTGGTGGGCCAGGAAGGCGACGAGTCCTCCTTCACCCCCTACTATGTGCTGCCACCGCAGTCTCTCGACCACAACGGCGAAGACCTGATGTTCGTCACCGATCTCGGTGACTACGCCAAGGGCATTCCCGGCTTCTGGGCCGTGGATCCGAAGACCTTCGACAATCCCGAGGCCTTCAACCGCAAGGCATTCGGCGATATCAAGAAGATCCTGCGACCGTCGAACAGCTACAAGATCGCGCTCAACGAAGTCAGCACCTACCTCAACACCAACTTCGAGTACGGTCCCATGTACGGCAATCTGGGCCTGAAAGTGATCGAGTCGGAAATCAAGGCAGAGATCTACGAAGCCACCGGTATCACCCGCACCAACGGCGGCTCGCTGTACTACACCGGCACCAAAACAGAGACACAAAGACGCAGTGATTTCCTGCCGTCCCTGAACCTGGCCTGGAACGCGACGGATGAGCTGGTGTTTCGTATGAGTGCGGCTAAAAACAAACAGGAGCTGGACCTGTACCGCTATGGCAGCAGCCTGAACATCACTACCGGCCCCGACCCGGACGATGCCACCCAGCGCATCCCCACCAGCTGGAACTCACAGGGCAACATCAACCTGCAGCCGTGGGTCACCAAGAACTACGACCTGTCTGCCGAGTACTACTTTGGCGACGCCAGCATGCTCAGTCTGGGCGCCTATATGGTGAAGATCGATACCTTTATCGAGAACAAGGAAGGCACCATCGACGTGGTCTCCAAGGGCAAAACCTACTCCATCAGTGGCACCGGCCCGGTGGTGGGTGAAGGCGGTGAAGTGAAGGGCATAGAACTCGGCGCCAAGCTGGCCCTGAGCGACTTCACCGACGGCTTCTTCAGCGACTTCGGTGTCGAGGCAAACTATACCTATTCACCCAGTGAAGTACCCGGCGATCACTCGGACGTAACCGGTGAACCCTACCCGTTCGCCAACAACTCCGAGAATACCTACAACTTCATCACCTGGTATCAGCACGACAAGTGGCAGGCACGGATTGCGATGAACCACCGCAGTGAGCGCTTTATCCAGTCCTACGGACCACTGAACTTTGCCAAGTACGCGCCGGAAGAAACCTACCTGGACGCCAATGTCAGCTACGACGTAATGGACAATGTGACCGTCTACCTGCAGGGTGCCAACCTCACCAGCCAGGATGTGAAAGAGGTGTATCGCCTGGCGAGTGGCGTTGAGCAGGATTCCCTCGTCTACGACAACGAGGCGCGCTACTCCCTAGGTGTACGCGCCAAGTTCTAAGAGCAATGGGGAACCGGTTTGCGGGAAAAGCTGAGGTTTAGTTTGAAGTTCCCCGCAAACCGGGAACCTTGCGCGAAGTAATACTCTCTCTTCTCGAGCATCGTGGAGAAACGCATTCGATCAGCATTTCTCCCCTTCCTCGGTCATGGACCTGCGCTTTGGTCCATGGCTTTTTTTGCGTATAAAACTTAAAACCAGAAAACCCATACGAATATATTTCGCGGTTTCGGATAATAAGTGCAATTGGTAAGAGAGAGGCCAGCTGGTAGAGTCGGCGCTTCTCCCCGCCAAGAGAAAAGCACTGATGAGCTACAACCAGCTGACCGAGAACGAACGATACCAGATTTATAGTCTGAAGAAAGCCGGGCACTCGCAAATAGAGATTGCCGAACTTCTGGAAAGGCATCCCTCTACGATCTGTCGAGAGCTGCGTCGCAACAAAGGGCTACGAGGGTACCGGCCCGGGCAAGCTCAAAAGCTGTCGAATGTTAGACGGTATGGGGCCCACAAGGCTCGGAAGGTGACGGACGAGGTACGTGATCAGATTGAAACGCTGCTCCGGCAGGAGTTAAGCCCGCAGCAGGTAGCAGATTATCTGAAACGGTGTACGGGTATTTCCTTACATCATGAGACAATTTATCAGCTGATCTATGCCGACAAGGCTCATGGCGGCGATTTGTATACGCATCTGCGAGTAGCGTCAAAGCCCTACCGCAAGCGTTACGGCAGCAACGATCAACGCGGCAAGATCAAGAACAGAGTGAGTATTGATGAACGCCCTGAGGTTGTTGACCTGGGTAACCGAATTGGCGACTGGGAAGGCGATACAGTCATCGGCAAAGGCCGCAAAGGTGCGCTATTGACCCTGGTAGAGCGCAAATCGCTGTATACGGTCATTGTGTTGCTGACGGGCAAGAGAGCCGACTTGCTCGCCGCTGCAGCGGTTGCGCATATGGTACACCTTAAGGAGAAAGTCAAAACAATCACGTTCGACAATGGCCTTGAGTTTGCCGGTCATGAAGAGATCGCGAAAGGACTGGAGGCGGATATTTACTTTGCCCATCCCTATGCATCATGGGAGCGTGGAATCAATGAAAATACCAATGGTCTTATTCGGCAATATTTCCCGAAGGGAACGGACTTCAGTACGGTATCGGATGAGCAGGTTCAGTTTGTCATGGACCGCCTGAACAGCAGACCAAGAGCGACCAGGGGTGGACGATCGCCAAATGAGCTATTTATGGGGCGGCGGGACGATTTGCTCGCTGCATGAAGAAATTGCAGTTATTACTTGAAACCGCGTTTTACTTACAACGATAGGAGGAACAATTGAAACCACTAATGATCATAACTTTGACTCTTATCGCAAACCCCATATTTGCGCAAGTTGCACGGGATCACCTCTACCAGAGAAAAACTGACGAGCAAGTCAATCAATACATTTCTCAGCAAATCGAAAAAATACAAAGCCCTTTTGACAAAGATGGAAACCTGATCCTAAAAATAATTAAAAACGAAAAAAGAGATAGATCAATATCTGATCTTAGAAGATTCATTGATTACGCAATTTCAAATGGATCCAAAATAGAACAGAACGATATAATCCACTTTAAAAATGGCAATTACACGATACCTGCAAACAGCAAAATAGCATCAATAACGCAACTAACCACGAGCCTGAGAAACCAAGATGCATTTAACATAGAGCGAGATCAATTAAAGGAAGCAGGGCTTTCAAATTCATCCATAATGTCAATGGAAAAATCGATTAAACATAACCGAAGCAAACTGGAAATACTAAGAAATATACTAACTAAATCATCCAAACTTAAAAGAAAAATAAACTCTCTATCCAAAACCCTACAAATAATATACGTCGAAAACTTCAACACGGAAGTTCAGAGAGAAGAAGATGAAATCTATTTAAAGAGAACATTGGAGATCCTTGATCCCATACCAAAAAAAGAACAAAAATTAATGCTTATGCATTTCATGAATACAAGCAGTGGATCATTCTTTATTCCATCGGGAACAACCGAATCCTCAATCAAGAGGCTAACAGCCAAGATCCTCAATGGAGAACTACAGAAAGAATTGCAAACAGAAATTCAACAGGAGATTGAAAAAACAAAAAACAAATGAGACTATTTGATATAAAAATAATGATAACAAAATGAACAAATCAGAAATAAAGCAAGCGTGCAAAAGAATCGTTATCGTCGGCGGCGGTACCGCCGGCTGGATGAGTGCGGCCAGCTTGCAACAGCACTTCGGCCCGCAGGCCCAGATCACACTGATCGAGTCCTCAGAGATCGGTACCGTCGGTGTCGGTGAGGCCACCATCCCCACCATCCGCAATTTCTATCACCAGCTGGGCCTGCAGGACCTGGATGTAATCCGCGCTACCGGCGCCACCTGCAAACTGGGCATCGAGTTCCGCGACTGGCACAGGCCCGGATCAAAATTCATCCATCCGTTCGGCCTGTACGGCCAGTCGCTGCGTGGGATCGATTTCCACCAGTTCTGGCTCAAACTGCGGCGCATGGGCGCCGCGGCGGACCTGGGCGATTACTCTCTCGGTGTGACCCTGGCCAAGAACCACAAGTTCACCCTGCCGAGCCGCAAGCCGCCGTCGACGCTGTCGGTCTTCGACTGGGCACTGCATTTTGACGCGACCCGCTTTGCCGCACTGATGCGTGATTTCGCAGAAAAGAACGGCGTGGCACGCATCGACGCGAAGATCGAACGGGTAGCGCTGAATCCGGATAGCGGTTTTATCGATTCAGTGGTTACCGAGTGCGGCCAGTCAATTGCCGGCGACCTGTTTATCGACTGCTCCGGCTTCCGCGCCCTGCTGCTCGGCGAGGCACTCGGTATTGAATATGAAGACTGGAACCAGTGGCTGCTGTGCGACAGCGCGCTGGCCGTGCAGAGCCGCGGTACCGGCGCACCGCCGCCCTATACCCGCGTCATCGCACGCAGTGCCGGCTGGCAGTGGCAGATTCCGCTGCAGCACCGCCAGGGCAACGGCCACGTTTACAGCAGCCGCCATATTTCCGACAGTGACGCGCAACAGATCCTCGAGCAGAACATCGACGGCGAACTGTTACACGCCCCGCGCCAGTTGCACTTTCGGCCGGGGCGGCGCAAGCAGGCCTGGCACAAAAACTGTATCGCCATCGGTCTCGCCGCCGGCTTTCTCGAACCGCTGGAGAGCACCAGCATCGCATTGGTCGAAACCGCACTGGAAAAGATCAAGACCCTCGTCACCAACTTCGACTGCCACCCGGCCGTGGTGGAGGAGTTCAACCAGACTACCGCGCTCGAAACCGAGCGGGTGCGCGACTTCCTGATCCTGCACTACAAGGCTACCGCGCGGGACGACAGCGATTTCTGGCGCTACTGCCGCGATATGTCGATCCCGGACACCCTCGCGCACAAACTGGAGCTATTCAAGGCCAGCGGCTATATCGTCAACTATCGCTGGGAAATGTTTCACCAGCCCAGCTGGCTGGCGATTTTTACCGGCTTCGACTATCTGCCGGAACAGTACGACCAACGCGTGGATAACTTCGACGAGCAGCAGCTGATTCACAGCTTTGCCGAGATGCGTGCGAGCCTGCATCGCGCCGCAGACGAATCCCCGCACCACAGCGACTTTATCGCGCAACATTGCGCCGCGGAGCCCGTATGAATACCTCCATGCAACCCATCAGGAAAATTGTAATCGTCGGCGGCGGTAGCGCCGGCTGGATCGCCGCCGCCGTACTGGGTAGCCAGTTTTCCCGCGAGCAGCTGCAGGTAGAGCTGGTGGAGTCCGAAGAGATCGGCACCATCGGCGTGGGCGAATCGACGATTCCGCCGTTTCTGGAATTACTGCAGTCGCTCAATATCGACGAGCGCGATTTTATCCAGCAGACCCAGGCCAGCTTCAAGCTCGGCATCGAATTTTCCGACTGGCGGGTAAAGGGCGAGTCCTACTTCCACCCGTTCGGCACTATCAGCGCCGGCATGGATGAAACCGTTTTCTACCAGTCGTGGCTCAAGAGCCGGCAACTCGGCGACGGCTACGAGTTGCAGGATTTCTCCCCGGCCAGCGTTATGGCCAGCCAGAAAAAGTTTATGCTGCCGCAGCAGGCCCAGCAGAGCCCGATCGGCGAAGCACGCTACGCACTCCACCTGGATGCCAAACTGGTCGCCGACTATCTGCGCCGCCACGCGGAAAACAACGGGGTAAAGCGCACCGAAGGACGCGTAACCGATATCCAGTGCCGACAAGACGGCTTTATCGATAACCTGACGCTGGCGAACGGCGAACAGATTCACGGCGACTTCTTTATCGATTGCAGCGGCTTCCGCGCCCTGCTGATTGAGAAGACACTCGGCACCGACTACAGCGACTGGTCACACTACCTGCCCTGCGACCGCGCGGTAACCATCCAGACCGAGAGTACTGATACCCCGCCCTACACCCGCGCCGGCGCCAAGGACGCCGGCTGGATGTGGCGTATCCCGCTGCAGCGGCGCACCGGTAACGGCTATGTGTATGCCAGTAAATTTTGCAGCGATGACGAGGCACTGCAGACGCTGCTCGCCGGCGTCGAGGGCAAACACCTGACCGAACCGCATGTCATTCCCTTCCGCACCGGCGTGCGCCGCGAGGGCTGGAAGGCGAACTGCCTGTCGCTGGGACTCGCCTCCGGTTTTATCGAACCGCTGGAGAGCACTGCGATTCACCTGGTGGTGCGCGGTATGGTGCACTTTATGCGCAACTTCCCCGACCGCCGCTGCGACGCAGCGCTGGTGCGCGAATACAACCGCCGCATGCTCATGGATTACGAGGAGATCCGCGATTTTATCGTCATGCACTACTGCCTGACCCGGCGCGACGACACACCCTTCTGGCGCTGGTGGCAGCAGATGGAACGGCCGCAGTCACTACAGGAAACGCTGGACTACTTTGCGGTAAAAGGCGAACTGCCGGAAACCATGGATCCGCTGTTCGCCGCTGTCAGCTGGCGCTCGGTGTGCGAGGGAATGGGGCTGCGGCCGCAGAAATACTCGGCCCTGATCGATAAATTCGACCCGGCCGTGACTCGCGCGCATTTCGAGCGCTATTTGAAAGCCATTAACGAGGTTGTACAGAAGCTACCGGGACACGCGGAATTTATTCAGAAGAACTGTCCGCATTCACAAGAAACTGCCTAAATCCTAACGAAATCTCGCGCAGAAGTTTCCAGGCCGGTATGGGTGCCTATTTCCGAGACCGTATGAGGCATGGATGCCGATTACGAGCGTACAGGGACGTATTTAAGGGGGGCGCCTAGCCCGTATCCCGGGAAGAGGTACCCGCGCCGCCCCCGCTCTGAACGATCACCAAGGTACCACGAAACTTCGCAATACTCCCTGCGAGATAGACTTTACCAAAACACATGAAATCGTTTTCAGAGATCTGAAATCGATTTCAGACCATTGACCCCACTTCCGTACTAGACAGTCCATCCAGCCCCTCCCTAGCATTACCGCTGCGATAAAAAAGTAAATAACAGCGAGCGATGAGACGACCATGAAACCCCGCAAGCATTCCCTGTTCGGAGCCTTTCTCCTTTTTCTCTCTTTCGGCGCCGCCGCCGGCGACACCCTGACGGTAGCCTCGCCGTCCGGAAAACTGTCCGTGGAGTTCTTTCTTACCCGCGACGGCCAGCCCGCCTACCGCGCCAGCAGCCGCGGCCGTGAACTGATCCACGAATCGCACCTGGGCTTTACCCTGGACAAGGCAGCGGCGCTGAACAAAGGCTTTTTCGTGCGCGACTCCGCGCTGTCGAGTTTCGATAATATCTGGGAACAGCCTTGGGGCGAACAGCACTTTATTCGCAACCACTACCGGCAGCTTAAAGTCCAGCTACAGGAGGATGGCGGCGACCGGCGTCAGCTCAACCTGGTATTTCGCGTCTTCGACGACGGCCTCGCCTTTCGCTATGAATTCCCCCAGCAGCCGAAACTACAGCAGTTCGCCGTCACCGATGAGCTGACCGAATTCAATCTCGCCGGCGACTACAGCGCCTGGTGGACCCCGGCCCAGGCCGGCAACCAGTATGAATACCTGTACCGCAACACCTCGCTCAGCAAGATACCGCTGGCCCACACACCGCTGACGATGAAAACCGGTGACGGCCTCTACCTCAGCCTGCACGAAGCCGCGCTGCACGACTATTCCACGATGAATATCGCCGCGGGCCAAAATGGCCATCTCAAGGCCGAGCTGGTGCCCTGGAGTAAAGAGACCGACGTGCGCGCCAAGTTGCACACGCCGGCAGTCACACCCTGGCGCAGCCTGCAGGTGGCCGACTCCGCCGCTGGCCTGATCAACTCCTACCTGACCCTGAACCTCAACGAACCCAACAAACTCGGCGATGTGTCCTGGGTAAAACCGGGTAAATATGTCGGCATCTGGTGGGAACTGCACCTGGAAAAAGGCACCTGGCACAGCGGGCCGAAACACGGTGCCACCACCGCCAACACCAAAAAATATATCGACTTCGCCGCCGCCAACGGCTTCGACGGTGTATTGGTGGAAGGCTGGAACCAGGGCTGGGACGGCGAGTGGTGGAACGGTGGCGGTGACAAGTTCAATTTCACCAAGCCCTACCCGGATTACGACATCGACGAACTGAGCCGCTACGCCGCCGACAAGGGTGTCTATATTATCGGCCACCACGAAACCGGCGCAGCGGTGAATAACTACGAGCGCCAGTTGGAAGGCGCCTACGATTTCCTGGAGCAGCACGGCATGAAAGCGGTCAAGACCGGCTATGTGGAAACCGGCGAGCAGCTGCTGAACGGCAACTACCACCACGGCCAGTCGTTCGTGCGTCACCAGCAGAAGGTGATTGACACTGCCGCCCGCCACCATGTGATGGTCGTGGCCCATGAGACGGTAAAAGATACCGGCGAGCGCCGCACCTACCCGAATATGATTTCCCGCGAGGTGGCGCGCGGCCAGGAGTACAACGCCTGGTCGGAAGATGGTGGCAATCCACCGAATCACACCGCCACGCTGCCGTTCACACGGCTGTTGTCCGGCCCGATGGATTTCACTCCCGGCATTTTTGACCTTACCCTGCCGAGCAGACCGAACAACCGCGTCAACACCACCCTGGCCAAACAGCTGGCGCTCTATGTGGTGATCTACTCACCGGTGCAGATGGCCGCGGACCTGCCAGAAAATTATGCCAAATATCCCGATGCCTTCCAGTTTATCAAGGACGTGCCGACCGACTGGGAGAGCACCCGCGCACTGGACGGCGAGATCGGCGAGTACATCAGCATCGCGCGCCGCGAGCGCGGTGGCGATGACTGGTTTGTCGGCGCCCTCACTAACGAAAAAGCGCGCGACCTGGACATCAATCTGGATTTTCTCGACAAGGACCTGAGTTATACCGCGACTCTCTATCGCGATGGCGACAAGGCGGACTACCGCAGCAATCCCGAGAGTTACGCCATCGAAACGCGCACCGTCAAAGCCGATGATCACATCGCTGCGCACCTGGCCGCCGGTGGTGGCCTCGCAATCAGCCTGGTCGCCAACAAGTCCGAATAAGATTGCCGAAGTCCGGCACCGCGACTGAATCTGTAGCGCCGGGAGGCATTCTTTCCTCCCGGCTGTTTGCAAAGTCTTCCCTCCGCGCAGATATCCATGCGGACACTCCCCAGTATTTACCTGTCGTCCGGCCATGCACTCAGTGCCGGTGGTACCCGCGCGAACTCACTATCGCGCACGAAACTGCAGTACCAAAGATAACAACAAACTGAGGATTCGATGATGAAACTCCCCCCGGAGAATAAGGTGCGGTGGCGTTTGCGTGCGCCGCACTCACAACACAAAATGAAAACGCAATGGATCGCCGGCCTGCTCGCCACTTGTCTATTCGGTGCAGCCGGCACGGCCATTGCCCAGACTAACCCAACCCCTAACCTGGCCCTCGGCTCTAGCATCAGCGAGAGCTCGCACGCAGATGTCTACGTCGCCGGCAATGCCAACGACGGCAATCGCGATACTTACTGGGAGAGCGCCAACAATGCCTTTCCGCAATCGCTGACCGTCGACCTGGGCAGTGTCAAAGCCGTCGACAGCGTCGCGCTGAAACTGCCGTCGACCTGGGGCGCGCGTAACCAGGCCCTCTCAATTAGTGGCAGCAGCGACGGCAGCAGTTACACCACCATCGCTAACGAGGCCAGCTACAGCTTCGACCCAGCCAGCGACAACACGGTGGATATCGCCTTCGGCAGCACCCAGGCGCGCTATCTGCGCCTCACCTTCAGTGCCAACAGCAGCTGGCCCGCCGGGCAGGTATCCGAGTTTGAAATTTACGGCGATAACAGCAGCGGCCCGCGCGATGCGTTTTCCCGCATCGAGGCCGAAAGTTTTGATGCCATGAGCGGTGTGCAGACCGAAGCCACCAGCGACACGGACGGCGGTAGCAATGTAGGCTGGATCGGCGCCGGTGACTGGCTGCGTTTCGACAACGTGGATTTTGCCAGTGGCGTCAGTAGCGCCGACGTGCGTGTCGCCAGCGGCGGCGATGGCGGCACCATCGAATTCCGTCTCGGCAGCGTCAGCGGCCAGCTGGTGGGCAGTCTCGCTGTCGGCAACACCGGCGGCTGGCAGAACTGGGCGACCGAAACCGCGAGCGTCAATGCCAGCGGCACCCAGGATTTGTACCTGGTGTTCAACGGCAGCGGCGAGGGCCTGTTCAATGTGAACTGGCTACAGTTCAGCGCCGACGATGCGCCGCTATTGCCGGGCACCCCACAAGACCTGGCGGTGACCGAGTCGACCGTCAGCACCGTATCGCTCAGCTGGAGCGCGGCCGCCGATGCGGATGGCTATGAAATACTGCGCAACGGCAGTGTCATCGGCTCTACCGGTGCTACCAGTTATACGGATTCCGGCCTGGCCCAGAACACCAGTTATTCGTACAGCGTGCGCGCCTACAACGGCAACGGTAACTCGGCACAGAGCAGTGCGGTGTCTGCCACGACCGCCGGTGACAGTAATCCAGCGGAATACGACAACGTCGCTGCGGGCAAGACCGCGAGCGCTACATCCGCGCTCAGCCATTTGCCGGTGGCCAACCTGGTGGATGGCGATCAATCCACCTACTGGGAGAGCAGCGGCGCACTACCGCAATCGGCCACCATCGATCTGGGCGCGACCCACTTCGTCAATCAGGTGACCATGCAACTGCCCGCCGACGCGGCCTGGGAAACCCGTATCCAGACAGTGACCATTCTGGGTAGCAGCGACGGCAGCAATTTTGTGCCGATCGTCGCCGCACAGGATTACACCTTTGATCCGGCGAGCGGCAATACCGCCAGCGCAAGCTTTGCCGATACCGCCACACGCTATATCCGCCTGAGTGTGTCCGCCAACAGCGGCTGGAGTGCGGCACAACTTTCCGAAGTACAGGTTTTCGGTTATCCGGATCCGGTTCCACCGCAGGCACCGCAGAACCTGACCATCGCCGGCGGTACCGCCACCACGCTGTTTCTGAGCTGGCAGGCATCGCCGCTCGCCGACGGTTATGAAGTGCTGCGCGACGGCGGTGTGATCGCCGATGTCACTGCCACTTCATTCGCCGATAGCGGTCTCACCCCCAGCACCAGTTACAACTACAGTGTGCGCGCCCACAACGAATTCGGTGCATCACCGTCGAGCAACACCGTCACCGGCACCACGCAGGAGGAGGGATCGGAGCCCGACCCCAACCAACGCGGCGCCAGCATGCCCTACACCATTTACCAGGCGGAGAGCGGCGTGACCGGCGGCGGCGCCCAGGTGCTGGCCCCGAACCGCAACATCGGCGACCTGGCCGGCGAGGCCTCCGGCCGCAGCGCGGTGACCCTGAACAGCACCGGCGCCTACGTCGAGTTCACCACCGCCGCGGATACCAATACCCTGGTCACGCGCTTCTCGATTCCGGACGCAGCGGGCGGCGGCGGCACCTCGGCCACCCTGAATGTGTATGTCGACGGCCAGTTTGAAAAAGCGCTGTCGCTGACCTCGAAGCACGCCTGGCTCTACGGCGATGAAACCGCGCCGCAGAACAGCCCCGGTGCCGGCACACCGCGGCATATTTACGACGAAGCACAGCTGATGTTCGACCGCGTGATTCCCGCCGGCACCAGTATTCGCCTGCAGAAAGACCAGGAGAACAGCAGCCAGTATGCGATCGATTTTATCAGCCTGGAGCTGGCCACACCGATTCCCAACCCCAACCCGGCCAGCTATGTTGTACCCAGCGGCTTCACCCAACAGGCGGTACAACAAGCGCTTACCGACGCGGCCAACAGCTCGGCTGCGGGTGTGTACCTGCCGCCGGGTGATTACGAGACCAGCTATAAATTCCAGGTCACCGGCAAGCCGCTGAATATTGTCGGCGCCGGCCCCTGGTATACCCGCTTCCACACACCGAGCGGTCAGACCAACACCGATGCCGGCTTCGCGGTGAACAGCGCGGCCAACGGTTCGACCTTTGCCAACTTCGCTTTCTTCGGCAATTACGTCAGCCGTATCGACGGCCCCGGCAAAGTGTTCGACTTCAACGGCGTCAGCAATATGACGCTGGACAATTTGTGGGTGGAACACCAGGTGTGCATGTTCTGGGGCGCCAGCGTGCACGACAGCACCATCAAGAACTCACGCATCCGCAACACCTTTGCCGACGGTATCAACTTCACCAACGGCAGCAGCGGCAACCACGTGTACAACAGCGAGGCGCGCAGCACCGGCGATGACAGCTTTGCGCTGTTCGCCGCTACCGACAACGGCGGCGGCATCGTGCAGGACAACCTGTTCGAGAACCTCACCGCCATGACCCCGTGGCGCGCCGCCGGCCTCGCCAGTTACGGCGGACAGGGCAATACCTTCCGCAATATCCAGGTAGAGGACACCCTGACTTACAGCGGCGTCACCATCAGTTCGCTGGATTTCGGTTATGCCTTTACCGGCTTCCAGTACACACCCACCACCAATTTCGAGGGTATTACCATCCTGCGTGCCGGCGGCCACTTCTGGGGCGACCAGGTGTTCCCGGCGCTGTGGATGTTTTCGGCTTCGGACACCTTCCGCGGCATTCGCATTTCCGACCTGGATATTGTCGACCCGACGTACCACGGCATCATGTTCCAGACCAACTACGTCAACGGACAGCACGAGAATGTGTTTGAGGACACGGTGTTTACCAATGTGAGCATTTCCGGCGCGCAGGTGGATCCGCAGTACCCGAACCGTTCCGGTTTCGGCATCTGGTCCAACCCCATGCCGGAAGCGAATCAGGGGCCGGCCGTGGGCGAGGTGGAATTCAACAACCTGACCCTGTTCAACAACGCGGTGAATATTCAGGACGAGTCGCCGGATTTCCATATCACCATCAACGGCTTTGATGGCTCGGGATCGAGTTCGAGCTCATCCAGCTCCAGTTCCAGCTCCAGTTCCAGCTCCAGCTCAAGTTCCAGTTCTAGTTCCAGCTCCAGTTCGAGCTCGAGTTCCAGCTCAAGCTCCGGCGGCGGCACGCCGGCGCCGGTGCAGTCCGGCAAGGCGCCGTCCGCGAGCAGTGAAAACGGTTCCTTCACCGCCGCCAATACCCTGGACGGTAACGATGCGACCTACTGGGAAAGCGCCAGCGACAGTTTTCCACAGTCGCTGACCGTGGATCTTGGCAGTACCCACTTTGTCAGCGGCGTAGTGATGAAACTGCCCAACGACAGCGCCTGGGAAGCGCGCACCCAGTCGGTGGAAATTCGCGGTAGCAGTGACGGCAGCAGCTACAGCTCCCTGGCAAGCGGCGACTACCTGTTTGATGCAAACCAGGGCAACAGTGTCACCGTCAACTTCGCCGAAACCGCCGTGCGCTATGTGCAGCTGGTCATTACCGGTAACACTGCCTGGCCCGCCGCACAGCTGGCGGAGCTGGAGATCTACGGCTATCCGGATCCGGTGCCGCCGGCCACGCCCGCGAATCTCGCCGTTACCGGCACCACCGAGTCTTCGGTGTTCCTGTCCTGGCAGGCGAGCCCGCTGGCCAATAGTTATGCAGTGTTCCGCGATGGTACCAGCGTCGCCAGCGTGAGCGGCACCGCGTTCGAGGATGCCGATCTGGCTGCGGAAACCACTTACAGCTATACCGTGCGCGCGCTGAACCAGTACGGCGAATCCGCGCTCAGCAATGTTGTCAGCGGTACGACATTGGCCGAGGGCAGCGGCCCCGCGCCGCATCCGGAACCCGACAGCAGTCACGGTGCCGCGGTGCTTTACGACCGCTACGATACCGGTGATGCCAGCACCGGCGGCGGTGCCGCGGTGCGCAGCGCGCCGACCTTCGACCAGGACCTGATCGCCTCGGAAGCCAGCGCGCAGAGCTACATCACCCTGCCCGGCAGCGGCGCCTACGCCGAGTGGACGGTGCGCGATGGCGAGGGCGGTGCCGGCGTGACCATGCGCTTTACCATGCCGGACTCCGCCGATGGTATGGGTCTGAACGGCTCGCTGGATGTCTACGTCAACGGCCAGTTTGCGCAGACAGTGCCGCTGACCTCCTACTACGCCTGGCAGTACTTCTCCGGCGACATGCCCGCCGATACTCCCGCGGGGGGCCGACCGCTGTTCCGTTTCGACGAGGTGCACTGGAAACTGGCCAATGCATTGCAGCCCGGCGATGTGATCCGCATCCAGAAGGGCGGCGACAGCATCGAGTACGGGGTGGATTTCCTGGAGATTGAAGCGGTACCCGCGCCTATCGCGCGTCCCGGCAATTCGGTTTCCGTCACCGACTTCGGCGCCGTGGCCGATGACGGTATCGACGACCTGGCGGCGTTCGAGGACGCGGTAGACCAGGCCGTTGCCACCGGACAGAGCCTGTATATTCCACCGGGTACCTTCCACCTGGGCAACATGTGGCAAGTCGGCAGCGCGGACAATATGATCCAGGACCTGACGGTGGCCGGTGCCGGTATCTGGTATACAAACCTGCAGTTCACCAATCCCAATTCGGCTTCCGGCGGTATTTCGCTGCGGATTAATGGCAAGCTGGATTTCAGCAACCTGTACATGAACTCCAACCTGCGCTCGCGCTACGGCCAGAACGCGATTTACAAAGGGTTCATGGATAACTTCGGCACCGACTCTTACATCCACAGCGTGTGGCTGGAACATTTCGAGGCCGGTTTCTGGGTCGGGGACTACGCGCACACGCCGGCGATCCACGCCGAGAATCTGCTGATCGAGCACAGCCGTATCCGCAACAACCTGGCCGACGGCGTCAACTTCGCCCAGGGCACCAGCAACAGCACGGTGCGCAACTGCAGCCTGCGCAACAACGGCGACGACGCGCTGGCGGTGTGGACCAGCAATGTGAACGGCGCACCGGCCGGGGTGAATAATCACTTCACCCACAACACCATCGAAGACAACTGGCGCGCCGCCGCCATTGCGTTCTTCGGCGGCAGTGGCCACCAGGCGGATTACAACCTGATCGTGGATACCGTGGGCGGCTCCGGCTTCCGTATGAACACCGTGTTCCCCGGCTACCATTTCCAGAACAACACCGGGATAACGTTCAGCGACAGCACCATTATTCGCAGCGGCACCAGCCGCGACCTCTACAACGGTGAGCGCGGCGCCATCGACCTGGAGGCCTCCAACGACGCGATCCGCAATGTGACCGTATCGCGGGTGGCGATCTACGACACCCAGCGCAGCGCCATCCAGGTGGGTTACGGCGGTGGTTTTGAAGGCGTCGTATTCAACGATATCGCCATTGACGGCACCGGCCTCGATGGCATCACCACCTCGCGCTTCTCCTCGCCGCACCCGGGGGCTGCCTTCTACTCCTACACCGGTAACGGCACCGTCACCATCAACAACTGGACCACGGCGAATATTGCCAATCCGGACACCATCTTCATTCAGCCCGGTTTCAACCTGATTATTCAGTAACCGGGTCTCCCTTCTCCGCCGGCCGGGGCCAACACCCCCCGCCGGCGGCTTTTTTCCCCTCTCTCATCAAAAGGTCGCGGTGTACATCCCCGCGGGAGCCGTTATTATCGGGAGATAACCGCTGCCGGGCGGACAGATAAGAGAAGCACTTTGTCCCTGCCGAGTAACGGAGGCCGGGGCGGCCCTGCTACCGGGGGAAGTTTGCGGGACACGCTGTGAATACGTCCCTGTACGCTCGTAATCGGCATCCATGCCTCATACGGTCCCGCAAACTCCCCCCGGCAGCAGGGCCTTCGCATCTGACTTGAGCACTCTATTCCGACGGAATGGGTAGCCGTAATTCGAATAATAACGAGATGAGAAGAAAACCATGACCGGCATCAAGGAGATCGCCAAGGCGGCGAATGTTTCCCCCGCCACCGTGTCGCGCGTGCTGCGCAATCCGGAACTGGTGGCGGAGGCCAAGCGCAATCAGGTGCTCGAAGTGATCAAGCGCACCGGTTATACCCCCAATAGCCTCGGCGTCAGTCTACGTAAATCCAAGACCTACAACCTGGTGGCGATCATCCCCGACGTGATCAGCGCATTCAATTACCCGGTCATCCGCGCCATGGAGAGTATCGCGCTGGAGAATGGCTACTCGCTGCTGCTCGGCGATACCCAGGAGCTGGAGAGCCGCGAGCGCTCCTTTGCCGCCATGGTGCGCTCGCGCCAGGCCGACGGCATCCTGCTGTTCTGCGCGCGGCTGCCTTTCGACGTGGACCCGGAACAACCGCTGGCGGATCAGCTGCCCCCCATCGTCAACGCCTGCGAGACGGTACCCTTCGAGGGGCTGCCCAAAGTCAATATCAACAATATGGCCGCAGCCGAAGATGCGGTGGATTACCTGCTGTCTCTCGGCCATCGCCGTATCGGCGTTGTCGCCGGCAACATGACCGTACCCAGCACCCGCGACCGGCTCGACGGCTACAAGCGCGCGCTCTATCGCGCCGGTATTCCATTCGACAAAGACCTACTGGAAGTGGGCGACTACGGCCTGGAAAAAGCCGCCCAGGCCACCCGCAACCTGGTCGCGCGGGAAAACCGCCCCAGCGCGATTTTCGCCTTCAGCGATGAAATGGCGATGAGCTGTATGTCCACACTGCACAGTCTCGGCTACCGGATCCCGGACGATTTTTCGGTGATGGGATTCGACAACATCTCCTACGCCAATTATTGCTATCCCTCGCTAACGACCATTTCCCAACCGATGACCGAGATCGGTATCGCCTGTATGGAGCTGCTGTTACCGCAATTGAACGGCGAAAAAATGCAGCCCTGTAACCGCATGCTGCCGCACAAACTAATCGTGCGCGCCAGCACCGGGCCGGCGCCGCAGTAAACGCCGCGGCCGCGCGCCGCACTGCCTTAGTTCGCAGCGCCCCCTCTCCGCTGTCACGCCTCTGTTCCCGGCACCGACGCCTGCGCGTTCGCATATCGCCAAAATACAAATTGTCGTGCATGTCGTCGGCACCTAACCCCTCGCGCTGACACCTAAAAAATATGTACTAGCCTTTACCGGCATAAGGAGTTTGTTCCATAGTCTCAACGGATTGAAGAATAAATGCGACACGTTATACCGGTCTCGGCATTTGCAATTTCTCTCGGCATCTTGAGCGCCTGCAGTGTCACCCCCACCCCGGTTGATCAGGCCAGTATCGAGGAGCGGGTCGGCGCCGACTGGCAGACCGCCTTTGGCGCGCAGCAGCCCATCAGCGGACCCATCTCGCTGAACGAGGCCATCGCCCGCGCTATTGCCTACAACATGGACAATCGCCTGAAGCTGATGGAAGCGGTGGTCGCCAACCGCTCGCTGAAGCTGTCGCGCTGGGACATGCTGCCGGAAATCGCTGCCGACGCCGGCTATTTCCACCGCAACAAACAGCACTTCGCCAGCAGTGAAGACGTCAACGGCAACCAGTCCCTGGCCCAGTCCACCTCGCTGGACAAGACCTATCGCACCGCCGGGCTCGACCTCTACTGGAACGTACTCGACTTCGGCATCAATTACCTTGCCGCCAAACAGTCCGCCGATGGCGTGATGATTGCCGTGGAGCGCCAGCGCAAGCTGATGCAGAACGTGATCATGGACGTGGAGTACGCCTACTGGATGGCACAGGCGGCTCAACGCGCCGAAGCGCAATTGCCGACACTGATCGAGCAGACCCGGCGCGCCCTGTCCAGCTCGCGCCAGAGTGCCGAGCGCGGCCTGCGCAAGGCAGAGGCCAGTCTCAGCTACCGGCGCGAATTGTTGGAGCAGCTGCAGCAACTGGTAGAGCTGCAGAGCCACATGTACGAATCCAGGCGCGAACTGGCTTCGCTGATGGGGCTGCCGCCCGGCACCGACTACCGCGTCGCCAACACCCGGCACAGCGCCGCGATCCGCAGCCCCTTCGCCAGCATGGACCTCCAGCAGCTGGAACAGTATGGCCTGCGCAACCGCCCGGAACTGCTCGAGGAGGACTACCGCCGGCGCATGGCCGTGGACGAACTGCGCAAGTCGTGCCTGCAGCTGCTGCCGGGCCTGGAACTGCACACCGGCTACCGCTACGACTCCAACAGCTACCTCCTTTATAACGACTGGGGCGAGAGCAGCCTGCGCCTGACCTGGAACCTGCTGCATTCGGTGATCGCCGGGCGCGATGAGGTTGGCTATGCGCGCGACAATATCGCGCTCGGCGACGTGCGGCGCGCGGCGCTGACCGTCGCGGTGTTGACCCAGATCGACCTGGCCAAAAGCCACCTGAGCCGCGCGCAGCTCAACTATCAGTACGCGCAGGAAATCGCCGACATCGACGGCCAGATGGCCAAGCAGACCCGCGCGCGCTGGAAATCCAACCAGGGCAGCGAGCTGGAGAGCATCAAGGCTGCCACCCAGGATCTGGTTTCCAGCGTGCGTCGCGACGTCAGCTACGCCGACTGGCGCAATGCCAGCGGCAAGCTCGGTAACTCGGTCGGCTTCAGCCCCGAGTACTACATCGACTATCGCCAGCCGCTGGAGCTGATCGAGCAACAGGTCGCCGACCTGCGCTCGTCGCAGGCCAGCATGGAGCTGTTGCCGGAGGGCGGCTATTCCCCCGTCGGCGTCAAGCAGCGCGAGAGCGTTATCAGTGACGATCCGCAAGCAGCCAGACACTGGTGATCGCCATGGGCAATATCCGCACCCTTTGTCTCGCACTGCTGGCGGCGGTGCCGCTGCTCGCCGGTGCACAGGCACCCGCTGAGACCGCGGGCGACTATGCCGATGGCAGCGGCGCGCCGGCCAAGCTCAGCGCCATCCACCGGGTCAAACTATCCAGCGATCTTGCCGCCGTGATCACCGCAGTCAAAGTCCGCGACGGTGACCACTTCAAGCGCGGCGACCTGCTCGCCAGTTTCGACTGCACCGAACTGCGCGCCGAACTGGACAGCGCGGAGGCCCAGCGCAAGATAACCGCGCGCCAGCACGACTCCAACCTGGAGCTGCGCCGCATCGGCGGCAATATCAGTCAACTGGAGCTGCTGCAGGGCGAAGCGCAGCTGGCCGATGCCACCGCCAAGGCCAAAGTGCTCAAACACCGCAGTGGCAACTGCGAAGTGCGCGCACCGTTCGACGGTTTCGTCATCAAGCGCGAGGTGCAGCCCTACCAGCGCGCCGAAGTCGGTATGCCGCTGTTCGAACTGGTCGACAACCGCAAGCTGGAGGTCGAGGCGATAGTACCGTCCACTTGGCTGAGCCAGCTCCGCGCCGGGCGCAAATTTCGCGTGCGCATCAACGAAACCGGCAGTACTTACCAGGCACAGTTGCAGCGCATCGTGCCGGCGGTGGACCCGGTTACGCGCACCGTGCGCGTTATCGGCATTATCGAAGCGCCGGGAGCGCTGCTGATCGGCGGCATGAGCGGCGAAGCCCTGTTCGATATTGACGCCACAGAGCCGGCGGCCGTTGCCGGAGTCACGCAAAGTGAGCGCTAGCGCCCCACCCGGCCTGCTGGAAAAACTCAACGCCTTCCTGGCGCTGGAAAAACGCCTGCGCGGCGCGCGCAGTGTCGCGGAAATAGCCCGTATTGCCTGCTGCGACTGCCAGGCGCTGCTGCGCGTGGACAGCTGCGTGTATTTTCGCAAGCCGGACCTGAGGGCTCTGGCCGCGGCCAATGTCGCTGACGTCGACAACACCAGCGCGGAAATACACCACTTTCGCAGCCTGCTGCGCGGCCATGCACCCGCCGCGGGCAAAACCCAGGTGGAATGCGCAACGGAGAAATATTTTTGCCTGGTGGCAGAGATTGGCCAGTTTGGGAGATTGCTGTTCGTGCGCGCGACCCCGTTCGCCGAGCACGAGCAGGAAATCCAGCGCGAGCTGGCCGCCGCCATGGAACAGGCACTGCTGGCGCGACGCGGCGCCGCGCGACGGCCCTGGCATATGCAGCTGGCGCGGCGCAAAACCTGGTTTGCGCTATTTTTTTTCGGTGTGTGTCTGCTGCCTGTGCGCCAGAGCGTGCTCGCGCCGGCGACGCTGGCGGCTATCGATCCGCGCATCGTATCGGCAAAAACCGAGGGCGTGGTGCGCAGTATCGCCGTGGCACCCAACACCCGCATCAACAAGGGCGACCTGCTGTTTACGCTCGAATCCGCCGAGGTGGAGGCGGAGATCGGCAAGGTCAAACAGGAGATTTCCCTCTACAGTGAGCGCCTGCGTATGACGCGGCAATACAATTTCCAGGAGTCCAGCGCCGGCCACCGCCTGGCCCAGGCGCAGACGGATCTCGCCATCCGCCGCCTGGATCTCGACTACCAGCAGGACCTGCTGCAGAAAACCCGCGTGCGAGCGCCGGAATCCGGCGTGGCCATTTTTACCGAGCCGTCGGAGTGGATCGGCCGCCGCGTGCGCGCCGGGGAAAAAGTGATGGAAATCGTGCGCCCGGATGCGCGCCAGATCCAGGTCGACCTGCCCACCACCGATGCGATCCCTCTACCGGAGAGGGCGCAGGCGATTTTCTATGCGGAGGCGGACCCGCTGGCACCGATCAGGGGGCGCGTGCGCTACCAGAGCCTGCTCACCGCCGAGGGCGAAGACCTGCCGGCGAGCTATCGGGTCATTGCGCAGATCGAGGAGGACCAGCGCGATATCCGCATCAATACCAAGGGTTACGCACGGCTTTACGGCGCGCGTGTGCCGCTGATTTATTTTCTGCTGCGCCGGCCACTGGCCAATATGCGCCGCTGGCTGGGCGTCTGATCAACACAGTGAAATTATTAACCCGGCAATGGAATATTGCCGGGTTAATGCAGCGCATGGATGTGCCGCCGCCGAGCATAGCTCGGACACAAGCCCTTGAAAGACAAGGAGATCCACGCATCTTCGACAGTATTTGAAGGGCGGCTATCGCATATTTCAGGACGAAATATTTGATAGTCGGGTTAATAGTTTGACCACCGCCGGCTTGTCTGCGGCGCGAGGTAAATGGCAGGGCCCCATCAGCGCCTGCCTGTGTGTCATGAGGTAACTGGAGTAATTTGTGCAAAGCTGGCCGGTACTGCGCAGGGATTTGCAGTTTCACAGGGCGGAAGACAGCCCGGGCGACTCGCCCGGCTGGATGCTGTACGACCCCCTGCGTGCCATCTATATCGAGCTGGGCGCACTGGAGCTGCTGATTCTGCAGCACTGGCCGCTGGGCTCCGCCGAGGCCATTGCCAGTGCCATCAGCCGCGAGCGCGGCAGCGATGTGAGCGCCGAGCAGGTGCAGCAGTTTGTGCAGTTTGCCGCCGACAATGAACTGCTGCAGAGCAGCGGCGCACAGTTGCAACAGCGCATCGACGCACGTCCGCGCGCGCCGCTGCGTTCGGTACAGCGGCTGGTATTCTGGCGCCAGCCGCTGTTTTCCCCGGACCGCCTGGCACGCTGGCTGCTGCCACTGGCGCGTCTTACCGGCCGCCGCTATTTCTGGGTCGGCGCCGCGGCACTGGCGCTACTGGCGATGATTTCCATGGCCCAGCACTGGGTCGACTACCTGAGTTACCTGCGCGCCAGCTGGAGCCCCGCCGGTATCGGCGCCTACGTCGGTAGCTACTTCCTCCTCAGCCTGTTCCACGAACTCGGCCATGCCAGCGTGGCGCGCTCTTACGGAGTGCGCGCCAACTGTGTCGGTATAGGCCTGATCGCACTGATGCCAATCATGTACAGCGAGATCACCGACGGCTGGCGGCTACCGCGACGCGCGCGCCTGCATATTTCCAGCGCCGGGGTCATTTACGAATTTCTCATCGGTGTCGTTGCCGCGCTCGCCTGGTGCGCACTGGAAGACGGCACGCTGCGCTCGGCAACCTTTTACCTGTTCACCGGTTCACTGATCACCACGCTCGCGATCAACCTGAACCCGTTGATGCGCTTCGACGGCTACTACCTGCTCGGCGATATCGTGCGCGAAAAAAACCTGCACGCGAGCGCGGCGGCGCAGCTGCGCGCCGCTGTCTGGCACGCGCTGTTGCGCGATCCGGGTATTCGGGCACCGCGAGACCGGCGCGAGTGGTTGCTGATCGCTTTTGCGCTGTTCAGTGTGACCTACCGTCTCGGCGTGTTTATGGGTATCAGCTGGATGGCCTACCAGCTGCTGTTCAAAGCCGCCGGCGTGCTGGTGTTTGCCTTCTGTATCACTGCGTTGTTGCTGTTGCCGACATTGCGCGAGTACCGGCTGCTGAAACGCCACCTGCGCGAGAGGCAGAAGGCCAATGCGGAAGCAAACACGGCTGCCGACGGCGAAGCGGTAAAGAAGCGCCGCGACCTCTTTGGCCAACTGCGCCCACTGCCGATCGCCATGGCCCTGGTGCTGCTGACGCTGTTGCTCGTGCCCCTGCCCTGGCCGGTAGAGCTGCCGGCATCTACCTACTATGCGCGCAAGCAGCAGGTTGTGGCACCGCAGGGCGGTCCAATCGAATCCATTGCGGCACAAGCCGGCGATCGCGTGGCCGCCGGAACGCCGCTGCTGCTGATCGACAGCAGCGAACTGGATTACCGCATCAAACGCAACAAGCTGGAACTGGCCCTGCTCAACGAGCGCCAGGACAGCGATGGCTTTGCCGCGGCGCTGGATGCGCTCGACGGTGTCTACCTGCAGGACCTGCTCAGCAAGCGCCAGCAACTGCGCGCGCTGCAATCGCAGAAAAACCAGCTGCAAGTAGCGGCGGAATTTTCCGGGGTGGTGGACTGGCGCCGCCGCGGCATCGGTATCGGCGAATACCTGCCCCTGAATGAACCAGTGCTGTCGATCGTGGATCCCCAATCTCTGCGCGGGCGCGCCTACGGCCGCGCACAATTTATCGAGCGCCTCGGCGGGCACCCGCACGGACACCTGTTTCTGCCCGGGCGCTGGCAGCCGATCACCGTCACCATCGATCAGGTCGACCTGATCGGTTCGCGCCAGCTGCCCGATCCCGCGCTGTCGCGCCACTACGGCGGCCCGCTGGCAACCTTGCCGGACCAGCCCGATCAGTTTACGGAAGCGCTGCACCGGATTGACTTTTCTCTCGACGGCTCACCGCCACTGGCCGATCAGCGCACTGGTTATCTGGTGGTATTCGGCAAGCCTGTCAGCCTGCTCAAATTATTTGCCCGCCGCGTGGTGGGCGTGTTTGTACGCGAGAGCGGCGTTTAGCCACCGCGTCCGCGTATCAAGAGGTAGAGGTATTCACAATGGACTCCCGGGAATTGAACCCCTCGCCGCTGGCTGCCGCACTGGGTGCACAGCGCCAGCTCCACAGCCTGCGCCGCGTACTGGAAAAACGCGTGCTGCTGGACGCTTCCACCCCGGCGGATACCGGCGGCCACCTGCCGGCCGGAATGGACAGCGACAGTAGCGACAGCACCAGCACCACCAACAACGCTACATCGGATAACGACAGTCACAGCACGGACACCGGCAGCCACCAGCCGGCCGCACAGGAAAGCGATGCCGACAGTGCGCCGGCGGGGCGCAAGGAAGTGGTGGTTATCGACACCACCATTGACGACGCCCAGGCACTGATCGACGACCTGCTCCATCGCGCCGATAGTGTGAGCGACAAAGGCAACTACCAGGAGCTGCATTTCGGCGCACGCACACTGGAGTTGTACACCATCGACGGCAACGACAATGTCGCCACCATTGGCGACATCCTCGCCGAACAGGGGCACAGCGACGCCCTGCACCTGGTCACCCACGGCGGCCCCGGCGGAATTCAGATCGGCGCCGATACGCTGTCCCTGCAAACCCTGCAGCAGTTCGACGGTGAACTGCAGAGCTGGTCGTCCCACTTCACCGCCGACGCGGACATTCTGCTGTACGGCTGCAACGTCAGCTACAGCGAGACCGGCGAATCCTTCATTCTGCAGCTGTCGCAATTGACCGGCACCGATATCGCCGCTTCCGACGATCCGACCGGCAGCATTGCCCACGGCGGTGACTGGGACCTGGAGTACGAGCAGGGCGATATCGAGACCACCGTGGTGTTTTCGCAAATGCTGCAAGGCACCTGGGATGGACTGCTGGCCGCGGATCCCAATGCCACCGTCGATGCACCCAGCGAGGATTTCATCAACGAAACTACCGACATCACCATTGCCTTCGACAACCAGAGTACCGATACCGGCTACGGCCCGTTTATCGATGTGGTCACCGGGCCGGGCATCGAAGTGCAAAGCGTCAGCGGTTTCCTCGGCGCCACCTATGTGGAATACACCTTTACCAATGGTCAATGGGTCGACAGCGGCGGCAACCCGGTGCAGTACCATCCCTACGACCTCAACCAGACCGGCGCCATCCCGCTGCCGCCGGCCGCTACCGAGGGCTCCACCTGGTATGCCGTACAGCTGCCGTTCGGCTCCTTTACCGGCGACCAGCCGGCCTACCAGTTCACCGCATCGGCCCTGCTCGACGAGGCGTCCGGGGCGATCGTGGGTGTGCCGATCCCCATCTGGGTCCGCCCCGGTTTCATGTATGGCAACGACCCGCTGAATAACCCGGATACCGATCCGCCGCTGGTCTCCAACCCGATCACTACCAGCATCACGCCGACGGTGATGCTGGTGGACAAGGGCGCACGCGATGGCGACGGCGACAACGCCTCGATCGGCGACGACAGCGAGACCGTCACCGGTCCCAGCGAACCGGTAAACTGGGTAGTAACCGTGGACATCGCCAACTTGTCCTCAGTCGAAAACCTGGTGGTCACCGAGCAGGTGCCCAGCAACTTCTATTACCAGCCGGGCACCGTGACCGTCACCGACGTCAATGGCACCGTGCTGCAGGAAGGCACCGACTACACCCTGTCCGAACCGCCCGAAGGCGCCAACAACAATGCGGAACTGGTGGTGACCTTCCTCAACCCGGTCACCGGCACCCTGGCGAACAACGATATCGTCATCACTTACAGTGGTTATGTCCCGGATGTGGATGCCGACGGCAATCCGATCGTCATCAACGACGGCGCCGACGATGCCGTGCGCAACAGCGTCGACGTCACCGGTACCTACCAGGACCAGACCATCAGCAGTAGCGATGACGACGTCATCACTGCCACGGCCACCGCAGTGCAGAAAAATGTGGCGCTGATTGAAGACAATGGCGCGACGGGCTACACCCCCGGCGACCGCCTGCAGTACACCTTGACGCTACAGGTGTCGGACTATATGGAACTGCAGGACCTGGTGTTGTCGGATCTGCTCGGCGACGGCCTGCAGGTAGATCCGGACTCCATCAACTTCGAGCTGTTCTACAACGGCACCACCTACGGCCCCGATGCCGCGGGCAATGCCACGGTTACCGAAAACAGTGGCGACGGCTCCACCACCATCAGCGTGGATATTTCCCAGGAGCTGATCGACCGCGGCATCAGCGACGGCAGCCTCGACGGCGACCTGTATGCCGACAGCAATGTAGACGGCACCACCACCGTCGTGATCACCTACGAGGCCACCATTCGCGAGCAGTATGTCGCTACCGGAAATTCGGTGAACGACCTGGATACCATCGGCAATCAGGCCACTATCGATGCGACCTCCCCGTCCGCCAATGGCGCGACGGTGGACAACGGCAGCAGTGAGAGCATCGTGATCGAAGGAGCGGAATCCAGTAAAAGTGTCTTCGCCGTCAACGGCAGTAGCGCCCCTGGCGACCTGAACGATATCACGGTCGGCGATACTGTTACCTTCGCCGTCGACATCGATCTCGGGACCCTGGACGCCAATGGTATACAGATAACGGACTATTTGCCGCTGCCGGTTTTCGAGGCGGTGGCGCCGACTTTTTTCGACACCAATGACGGCGCCCTGATTCCCGGTGCCAACCAGTGGGGCTTTGGCCCCGGCACCAATTTCGCCGACTGGCCGGCGGGCTATCTCGACGGTAGCAATGTCACCACCAGCGCCGATTCCGGCAACAACTCCATCACCTGGACCCTCAACCCGCTGGAGCAGGACAATTCCGTCGGCGGCCATGTACAGCTGCTGTTTACCGTGCCGGTCCAGGACACGCCGTTTACCGACGGTCTCTACCTGACCAATGTGGCCTCGGTGAGTGTCGACGGCACCACCGATACCACGGTGCTGGACCCGGATGGTATTCAGGTACAGGTACTGTCGCCAGCGCTCAGCGTCACCAAAGGCGTGATCGACACCGACGACCCCAATGGCGTACTCGATCCGGATCCCACCGCGCCGGTGACCTTCGACCCGGCCGGCACTCCGGGCACCGCCGGCACCCCGCCGTGGAGCGGCGCCATCACCAGTGCCGCCCTCGACACCACGCCGATTGATTCCGACCTGAGTAACGTGGATGCAGGGGATATCGTGCGCTTTGCCATCACAGTGGAAAACAGCGGTGGCTCCGACGCCTTCGATATCACCATCAGCGATACCTTGCCCGATGGCTTCGCCGTGCCCGGCAGCGGGCTGAACCTGCAGGTCTATACCGGCGACGGTACCCAGGTCTCCTACAGCGGCAACCTGTTCAGCGGCGGTATCACGCTGGAGGATCCTTCAGCCAACGACGGCGCCATCAATCGCGGCTACGATGCCGATACGGGTGATACCACCGACGGCAGTAACGTCATCGTCATCGTCTACGATCTGCAGGCTACCGTGGCGGTGCAGCCGCACCAGGAAATCACCAACACCGCCACGCTCGAAGCCTACGGCGGTATCGAAGGCGGCAACGACTACACCGCCGGCAACAGCAATATCGACTGGCAGGACGACGCCGTGGTGGATATCCGCGATAACAGCGTCAGCAAGGAACTCGTCGATACCAGCATCAACAGCAGCACCAACGCCAGTAACGAAGTGGTGATCGGCGAGACCGCCACCTATTCCCTGACCATCGAGGTAGCCGAGGGCACCACGCCCAGTGCCAGCATTGTCGATACCCTCGACACCGGCCTCGAGTATATCGGCGGAATCACTGTCACCAACAACTCCGGCAATATTCAAAACGATTCCGGCAGTACCTGGTCGCAGGCCGACCTGACTGTCACCAACAGCGGCCAGCAGGTGACTTTCGATCTGGGCGACCTGGTCAACGTCGACACCGACAACAGTACCACGGAGACTATCACCATCACCTACGAGGTACTGGTGCAGAATGTCTCCACCAGCCAGAGCGGCGTCCAGCTGAACAACAATGCCCAGTTTTTCTGGGACGACACCGCCGACGGCGTCGACAATCCGCAGTCACTGGCACGGGACTCGGCACAAAATGTCACCGTGATCGAACCGGACCTGCAGGTGGATAAATCCCTCAGCAGCAGCGCTACCCTGATCGATGCCAACGACCCGATCGAATACACCATCGTGGTTTCGCACACCGGCTTTTCCGATACCGATGCCTTCGATACCACCTTCACTGACACGCTGCCGCCCGAGCTGACCAACGTCGCACTGGTGAGCGCCACACTGACCGAAAACGGTGTGCCTTCCGATATCAGCGGCCAGTTCCAGGTGACCGGCAATACGCTTGAAACCATTCCCGGCTCCACATTCGACCTGTTGCAGGGCGACACCCTGACCCTGGTCGTGAGTGCCGACGTGGTCGGTAACGTGGTGGCCGGCACTCAGGTCTCCAATACCGCCACCGTCGACTGGACCAGTATCTCCGGCGACAACCCCAACGAGCGCGACGGCATCAATGGCCCCGGCGGCCTCAACGACTATGAGAGCAGCGATACCTTCGACTTCAACATTGCCACGGTGCAGGCCGGCAAGAGCGTTATCAGCAGTTCCATCGATGACAATTACAACGGCACCGATGAAGCGGTGATCGGCGAACTGGTCACCTACTATTCCGCTTTCCTGGTGCCCGAGGCGAGCGCGCCCATGGCGGAAATCATCGATACACTGCCCGACGGCGTAGAGTTCGTCAGTCTCGATGAAATCACGGTCGGTGCGGATATCGACCCGAACAGTGTTGTCTTTACCCCGCCCGCCGCCGGCGCCACTGGCACAATCAGTTTCGGTACTGCCAACCTGATAAATATCGGCGGCAACAACGGCCAGGACGAAGCGGATCTGGTGGGTCTTGTGTATACGGTGCGCGTACTGAATGTCGACAGCAACCAGGCCGGCACAACCCTCACCAACGATGCGGTTTTTCGCTGGGACCTGAACAACAACGGCAGCAATACCGATGCCGGCGATGGACTGGCCGAAGCGTCAACCGACGTTACGGTGATCGAGCCGCAGCTCACCATCGACAAAACCAGCAATGTCACTTCTGCCGATAACGGCGACCAGGTGAGCTACACCATCACCATCACCAATCCGGATGACGGCAGCAGCACCACGGCCTATGACCTCAACTTCAGTGATCCGCTGCCGGCGGAACTGACCAATGTTTCGATCGTGGCATCAGCGGATTTCGGTTTCGGTCCGGTGGATGTCTCCGGTGATTTTGCCGTAGTCGGCGGCGAGCTGGTACTGGATCCACAGGGGGAACTGGAGCTGGATCCCGGCAATGTGGTCACCATCACCGTGACCGGCACCCTGGACGATACGCTCGCCGGCAGCACCATCAGCAATACCGCCAATTTGGACTGGAGCAGCATCAACGGCCAGGACGCAAACGAGCGCACCGGCGCCGACGGCCCCGGCGGCGCCCTCAACGATTACGCCACAGATGCCAACGTGGATATCACGGTACTGTCGCCGGGGATAGAAAAAACCCTGGTATCCACCTCACAGAATGACGATCTCAACGACGATGGCGAAGCCACCATCGGTGAAATCGTCACCTTCCAGACTACCATCACCCTGCCCGAAGCCTCACTGACCGGCACCATCGAAGATGTCTACGGCCTGGGGTTCGAGTTCGTCGACCTGGTTGACGTGACCTCCAGCAACCCGGATGCCATCCAGGTCGACTACAACCAGGTTTCGGTGATCGACGACCCGGGTAACTACACCGTCGGTTTCGATTTCGGCACGCTGGAGAATACCGATACCGATAACAGCACCGTGGAAACGGTAACGCTCACCTATCGGCTGCGGGTCACCGATATCAATAGCAATGTGGACGGCACCACGCTCAGCAATGACGCCAGCCTGAATTACGACACTACCGGTGATGACACGCCGGATACCACCATCAGCGACAGCGCCTCGGTGGATGTGGTGGAACCGGTACTGGATATCGACAAGCAGCTATTGAGTAGCACGCCACTGACCCTCGGCGCTATCGCCACCTACCAGATTACCGTGCAACTGGATCCGTCCAGCGGTGCCGACGCTTACAATGTCACCATCGAAGACGCGCTGCCCACCTACCTGTCCAGCGTCGAAAATGTGCAAATTGATGTGACCGGTGGCACGCCGACGATAATCGATAACTCCAGCGCCAACCTGCTATCGCTGGATATCAGTGCCATCGACAGCACCACCGTCGTGACCATTACCGTCGACGCGCGAGTAACCAGTGATCCAAACGCCGTCGGCCAGGACGTCACCAATATTGTCGACGTGGGCTCCACCACCCTGGATACCCCCGCCGGCGGTGACGACTCGGACATCGAGCGCGAGTACGATTACACCGACCAGGTGACGGCAGCGATCGCGGCCTTCGACCTGAATATCGACAAGGACGACGGTGGCATTGATCAAAGCAACCCGGCACATCCGGGCGACACGGTCACCTACACCTTCGACTACGGCAATACCGGCACTGTCGACGCCACCAATGTGGTGATCACCGACAACCTTCCGGACTACGTCGACTTCGATCCGGTTGCCAACCCCGGCTGGGTATTGAACGGCGACACACTGACTTACAACCTGGGCACCGTCGCCGCCGGCGCAACCGGCACCGTCGAACTCGTGGTGACGATTGTCGACCCATTGCCCGCAGGCGTCGAGCAGACCACCGACACGGTCACCATCGATACCGAAGACGGCGCCGACCCGACCCCCGACAACAACACCGATGACGAAGTCACTCCCATCGAGGCGGCGCCGGATTATGTGATCGACAAGATCGAAAACTTCTCCGACCCGGCCCACCCCGGCGACACCGTGGAGTGGACCATCGAAGTGCGCAACGACGGCAATCAGGACGGCACCGGGGTGGTGGTCACCGACTCCCTGCCCGACACCAGCCTGTTTACCGGTTTTACCGCCAGCGATGGCGGCACCGTCGATCTCGCCGCGGGCACCGTCACCTGGGATATCGGCGACCTCGCCGTCGGCGACAGCCGCACGTTTACCCTTACCGCCACCATCGTCGACCAGGTGCCGACCACCATCCCCACCCAGACCAATACGGTCAGCGTCGACGACGACGGCAACAACGGCCCCGACCCGACCCCGGACAACAACACCGACAGCGAAGACTTCGATATCACCTACGTGGATCTGAATATCGATAAAGACGACGCCGGGGTGACCGCGGAACCCGGCGACAGCGTGGTCTACACCCTGAGCTACGGCAACAGTGGCACCGCCGATGCCTCCGGCGTGGTGATCACCGAATCCCTGCCGGATTACGCCAGCTTCGACGCGGCCAATTCCGATCCGCGCTGGGTGCAAAACGGCGATACGCTGACGCTCGACCTCGGTACCGTCGCCGCCGGCGAAACCGGCAGTGTCGAATTTACCGTGATCATCGACAGCCCGATTCCCTCGGGGGTCGAGGAAACCAGCAACACCACCAGCATCGACGACGATGGCGGCAAGGGACCGGACCAGAACACCGACGACAATAGCGATGATGAAGTCACCCCCATCGACGGCCGCCCGGATTATGTGATCGACAAGATCGAAAACTTCTCCGACCCGGCCCACCCCGGCGACACCGTGGAGTGGACCATCGAAGTGCGCAACGACGGCAACCAGGACGGCACCGGGGTGGTGGTCACCGACTCCCTGCCCGACACCAGCCTGTTTACCGGTTTTACCGCCAGCGATGGCGGCACCGTCGATCTCGCCGCGGGCACCGTCACCTGGGATATCGGCGACCTCGCCGTCGGCGACAGCCGCACGTTTACCCTTACCGCCACCATCGTCGACCAGGTGCCGACCACCATCCCCACCCAGACCAATACGGTCAGCGTCGACGACGACGGCAACAACGGCCCCGACCCGACCCCGGACAACAACACCGACAGCGAAGACTTCGATATCACCTACGTGGATCTGAATATCGATAAAGACGACGCCGGGGTGACCGCGGAACCCGGCGACAGCGTGGTCTACACCCTGAGCTACGGCAACAGTGGCACCGCCGATGCCTCCGGCGTGGTGATCACCGAATCCCTGCCGGATTACGCCAGCTTCGACGCGGCCAATTCCGATCCGCGCTGGGTGCAAAACGGCGATACGCTGACGCTCGACCTCGGTACCGTCGCCGCCGGCGAAACCGGCAGTGTCGAATTTACCGTGATCATCGACAGCCCGATTCCCTCGGGGGTCGAGGAAACCAGCAACACCACCAGCATCGACGACGATGGCGGCAAGGGACCGGACCAGAACACCGACGACAATAGCGATGATGAAGTCACCCCCATCGACGGCCGCCCGGATTATGTGATCGACAAGATCGAAAACTTCTCCGACCCGGCCCACCCCGGCGACACCGTGGAGTGGACCATCGAAGTGCGCAACGACGGCAACCAGGACGGCACCGGGGTGGTGGTCACCGACTCCCTGCCCGACACCAGCCTGTTTACCGGTTTTACCGCCAGCGATGGCGGCACCGTCGATCTCGCCGCGGGCACCGTCACCTGGGATATCGGCGACCTCGCCGTCGGCGACAGCCGCACGTTTACCCTTACCGCCACCATCGTCGACCAGGTGCCGACCACCATCCCCACCCAGACCAATACGGTCAGCGTCGACGACGACGGCAACAACGGCCCCGACCCGACCCCGGACAACAACACCGACAGCGAAGACTTCGATATCACCTACGTGGATCTGAATATCGATAAAGACGACGCCGGGGTGACCGCGGAACCCGGCGACAGCGTGGTCTACACCCTGAGCTACGGCAACAGTGGCACCGCCGATGCCTCCGGCGTGGTGATCACCGAATCCCTGCCGGATTACGCCAGCTTCGACGCGGCCAATTCCGATCCGCGCTGGGTGCAAAACGGCGATACGCTGACGCTCGACCTCGGTACCGTCGCCGCCGGCGAAACCGGCAGTGTCGAATTTACCGTGATCATCGACAGCCCGATTCCCTCGGGGGTCGAGGAAACCAGCAACACCACCAGCATCGACGACGATGGCGGCAAGGGACCGGACCAGAACACCGACGACAATAGCGATGATGAAGTCACCCCCATCGACGGCCGCCCGGATTATGTGATCGACAAGATCGAAAACTTCTCCGACCCGGCCCACCCCGGCGACACCGTGGAGTGGACCATCGAAGTGCGCAACGACGGCAACCAGGACGGCACCGGGGTGGTGGTCACCGACTCCCTGCCCGACACCAGCCTGTTTACCGGTTTTACCGCCAGCGATGGCGGCACCGTCGATCTCGCCGCGGGCACCGTCACCTGGGATATCGGCGACCTCGCCGTCGGCGACAGCCGCACGTTTACCCTTACCGCCACCATCGTCGACCAGGTGCCGACCACCATCCCCACCCAGACCAATACGGTCAGCGTCGACGACGACGGCAACAACGGCCCCGACCCGACCCCGGACAACAACACCGACAGCAAAGACTTCGATATCACCTACGTGGATCTGAATATCGATAAAGACGACGCCGGGGTGACCGCGGAACCCGGCGACAGCGTGGTCTACACCCTGAGCTACGGCAACAGTGGCACCGCCGATGCCTCCGGCGTGGTGATCACCGAATCCCTGCCGGATTACGCCAGCTTCGACGCGGCCAATTCCGATCCGCGCTGGGTGCAAAACGGCGATACGCTGACGCTCGACCTCGGTACCGTCGCCGCCGGCGAAACCGGCAGTGTCGAATTTACCGTGATCATCGACAGCCCGATTCCCTCGGGGGTCGAGGAAACCAGCAACACCACCAGCATCGACGACGATGGCGGCAAGGGGCCGGACCAGAACACCGACGACAACAGCGATGATGAAGTCACCCCCATCGACGGCCGCCCGGATTATGTGATCGTCAAGATCCCGAACTACAACGGCCCCGCAAATCCCGGCGACACCGTCAGCTGGACCATCGATGTGAGCAATCAGGGCAATCAGGACGGCACCGGGGTAGTGGTCACTGACACACTACCGGACACCAGCCTGTTCTCCGGCTTTGTAGCCAGCGACGGCGGTGTCATCGACCTTGCCGCCGGCACTGTGACCTGGCAGCTCGGCGACCTGGACGCCGGCGACAGTGTGACCCTGAGCCTCTCCGCCACCGTCAAGTCGGAAAACCTGCCCGCCGATGTCCCGCCACAGCAACAGAACAGCGTGGAAGTCACCGACGACGGCAGTAACGGCCAGGATCCGACCCCGGACAACAATCACGATATGAAACCCCTCGAGGTGGAGTTCGTCGACCTGGTCATCGACAAGGACGACGGCGACGCCTTCCCCGGCCCCACCGACGGCTACAGCTACACCCTCAGCTACGCCAACCGCGGCAACACCACCGCGGACAATGTGGTCATTACCGAAACCCTGCCGCCCAACACCAGTTTCGACGCTGCCAATTCCACGCCCGGCTGGCAGCAGAACGGCAACACCTTCACCCTTGATGTCGGCAGCCTGGAGGCTGGCGAGAGCGGCACGGTGGAGTTTGCGGTGATCGTCGACTATCCGCTGCAGGTCACCATCGACAGCACCAGCAATACCGCCAGCATCGATTACGACGGCGGCGCCGGTAAGGATCCAACCCCGGACAACAATACCGACTCCACCGAGACACCGATCGACAATCCCGGCCCGCAGGTGGACAACATCACGCTGTCGCAGCTGCACTGGCAAATGGAATACCGCGAGCGCCCGCAGGCACCGACGCAACCGGAGATGTACGGCCGCCTGATCTCGCGCGAAACCCAGGCGGTCACCGCCAACCTGCAGGGCAGCCGCACTGGCAGCCTGTTCGATCCGGCCTTCGGCACCGTGGATGGACATTTCTATCCCAACGACTGGTCAGCCGTTTTCGGCGAGGAGAGCGGCTACTGGCTGTCACCGACGGAGGGCAGCGGTGACCACGCGGGCCTGCTGCAGCTGGACGACCATTTCGCCGGCTATCGTGCCGACAGCCTGTACGATATTTTCGGCAAGGCACTGATCAGCGCGGAAAATGAAGCCCGGCAGGACCCGCTGCAACAACAGCTGGATGCCATCAGCCGCGACCTCGACAGCACCGGCATAGCGCCAATTCTCGGTGCCATGGCGAAGCAGGTCGCGAGCGAACCCTGAGAGTATTACAACCGGGTTTGACCAGCCGCCGGGCATGGTCGGCGGCAGGGGGCGTAGCCAGCGGTAGCGGGTGATGGGTCGAAAGCGGCGGTCGAGCAGGTACCGGGTGCAGAGTCACAGCGTTTGACCGGCCACCTAGACGACCGGTCTAATCGGACGTAGACTAGTCGCCATGACCAGCCATGAAGACACCCGCCAGCACCTGCTCGATACCGGCCATCGCGTGATCGCCGGCAAGGGCTTCTGCGGCGTGGGGTTGAGTGAAATCCTGAAGTCCGCCGGGGTGCCCAAGGGCTCTTTTTACCACTACTTCCAGTCCAAGGAGCAGTTTGGCCAGGCCCTGCTGGAATACTATTTCCGCCGCTACCTGGCGGATCTGGAACAGCTGTTCAGCCGCGGCGACATGACCGCCGCCGAGCGGCTGATGTCCTACTGGCAGGAGTGGCTGCGCACCTACAGTGCCGGCTGCGAGGAGCAGAAATGCCTGGTGGTAAAACTCAGCGCCGAGGTGGCCGACCTCTCCGAACCCATGCGCCTGACCCTGCGCGACGGTACCGACCGGATCCTCGCACAGCTGGTGCGCTGCATCGAGGCCGGCCGCGCCGATGGGTCGCTGCCGGCCAGGCTGGACGCCCAAGCCACCGCCAGCAGTCTCTACCAGCTGTGGCTGGGTGCCAGCCTGCTGACCAAGCTGCATCGCACCGGCCAGCCGCTGGAACAGGCACTGGTCACCACCCAAGCCCTGCTGGCCGACTGATCACAAATCGATACCCGCCCTGTGCGGGTATTTTTTCGACACCGCTCTAGACGACCGGTCTAGTAGAGCATTAAAGCGGTTACCGCGCGCCGCGCGCGCTACAACTGACTGCAACCCGAGGAGAGCAACCATGCCCCAGTCTTCCGACCACAACCGCCGTGTCGTTCTCGCCGCCCGCCCACAGGGCGCGCCCACGAACGACAACTTCCGCCTCGAGCAGACGGAGGTCCCGCAGCCCGCCGATGGCGAAGTACTGCTGCGCACCGTCTATCTGTCACTGGACCCCTATATGCGCGGGCGCATGAGCGACGCGCCGTCGTATGCAGAGCCGGTGCAGGTGGATGATCCCATGTGCGGTGCCACTGTCTGCCGGGTGATGGAATCGCGCAACGCCAAGTTCAACAAGGGGGATTGGGTGCTGGCCTACAGCGGCTGGCAGGACTATGCCCTGTCTGATGGCAGCGACCTGATGAACCTGGGCACCAGTCCACAGCATCCTTCCTACGCACTCGGCGTGCTGGGCATGCCCGGGTTCACCGCGTATATGGGCCTGCTGGATATCGGCGAGCCGAAAGAAGGGGAGACCCTGGTCGTCGCCGCCGCCACCGGACCGGTGGGCGCCACCGTCGGCCAGATCGGCAAGCTGAAGGGTTGTCGCGTCGTCGGCGTGGCCGGCGGGGCGGAGAAATGTCGCCACGCGGTAGAGAACCTGGGTTTCGATGCCTGTATCGACCACTACGCCGATGACTTCGCCGAACAGCTGGCCGCCGCCTGCCCGAAGGGTATCGACGTCTATTTCGAAAATGTCGGCGGCAAGGTTTTCGATGCGGTCATGCCGCTGCTCAACACCTTTGCGCGCATTCCGCTGTGCGGCCTGGTGTCCCAGTACAACGCCACATCACTGCCGGAAGGCCCCGACCGCCTCGGCCAGCTGATGGGCCTGTCGCTGGTCAAGCGCCTGAAAATTCAGGGGTTCATTATCTTCGATTACCAGGACCGCTTCGGCGAATTTTACCCGCAGATGTCCGAGTGGGTGGCCGGCGGCAAGATCCAGTATCGCGAGGAAATCGTCGACGGCCTGGAGCAGGCGCCGGAGGCCTTTATGGGCATGCTGCAGGGCAAAAACTTCGGCAAGCTGGTGATTCGCGTCGGCGCCGACGACTGATCCGCAACCGGATTATCCCCACAGGCATTACACATCCAACATTTCAGTAAGGAGTTACGATGAAAATTCTGATGGTTCTCACCTCTCACGACCAACTGGGCGACACCGGCGAGAAAACCGGCTTCTGGCTGGAGGAATTCGCCGCGCCCTACTATGTGTTCAAGGATGCGGGCGCGGCGCTGACCCTCGCCTCGCCCCAAGGTGGCCAGCCACCCCTGGATCCGAAAAGCGACGATCCGGATGCACAGACCGAAGCCACCGATCGCTTCCGCAAGGACAGCGAAGCGCAGCAGGCGCTGGCGCATACCAAGCGCCTGGCGGATGTCAAAGCCGGAGATTTCGATGCGGTCTTCTACCCCGGCGGCCACGGCCCGCTGTGGGATCTGGCCGAAGACCGCGATTCCATCGCCCTGATCGAAGCCTTTGTCGCGGCACAAAAACCGGTCGCGGCGGTATGCCACGCACCGGGCGTGTTCCGCCACACCAAGGGTGAAGACGGCAAGGCGCTGGTGCAGGGCAAGAAAGTCACCGGCTTCAGCAATTCCGAGGAGGCCGCCGTCGGCCTGACCGACGTGGTGCCGTTTCTGGTCGAGGATATGTTGCAGCAGAACGGCGGCACCTACTCCAAGGGCGACGACTGGCAAAGCTATGTGCTGACCGACGGGCTGCTGATTACCGGGCAAAACCCGGCCTCGTCCGAAGCCACGGCCAGCGCGTTAATGGCGAAGCTGCAGTAAGAACTGACGGCGCCAAATAAAAAAGGGGGAGCCAATGCTCCCCCTTTTCAGTTGGTCCTGTTTTTATTTCTCTCTTTATTTCTCTGCGCTTCTGGTAACAACCAGCGCATTGGCCCAGTTACCGCAGCTGTTGCTGTCGCCGGAGGTGCGCAGACTCAATGACTTCAGAGTGCGGACATCGATCTCCGGCTTCTGGAACGCCGGCGCCTTGACCTTGCCGCTGCTGTATAGCAGGCGGCCATCGCCGTAAATCTGGAAACCCATGGCCGCAGTGTCGCGGCAGCTGTCGTCGATACCGATGTCGGCGCGGAACAGAGAAGCACCCGCTGGCAGATTGAAGTCAACGCGGCTGTCACCCTTCACCTGCAAGCCGGACTGGAATTGCAGGCCGTTCACACGCATTACCACTTTGTCCTTATTGGCGGCATTCAACACTGCCACATTGGCAGACTTGCTGGCCGTCGGCAGATCGGCAAGGTAGACATTCTGCTTGTGCTCTCCCTCCTTGGCACCCAGCAGCTTGAATTCGGCAATGGTGACCGGGTTTACCACCACCGGCTCGATGGCATTGTAAGGCGGTGCGAAATCCTTGTTGTTCTGGCTGGCCAGAACCATCGGATCATTGCCGGCTGCGTCGTTCTGATCCTGCGTCGACGTGATCCGCAAGCGCAGCATACGGCCGACAATGGGAGCAAACGTCACTTTCTGCATGCCCTTTTTCGCTTCCAGCGTGCCGGTGCGCAGGGCTTTACCCCAGTTGCCATTGCTGTCGGCCATATAGATCTCGTAATCCCGCACCTGACCGTAACGCCAGTACTTGTCGTTGCGCGGCTGGATTTCGAAACCGGTAATCAGGCGTCGTTCGTTGAAGGCCAGGCTGAACTCGATGGCCCCGGTCTTGACGGACTGATCCCTGACGCTCCTGAACCAGGTGCCCGGTTTGCCATCGAAGGCGTTTTCCAGCGGGAAGCCTTTTTCTTCCGCCGGGCGATTCAGAACGATAAAGCTATCGCTGGAGATATCGTTGCCCCGCTTCGGCATTTTCGGATAGGGTTTGGTTGCGGCCAGGGTAAGTTTTGGATCAATCTGCAAGGCGAATGTATAGCTCTGCTCTACCGGCACTTTTCGGGTTTTGACGTAGACCACACCGTACTGGGTCTTGGGATCGAACCACCAGCCTTCCGCTGCGGCGTCAAACCCGGCCTTGTTCGCCAGTTGCGGCAGGGCCCGGTTGTTCAGGGTCACACCTTTCGGCTTGACGCGGGTGTGGACCTGCAGGCGGTAAACCCGGGCTTTCTCACGGCCGTTGTAATCGCCCTTGACCGGCGCGATCTGCACGCGCACATCGCCCGCGCCTTTTTGTGGCGCCGACATGGTGAAGTCCTGCAGGCTGTAACTGCCCTTCTTATACGCACGGGTATTGCCGTCGTCTTCGTACAGGGTGAAGTGCGAATCGCCCAGCGGATACAGATCCAGGGTCAGCTCGTCCTTGGGCACCTGGCCGTCATACAGCGCTGCCGGGTACATCGGGATAATCGCCCCGCCGCGCACCATTACCGGCGTTTTTTCCAGGGTGACGGGATAATTCAGCTCCATACCGGCCTTGGAATTAACCTGGCTGACGCGACCATCCCAGTAATCAATCCAGGTACCCTGCGGCAGGTGAATGCCCTGACGCCAACCCTTGGAGGCAACCTGGCTGCGATACACCGGCGCCACCAGGAAATCCTTGCCCAGGAAGAACTGGTACTCGTATTTCTCGGTATAGGTATTGGGGTCTTCGGGGTGATCCCACATCAGGCCGCGGATGATCGGCGCACCTGTCTGTTCAGCCTGCCACGCATAGGTATACATATACGGCATCAGGCGCATCTTCAGCTTCAGGTAATCGCGGTTGATGCCGCGATAGGGCTCTTCAAACCACCAGGGGTGCTTCCTTTCCTTCTTCGACCAGCCCGACATGCCCATCAGCACCGGGGTGAAGGATTTCCACTGCAAATCCCGGGTGAAGGTTTCCGGACTGCCGCCGAAGATACCGTCCACGTCGCCGGTGGCGTAATTCATGCCGGACAGGCCGGCGCCGATCAGGGTCGGCACATGCCAGCGGATATAATCCCAACTGCCGGACTGGTCGCCAGTCCAGGCCACCGCATAGCGCTGGATACCGGCCCAGCCCATCACCGTCCAGATAAAGGGGCGGCTATCGGAATTGTCGAGGATACCCGACGCCGCCTGTGCATTGGCATCCATGGCAAACTGGTAGCCTTTACCGGTCCAGGCGACATCCAGCTTCTGCGCGCGGGTGCCGGCAGTACCCACTTCCCAGGCGATTTTCTTCACGCCGTTTTCGGTCCACAGGCCGGTTTTAAAACCGTATTTTGCCAGCCCCTTTACGACCTTGGGCAGATCGCTGTAGCCGCAACCATAGCCGTCATTGGGCAGGATCCAGCCGCCGGGCATATCGTATTTACGATACTTGGCCGCGACGGATTCGATCACGTCCGGCGTCTTGCCGGTGGGGCCATCGCTCCAGCCTTCCGGCACGGTGCCGGGCTTTTTGACATTGTCGCCGTCGTTGTAACAGTCGGCATCGCCGTATTCGAACGCCCAGCGCGGCAGCAGCGGGGCACGGCCAGTCAGCGCCGTGTATTCGGCCAGGACTTTCTTGATCGTATCGCCAAAGAAAAAGTAACCGTCGAAGCGGTTTTCCGTGTGGCGGGTAGTGATATAGCCCTCGGAGCGGAAATCGTAGCTGCCATTGCTCCAGGTATTGCGCAGTACGCCGTAGCCGGCCGTACTCATATAGAAGGGTGCGGGACTGGGACGGTCGCCCTCTTCCCAGCCGCCGGAGTAGGAAATCTCCAGCACTTTGCCTTTAAACGCGTACTGGCCGTTTTGCAGGCCCCCGCCAAAGAATTGCTCGTCTTTACCGCTACTCAAAGTCTGGTAGCTGCCCTCGGCAGACAGGTCGATGGGCTTCAGCTCCCGCCAGATCAGTGTCTTGTTATCCGGCTTGTAGGCGGCAAATTTCAGTGGTTTGGTATAGATCCGCAGGGCCACCGCATCCGTTCGCAGCAGGCGGTAATCCCCATTGTCCTGCAGGCTGAATGGGACCGCCGGGCGCTTCTGACCGAGCACAATGCTGGTCTTCTTGTCGCCGTCAGCAAACAGCGCCTTATCGCGGGCAGCGAGAATGCGGATGACATCGTTTTTTACGACTTCGATTTTGACCTGCGCCCTGTCGTCCGTGGTGATTGCTACGCCCTGCTTGTCACTGTCGATGGACTTCAGGGTGCCCAGGGCTTCCGCCCAGGCCCCGGAGCTCAGCCCCAGCAAGATAGTGACCAGACCCGCGATTACAGAATTTCGCATGATTGCTTCCAGTTGGATGGATGGTTTATCGGTATTTATTACGCCATCTCGGCTTGCACATCCGCCGCCTCAAAAGCCCCCCAGCCGGCACTCAATCCCGGACTGCAGCCGTCCCCGCTTTCGCAAACGGGATTCTTGGGAGACCTCAATCTCCCGCCGGTGCGCCTAGCGGGCCCCAGACCCGGCCAGAGTGCACGCCGGACCCAAGTCCTCTCGCGAGAACTGGCCGCCATCAGGCGGTAAATCAGGGCCAGGGAAATCACCTGCCGAAAACAATCTCCGCGAGCACTTCAAAAGCAAATGAAACAGCAGACCTTCAATATAAAACAATAAAATCGACAAAACCACTCAAAATAGTAATTTTGAAAGAAAACGAAAGGTATAATTACGGGAGAAGCGACTGATCTTGACCGGATGTTCCCAGGCCTTCCGGCGGGAGCGGTGCCAGGTCTGGCCCGCGAGTGCACCACATCGCCCGGCTCGGCGGCGCTGACCGCCGCCTTCCGGCATAAAAAAAAGCGAGCCGGGTGAGGCTCGCTTTCTCGAGGGCAACGCTGGCCCCGCCGTGGTCAGAGACCGCGTTCAGGGCGTTGCTTTCACGCGGTTTCGGTGTTGCGCGCCGGACGGCGGCGACGCCGTGGGCGCTGGCTGTCATCGCCGCCGCGCCCACGGTTCTGGTCGCGACCGGCCGCAGAGCGGGCGCCACCGCCATTGCCGCCATTGCCGCCATTACCGCGGTTCTGCCCGCGGCCACCACCGCCACCGCCACTGCGACGCTGGCCGGAAGGCGCCTTGGACTCGGGCACCACGTGATTGGGCTCGAAGCCTTCCACTTCCTCGCGCGGAATCGGCTTCTTGATCAGTCGCTCGATATCCTGCAGCTGCTTGGCTTCATCCGCGCTGACCAGTGACACCGCCTGTCCGCGCGCGCCGGCGCGGCCGGTGCGGCCGATACGATGCACATAGTCTTCCGGGACATTGGGCAGATCGAAGTTGACCACCTGCGGCAGCTGGTCGATATCAATACCGCGCGCGGCAATATCGGTGGCCACCAGGATCTGTACCTTGCCGGCCTTGAAGTCTGCCAGTGCCTTGGTACGCGCATTCTGGCTCTTGTTACCGTGAATCGCCGCCGCGCGGATATCGTCCGCCTCCAGCTGTTTCACCAGACGGTTGGCACCGTGCTTGGTGCGGCTGAACACCAGCGCCTGGTGCCAGTTGTTTTCCAGAATCAGGTGGCTCAGCAGCTTCTGCTTGCGCGCCTTGTCCACCGGGTGCAGCTTCTGGCGCACGGATTCGGTGGTGGTGTTGCGCGGGCTCACGTCGATTTCGGTGGGGTTGTCCAGCAGGCCTTTGGCCAGGCCACGGATCTCACCGGAAAAAGTTGCCGAGAACAGCAGATTCTGGCGCTTGGCCGGCAGCACTTTGAGAATACGCTTGATGTCGTGGATGAAGCCCATATCCAGCATACGGTCGGCTTCGTCCAGTACCAGCACTTCCAGGTTGTCAAAACGGATGGCGCGCTGGTTGTACAGGTCCAGCAGGCGGCCGGGGGTGGCGACGAGGATGTCGGCACCGCCGCGCAGACGCATCATCTGCGGGTTGATCTTTACTCCGCCGAACACCACCGAGTGGCGCAGCTTCAGGTATTTGCTGTAGCCCTGCACATTGTCGAATACCTGCGCCGCCAGTTCACGCGTGGGGGTCAACACCAACGCCCGCACCTGGTTGTTGCGCGCGGGATCGCCTTTGGCCAGCCGGTGCAGCAGCGGCAGGGTGAAACCCGCGGTTTTGCCGGTACCGGTCTGCGCGGCAGCCATGATGTCGCCGCCTTTCATCACTGCCGGAATGGCCTGGGCCTGGATCGGCGTGGGTTGGCTGTAGCCCTGTTCGGCCACGGCGCGGGACAGTTCCTGGGCCAGGCCCAGATCTTCAAACAACATAGAATAATAACCTCAGCATGCGCTCAAAGGCGCACTGCGAAACGGGCGCTCACGCGATCGCGGCGCAAAAATAATTCGGTACGGGCGAAAGTTCGAATCGCCTGCCGTCGTCTTGGCTGCGCGCGCAGGGCGCGGCCGATTGCGGCATTCAGTAGTGGGATCCGGTAAGAATTTGGGAAAAATTCCGGGAGGGGTGCCGGCGGCGCGCCGGCCTACAGATGACGCAGTTGGGTAAACCAACGGCGGCACTATACCACACTCCCGCTGACCGCATAGATCAATTTCGCCGTATTGGATTCCCCCGGCGGCCACAGTAGCCTTGAATCAACACCGGGTACCTGCGCCAGGTTTCCCGGCCGTCCAGACTCTGCGGAAAATTTCTGTCGAGCGGCAGAGTCGTAGAACGACCACGGCAGTGGGGAGGAAGCTAAAGTGTCTGCCAGCAATCAATACGACACGCACCTGGCTCAGGAGACCGTCAACCTGAGCAACGGCCAGACCGTGCGCGTGCGCCCGGTGTGCCGGGAAGACGGCGCGCTGGAGAAAAGTCTGATCGAGGGATTGTCACCCGAATCCCGGCGCGACCGTTTTATTGGCGGTAGCGGCAAGGCCAGTGAAAAGCTGATCGAGCTGCTGACCGACAACGACCACCAGCACCATGAGGCCTTTATTGCCATCGACGAAAACAGTGACCCGCCGCAGGCCGTGGGCATAGCACACTATGCACTGGACGACGACGGCCACGGCTGCGAATGCGCGGTGGTGGTCAGTGATGAATGGCAGCACCACGGGCTCGGCAAGATTCTACTGCAGCACCTTATTCACTCCGCCCGCGACCGCGGCTGCGACACCATGTATTCGATTGAGTCCGCCGACAACAGCAAGGTGAAAAATTTTGCCCGCACCATGGGCTTCGTGTGCAAGGCCGATCCGCGCGACTATACGCTGTTGACCTACACCCTCGACTTACACAGCCCCGGTCCCGGCGCGCGCGCTGCGGCTTAGCTGCGACGCACCCAATTCCTGGCGGAGCCGCTGTTCGACTGCGACCAGAATAAGTCGGCGCTCCACCTCCGCAGCCGCCCGCTTTTGTCTTTATTCCTGCGGCCAGAAGGCGCCACCTCATCGACGGCCGCACGGGAAGGGCAATTTCACGCCAACTTCACCGCAGCAAAAGCATCGACGGCATATCCGGGCGTACACTGTCCCGAGACAGATCGGCAAGGTGAACAACATGGATAAAACGATTCCCGCCAAACTCCCCCTGTACCTGCACGGCAACTGGATCCAATCCCAGAGTAACGACTGGCTCGACGTAACCAACCCCGCTACCGGAGCGGTACTGACGCGCGCGCCCTATACCACCGCAGACGAAATGGAGCAGGCGGTGGCATCCGCCGCGGAGGCTTTCCAGAGCTGGAAGGATACCCCCGTGCCCGAGCGTGCCCGGCTGATGCTGCGTTACCAGCAACTGCTCAAGGAACACCAGGAGGAGCTGGCAACAATCCTCTGCGAGGAAACCGGCAAGACCTTCGACGACGCCAAAGGCGATGTGTGGCGGGGTATCGAAGTGGTAGAGCAGGCAGCCAATATCGCTGCGCTGATGATGGGAGAGACGGTGGAGAATGTCGCTTCCACAATCGACTGTTACTCCTACCTGCAACCCATCGGGGTCTGCGCAGGCATCACCCCATTCAATTTTCCGGCGATGATTCCCCTGTGGATGTTTCCGATGGCCATTGCCTGCGGCAATACCTTCGTGCTCAAGCCCTCCGAGCAGGACCCGGTTACACCGTGCAAACTGGCCGAACTGTTTGCCGAAGCCGGCGCCCCCAAAGGACTGCTGCAGGTGGTCCACGGTGGCCGCGAGCAGGTGGATTTCCTGCTCGAGCACCCGGGTATCAAGGCAGTCTCCTTTGTCGGCTCGGTGCCCGTCGGTCGCCATATCTACCGCACCGGCACGGACAACCTGAAGCGGGTGCAGGCATTTGCCGGCGCCAAGAACCATATGGTGGTCATGCCCGACGCCAACAAACCCGCCGCGATCAACAATATCGTCGGTTCCTCGGTGGGTGCTGCCGGCCAGCGCTGCATGGCCATCTCGGTGGCCGTGCTGGTGGGCGAGGCGCAACAGTGGATCCCGGAAATCCGCGACGCCATGGCCGGGGTCAAGCCCGGCCACTGGAAAGACCCGGACGCCGGCTACGGCCCGCTGATCTCCGCCGCCGCACGCGAGCGGGTACTGGGCTATATCAAGAAGGGCAAGGAGGAAGGCGCACGCTGCCTGCTGGACGGGACCGGTGCCAGCGTCGACGGCTACCCCAACGGCCACTGGGTGGGACCGACGCTGTTCGCCGACGTGACTCCGGACATGTCTATCTACACCGATGAAATCTTCGGTCCGGTGCTGTGCCTGGTCAATGCCGACACCCTCGACGACGCCATTCGCCTGGTCAACGACTGCCCCTATGGCAATGGTACCTCCATTTTTACCGCCAGCGGCGCCGCCGCGCGCAAATACCAGCACGACATATTAGTCGGCCAGGTAGGTATCAACGTGCCGATTCCGGTGCCGCTGCCCTTTTTCAGTTTCACCGGCTGGCGCGCCTCCTTCTACGGCGACCAGCACGCCTACGGCAAGCAGGCGGTGCGTTTCTATACCGAAACCAAGACGGTAATCGCGCGCTGGTTTGATAGCGATATCGAACACGCGGAGCACCCGAATATGACTATTCAGCTGAAGTGAACTGTCAGCCCTGTTGAACGTAGATTTCGAAAACAGAATTGCAGAGAGATTCAAGATGTGCGGTCAAGTACTCAGCTAACGGCCCCTACAGTGTTTGTTTAGGCCTCGCCGTAGCCCCAGGCAATTGACGTTATGCGCCTCTAGTGTGGCAAGGTGAAAAGGTTTGTACCCGCTCCAAAGTACGGGCTTCCATTTAAAGCCCGACGTGCGATAGCGAGACGTGCGCACAGCAACGCCTGAGTGGCGTAACAGCCCCCGCGGCGTGACCAGGCCCCGGCACTGATGCCTGGGCGCTAATCGTCAGTAAAATCGCGCGATGTTTTTTCGCTGGCTTTCACCTGAGTCCGGTAACGTTTTGGTGAGTTACCAACGATCCGTTTGAAGGCATTGCTAAACGCGCTTTCGGATGTGTAACCGAGTGATAGAGCAAGGGTAGAGATCGGAACATTGTCATCGCGCAGTGCACGTTCGGCCAAGCGCATTCGCCAATTCGTCAGGTAGGTCAGGGGCGCGTCACCAGCGACACGCTTGAAGTAGTGAGCGAAGGTCGTCCTCGACATGGCACAGGACTTAGCCAGCTCTTCGAGGTGCCAATGACGATGGGGCTCGCCATGCATCAACCGGAGTGCAGGCGCGAGACGCTTGTCACCCACCGCGCGGAGCCATCCCGCTGCCAGGGTATCGGAGGTCTCCAGATGCGTCCGCAGGATCTGGACAAATATAAGCTGAGCTAGATTCGCTGATGAAAGCTTGGCGCCGGGTAGTTCGGCCTCGCGCTCACGCACGAGTTGGTCAATCAGCCAATGCAAGACCGTCGCTTGTGGTGACGCTGCGCGCACATGGATCAGGGGGGGAAGCATGTCCGAGAGCAGCGAGCCGCTAACGGGATCCAGCCGAACGTGCCCGCCGATCTGAATGCAATCGGCTCCATCCCCCAGAGTTGCAGTCTTGGTGATATTGCCCGCGAACAGGGTCGTTGCGTCGACCGGTACAGCAGACAGATCACTGGCAAGAACAAAAGTGCGTGGCGTCGATAGGAGTAAAACGTCGCCGGTTTCCACTCGTACAGCCCGGTCCTCTCCGTCTATGGCGAGCCAACAATCGCCCTTCAACAGCGCAAAAAATTTGATCTTGTCCGGTTGAGGAAAGCGGATCGCCCAGGTCCCCCCGGCGCTGAAACCGCCCGTTACAACAGGTGTGGCATCCGTGTATTTGAGGACATCAGAGAAGGGATCGCTATTCATAACGGCAATATAGCGCAAGAAAATAGCAATTTTATGTATCAATAGTGCAAAAGACTAATTTTTATCAGCCTTTCGTCATTCCGTCGATCTGCGATGCGCTGGCAACCGGCCACGGCGAGGCCGCCGGCCGAGATATTCGGAAGGTTCGTACTCACGCGCAAGTAAATCGGACTTTTGATTATTCTCAGTCCAGATCAGCGGGGATACAGTGTAGGAAGAATTTCCCGCTGACTAGAATTTGCGATGTCCACTCTACAACCTCCTCTAGGGTCCGGCTTCAGTTCCGTGTCGACGGCTACTGATGTCATCAGGGCGATCAATCTATCGGGAGAAGTCGCCGGCGTCACTGTCGGCTGCTCCGGCCCGGATCGACAGCGCCTTTAGGTCTAACAAGTTGTTGAAAAAGGTTTTCCTTGGCTTTTTTCAACTCGGGTTTGCAGCACAGATTCGCAAACCCTCCACGGCAAATCACTACTTACGTGCTCGATTTGCGCTTCGCGCCTTCCATGGCCGGACCAACAGTCTGCCAACACATTAAATAAGGGGGTCTTCATGAGAGTCATCAACCAGCATTACATCAATGGGCGCTTCGTAGATTCCCACGGAACCGAAATGCTCGACATAGTGAACCCGACCAATCGCACCACTATCGGCCGCGTTACCCTCGGCGATGAGCGAGATGCACGCGATGCTGTCGACGCCGCAAAAAGGGCCCTGAAAACCTGGTCCAGAACATCGCTGGATGAGCGCAAGCACTATCTGCAGAAATTGCACGACGCGATTCAATCCCGCGAAGCCGAGCATATTAAAATCAGGACTGAAGAATACGGTGGTGTATCGCGACACTCCAAATTTTCCATCAATGGAGCCGCAAAAGTCTTCCTCAACATGAAGAAGACTCTGGACGAAATCGCATTCCACAAAGCTGTTGGCCAGGCGGACGTTACATTAAAGCCCGTAGGTGTTGCGGGGCTTATCACTCCGTGGAACTCGGCCATTTTCATGGTGTGCAACAAGGTTGCACCAGCCCTTGCTGCGGGATGCACCGTTGTCATCAAGCCCAGCGAACTGAGCGCACTGCAGATTCAGCTTCTCGCGGAATGTTTTGATGCTGCGGGATTACCGCCCGGTGTTATCAATCTCGTTCATGGCCGCGGCGAAGTTGTCGGCAACGAACTCACGCTAAATCCTGACGTTGCCAAAATATCCTTTACTGGGTCAACTGCCGTGGGCAAATCCATCATGCGCAACGCTGCCGAGACTATAAAGCGCGTCACACTCGAACTTGGAGGAAAATCGGCACACATCCTTCTTGACGATGCGGACATCGACAAGGCTGTTGCGTTCGCCCTCACAACGGGTTTCATGAATAACGGGCAAGCCTGTATTGCCGGCTCGCGCATTTTGGTTCCAGAACAAAAACTGGAGACTGTGAAGGAAGCATTGCTGAAGGCCGTACCCACTTGGAAAGTCGGCGATCCAACTAAAGACGATACCCTACTCGGCCCGCTCGTCACCGAGAAGCAGTACAACCGTGTGCAAGGCTACATCCACATGGGTATTGAAGAAGGGGCGGAAATCCTTACCGGCGGCGAAGGGCAACCCAGGGGCTTCGAAGCGGGCAACTTCGTCCAGCCAACGATTTTCGTTAATGTCCGCAACGACATGACGATCGCACAGGAAGAGATATTTGGGCCAGTCTTATCCGTCATAACCTACAAGACCGAGGAAGATGCGATAAGGATCGCAAATGATTCCATCTACGGCTTACAGGCATGGATTAGCTGTGGCGATCCAGAACGCGGTCGCAAGATAGCCGATCGCATTGAGGCTGGCGTAGTCATGGTCAATCAAGTTTTCGATATGTTCGACGAGGCCGGAGCGCCTGCGGGTGGCTTCAAGCAATCAGGCATAGGCCGCGAGTTCGGGACCTATGGACTTTCCTCCTATCTTGAACCGCAGGCAATTTTTCCCAAGCGGGCCTAACAGATTTTTGAAAAAGGCTTTGCCCGGCCTTTCTCAACCCAGGTTTGCGGCACAAGTCCGCAAACCCTCCACGACAAATCGAACACTTACGCACTCGATTTACGTGCCACTGAGTCTGTGGTTGAGCGCGAGGCCGGATATTGCAGGCGGTGTGCTTCTACACGGAAACCAAGACTATCACCGCTCGCTGATTCGATAGCGATATCGAACACGCCGAACACCCGAACACCCGAACACCCGAACACCCGAACACCCGAACATGAGCATTCAGCTTAAATAAAGCCTGTAAAACTACAGCAGGGTTTTGCTGGAAGAAGTGACGAATGCCGAAAGGAAAGCCTGGGCGAACTGCGAGCGCTCGACTTCCGCCCGCTCGGGAGGATTATCCCACCAGACGCCCTCGCTGTTGGCCAAGACGATAAAACTGACATTCATATCCGGAACCTTGAGATACAGCGCCGAATAGGCGTCATCCCACCATCCCGAGTGCCAGACCAGCGTATGCCCCTTGTATTTCTGGATAAACCAGCCCAAACCATAGGGCGCCGCCTCGCCATTGTTTAACCGTGTCGGCGTCATCATTTTTTTCCGCGATGCCTCCGAGATCAGCTGCCCCCGATCGAGCGCAATATCGAATTTGGCGAGATCGAGGGCCGTGGAAACGACACCTCCGGCTGCACCGTCGCCTTGCGGTGGACGCTCGCCCGCGCGCGATATGGCCCCAGAATCCGACACCTGGTACGGCTGCGCCTGCTCCCGGGCAAGATCTGCACGAAGCGGTAAGTCCCGGTATTTTCGCGCTGACATTTCCATATCAGCGGGAGTGAATACATACTGCTTTACCAGCGCAGAAAAGGATGTATCGGTAACTGACATGATCGGGCGCGAAGCCCAGGAAAACAGCACCGGGTTGTAGGAAAAGTGTGAACCGGGCACCCCGATGGCCGTGTGGGACAATAAATTTCTAAGCGTATGATTTGGGGAATCGCACAGAAGTCCTTTGGCGAGGGTCGTGGGCTGCCGGCTGAAGCCGGTACAGAACTCTCCCCACTCGCTGTATTCGACAAGCGGCCGATCCAGGTCGATTTTACCTGTCTCGACGAGATGAAGTGCGACAACAGCCGATAGTGGTTTGGCAACTGACGCGATGTCGTAAGGAGTCTCCGCTGTGGCTGGAATGGCTTTTTCAGCATTAGCGTAGCCCAGACCCGTCGCGAGAACGATCGACTGGTCTTTCACCACTGCAACTGAAAGCCCCGGAATATGCGCTTTTTTCCGGATCACATCGAGCTTTTGCACAAAAGCAGCGATATCATAAGGTTTCGAATTGTCATGCGCAGCATGCGGCTCAGCGGAAAAGCTTGATGACGCCGCTATTAGAAGCGAAAATAAAATAAGATTTTTCACAGGATTATTTCCTCTCGAGGAAAAATTGTTATTGGCCGATTATTAAAGACTCCACAGCTGTCGATTAATATCAATAGTGAGCCGAATTCAGACCTGCCGGCGCCTCAACGACATAGACCGACTGACTAGCCACATTTGATCATTAAAATCATGTCGCCGACGAGTTTTATACAACATTTCTATGTAGCCAAAGATGTCTCTGCGGACTACATCCGAGTCAGGTAGATTTTCCGCTTGATTCGCTCCCGCTTCAGCAGCTGGAAAAAGCGTTCCTCCACAGCGTTATCGCGGCATTTTTCTCGACAACTAACACTGCCTTCCAACCCCACCGGCTTTTATGAGGGCCTGCCAGTCCTGACTTATATGCTGACTGCCTTGATCTGAGCGCACTGTGACCTTTGATTTTGGGTTCCGATTCCATACCGCCACCAGGAGCGCGTCCCGGACCAGTTGCTTTGCCATTTGTGACGGCATCGACCAACCGATTACTCGCCTTGAGATCGAGTCGACCACGACGGCTAGATATACGGGTACAGATGTAGGTGATATCTTTCACTCACGCATCGTTCGGTGAGTCGGCGTTAAATTCGCTCTGCAACCGATTTGGGGTGACCGCATCTCGGCGTCAGAATTTATGCCTCGGTCTGCTGCCGACTAATTGTGTCATGATCACTGCCAGCTTCATCAATCGGTCAACTCGATTATGACCGCAATTTCAACCACGCTTCCGGAGGTCCCTGAAGATCTTTCGGTAGCCGTACACGGCGCCGGAGTCCAGCCAGAACTGCTTGATCAGCCCGTTTTCCTCCCGGGCTCGCTCCGACAGGGGACGGTCGCGCCACACATAGAATTCGCTGTGATGTACTTCCAGCTGGCAACAAACCCGCCGGATCGGCCATTGGTTGCCGTGATCCAGAATAAAGAATTTCTGGAAAATACTGTCAGGTACATTTTTTAGAATTTTGTAGGGTGTATTGAATAATTAAAATTCCTGCACCAATAAGCCACATCAATACAACGACGGTTATACGACAAAATTCCACAAAAGAAAAATATTGAAGCGCTCAAACTTCAGCGGCCCCAAATTGTACAAGCACCACATTAGCTGCATAACTGAAATTCAGCTGGTATATTAAACTCTTTAGATATATTGAAAATATAAAAGTAGGCGGCAGCATGTTGAGTTGTTCACTTAACCCTTACATTAAGGATCTATCTGAAAAGAAAATCCCAGGTTTTCCCGGAATCTGTTATCAATGTGAATTTTATGAAGATGGATATTCGGACTTGAGGGTAAGGCAACTTCTCGGAGAAAACCTTCATGAATCTCTTGGTCGAGCAGTGCCTAAACGTAAATCAGAGTTTGTAGCTGGAAGATACTTGGCACGAAAAGCATTAACGTCCCTGGGAGCGAACAGCACTTCAGTGGGAATAGGAGATAATCGAATGCCATTATGGCCGGATTCTTTTGTTGGATCAATTAGCCATTGTAGAGAATTTGCAATTTGCGCCGTGGCAAAACAAAACAATTTAAAAGGAATCGGCATAGATATTGAGAATATACTCAATGAAAAATCCGCCAAGGATATTGTTAACAGTATACTTCTTGAACCTGAGCATAAGCTTGTAGAGTCATATAGCACGCCAAACCCATCTGTACTTACACTTATTTTTTCCGCCAAGGAAAGTCTTTTTAAAGCACTGTATCCTGAAGTAGGATATTATTTTGGTTTCGATGTTGCGCAAACGACAGCAATAAATTTTCAAACTGGTAAGTTTACGCTGAAGCTGGTGCAGGAACTCACTCCAGCTTTGCCTGTAGGCATTCGTTTTGAAGGGCTATTCGAACTTGATAACAACAAGGTTTTCACGGTGGTGATTATGCCGGCTTTAACGGACACCAACATCTAACTCATAAACTCCCCCCCCAGCCATAATACAACAGACTGCGGAAAACTTGGCAACATTAAAATTAGATCAGGATCCAGAGTTTATAACGGGCTCCGGAGCCCCTGCCCCACACAATCTGGCAGCATTCAAAATACTGTGTCATTTATTTACTATTATCAAAAAAATAAATGACCCATGACCCAATCCACTTTCGATATGGATGCTGCCGTCATAGCGCTATGTGAGGATAAAACCCTAGCTGCAAAGGCGGTATCTTGCCCCACCTGATTAAAATGATATAAATATCTTAATCATATAAATCTCGGAAAATTTAAAGATTTTTCAAATCATGTACACAAAATTCTGCCAGCAGTTATTTTTACCATCGTGCATTTATTTTTTCACTTTCATATTTCAACACTGGATTCAGAAAATACTCGATAAAAAGTTTTCACTTTTCCCGGACGAAAATATCACCCGACTTATTTAGGACCCTGAGGCAACTGATTTCACAGGCTCCAAGGAGGCATCCCAGCTCTTACCAATTCGCTGTATGGCTCTCAAACTAACCGTGGCAATTTCAGCCAGATGCAGCTGGCTCCATGCCTTGGTGAATCCCGGACTGATGATTTTCTTTGCGTTAACTTACTCTTCCAAATCTCTGCCCCCCTGAAAATTGAGTAATATTTTCAGGGGATCAACCTTAATCAGTTACGGCAAACATATGACATCTGTACACGTTCTGGACAACAGGACTGTAAAACGCCCGGTTTTGGGCCGACTTGCAGTTTTGACGGGACAGAACTAAGGCCCAGCCCACGAAGTGAGCGGCGATGGACTATTGGTCTGTATTCTTATAGCTTGCTTTTTTGGCAACCTATTGCCTTACATTCACGGATTCTATCTTGAAGCTGGTTGGTGCGCGCAACAGTCATTGACGTCGTACATTGAAGACTGACAAAAAACTGACCATTTTTATGGACGCTACAGGCTCTATTACGGCGCTTTATCCAAGATACTTGCGTAGTTTTTAGCCTGTTTTTTTCTTGATTCGTCAGAAAAGAGCGGAGCTCAACATAAGCTGTGTTTAATTCCTTGTCTGATTCTTGATACACCTTATTTAGACAATACAGCCCATCAAAGTCATCTCTCGGCTTATCGCAATTATCAGCAAATACTGGGCTGGAAATTAGTATGGCGATAAATAGAAGTACATTTTTCATCGTATTTCCTTTTCTTTTGATTTTAGGCATAACAGCTGTATTCACCAACCACTGCGTTATGCGATTTTCCCACTATATCCGAAGACACTGCCATACTACCAAAACGTAAACTATTTATTTCACAGAAAATTAGACCAAAGCCCTAAAGACCTGCCAATCAGGATATATTGCCAAATGCGCTATATCACAGGGTTGCCGCCGGTTTGTGAATATTACCCGTCTAAAATCCCCCAAAAAAAACCCCGCTCAAATGGCGGGGTCTTTTACGTTCAGGCTGGGGGCTGCTCAACCCACCTCGGCCAGGTTACCCTTGCTCTCCAGCCATTGCTTGCGATCCCCGGCGCGCTTTTTGGCCAGCAGCATATCCATCAGCTGGTTGCTGTCATCGCCGGCGTCCACGTACAGTTGCACCAGCCGGCGGGTGTCGGGGTCCATGGTGGTTTCGCGCAGTTGCAGCGGGTTCATTTCACCGAGGCCCTTGAAGCGGGTGACCTGCACCTTGCCCTTTTTCTTCTCGGCAGTGATGCGGTCGAGAATGCCCTGTTTCTCCGCTTCATCCAGCGCGTAGTAGACGTCCTTACCGATATCGATGCGGAACAGCGGCGGCATGGCCACATACACGTGGCCTTCGGTGACCAGCGGGCGGAAGTGGCGCAGGAACAGCGCGCACAGCAGTGTGGCGATGTGCAGGCCATCGGAGTCGGCGTCAGCGAGAATACAGATTTTGTTGTAGCGCAGTCCTTCCAGGTTGTCGCTGGCCGGATCTACGCCGAGGGCAACGGCAATATCGTGCACTTCCTGGTTGGAGAAAATCTCGCCGGAGTCCACTTCCCAGGTGTTCAGGATCTTGCCGCGCAGCGGCATGATCGCCTGGAACTCGCGGTCGCGGGCCTGCTTGGCAGAGCCGCCGGCCGAATCGCCCTCCACCAGGAACAGTTCGCTGCGCGCCGTGTCGCTGCTCGAACAGTCCGCCAGCTTGCCCGGCAGTGCCGGGCCCTGGGTGACCTTCTTGCGCGCGACCTTCTTCGCCGAGCGCAGGCGCTTCTGCGCGTTGCCGATACACAGCTCGGCGAGCCGGTCGCCCTCTTCGGTGTGCTGGTTCAGCCACAGGCTGAAGGCATCCTTGGCCACGCCGGACACGAACGCAGTGGCCTCACGGGAGGACAGCCGCTCCTTGGTCTGACCGGAGAACTGCGGGTCGGCCAGCTTGGCAGAGAGCACGTAGGAGCACTGTACCCAGATATCCTCCGGGCCCAGTTTGACTCCGCGCGGCATCAGGTTGCGAATCTCGCAGTACTCGCGCATCGCTTCCAGCAGTCCCGAACGCAGCCCGTTGACGTGCGTGCCGCCCTGAGCGGTGGGGATCAGGTTGACGTAGGATTCGGCAGTTACCTCACCGCCCTCCGGCAGCCACTGCACGGCCCAGTCGGCGGCCTCGGTCTGCGCGGAGAAGCTGCCGATAAACGGCTCGGCCGGCAGCACTTCCCAGCCCTGATTGGCAGCGGCGAGATAGTCCTTGAGACCGTCTTCGTAATACCACTGATCCGATTCGCCGTCCTGCTCATTGATAAACACCACGGTGAGTCCGGGGCACAGCACCGCCTTGGCGCGCAGCAGGTGGCGCAGGCGCGGCACGGAGAACTTGGGCGAATCGAAATACTGCGGATCCGGCATAAAACGCAGGCTGGTACCAGTGGTGCGCTTGCCACACTCACCAATGACTTCCAGATCGGAGGCTTTATCGCCGTTCTGGAAACCGATGCGGTGCACTTTGCCATCGCGCTGGATGGTAACTTCCAGCACCCGGGACAGAGCGTTGACCACCGATACGCCGACCCCGTGCAGGCCGCCGGAAAACTGGTAGTTTTTGTTGGAAAACTTGCCGCCGGCGTGCAGCGTGGACAGGATCACTTCAACGCCCGGGCGACCCTGTTCCGGGTGGATATCCACCGGCATGCCGCGGCCGTCGTCGCTGACCGACAGGGAGTGGTCCTTGTGCAGCACCACTTCGATTTTTTTCGCATGTCCGGCCAGGGCCTCGTCGACACTGTTGTCGATGACTTCCTGGGCCAGGTGGTTGGGGCGCGTGGTATCGGTGTACATGCCCGGGCGTTTGCGCACCGGGTCGAGCCCCGTGAGTACTTCGATATCTTCGGCGGAATAGTTGGCCATATTTTTTATTGATTACTCGTTAACAGATTCTGCGTTGTGCGCTTGCTGGTTGTGAATGGCGACCGTTACTGGTGGCTGTTACCGGCGGTTGCCGTAGCTATGCCGTTTGCGGTAGCCGCGCCGAACAGGAATTCGACGATCGGCGCGCAGTAACGCTCGAACCCCTGGAAACCGTGATCGCCACCTTCCTCGACAGTCTGGCGCTGGCCGCGGTAGAAACCCTCGGCGTCGCGGCTGTCCAGCGTCTCATCACCGCGCTGGGCCAGCAGCCAGTAGCGGCCGCGCAGCGGCGACTGCAGCTCGCCCTCCAGCTTGCGCATGGTAGCAACGTCTGCGTCACTAAGGCGATACTCACGCGGCTCGCCGCTGTAGGGTAACAGTGTCTGGCCAACGTAAGCGGGCATAAAGCGCGCCGGGTGTATCGCCGGGTTGATCAATACGGCTGGCAACTGAAAGCGCTCCGCCAGGTAGCTGGACCAGAAGCCGCCCATCGAGCTACCTACCAGCCCCACCGGGTGGCCGCCGGCGATGGACTCCTCCACCAGCGCCAGCAGCGCCTGCTGCGCCTCTCCGGGATAGGGAGACACCAGCGGTGCGCAGAATTCGATGGACCGCTGGGCGGCGAGCCATTTGCGCATCTGCTCGCACTTGGCGGATTGGGGCGACGACAGGAAGCCGTGCAGGTAGATCAGCCGTGGTGCCGCTGCCTGTTGTGATGATATTTCTTGCATGGGGCGCGATTATAACGCCCCCGGCGCCACCCTGCTGCGATCCAAAGTCACCCGGCTCGCGAAATTGCCCAATCAATAGCGCAGCGACCGGTCCAGGCTGCTGAAGGCGCGGCGCAGGTCGGTGCGCATATCGGCCCAGAAAGCCGGTGGAGAGAAGAGTTTCAGCCGATCGCTGCTCAGGTTGGCGAAGGATTCGCCAAACTCGCGGCGATCGCGAAACTGCAGCGCCACACGCCCCCGGCTGTCGCTGAGGCTGCCCGACAGCGTGCCGTAGGCGGTGTGTTCCGAGAAAACCTCGCGCAGCCGGGTTGTCTGCTGCAGAGGTGCGGGCAGGAAGAAATCATCCAGGCGCAAATGCAGCGTGTAATCCGCCGCGTCGGCGCTGGAAACCAGCCTGGCGCCACGCGGCGCCAGGAAGCGCTCGGCAAAAGCCTGCGCCACGGTGTCGTTCAGGCGCGCAAGCGCGTCTGCGTCGAGTGTGCGGTTGCGGAACCCCAGTGGCTGGGTGCCCGCGGCGGCCGGGCTGCGGTAACTGATCGCGATTGGCGCCACATACACGGCGGCTCCGTTCAGGTTCAGCCCCGTGGCGACGGCCACCTGATCCAGGCCCCCGCCACGCGCAACCAGGCCCGAGGCACTCGCGGGGGCTCGCGGCTGCGCCGTTGTGGCGGGCACCGGCTGGCCACCGCAGCCTGCGAGCAAACCCTGCAATACGATGCAACACAACAGGAAAACCCGGAACATCGCCAACCTCACTACTTTCACCTGGAAAGTGTAGGGCGAGCGCTGGTAATTGGCAGGTAGAGCGTGGCGGCTGGCCGGATGCTCAGTAGCCGCCGGAGGCGAGGTCGACGCTGTATTCCGATACCGCAACGCGCTCGACACCGGTGCTATAGCGGCCGTCGTCGTGCAGTTCGAACCAGCGGTAACCGGGCAGGCGGTCATCCACCGCGAAGGGGCCACTGCCGGGAGTGAACTGCACCGAAGTGGAAGGGGTTGCGTGCAGGCCGACGTGGCCCAGCTCGCTGTCGAACCGCTGGTGTACGTGGCCCCATACCAGCGCTTTGACGTTGGTTGCGGCGGACACCAGCTGCAGCAGGCGCTCACCGCCTTCGCGCAGCATATGACCGTCGATCCAGTCACTGCCCACCGGTACCGGCTGGTGATGCATCAACACCATCACCGGGTGCTGGTGATACTTATCCAGCAGCCGCTCGAAGCGATCCAGCTGGGCGCCGCTGAGACCACCGCAGATCTGGTTTTCGACGCTGCTGTCCAACAGCAGCAGACGCCAGTTGCCGAGCTCGACCACTTCGGCACAGCGTGCGGGAGCGATGCGCCGCATATGTGCCGGGTTATCGTGGTTACCCGGCAGCCAGAACCAGGGAGCGGCCACCGGCTGCATTTTTTGCAGGAAACGATAGTAGGCGGCCTCGGAGCCGTTGGCACTGACATCGCCGGTGACCAGCATCAACTCGGTGTCGCGATGGTCGCGGGCCACCGCGTTCAGCACATCGTCGAGAGTGCGCCCGGTATCCAGCCCTAGCAGCTGGTATTCCGGCCGCCCGCCGATGTGCGGGTCGGTGATCTGCACCAGCCGATGTACCGGGCTTCGATCCCCCTCTACCGCTTTCGCCGCTATCGACTCTTCACTCACTTGCTCACCTTTCAACTCACATCCCTGTATCGGCCCGGCGCACGCGGTACGTCATATGCGCCGGCCATCCAATACCAATTCAAATTCTGTCCGACCGTTTGCCAGGCAGTGACCCAGCCACTCACCGAGAAAACGGTTGGCCTGCTGCCGCTCATCGGCGCGCTCCATGCGCGGATTCGGGTAGGGGCAATCAATGCCAATGCCGCCCAGCGGGCCGCGTCCGTCAATAGCCACCACTTCCGCCATGCGCGCATCGTGGTAGAGGCGCACGGTAATCGGCGGCGGTGCCAGCCAGCGACCGCCGGCAGCGTTATCGGCACGTTCCTCGCGTGCCCGCAGGCGCACTTCGGTGGTGTAGCGCGAGCGCTCCAGCACCGCCACTTCCAGAGCCCCGTGGGGCATCCGATAGCGCCAGTGCTCGCGGCTGGCCAGTTCTGGCAACAGTTTGCACAGGCGCAGGTAGTTGGCGTCGCAATCGGCATGGTAGGCCGGCAGGTCGACCCGGTACGCAGACATTCCGCGCCGATCGGCGAGCGGACGCAAGCGTCGCTCGGTTTTCAACGTTGCCGCCATTATTGACACTCCAATTCGTTCGACGCTGTGAATCAGCTCTCAGTTTGTGCCCGCGGTGGGCAAATGGCCTCTCAGGCCAGATGACCCGTTAGCCAAATGTAGTTTTCTGCGCCATATTTTGCAGTTGCGCGCGATTCAACTGCAGCCACTGCAGGCAGATGATAGTGGCGGCATTATCAATTACGCAGTAACCGGGCGCGCCGCTGCCCATCGCGTCCAGCAACGTTGCCAGAGGCAGAACCCGCAGGCGGATATCCTCGTGCTCGTGTTCCAGGCCGAAATGCCCCCCGGCTTCGCGCAGGTCGGCAAAGGCGCAGAACAGGTGCAGGCGCTCGGTGCTGCCGCCGGGACTGGGCATATAGCTGTTGATAAAGTGCAGCTGCTCCACCGCCAACCCGGCCTCTTCCTGCACCTCGCGGCGCGCCACATCCTGCAACGCCTCGCCCGCTTCCACCATGCCCGCGACCACCTCCAGGCACCAGGGTCCGCCGGGGCGCTCCAGCGCGCCGATGCGGAACTGCTCGGTAAGGGCCACCAGCTCGCGCTCGGGATCGTACAGCAGCACCCCCACGGCGGCGCCGCGCACGAACAGCTCGCGCTCGAACTCGGCGCTCCAGCCGCCGCGGTACAGACGGTGGCGCAAGCGCAGCTTGAGCATGGTGAAAAAGCCCTTGAAGGCTTCGCTGCGCTCCAGCACCTCCACCGCACTGCGATCGAACGGCGGCGCCAGGTCGGCGGTGGGGGCGGATTGGTTATCGCTCATGGTAGCCCTGTCAGTGTTCCAATTCGGCAGTATGCGGCCCTGCGTCCGCGGAAACCAGTTGTCGCCTTGTCCTGTGGCGACGATTTTAGCGCCGGGGCGGGAAGCGGCTCAGCATCTGCGCCAGCTCCTCGTGCAGGCGCTGCTGGCGGCGGCCCGGATCCGCGTCGCCGGCCGCGGCAGAGGGCAGGCTGCCGTGCCATAGCGGCTGGCCGTCCGGCGCCAGCATGTCCAACACCAGGGTGTCTTCGCGCACCGGGTGTACCGCCAGCGGCGCACGCCAGCCGAATCCCCAGAAGCCATACCCGCCGTAAAGGGACAGGCTATCGTCGTAGACAGCCACCTTGTCCTCCGCGAGCAGCTGCAAGCGCACCTGGAAATCCGCATCGGCGGCGCTGTCGGCGGGCCGGTAGCGCCGCCGCAACAGGCCGTCGAGTGCGCGGCGCGCGCGCTTGACCTGCAGCGGAGACACCGCGCCAGTCGCGAGAGGATCCAGCAGGTAGTAACTCTGCAGGTGGGAGAAGTCCGCCTGCGCATCGTAATCGACGGCGACCGGCGGCGTGCTGACGCAGCCGCCCAGAGTGAACAGGGCCGCCAACGCGACCCAGAGAGAGGCGCTCATGCCGTGCTCCCACTGCAAAAAATTCAAAGCGTCGGCATCCGTGCGTGCAAATGGATGACCCCGGAGTCCGTCAGTAGGCCGGTGGCAGATCTTTTAACAGCTCGCGCACCGCGGCGGCGAGCAGGCTCTGGCGCGACTTGGCATCCTCCGGGCGCGCCAGCAGCTTGCTGGCGCTGCCGCCCCAGATCGCGGGGCCATCGGCGCGGCCAATACCCAGTGTCAGGGTAACCCGCGGCGCGCCGCTGCGGTTGGGCATATCGACCACGCCGGACTGGGCGTTGGCATCGAACTGGGCATCCCAGCTGGGGTGGGTGTCGTCGTTGACGAATTGCTCGTCGACGATCGCCACCTGGTAGTCGACGAGCATATCGGCGCGGCTGCTGTCCTCCACTTCCCGATAGCCGCGGGCGGCAAGCTCCGCCCTCACCGCTGCGCGCATTTCATCATCGAGTTCCACCAGCTGTGCCGAGGCATCGGGCACATTGCCGAGCGGCGACTGGCCCCACGCGTAGGTGGAAAACGCCACCGGTGCCTGTGCCGGCTCCACCCGCTGCACTTTGACCTGTTGGCAGGCAACGGTGATCAGGGCCAAAAAACCAATTAAAATCAAACGCATAGCAATTCCTTATTCCCTGTCTGATGCGGCTGGTAGCCGGCGCGGTTCATTTCGTCGGCCCGGCAACCGGATACAGTTCTATTTTAGGACTCCAGCCCAGCCACTCGGGTTTCGCTTTCGGGTAGAGCGGGTAGTGGCTGCCGGACTCCACTTCGCGCCCCGTGTCCGGCGCCTCCGGCGTGGCAAACGCGAGACCGCCGGCCAACAGCGACTTGGTCGATTCGGTGTTGACCGTGAGGCCGGTTTTCAGGCCGAAGTTCACCTCGACACCGCTGGCATTCCAGAACACCGTGTGCTCGCGCACCAGGGTGCGATAACGCGGCTGTATATGTACGTAGATGTAAACGCGGTCCGCCAGTTCCCCTAAATCGAATCCGGTGACCTCACCCACCTGTACCTGGCGGTAGTAAACCGGGCTGCCGGCGGTCAGTGAACCGCGGCGCGGGGCATCGAGAATCACCGTGAGGCCCGGGCTGCTCATGGTATCCGCCAGGTCCGGTTTGGGCGGTTCCGCCAATGCGGTGAATTGGGTTTGCGGCGCGCCCGTGCCGGGCTCCAGCGCCAGGTAGCGGCCGGTGATGATGGTGCCCAGGTTCGCCACCTTGCTGATACCGATTTGCGGCGACACCACCCACAGGCGCATGCCGGCGCGGGCAAAGTCCTGGTAGCGCTGGTACAGCTTTGCGCGTGCGCTCACGGCGCTGCGATCATGCGCCAGTCGCAGGCGGGTGATTTCTCCCACGGCGATACCGCGGTAGCGCAGCGTGGCGCCCTCGCGCAGCCCTTCCGCATCGGGCAGGGTGATGGAGATATCAAGCCCCTCTTCCAGCGCTGCCTCGCGGCTGCGGTACAGCGTGAATTCGGCCCCATCTTTGGCCGACGCCGCGTGCGCCCGCGCCCCCGGCGGACTGCCGAAGGCGATGCCGCCGCGCACCAGCGACAGCAGCGAATCCGCCTCCACCTCGATACCGGTAAAACCGGCGCTGGCGTGCAGGCCGCTGACATTCCAGAAACGACTGCGTTTGTTCACCAGGCTGGCGTAACGCGGCTCAATCACTACGTAAACCTCGACATCCTCGCCGTCGTCGCTGAGCGCCATGCCCTGCACTTTACCCACCTCGATGCGCCGATAGTACACCGCGGCACCGCGCTGCAACGAGCCGGGGCTGCGCGCGCGCAGGCGCAGGTGCAGGCCGGGGACTCGCGGATCCATTGGCGGCGCCGTGGCGCGGGCATTGAAGGTGCGCTGCGAGCGCTTGCCGCGGCGCAGGTCCACCTCGATGCGGCCGCCCTTGAGCAGCTCGTTCAACCCGCCGGAAATATCCAGTGTCGGCGCCGCCATCCAGAAACGCGTATTCTCGCTCAGCAGGTCGTCGGTGATCGGATCCATCAGCACCTTGACCTCCATGCCATCGATACGGCGGTTGGCCTTCACCTGGCTGACCTTCCCCACCTGCACTCCCTGGTAATAGACCTGGGTATTGCCGGCACTGACGTTGACGCCGCGATCGAAATTGAGGGTGATGGGAATGCCGGCGTCGGCATCGGAGAAACTCTTGTACAGCTTGAATTGGCTGCCATCGACCGCCAGCGGCGACTGGCGCTGGGGTTCCGGCGTATAGAAACTGATGCCGCCGGCGACCAGCGCCGCGATCGATTCCATATTCACGGTAACGCCGCTGATCCCCCCCTCGACCGACAGCCCCGAAGCGTTCCAGAAACGGCTGCCACGGTGTACCAGGTGGGCATATTCACTGCGGATGAACAGATCGATCTCCACCTCGCTGTCGCCGTCGCCGAGGCGGTAATTCTCCACCTGGCCAACGCGCAGCTGGCGGTAGTAGATCGGCGAGCCGCGATTCAGCGATCCCAGTCGCGGCGCCTTTACCACCACCCGCAGGCCCTCGCCGCGGACGTGCGCGGGCGGCTGTTCGAGGGCGACAAAATCGCGCTTGCGCGCGCCGCTACCCGGTTCCACGGCGATATAGTTGCCGGACACGAGCGCCTCCAGGCCGCGCACGCCGGTGATCGAAAGCTCCGGCTTTACCAGCCAGAAATCGCTGCCCTTCACCAGCAGGTATTCGGCACTGCGATTGAAATCCACCTCCGCCAGTACACCGTCGGCGCCGTCGAGTTCCGGCGCGTTGGGCACCAGACGGAAATCGTGGACCACGCCGATATCGACCCCCGAATACTTCACCGCAGTCTTGCCCTTGACCAGGCCATCGCCGGAGTGAAACAGAATGGTGGCGCGGATATCGCCCTGAGTAAAATCCTTGTACAGCAACCACACGGCAATCACCGCCGCGATCAGCGGCAACACCCACACCAACGGCAGGCCGCGACTGCGTTGAACCACCGCCGCCTGCGCTTCCTGCCGGGGATACTCGTCAGCCATTCCCAGCGGCTCCTTCTCGTTGTTGTTCATGCGCCCCCTGTCCGTCGCGCGCCTCGTCGTAGGCGTCCCAGATCAGGCGCGGATCGAAGCTGCGCGCCGCCATCATGGTAACCACCACTACCGAGGCAAACGCGGTGCTGCCGGGGCCGGCGCGCACCTGGGCAACGGCGCCCATATCCACCAGCGCCACCAGAATCGAAATCATGCACAGGTCCAGCAGCGACCAGCGGCCGATTCCCGAGACCACACGGTACAGTTTCATTGCCCGCCGAGGAACCAGCGGCAGGCGCAGCTGTATCTGCACCAGCATCACTGTCAGTCCCACCAGCTTCATCACCGGCACTACAATACTGGCCACAAACACCAGCAGCGCGATGCCCCACAGGCCCGCCTGGTACAGCTGGATGACACCGCCAATGATGGTGCTGGGCTCGCCCGAGCCCAGATAGATCACCGTCATCACCGGCAGCATATTGGACGGCAGCAGCAACAGCGCGCCGGTGATCGTCAACGCCCAGGTCACCATCAGGCTGCCATCGATACGCGTGTGTACCCTGGCGCCGCAGCGCGGGCAGTGCCGCGGTGCCCCGTCCGCCGGCATTGCCACCAGCTGGTGACAGCACAGGCAGCAGCTCATACCTTGCGCGCGGGCTTTTGCCGGTATCGTCACACCGCCTCCCCGCCGGCGCGCCGCGCCGCCATGCGCGACCAGACCGCATCCTGGTTGAAGCTCAGGTTGGAGAGGGTGGCCACCAGCATCATCGCGGCAAAACAGTACAGGCCCGGCTGTACCTCCATCTTGCCGAGGTCGCTCATCTTCACCAGCGCGACCAGTACACCCAGCATGTAGACATCGAGCATGCCCCACTCCTTCAGGTGCTGATACCAGCGCACCGCCGCCGCTACCGGTCGGTCGAATAACGCCCAGGCGCTGCCCCAGCTGATAAATGCCAGCAGCAGAAATTTCATCAACGGCGCTATCACGCTGCAGAACAGCACCAGTGTCGACAGCCACCAGTAGCCCGCTTTGAATAACGACATCACGCCGTTAACAAGGGTGTTGTCGGCATCGAAGGCAAAGATGGAGAAGCGCAGCAGTGGCAGGGTGGCCGAAGGGATAAACAGCAGTAAACCGGTCAGCGACAACGCCGCGGTGTAGCGCAGACTGTCGCGCGCATTGCGATGCAGGGTGGCGTTGCAGCGCGGGCACACCAGCTTGCGTCCGGTCGGCGCCACGGCGTCTACCAGCAGCAGATCGCACTCGTGGCAGGCGCGCTGCCAGTGGTGGCGCCGCCCGCTATTCTGCTCCCGCTCCATTAATTCCGCCAACCCTTGCCTCTTCCTGCAAAATGTTTGCCGCATCCAAATCGCGGGCTGCCGCGTCTATTGAAATAGCGAATGTCGACCCGATCTGTAGCGATGGCCAAATTCGCCGTTCGCGATCGTATAACCGCACATTCGCGTCGGTTTAACGAAGATATACCAAAATGCAGCAATCGTCGCCTCGACGCTCCCGGCGCCCCCGGGTACACTGGCGCACTGCCTTGATCCGGACAACCATGCCGGCCTCGCCAGTGGGGAGACTGGCTACGAGCGCATTTGCAGCTTTTGAGACCGCACCCGCCACAGGAAGTTGACACAAATGAACAGAAGTGAAAGAAACCCGAGCAGCGGCCGCGCGCGCCCGCTGAAGACGCAGATCGCCACCGCGCTGAGAGCCCATGTCGGCGCCGCGCTGAAGACCAATATCCGCACCGCGCTGAAAACCAATATCGGCACCGCGCTGAAGGCTCCACTCGTCGCCGCCCTGTTCGGCTTCGGCGCCATGCAGGCCCACGCCGATACCCTGTGGGAAATCTACCTGCAGGCGCTGGACAACGATCCCCAGCTGGCCGCCGACCGCGCCAACTACGAGGCGGGGCTGGAAAACAAGAATCTCGGTCGCGCCGCGCTGCTGCCGCAGGTCAACGCCTCCGCCGAAGCCAATAAGACCCGCATCAATTCCAGCGGTATCGGCACCCAGTTCGCCGAAACCGGCGGTCTGCTGCTGTTCCCGCGCAGCGGCAAAAGCGACCTGGACCAGCACACCTACTCCGCCAATCTGAGCCAGGCGATCTTCGACCTGCCGGCCTGGTTCGGCTACAAGCAGGGCAAGAAGCTCAGCGAGGAAGCCGCAGCGGAATTCAGCTTTAACCAGCAGGAAATGATGGTCCGTGTGGCGGGTGCTTACTTCGATGTGCTGCGCGCCGTCGACGACCTGAAAACCGCCCAGGCGGAAGAGGAAGCTCTCGCCAAGCAGCTGGAGCAGACCCAGCAGCGCTTCCAGGTGGGCCTGACCGCGATCACCGACGTCTACGACTCCCGCGCCGCCCACGACAGCTCCGTGGCACGCCTGTATGACGCCCGCGACATCCTGCTGTCCAGCTTCGATGCGCTGTCCGTGCTGACCGGCCAGCCACACGACACCATCGCCCCGCTGGTGGATCAGTTCACCGTCGCCGCACCGGTGCCGGCAGAGCGCAGCGCCTGGGTCAAATTCGCCCTGGCCAACAACTTCAACCTGAAGGCCGCGCGCCTGGCCTCGGACGCGGCCCGCTACAACGCCCGCGCCGCCGCCGCCGATCACCTGCCCACGCTGACCGGCTCGCTGAGCTATCAGAAGTCATACAGCAGTGGCGATACGACAACCACGACCGAACTCCGCGGCTTCAGCAATACGACCACTTTCCCGTCGGACGATGAGTCCGAAACCCGGGTTGCGGCACTCCACCTGCAGGTTCCCATTTTCACCGGTGGCCGTATCAGCGCCAGCCGCCGCCAGGCCCGCGCCCAGTCGTTCCAGGCCGAGGATCTGCGCAACCTGACCGAGCGCAACACCATCCAGAACACCCGCACCCTGCACCGCTCCGTGGTTACTGACGTGTCTCGGGTCAACGCGCGCAAGCAGGCGATCGTGTCCGCACAGAGCGCCCTCGAGGCCACCCAGGCCGGCTACGAAGTGGGCACCCGCAACCTGGTGGATGTTTTGATCGCCCAGCAGACCCTGTTCCAGGCGCGCCGCGACTACTCCGCGTCCCTGTACAGCTATATCCTCAACACGCTGCGCCTGAAAGAGGCCGCCGGCTTGCTGTCTCCGGACGACCTGCAGCAGCTCGAGGTCAAGCTGAACCCGACCGCCTCCATCTCCCGCGGCCTCGCCAGCGTGCCGCTGGCCATGCCGGAGAGCAATGCCGCCGACGACGCCAAGGTGGTGCCCACCGCGGCCGAGCCGACCAAGTAAGCGTGCAGCTATCAGGCCCGGCATATTGTTGCCGGGCTAATAAAAAAGGCCGACACCTGCAGGTGTCGGCCTTTTTTGTATCTCCCGAGCGCTGCCAACGATCAATCCATCAGCAATTCAATCTCCGCCAGCAGCCGCTGTAATGCACCGCTGTTGGCTTCGGCCACTGCGCGCGCGCGCTCACCGGCGGCACGACGCGCATCGTCGTCGCTCAGCCACTGCGTCAGCTGCGCCGCCAGCTGCGCCGCGTCCTCGACCACGCTCAGGCCGCCCGCCTCGCGCAGCAGCTGCGCGACTGTGGCGAAGTTGTACAGGTGCGGCCCGCACACCACCGGCACGCACCAGGCGGCCGGCTCGATCATATTGTGCCCGCCCACCGGCACCAGGCTGCCGCCGACAAACGCCACATCGCAGGCGCCATAAAAACGCAGCAGCTCCCCCATGGTATCGCCGAGCAACACCTGGTGGGACAGCTGCGGCTGGCCCCCGCTGCTGCGGCGCAGCACTTTCAGCCCGCGCTCGCGACACAGCCGCGCAACACTGTCGAAACGCTGCGGGTGGCGCGGCACTAGCACCAGCAGTAGATCGGCCAGCTCGGGCCGGTCGCGCCGCACTCGGGCAAAGGCATCCAGTACCAGCTCGTCCTCGCCGGCGTGGGTACTCGCCGCCAGCCACACCGGGCGCGGCCGGCTGCCGCCGCCGTGCCACCGGTGCGCCAGCGCCTGGGCCTCGCTGGCGAGGCCCAGGTCGATTTCCAGGTCGAATTTGATATTGCCGCAGGCTGTGACCCGCTCGGCCGGCATCCCCAGGGCCACGAAGCGCTCCGCGTCCGCCGGATACTGGGCCACCACCCGCGTCAGGCTGGCGAGCATCCTGCCGGTCAGGCGCGGCACACGGGCGTAGCCGCGCGCGGATTTCTCGCTCAGGCGTGCATTCGCCAACAGGGTCGGGATATCCCGACGCGCGCAGACTGCCAGCAGGTTGGGCCACAACTCCGTTTCGATGATGACCAGTGCCGTGGGACGCAACGCATCAAGGAACGGGTTCAGGCACTCCGGCAGGTCATAGGGCAGGTAGTAGTGCAGCAGGCGACCACCGAGCAGCGGTCGCAGTGCCGACTGCACCCGCTCGGAGCCGGTCGGCGTCGTGGTGGTAACCAGCCACTGCCAGTCGCTGTGGCGCGCAGCCAGCGCCTCGATCACTGGCACCGCCGCCAGCGTCTCTCCCACCGATACCGAGTGTACCCAGATCAGTGGCGCGCGGCTGGCCCGCGCCGGTACCCGGCCACAGCGCTCGCGCCAGCGCCGGCGGTAGGCGGGCTGACGGCGGCCGCGCCACCACAGGCGCAGCAGGATAAGCGGCAGCGCCAGCCGAAAAATCCACGTATACAGGGTATTCAACAAGTCCGGTCAGTTCCGCTGGTTTGAGTGCAAGAATACGGAGAATTATTTATCGATCACTTTATAAAAGTCGAGTTGGGCGCCGAAGACACCGGCAATGACCCCGGCGGAGCGGCAGACCTTCAGCCAGCTGCGATAGCAGTCCCTTCTGCGCCCCAGCAGCATAAAGAGACAGGATTTCACCAGGGAGATCAACACCTGGCCGACCCCGGATACGAACACCCGCACGCGCGAGCGCCCGCAGGCAATTTTTTGCACGGCTTGGGTCGTGCCCGCAGAATACTTGCGGCGCGCCTGCCAATGGGCGGAAATCCGGCTGGGCGGAATCGTTTCGTGTACGACCGCTTCCACGCAGTTGACGATATCGATGCCGCGCGCCGCAACGGCGGTAAAAAACAGCGTGTCTTCGCCACCGGCGAACGGACGGCTCTCGTCGAAGCGTAAACCGAGATCGCGCACCACTGTGATCGGGATCAGGACGTTGTTGGTGGCACAGTACTCCAGTCGCTCGCCAGTCTGCCCTTTCTTGCGCTGATAAAACTCCGCCATCAGCGCCGGCGTACTCTCCGGTACGTCTGCAATAACGTAGCCACTGACCACCGCATTGCCGCCCAGCGCAACGGCGCAATCATAAAGCTGCACCAGCCAGCTCGACTCGACCCATTCGTCATCATCGATGAAAATCAGGTAATCGGCTTCCAGGCGCAACGCCTCGGCAACGCCCCGATTGCGCGCACAGGGAATACCGCGACGCGGTTCACAGACGTAGTGCAACGGGACCGGGAAGCTCGCCGCGAGCTTGTTCGCCACCGGCGCAGCGCTGCCGGCCGGGTCATTGTCGACCACCGTGACTTCCACCCGTACGCCTGCGGGAATATCCATGCGCATCAGGCTGGTGAGCGCTACCTCCAGCGGACCGGGGCGCAGACAGGAGCAGATGCAGATGTTGAGAAACTTGGGAGGCATGAGTACCGTACAGCTAGCCCGCATTTTGAAGAGGGCGCAGACTACACCTCCTATTTTTCGATGTCTATAATGCCCCGTCCCGGGCCACCGGGCCAATTCGCCCGGCATGCGCCGGGCGCCGACCCAGAACCGAGGAAACAGTCCGTGAAAGTCGTACAACTGCTCCCCGCGCTGAACTCCGGGGGTGTCGAACGCGGCACCGTGGATATGGCGCGGGCCCTGGTTCAGGCCGGACACGAGTCGGTGGTCATCTCCAGCGGCGGCACCATGGTCACGCAGCTGGAAGCGGAGGGCACGACCCACATCGCCCTGCCAGTGCACCGCAAGTCGCCACTGAGCCTGCTGCAGGTGCGGCCCCTGCGGCGCCTGATCGAGACGCTGCAGCCGGATATCCTGCACGTGCGCTCGCGGGTGCCGGCCTGGCTGACCTACCTGGCGTGGAAAAAGATGGATCCGCGCACACGCCCACGCCTGGTCAGCACCGCGCACGGCCTCTATTCCATCAACCGCTACAGTGCGATCATGGCGCGCAGCGAGCAGGTCATCGCCATCTCCGACTGCGTGCGCGACTATCTGCTGGAGAACTATTCGCAGGACCTGCAGCGCCCGCCGCAGGTCATCTACCGCGGTGTCGACACCGCCGAGTTCTACCCGCAACTGGCCCTGCCGGACGGCTGGGAAAGCGGGGTGCAGGAAGAATTTCCACAGCTGGCGGGCAAGCGCTGGCTGCTGCTGCCGGGGCGCCTGACCCGCTGGAAGGGCCAGGAAGACTTTATCGAACTGGTGGCGCGTCTCGCCGGCGAGCGCGACGACATCCACGGCGTCGTACTGGGCGGAGCCGAGCCCAACAAGCAGCACTACGAAGAGGAGCTGCAGCAGAAGGCCCGTGAACTGGGAGTCGGCGATCGCCTCACCTTCGTCGGCCGGCGCAGCGATATCCGTTACTGGTACAAACGCGCGGCGATCGTGTACAACCTGTCCAAAAAACCGGAACCCTTCGGGCGCACCGTGATCGAGGCCGCCGCCATCGGCACCCCGATCATCGGTTACAATAGCGGCGGCCCGGCAGAATCCCTGCGCGCCTGTTTCCCCCGGGGGCTGGTGGCCGATGGCGATGCCGACGCGCTCTACCACAAGACCCTGGAACTGCTCGACAGCGATGCGCGCACACAGCTGGACCCGGAATTCACATTGGAAACCCTGGCGCAGCGCACCCTCGCCCTGTACCAGTCACTACTCATCGAGACAAGGAAGAACGCGGCTTGATCGACCTGCGCGACCTGCAACCCTTTGCCAGCGGCGGCAACCGCCACTGCTACCGCCATCCGCAGCAGCCGGAGCTGTGCGTCAAGGTCATGCGCCGCGGCCGCGTCGCCGAGTTACGCGGTCGCGCGCCCTGGTACAAGGCGCTGGTCAGCGACAAGCGCTTCGACGACAACGAGCGCGAAGTGGAGGGCTACGCCCAGCCGGCCCTGAAGAACGCCGGCAGCCACAGCCCGGTGTGGCAGCACCTGCCGCGCTGGTACGGCATCCAGGAAACCAGCGAGGGCCCCGGCGCGGTGTCACAGCTGATCGTCGATAGCGACGGCAAGCCGGCGCCGACCCTGGAAGACTACCTGCACCAGTATGGACTGGACGCCCATATCCGCGCGGCGCTGGCGCGCTTTTCCGAGTGGCTGCGGGAGACCCGGGTACTGACCAAGAATATCCTGCCCCACAACCTGGTGGTGCGCGATGAGGACGGACGCCTGGAACTCTACCTGATCGACGGCCTCGGCAGCGCCGCCTTCCTGCCGCTGGCAAAACTCTTCGACCACTTCAGCCGGCGCTATATCGAGCGCCGTATCCAGCGCATGTGGCAGCGCATCCGCTGGGAGGTGTCAGACAAATCACTGACCTGGAAAGAGGCGGAGCGCCGCCGCGACGAGGGTTAGCGGTTCGCACAGGCGGCTGCTAAGTTATAAGTTCGGCTGCCCGCCAGGGCGCGCGGGCGCTGCAACCGACACAAATGGAGTGACTCGCCGCCGCCGCCGCGGAAACGCTGCTGTGGCCGCAATGCTGTTCACTTGGCCGCGGTTGCCGCAAAGGTGGCGCTATCCAAGTAGTTAAGCGAACAGCATTGCGCCATGGCCGGCCCCACGCACTCCAGAAGACGACTAAACCGATGATATTGCCCGTGATAATGGCCGGCGGCTCCGGCACCCGGCTGTGGCCACTTTCCCGCCAGCTATACCCCAAGCAGTTTCTGCCGCTGTACGGCCAGCAGACCATGCTGCAGGAAACCTGCGCCCGGCTGGCCGCGCTCGAACACCTGCCGCCGCTGCTGGTGTGCGGCGAGGAGCACCGCTTCACGGTGGCGGAGCAGTTGCGCACCATCGACCAGGACCACAGCGGTATTGTGCTGGAGCCGGCCGGACGCAATACCGCCCCGGCGGTGGCCCTGGCGGCGCTGCGCGCGCTGGCGGTCGAGCATGAAGATGCGCTGCTGCTGGTTCTCCCCGCCGACCACGTCATCAAGGATGTCGACACCTTCGTCGCAACGGTCGAGCGCGCCCGCCCTTTCGCCGAACAGGGCCAGCTGGTGACCTTCGGTATCGTGCCCGCGGCACCGGAAACCGGGTACGGCTATATTCGCCGGGCGGCCGGCAAAGCCGCTGATACGGCGTTTGCGGTGGCGGAATTTGTCGAGAAACCCGACCTCGCCAAGGCGCGCCAGTATGTGCGCAGCGGTGACTTCTTCTGGAACAGCGGCATGTTCCTGTTTCGCGCCCGCCGCTTTCTGGAGGAGCTCAAGGCCCATCGCCCCGATATCCTCACCGCCTGCGAGCGGGCCATGGCCGGCGCGGCGGTGGACGCGGATTTCGTGCGCCCCGAGCGGGAAATTTTCCTCGGCTGCCCGGATGAGTCGATCGATTACGCCGTGATGGAAAAAACCCGCAGCGCCGTGGTTGTACCGATGGACTGCGGATGGAGCGATGTCGGCTCCTGGTCTGCGCTGTGGGAGACATCCGACAAGGATGAAAGCGGCAATACCGCCAATGGCGACGTGATCATTTACGATAGCCGCAACTGCTACGTGCGCAGCGAAGCCAAGCTGATTGCCGCGGTCGGGCTCGACGATGTGGTGATCGTCGAGAGTGACGACGCCATTATGGTGGCCGCCAAGGACCGCGTGCAGGAAGTCAAAAAAGTGGTCGAGCAGCTCAGGGCGGCAGATCGGCCTGAGGCCAGAGTTCACCGCAAGGTGTATCGCCCGTGGGGGTTTTACGACTCGGTCGATTCCGGCGAGCGCTTTCAGGTCAAGCGGATTGTCGTCAATCCCGGCGCCCAGCTGAGCCTGCAGATGCATCACCACCGGGCGGAACACTGGGTGGTGGTTTCCGGCACCGCGCAAGTGACCTGTGGCAGGAAAACCCTGCTGATAACCGAAAACCAGTCCACCTATATTCCGCTGGGAGTAAAACACCGGCTGGAAAACCCCGGCACCATTCCGCTGGAGCTGGTCGAGGTGCAGTCGGGCTCCTATCTCGGCGAGGACGACATCGTCCGCTTCGCCGACAAGTACGCCAGAAACTGAGCGCGCTAGCGCACCGGGCCGCGCACTGCGGCCCGGCCGTCAGCGCAGCGCTTCGACAAATCGCTGCACCGAGACCCGCCACTGGCCACTATCGCGCGCCAGCCGCGCGGCATTCTCCCCCAATTGCCGACGCAACTGTGCATCCTCGAGCAGGCGCAGGATCTGCGCCGTGACATCGGCCTGGCTGTCCGCGTCGCACAGCAGACCCGTCTGCCCGTCTATCACCGCATCGGCAGCTCCGCCCTCGCGCCCGGCCAGCGCCGGCACGCCGTACCAACCCGCCTCGCGATAAACGATGCCAAACCCCTCTACCGAGTCGCCCTCGCGCCGGGCCGGCATCACAAACAGGTCGACCAGCGAAAACAGCGCCGCCTTTTTTTCGTCATCGACCATGCCGGCAAACACCACACAGTCGGCGACGCCCCGGTCCGCGGCCAGCTTCTCCAGGCGCGCGCGGTCGTCGCCGCCACCGGCGACGATATACAGCACCTGCGGAAACTGCCGGCGAATGTCGGCCAGTGCACCGATCACCGTATCCACCCCCTTGCGCGGCTCGAGGCGCGCAAGCGTCATCAGTACCGGGCCGCGCCCGGCCACCAGGGAACGCAGCGCTGCAACCTGTTGCGGATCGGGCTGCGGCTGCGGATCGATCGGCGGATTGATCACGGTGAGCGGCACCTCGCCGACATAGGGCTGTACCAGCGAAGCGGTATAGGCGGAATTGGCGATCACGGTACGGGTCGACGCCAGCGCCTTGCCAATCCGCTCGCGCTTCCAGGCGCCTGGATTGTGGGGAAACTCCATACCGTGCGCCAGCACCACCACTGGCACACCGAGCCCGGTCAACAGCTCCGAGCTCTTCCAGGAATCGGCAAATATCCCGCGCACGCCGCCTTTGCGCACAGCCTCTTTGATGGCGCGCGCCTTGCACCGGCGCCGCCAGGGACGCGCGCCGCCAAAGCGGTGCACCGGATAGCCGCGCGGGCGCTCTTCGCCCGCGCTGCGCACGCGGTCGGCGTAGACTTCCAGCGGCAGACCGGCGGCGGCGAGATTGTCCGCCAGCCCGCCCATCAGGTTTTCAATGCCACCGCGATCCGGTGGGAAATTTTGCGTCGCAATCAGAATCACGTACGCCTCCAAACAACGACAAGGCAATCGGGAAAATTGGCGGTCTGCCGCCCCGCTCGGGGCACTCGCCGCAGGTATCTCGGCTGGGACAACGCTAGGGGGAACTCTGCGGACAGCTATCTTCGGTCAACTAACAGCAATCTTTGGTCAACTTCTTCGGTCAACTATAGGAGACCGCCCCCAGGCTGGAGTCCGGATTCGCTCCTACAAAATGCCGCAGCGGCGCAGCAGCGCGCGGGCACAATGGTAATACTGGTTCAGTGGTTCGCGGCCGCCCGGCCACGGGTGTGCGGCATCGGCGATGCGGTCGGTGACCAGCTCCTGGTCCACCAGCCGCTGCATGGCGCCGCGCACCTTGTTCACCCGGCGCCGGCTGGGCAACTGCAGGACGCCAACGCGGGCTTCACTCTGCAGCGCTTCGAACACCATCGAGATGCTGTCGCCGGTTACCCACACCTGCTCCACCCGCGCCAGCTGCTGCGGCAGCCAGTCCGGCGGGCAGTCGCGCCAGCTCTGCACCTGCGCGCGGCTGGCGGATACCAGCTCCAGGGCGCCGGCGGGGGTGCGGCGGCTGTCGGAGACCACCCAGTCCACCGGCATCGCCAGCAGCTCGGCCAGTTGCCGCTCCACCACTCTGGCATCCCAGCGGAAGTGCTTGCTGGGTCCCCCCATCAGCAGCAGGCCGGTACCGCGTTGCATCTGCCCGCGCGGCAGCGGCTCGGTCAGCGCCCCCTGGCTCAGAATCACGTTCTCCAGCGCCGCCGGGCGATCGTGCTCGGGCACAATGGCGTAGTCGAACCAGCGGATCGGTAGCGTCGGGCGGTTGATCGCCACACTGGTGCCGCCAAACCAGCGCTTGGCCAGCGCCACCGGCCAGTGGCTGCGGCGACCCGCTCCAAACAGCAGGTCCGGCCGCGGCAGCGCGCGCAGTGATTCGGCAAAAGCGGGACGCAGCGCGGCGATGGAGCCGGGCTCGCGGATCTCGCAGCAGGTTACCTCATCCACGCACTCGCGCAGCCCGGCGAGCAGTGCGGCGCTCTGCTTTTCGTGTGCGCGATTGCCATCGAGAAAACGCCAGACCGTCAGCCGCAATTGGGAAACCCCGGACAAGTGAAATGGAGTGGCACCCGGGCCATGGCGCGCAGGCGCGCAGCGGCAAAGGCGCGAAGGGACGCAATCCTACCCCAAGGCCCCATTCTATTGAAGCCCCACTGCCATCCAGTATAATCCGACCCCTGTACTCGGCCGCCGCGCCGTATCGCGGCCACCGCTCCCCGCCAGCCGGGGCCCCGCCGCTCCCGATCAAACGGCACGCAGTTTCGACTTGCCGGACTTTGCCGACGGTTTTCATCTATGCGCATCATTCATGTCGACAATCACCAGCAGCGAAAGTACGGCTACACCTCGGTCAGTTGGGCGCTGAAGCTCTACACCGGACTCATCCGCGCCGGCCACAATGTGCTCGCCTTCAGTGACCGTGACGTGGCCGCGTATGAGGCGCCGTTGCGCATCCGCGAGCTGGCCAGCCGCAAGAAAATCAACCGCCGCCTGCTGCAGGCGGCCGAGGCGTTCGAGCCCGACCTGGTGATCCTCGGCCACTGCGACCTGATCGACAACGATACCTTCGCCGAGATCCGCCGCCTGCGCCCGCAGACGGTGATCGCCGCGTGCAACAATGACCCGCTGTTCGTGCCGCGCAATTCCGACAATATCGCCAAGCGCTGCGAAATTGCCGATGCGATGTTCGTCTCCACTGGACCGGACGACCTCAAACGCTACGAGGGTGCCCGCGCCAGCCTGTGGCATATGCCCAACCCGGTAGACCCGTCGGTGGAGGACGCCAACTGCAGCGCACGCACCGACCTGGAAGTAGACCTGCTGTTCTGCAGCAAGGCGCAGGCCTACACCGAGCGCGGCAAACTGGTGCACTACCTGAAGGAGCACCTGCCGGCCGACCTGAAATTCCGCACCCCGGGCATGTTCGAGCAGCCGACGCTGTGGGGTCGCGACTATGACCATATCCTCGCCAACAGCAAGATGGGCCTGAACCTGAACCGCCAGGAGGGCTACCAGTGGTATTCGTCGGCGCGCATCGCGCAGATGGCCGGCAACGGCCTGCTGGTGTTCACCCACGCGGCGGCGCACTTCAATGACTTTATGCCGGCGGAGACGCTGGTGTATTTCGACAACAAGGAATCCCTCGCGCGCAAGGTTGCCGAATTTCACCGCGACGACGCGATGCGCCGGCACTGGGCTGGCCGCTGCCGGGAATTCTTCCACCGCGAAATCAACAATACGCTCAACGCCCAGTACATCGTCGAGAGCGCCATGCAACTCCCACACAGTCACGACTATGTCTGGATCAAGTAGTATCGATTCCTCCATTCCCCCATCCCTGTACCGCGGCGGCAGCCCCCGCTGGATCGACGGCCTGCTAAGCTTTGCCGACATCGGCCTGCTGCTGATGCTGTGCTCGTTCTATCTGGTGCCGGCAGTGGCCGGTGTGCAGACCGGCTTTTACCTGACGCTGGTACTGCCGACGCTGCTGCTGTTGGGCTGGCGTCGCGATTTCGGCTTCCTGCGCTCCTGGCAGTTTGCGGTTTTCTGCGGACTGCCGCTATTGCTGGCCATCTCCTCGCTGTGGGCACCGGCCGACGGCGGCGACGTGCGCCGGGAATTTTCCTTCTACCTGAAACTGGTGGCCTACCTGGCAGTGTTGTACTGCGCACTGTATCTGGTACTCGAACGCCGCGGGCCGGCGCCGCTGGCGCGCTGGCTGCTGTGGCTGATTCCGGTGGGCACGGCCTCCTGTATCGCCTCGCTGGCGCACTACGGCCTCGATGGCGGCTTTGCGCACTGGCGCCGTATCGGTGGTATCTCGCTGGAGGGCGACATCGACAAGACCGCCATGCTGTATGGCTTCCACGCACTGTTCTGCTGCTACGGGATAAGCCGCCGCTCGCGCCGCTGGCAACTGCTGTCCTGGAGCGGCCTGGTCATTTCCTGTGCCTATATCCTGCTGTCGCAGACCAAGATTCCGATTGTCATGTCCGCCGCCGCCATCGCACTCGCCGCCCTGGTCAGTGGCTCGCGCGTATTGCGCATCGCCGTGGCGCTGGCGTTTGTTGCCGCGCCGCTCGGCTATATGGCAATTTTCGGTGATCTGCCGCTAATGCACCGCAGTGTTGCCTACTCGATTCGCCTCGAGCTGTGGGGCAAGGCTTTCGACGAATTCCTGCAGTCGCCACTGATCGGTTCCGGGCTGATGTACAAGTGGTTTCTGGAGCTGCGCACTACCCTGCCACACCCACACAATTACCTGCTGGATATCGCGCGCTTCAGTGGCCTGCTGGGCGTGCTTTTTGCGGCCGCACAACTGCTCGCCGCCGCCTCGGCCGCGCGCGACCCGGCCGGCTGGCGGCAGTGGGTGCCGGGGCTGTATATCGCCTGGTTCGGCTTTGGCACCGTCGCAATGCTGGTCTACGCCCAGCAGCCACTGGTCAGGCCCAGTTACATCTGGTTCTATTACTGGGTGCCGCTGGCGGTACTATTGGTGCTGGACCAGCTTTCCGGCGCCCAGCGCCGGCACGCCACGGTAGCTGCAGCGACCGCCGGCAACTCAACTATCGCGGAGTCACACGGATGAACGTTACTGTTTTCGGTACCGGCTATGTGGGCCTGGTACAGGCTGCCATTCTTGCGGAGGCGGGCAACAAGGTTGTCTGCATCGATATCGACGCGGACAAGGTCGCGCGGTTACGCGACGGGCATATCCCCATTTACGAACCGGGCCTCGAGCCACTGGTGGAAAACAGTATCGCCAGCGGCAACCTGAGCTTCTCCACCGATGCCACGCTCGGTGTCAGCCACGGTGAACTGATTTTTATCGCTGTGGGCACACCGCCGGACGAGGACGGCTCGGCGGACCTGCGCCATGTACTGACGGTGGCCGATACCATCGCCAGCCACATGAGCGAGAAGAAATACATTATCAACAAGTCGACGGTGCCGGTGGGCACTGCGGACAAGGTGCGCGCAACAGTCGAGGCGCGCCTGGCCAAGCGGGATCTGAGTGCGCTGCCGTTCGATGTGATCTCCAACCCGGAGTTTCTGAAGGAAGGCTCGGCGGTGGCCGACTGCATGCGCCCGGACCGCATCGTTATCGGCACTTCGGAGAAAGACTCCGAGCAGAAGATGCGCCAGCTGTATGCCCCCTTCAACCGCAACCACGAGAAGATCCTGGTGATGGACGTGAAGAGTGCGGAGCTGACCAAGTACGCGGCCAACTGCATGCTGGCCACCAAGATCAGCTTTATGAACGAGATTGCCAATATCGCCGACCGGGTGGGTGCCGACATCGAATCGGTGCGCCACGGTATCGGCTCGGATCCGCGCGTGGGCTACCAGTTTATCTACGCCGGTATCGGCTACGGCGGCTCCTGTTTTCCCAAGGACGTGAAAGCGCTGATCTCCTCGGCCAAGCAAATGGGGCTGAACGCCGAGATACTGAACGCGGTGGAGTCCCGCAACGAACAGCAGAAACACTACCTGGCGGACAAGATCGAAAAACACTTCGACGGCGAGCTGACCGGTAAGACCTTCGCGCTGTGGGGCCTGTCGTTCAAGCCCAACACCGACGATATGCGCGAGGCGCCGAGCCGCGTGCTGATGGAACGCCTGTGGGCCAGGGGCGCGCGCGTGCGCGCGTTCGATCCGGAGGCAATGGAAGAGTGCCAGCGCATCTACGGCGAGCGCGATGACCTGCAGCTGTGTGATTCCAAGGAAGCGGCCCTGGCCGGCGCCGATGCGCTGATCATTGCCACCGAGTGGCAGCAGTTCAAGGCGGTGGATACCCGCGCGCTGGGTGAAAAACTGCAGCAGCCGGTGATCTTTGACGGGCGCAATCTGTACGATCCGACGGATATGTGTGAGGCTGGATTTACCTATTACTGTGTCGGGCGGCCGTGAACCAGCAACTAAAGTAGAAAATCGAAACTCCGTTCCCGGTCCCGCGGCTTTCTAGTTTCGTGCGAGGCCGGCATGGGGGCGGCTTTCCGGGACACGCTGTGTATACATCCCTGTACGCTCGTAGTCGGCATCCATGCCTCATACGGTCCCGGAAAGCCGCCCCCATACCGACCGGGAATGCGCAGTGCCAGATTCCAGAAAGTTTTTGAGCGCACTTGCGAAAGTCGAGCCGGAGTAGCAGACGTGATACGCAGCCGCTGATGTCGGCAACAGGGGCGCCTCAGAGCCAGTTACCACTCCCCGCAACTCAAGCCGAAGCCAACGCCTGCGGCGCATCGAAATCCGCCACATCGGTGAGCCAGCCCAGGTGCGCCTGGCTGCGGCCGTGCACCGCATCGAAATACATTTCCTGCAAGCGCTTGGTGATCGGGCCGCGGCGGCCTGCGCCGATGGTGCGCCCGTCGAGTATGCGGATCGGCAGTACCTCGGCGGCGGTGCCGGTGAAGAAGGCTTCGTCGGCGATATAGACCTCGTCGCGGGTGATGCGCTTTTCCACCACCTTGTAGCCGCACTCCTCGGCCAGCTGGATCACCGTCCTGCGGGTGATACCGTCGAGGCAGGAAGTCAGCTCCGGGGTGTAGAGCACGCCGTCGGTGACGATAAAGACATTCTCGCCGCTGCCCTCGGCCACGTAGCCCTCCGGATCCAGCAACAGTGCCTCCTCGCAGCCGTTGCGCACCGCTTCCTGCAGCGCCAGCATCGAGTTGATGTAGTTGCCATTGGCCTTGGCCTTGCACATGGCGATGTTCACGTGGTGGCGGGTATAGGAGGACGTATTGACCTTGATACCTAGCTCGCGCGCCTCGGGGCTCATGTAGCTGGGCCACTCCCAGGCGGCGACGATCACATGGGTCTGCAGCGCATCCGCGCGCAGGCCCATGCCCTCGGAGCCGTAGAAGGCCATCGGGCGCAGGTAGGCCTCGGAAAGACCGTTCTCGCGCACCACCAGGCGCTGGGCCTCGTCCAGCTGTTCAGCGTCGAACGGCATGGGCATATTCATGATTTTGGCGGAGCGCAGCAGCCGCCGGGTGTGGTCCTGCAGCCTAAAGATACTGGTGCCGCCATCGGCAGAATGAGCGCTGCCGGCGCTGGTCTGAGCGCCTGCGGCGCTAGTTCGATAGGCGCGCACGCCTTCAAAGACGCCCATACCGTAGTGCAGGGTGTGGGTCAGAACGTGGACGCGGGCATCGCGCCAGGGGATTAATTCGCCGTCAAACCAGATAACGCCGTCGCGATCGGCAAAAGACATGGAAAACTCCTACAGATCCGTAACCGGATTCCTGAAAAACAGTTTATGCACAAAGCGCAGTGCACGGCGGTTCAACCGAGCAACTGCTGCCAGCTTGTAGAAACGGTCTTTCTTTCCGCTTTGAACTGGTCACCGTTAACAACTCCCGGCAATTGTTGTAATGCCAGGCGATGACCCTCAGATCGGTAGGCTTTGTAGGCGTCGATCAGATGATCGGCTTGGTGGGCCGACATCAGGCCGGCCTCAGTGAGGCATTCGAGAATGCGGATATTGTCGGTAAAACGCACTATCGACGGCGCTTTATGCGCCCGGGCCAGAGCGTAATACTGAACCATAAATTCGATATCGACAATACCGCCGGGGCCCTGCTTCAGATCGAACTTTTGATCATTGCTCTTATCCAGGTGATCGCGCATTTTATTGCGCATTGCCACCACTTCATCGCGTAATTTACCCTCATCGCGCGCCTCGCAAAGCAATTTGAGCCGCAGCTGCTCGAAATCGCCGCCGAGCCGTGCACTGCCCGCCACCGGCCGCGCGCGCACCAGTGCCTGGTGCTCCCAGGTCCAGGCGCTCTCGCGCTGGTACTTCTCGAACGCGGTCAGCGAGGTCACCAGCAGGCCGGAATTGCCGGACGGGCGCAGGCGCGTGTCCACCTCATACAGCGGCCCGCTCAGGGTGCGCGTCTGCAGGATATGAATCAGGCGCTGGGCCAGGCGGGTGTAGAAACTCAGGTTATCGATCGGCCGCTCACCGCCGGTGTACTGCTGTGGCTCGGCGTCGTGCACGAAGACGATATCCAGGTCGGAGCCGTGCCCCAGCTCCAGTCCGCCGAGCTTGCCGTAAGCGATGATGACAAAGTGCATATCCGCGGCGCTGGCACCGGCCGGCGCGCCGTGCTTTTCCACCACTTGGTTCCAGGCCAGCGTCAGCGACTGCTGCAGGATCGCCTCCGCCAGCCAGGTGAGCGAATCGCTGACTTTCATCAGCGGCAGTGCGCCGCTGACTTCCTGCGCGGCGATGCGCAGGCTCTGGCTCTGCTTGAAGTGGCGCAGCGCTTCCATCTGCGCCTCGAGATCTTCCGGATCGACCCGCAGCATTTCCCGGCGCAGCTCGTCAGCGATATCGGCGGCGGAGGCCGGCGCCAGCAGACGGCGCGAATCCAGCATCTCGTCGAGCAGGATCGGGTGGCGCGCCAGCTGCTCGGCAATATGCGGGCTGGCACTACACAGGCGCAGCAGCTGCTTCAACACCGGCGGATTCTCGTTGACCAGCACCAGGTAGGCGCTGCGGCGCAGCACCGCACGCACCAGCGGCAGTACCCGCGACAGTGCCAGCAGCGGCGCGTCCTCCTGCGCCGCGGCGGCCAGCAGCAGCGGAATAAACTGGTCCAGGCGCGCGCGGGCACTATTGGGCAGCGCCGCGACGATGCGCTCGCCACCGAGGTCCGCCAGCAGTTTCAGCGCCTCCGCCGCCGGCTCGAAGCCAGCCGCGGCCAGCGTCTGCGTATTGGCCTCATCGCTGTTGCTGTCGGTGCAGCTGGCCCACAGGCTCTCCCACTCCTCGGCGGCGCTGGGCGCGGCGATTTCTTCCGGCGGCGCGATCACCTCATCAAACTCGCGCTGGATCAGCGCGCGCGCGTCGGACAACTCACCAACGAGCCGGGTCCAGTCGGTGCGGTCGAGGGCAAACGCCAGGCGCGCGCGGCGCTCGTCCTCCGTCGGCAGCGTCTGAGTCTGCTGGTCGCGCTCCGCCTGCAACGCGTGCTCGACCCGGCGCAGCAGCAGGTAGGCCGCGGCCAGGCCGGCGGTGCTGCCCGCCTGCAGGTGGCCATCCGCCTCCAGCAACGGCAGCAACTTGAGCAGGTTACGCTCGCGCAGCGCCGGCTCGCGACCGCCGCGAATCAGCTGGAAGGCCTGGGCGATAAACTCGACCTCACGGATACCGCCGCGGCCGAGCTTGATATTGTCTTCCATGCCGCGCGCGCGCACCTGGCGCTGGATCAGCGCCTTCATCTCGCGCAGCGCATCAATCGCACTGAAATCGATATAGCGGCGGTAGGTAAACGGCCGCAGCAGCTCCATCAGCTCCGCCGCCACGTCGTCCGGGCCGGCCACCGGCCGCGCCTTGACCATGGCGTAGCGCTCCCACTCGCGCCCCTGGGTCTGGTAGTAGTCCTCCAGTGCGGCGAAATGACTCACCAGCGGACCGCTGTCGCCATAGGGTCGCAGGCGCATATCCACGCGGAACACGAAACCATCGGCAGTCATCGCATCCAGGGACTTGATCAGCCGCTGCCCCAGGCGCTGGAAGAAAGCCTGGTTTTCCAGGCTCTGCTCGCCGTCGGTGTGGCCCGGCGAGCGGTAGGCAAAAATCAGGTCGATATCCGACGATAGGTTCAGCTCGCGCGCGCCCAGCTTGCCCATCCCCAGCACCACCAGCGCCTGGCTGTTGCCGTCGCTGTCGCGCGGCTCGCCGTAGCGCTCGACCAACGCGCGGCGATGCCAATTGAGCGCAGCCTGAATGCAGACTTCGGCCAGATCGCTCAGGCGCGCACAGACACGCGGAATGCCCCACTGGCCGGCAAAGTCGCGGTAGATCGCCTCGGCGGTGACACGGTTTCTGAGCTGGCGCAGCGCGCGCTCCAGCGCCTCGTCGCCGTCGACAGCGTCGAGATCGAGCGGCGCCAGCCCCAGATCGTCTTGCTGCAACAGCGCCGGCAGCAACTGCGGGTCGTGGCCGCACTGGCGGAAAAAGAAATCCGAGCCGATAAAACTGCGCGCCACTGCCAGCTGCCGGGGTTCATCCTGCAACAGCGCTTCGACGCTGGCAGCGACCTCCGTACCGACCTGCTCGCGCCAGTGATGCCACCGGTCGTCGAGTTGGGTTTGGAATTGTTGCGGGCAGGCGGAGAACAGGGACATTGCGACTTCCTATCGCGGCCATGGGCCGCTCCTACAAAACGATGTGAGCGAATTCAGCTGAGCAATTAAAAGAATACTGCACCAGATGCGCAGGCTCCGCTGCCGGGGGCCGCCCGGGAAGCGATTGCCGATAAGGCTGTTGAGCGGGCGGCCACCGGCAGCGGAACCGCCACTATGCTTATTACCCGGCGGTGCGCACGGCGCCCCCTACGCGAGCCCCACACCTCAAAACGCAATATCCGGTGGCGGCGCTACACGTAACACTTCGGCCACGGTGGTGAGGCCGGCGGCGACTTTTTTCGCGCCGGACAGGCGCAGGCTGTTCATGCCCTCGCGCATCGCGCGGCGGCGCAGTTGCTGCAGATCGCTGTCGGCAGTGATCTGCGCCTGCACCGCCTCCGTGAACGGCAAGATCTCGTAGATGCCCTGGCGGCCGCGGTAGCCGGTATTGCGGCATTCCAGGCAGCCCTCCGGGCGGTAGACCACCGGCGGGCGCGGCGCCTTCCACGGGCGCACCAGCGCCTGCCAGTCCTCCTCGCTGATTTCATCTTTCTGCTTGCACGCCGGGCACAGGGTGCGCACCAGGCGCTGGGCCATAACGCCGAGCACGGTGGATTTGAGCAGGTAGTGCGGCAGGCCCAGGTCGAGCAGGCGCGTGACGGCGGTGGGCGCATCGTTGGTGTGCAGGGTGGAAATCACCAGGTGGCCAGTCAGCGCCGCCTGCACCGCCATCTGCGCGGTCTCCAGGTCGCGGATCTCACCGACCATGATGATGTCCGGGTCCTGGCGCATCAGGGTGCGGATACCGGCGGCGAAATCCAGACCGATGGAATGGTGCACCTGGGTCTGGTTGAAACTCTCCTCCACCATCTCGATCGGGTCCTCGATGGTGGAGACATTGACCTCGCTGGTGGCCAGTTGCTTGAGGCCGGTGTACAGGGTAGTGGTCTTACCCGAGCCGGTGGGGCCGGTGACCAGCACGATGCCGTTGGGGCGCGCCAGCATCTTCTGCCAGCGCGCCAGGTCGTCGCCGCCGAGGCCCAGGTCGCTGTAGGAGCGCGCCAGCACTTCCGGGTCGAAGATCCGCATCACCAGTTTCTCGCCGAAGGCAGTGGGCAGGGTCGACAGGCGCAGCTCCACTTCGCGGCCGTCCGGGCGCTTAGTCTTGATGCGGCCGTCCTGGGGCTTGCGCTTCTCCGCCACATTCATGCGCCCGAGGATCTTCAGGCGGCTGGTGATGGCGGCGTTGACCGCGTCCGGCAGCTCGTGGATCGGGTGCAGTACCCCATCGATGCGGAAGCGGATACGGCCGATGTCGCGGCGCGGTTCGATATGGATATCGCTGGCGCGCTGGTCGAAGGCGTGCTGCAGCAGCCAGTCGACGATATTGACGATGTGCTGGTCGTCGGCATCCGGATCCTTGAGCTGGCCCAGCTCCAGCAGCTGCTCGAAATTGCCCGAGCCGGAGCTGCCCTTGAGGCCGCTGGCGCCGGAGATAGAGCTGGCGAGGGAGTAGAACTCCACGCAATAGCGCTTGATGTCGGCGGGATCCGCCACCACCCGCTGCACCGCGCGACCGCTGGTGTGCGCCAACTGCTCCTCCCAGCCATGGGTGTAGGGCTGCGCGGTGGCCACCAGCAGCGTGTCGCGACCGGCCTCGACGCACAGGATCTGGTGGCGCTTGGCGAACTGGAAGCTCATCACCTCGGTGACAGCACCGGCATGCACCTTGAGCGGGTCGATATGGTAGAGACGGTGGCCGGAGGTCTCCGCCAGCCATACGGTCAGCGTCTCGCGGTCGAGCACTCTGCCGGGGTGCTGCTGATCCTGCAGCTCGCAGCTGGCGATATAGGTCAGCGGGTGCATCTGCGCCTGTTCGGCGGTGCGCGGCGTGCCGATCAGGCGGTTGGCATCCGCACGGCTGACCCGCTGATGGGATACCAGGTCCTCAAGCAGCCCCGGTAAGTCCAGTAGTCTATCCGCCAGTTTTTGCGCCGTCATAGGAGGAATTACCCGTCTATTCTGTGTGTAGCCGTCGGCGCATTGTAGCTCTAACAGGCCGCTGAAAAATGCCTTCCTTGGCATTTTTCCGCCCGGGTTTGCCGCGCATGGCCGCAACCGCTCCACGACAAATCAAGCACTTAGAAGCTCGAATTGCGGCCGGCCCACCGCGGCCGGGTTGGCAGGCGGCTGAAAAATAGGCTGTCAGCAGCCTGCCCACGGCGCACAACAACGGTGCACCCCGCGCGGCTATTACCGTGCGTGCGCCAACTTGGGGTACCATGCCGCCGATTCGCACCCAGAACAACGGAGCTAACCATGCCCTTGTCCAATATCGCCAACCTGTTTGGCCGCTCGCCGATCAAGCCGATCAAAGAGCATATGGCCACGGCCCACGAGGCCTCGGCCGGACTGGTTCCCTTTTTTACCGCACTGATACAGGGCGACCTGAACGCGGCGGAAACAACGCAGAAAGAGATTTCTGCCTGCGAGAACCGCGCCGACGATATCAAGCGCGACCTGCGCCTGCACCTGCCGGACAGCCTGTTTATGCCGGTGTCCCGCTCCGACCTGCTGGAGCTGTTGCACGCCCAGGACGAAGTCGCCAACACCGCCCAGGATATCGCCGGGCTGGCCATCGGCCGCAAGATGCAGATCCCGGAAAAGCTGCAATCGCTGATGACCACCTTCGTCGACAGCGCCGTGGCCGCCTCGGCCCAGGCCCTGCGCGCCATCAACGAGCTGGACGAACTGCTGGAGAGCGGCTTTGCCGGCCGCGAGATGGACATCGCCAAGCGCATGACCGAGGAGCTGGACGACCTGGAGCGCAAGTCCGACAGGCTGGAAGTGGAAATTCGCGCCGCCCTGTTCGCAATCGAGAAGGATCTCCCGCCGGTAGACGTCATGTTCCTCTACCGCATCATCGAGTGGATCGGCGACCTGGCCGACCGCGCCCACAGCGTGGGTAACCGCTTACAACTGTTGCTGGCACGCTAACGGGGGGATACAGATGGACGTTATCAGCCAACACGGCGAGATCTTCCTGATCCTCGCCTGCGTCTTCGGATTTTTCATGGCCTGGGGGGTCGGCGCCAACGATGTGGCCAACGCCATGGGCACCTCGGTGGGCTCGCGCGCACTGACCATCAAACAGGCGATCCTGATCGCCATGGTGTTCGAGTTTGCCGGCGCCTACCTGGCCGGCGGCGAGGTCACCGCCACCATCCGCAAGGGCATCATCGCCCCGGAAATATTTAGCACGCAGCCAGAACTGCTGGTGTACGGCATGCTCGCCTCGCTGCTGGCCGCCGGCACCTGGCTGATGATCGCCAGCCTGCTGGGTTGGCCGGTCTCCACCACCCACTCCATCGTGGGCGCCATTGTCGGCTTCTCGGCGGTGGGCATTTCCGTCGACGCGGTGGCCTGGGGCAAGGTCGGTTCCATCGTGGCGAGCTGGGTGGTATCGCCGTTGCTCGCCGGTACCTTTGCCTTCCTGCTGTTCCGCAGTGTACAGCGGCTGATCCTCAACACCGAGGATCCGTTCACCAACGCCAAGCGCTATGTCCCGTTCTACATGTTCGCAGTGGGCTGGATGATCGCCATGGTCACCCTGAAGAAGGGGCTCAAGCATGTGCTCGGCGATGCAGGAATCAGCTTTTCCTTCCTGGAAGATGCCGGTATCGCCGCCATCGTCGGCGTTCTGGTAGCCATTCTTGGTATCGTCATGATGCAGCGCATCAAGCGCGATCCGGAACTCGAGCGCGATAACCGCTTCGCCAGCGTGGAGCGGATATTCGGCATACTCATGGTGTTCACCGCCTGCTCCATGGCCTTCGCGCACGGTTCCAACGATGTCGCCAATGCCATTGGCCCGCTGGCAGCCATCGTCAATACCGTGCAGGCCGGCGCGGTGACCGCCAAGGCGGCGATGCCGTCGTGGATACTGCTGCTCGGTGGTGCCGGTATCGTCGTGGGTCTCGCCACCTACGGCTTCAAGGTGATGGCCACCATCGGCAAGAAGATCACCGAGCTGACCCCGAGCCGCGGCTTCGCCGCCGAGCTGGGCGCTGCCGCCACCGTGGTGCTGGCCTCCGGTACCGGCCTGCCGGTCTCCACCACGCATACGCTGGTGGGCGCGGTGCTCGGTGTCGGCCTGGCCCGTGGTATCGGCGCGCTGAACCTGCGCATGATCAGTACCATCGTGGTGTCCTGGGTAGTCACCCTGCCCGCCGGCGCCGCCCTGGCGATTGTGTTTTTCTTCTTCTTCAAGGGCGTATTCGGCTTATAAACGTCGGCTTGTTCTGCTAGAAAGGGGAAGCGGCTGTGCCGCTTCCCCTTTTTTATTAACCCGACAATCAAATATTTCGTCCTGAAATATTTGATTGTCGCCCTTGAAACGCTGGCAAAGATGCGTGGATCTTCTTGCATTTCAAGGGCTTGCGCCCGAGCTACGCTCGGCGACGGCACATCCTTGTGCCGCGTTAACCCGGCAATATTTTATTGCCGGGTTAATATTTCAACTCCAGACAGAGATAAGGTCAGTCCCATGCAGTTGCCCCTCTACCAGGCCGACGCCTTCACATCGAAACTGTTCGGCGGTAATCCCGCCGCGCTGGTGCCGCTCGAGGAGTGGCTCGCGGATGATCTGCTGCAGGCGATTGCGGCGGAAAACAATCTGGCCGAGACCGCGTTTATCGTACCCGCCGGGCGCGGCTACCAATTGCGCTGGTTCACGCCCGGAGCGGAAGTGCCGCTGTGCGGCCACGCCACCCTGGCCACCGCGCACCTGCTGTGGAGCGAACTCGGTTACGAAGAAGAGGAAATCGTTTTCTCCACCAAGAGCGGTGAGTTGACGGCGCGCCGCGCGGGTGCGCTGATTGAAATGGATTTCCCCGCGCAACCGCCACAGGAGATCGCGCTGCGGCCGGAATTCACCGCCGCCGTAGGCGCAGAGCCGCTGCGCGCACTGGCAGTGCCGGGAGACAACGACAAAATAATGCTGGTATTTGCGCATGCGGCGCAGGTAGCGGAACTCAAACCCGACCCGCGCGCCGTGGCCGGCCTGCCTTACTGCGGGGTAATCTGCACCGCGCCGGGTGCAGGCTTCGACTGCGACTTTGTCAGCCGCTTTTTCGCGCCGGTCATCGGCATCGACGAGGACCCGGTAACCGGTTCCGCCCACACACTGCTGACGCCCTACTGGGCGGCACAACTGGATCGCGAGCAATTAAGGGCGCGCCAGATCTCTGCGCGCGGCGGTGAAATCGAATGCGAACTGCGCGCCGACAGGGTATTGCTGCGCGGCACGGCGGTAACCTACCTGCGCGGACACATGGTGCTCTGAGCAGCGCGGCGCGGGGTCACCAGTAGTGGTAGTGCAGGCGCTCGTTCTTGCGCGGGCCGTGAATCTGCCAGATCAACTCGATCTCGCCGCCGCGCAACAACAGTTCCGCGCTGTAGGTATCATCGCCACACAGATGCGGCGCGGCCGAGCGGAAGCCGTGGTCGGTGACTGGCTGCAGCTCGAACAGTACCACCGGCTCGGCGCGGCGCAGGTGCTCCAGCTGTACTGAATGCGCAAAGCGCGTCCAGCGGTAGCTGTTCTGCAGCTGCACGGTGCGCCCCTCGCTGTCGGTGAACTCGGCACGCTCGCGGAAAATGATCTGCAGCTCACCCGGTACCACCACAATGCTGCCGCGGGCGTGGCCGCGCCAGTTGGTCTTTGACCCCGGGCCATTGCTGGCGGTAAAGCTGAACTCGGAAACTTTCGCCAGGCGCAGCCACAGGTCATCGAGCGCTTTACAATGCGGTTCACTATCAATATTCACTACTAGACCATGCCACTGCTGATTTTCGTTACCATTCTGTGGGCCTTCTCCTTTAGCCTGATCGGTGTCTACCTGGCGGGCAACGTAGACAGTTATTTCGCGGTACTGACCCGCGTCCTGCTCGCCGCGCTGGTATTCCTGCCACTGCTGCGCCCGCGCGCCTGTGCGCCGCGCACAGCCCTTACGCTGATGGGAATTGGCGCGCTGCAGCTGGGGCTGATGTACCTGTTCTACTACCAGTCCTTTCTGCTGCTCAGCGTACCCGAAGTACTGCTGTTTACCATTTTCACGCCGCTGTATATCGCGCTGTTCTACGATCTGCTCGCGCACCGCTTCTCCCCGCAAAACCTGTGCGTCGCCGCGCTGGCGGTGGCTGGCGCCGCGATCATCCGCTGGGGCCAACCGCGCGGCGACTTCTGGCTCGGATTCCTCGTCGTACAGGGCGCCAACCTGTGCTTTGCCCTCGGTCAGGTGGCCTACAAGCAGTTTATGCAAAGCGCGCCGACGGTGCCTGCGCGCCATCTGTTCGGCTGGTTTTACCTCGGCGCCGCGCTGGTCGCAATATGCGCCTGGCTGTGGCTGGGCAAGCCGCAGTACCCGCACACGGCACTGCAGTGGGGCATACTGCTGTGGCTGGGACTGGTCGCCTCGGGGCTCGGCTATTTCCTGTGGAACAAGGGCGCCACCCAGGTTTCCGCGGGTACTCTCGCGGCAATGAACAATGCGCTGATTCCGGCAGGACTGGCGGTCAATCTGTTAATCTGGAATCGCGACGCCGACCTGCTGCGGCTCGGTCTCGGCGGCGCGGTCATCGCGGCGGCAGTCATTTTCAACGAGTGGCGGATCCGGCGGCAAACACCACCGGACTGAAAATCGCCACCACGTGGCAGAGAAATAACACAGGGAAGTTATGAACAAGCGTATACCGGACCTCAAACAGCAGCTGCAGCAGCTGGTGGCCTGCCCCAGCGTCAGCGCCACCAACCCCAACCTGGATATGGGCAACCGCGGCGTGGTGGAGCTGCTGGCCGCCTGGCTGGAAACCCTCGGCTTCGCCGTGGAGCTGATGCCGCTGACGGGACAGCCCGACAAAGTCAATATGATCGCCACCCTGGGACAGGGAGACGGCGGGCTGATCCTCGCCGGGCATACCGACACCGTCCCCTACGACGACGGCAAGTGGCAGTCGGACCCGTTCAAACTGGACGAGCGCGACAACCGTTTCTACGGTCTCGGCAGCACCGACATGAAAGGCTTTTTTCCGCTCGCCATCGAGGCGGCGAAAAGCTTTATCGACAAGCCGCTGCAACAACCGTTGATCATTCTCGCCACCGCCGACGAAGAAACCTCCATGGCCGGTGCGCGGGCGCTGGTCGAGGCCGGCAGGCCGCGGGCGCGCTGCGCGGTGGTGGGCGAGCCGACCGGACTGCAACCGATCCGCATGCACAAGGGCGTGATGATGGAAGCGGTGCGCATCACCGGCCAGAGCGGCCACTCCTCCAACCCTGCGCTCGGCGCCAACGCACTGGAGGCGATGCACGGCGCCATCGGTGAGCTACTCAAACTGCGTGCCGAGTGGCAGAGCCGCTATAACAACCCCGGCTTTGCAGTACCGGTACCGACAATGAATCTCGGCTGCATCCACGGCGGCGATAACCCCAATCGCATCTGCGGGCACGTAGAACTGCAATTCGACGTGCGCCCGCTACCGGGCATGGCACTCGACGACCTGCGCGCGGAGCTGGATCAGCGCCTGCACGCGAGCGTCACCGACCGGAAATTTACCCTCGACTATGCGCCGCTGTTCCGCGGCACTGAAGCCTTTGAACAGGATGCGAATTCGGAGCTGGTCAAAACTGCAGAAAAACTCACTGGCCACAGTGCCGGGAGTGTCGCCTTTGGCACCGAGGCCCCCTATTTCAAGAGTATGGGTATCGATACCATCGTGCTCGGCCCCGGCGATATCGACCAGGCGCACCAGCCGGATGAGTATCTGGGGTTGGAGCGTATCGAGCCGATGGTGGAAGTGCTGCGCGGATTGATTGCAAAATTCTGCCTTTGAACTCCGAAAGGAACTTAGAGCTTCAATGCGAAGGTTCTGCTATCGATGGCTGTTTGCGGTACCAGGAGCTTCACTTTTAACTTCGGCATTCTTTCTGACCGTAAGTCCCGAACCTCGATTTACGGTATATTCACCAGAGCCCCATAAAACACGGACTGCAACTTAGTGAGCGACAACAACGCCTCCCTGAACTGGTTTCGCCACGCCGCGCCCTATATCAATGATCTGCGCGGCCGCACGCTGGTAATCGCGATTCCCGGCGACGCGCTGGAGCACACCAATTTCCGCAACCTGGTGCACGACCTGGCGCTACTCGCCAGCCTTGGTGTGCGTCTGGTGGTGGTGCACGGCGCGCGCCCGCAGGTCAATCGCGCACTGGCGGAACGCGGCATCGACAAGCAGTTCTGCGGCAATACCCGCGTGACTGATCGCGACACACTGGAAATCATCAAGGCCGCCGTGGGCAAACTGCGCTTCGATATCGAGGCGGCGTTTTCCCAGGGGCTGCCGGACTCGCCGATGGCGCGCTCAGCGCTGAAAGTGATTTCCGGCAACTTTGTTACCGCGCGTCCGATCGGCGTGCTCGACGGCGTCGACCTGCGCTGGACCGGCCGCGTGCGGCGCATGGAGGTCAAGACCATCGAACGCGCGCTGGAGCAGGACGCACTGGTATTGCTGTCGCCACTCGGCACGTCACTGACCGGCGAGCTGTTCAACCTGAACTACCTTGACCTCGCCGCCGAGGCCGCGCAATCACTGCGCGCGGAAAAACTCGTGCTGTTCCGCGAGGCCCCGCAACTGCAGGTGGACGGCGAAGACGTACACGAGCTCAGCATCGTGCAGGCGGAGCAGGTCGCCGAACGGGTCGCCAGCGAGACCCTCAGCTGCGCCATCCGCGCCTGCAACACCGGCACACCGCGCACGCACCTGCTCAGCTACGCCCGCGACGGCGCCCTGGTGCAGGAGCTGTTCCGCCGCGAGGGCGCGGGCACCATGATCTACCGCGACAGCTATGAAGTCGTGCGGCGCGCGCGTATTACCGATGTCGGCGGCATCCTCGGCCTGATCCGGCCGCTGGAGAAGCAGGGCATCCTGGTGCGTCGCTCACGGGAAAAGCTGGAGGCGGAAATCGAGCACTTCACGCTGGTGGAAGTGGACGGCACGGCGGTGGCCTGCGCCGCGCTCTATCCGATCCGGGATCAAGAGGGCGAGACCGTGGCCGCGGAAATCGCCTGTGTGGCGAGCCATCCCGACTTTCGCGGCGGCGGGCGTGGTGCCAAACTCCTGCATCACCTGGAGCGCCAGGCTGGCGCGCTCGGCATCGACGAATTGTTCGTGCTCACCACCCAGACCGAGCACTGGTTTATCGAGCAGGGATTCCAGCAGGTGGCGGTCGCCGACCTACCGGTCTCGCGCCAGTCGCTGTACAACATCCAGCGCAATTCGCGCATATTGCGCAAACACCTATCGGCGCAAAATAGCCGCCTCTAAGCGCCTTTTTCCGGGATAAATATCGCGAAAAATCTCCCCAGCCACCGGGGTGGCGCAAACTGCTCCCAATTTTGGTAATCTGCGCGTCCGGGCGCGGCTCGCCCAATGGCCGCCGCGCCGCATCCTCCCCGCGCGGAGGACTCTTGTGTGCCAATGAATCTGTAGCGGAAATTCCCCATGCCCGAGTATCGCTCCCGCACCTCCACCGCCGGCCGCAATATGGCCGGTGCCCGCGCCCTGTGGCGCGCCACCGGAATGAAGGACGACGACTTTCACAAGCCGATCATCGCCGTCGCCAACTCCTTCACCCAGTTTGTGCCCGGCCACGTGCACCTGAAGGACATGGGCCAGCTGGTAGCGCGGGAGATTGAAAGGGCCGGCGGCGTGGCCAAGGAATTCAACACCATCGCCGTGGACGACGGTATCGCCATGGGGCATGACGGTATGCTCTACAGCCTGCCCAGCCGCGAGATCATCGCCGATTCGGTGGAATACATGGTCAACGCCCACTGCGCTGACGCACTGGTGTGTATCTCCAACTGCGACAAGATCACCCCCGGTATGCTGATGGCCGCCATGCGGCTGAATATTCCGGTGATCTTTGTCTCCGGTGGCCCGATGGAGGCCGGCAAGACCAAGCTCGCCGATCACAAGCTGGATCTGGTCGACGCGATGGTGATCGCCGCCACCGACTCCGCTTCCGACGAGCAGGTGGCCGAGTATGAGCGCTCCGCCTGTCCCACCTGCGGCTCCTGTTCCGGCATGTTCACCGCCAACTCGATGAACTGCCTGACCGAGGCCCTGGGCCTATCGCTGCCGGGCAACGGCACCCTGCTGGCAACCCATGCCGACCGCGAGCAACTGTTCCTGCGCGCCGGGCGCGAAATCGTCGCGCTGGCCAAGCGCTATTACGAACAGGAGGATGACGCCGCGCTGCCGCGCTCGATTGCGAACCGCGCCGCCTTCGCCAACGCCATGGCGCTGGATATCGCCATGGGCGGCTCCACCAACACCATCCTGCACCTGCTCGCCGCGGCCCAGGAGGGGGAGGTGGACTTTACCCTCGCGGATATCGATCAGCTGTCGCGCCGGATTCCGCAGCTGTGCAAAGTGGCGCCGAATACGCCGAAGTACCATATCGAGGACGTGCACCGCGCCGGTGGCGTGATGGCAATTCTCGGTGAGCTGGAGGCGGGCGGGCTGCTCGACGCCTCGCTGCCGACTGTGCACAGTGCCAGCATGCAAGATGCGCTGGCACAGTGGGATATCCGCCGCACCGACGACGCGGACGTCCACCGCTTTTTCCGCGCCGGCCCCGCCGGCATCCCCACCCAGACCGCCTTCAGCCAGGAGTGCCGCTGGAACAACCTCGATGGCGACCGCGAAAACGGCTGTATCCGCTCGGTGGAACACGCCTATTCCGCCGAGGGTGGCCTGGCGGTCCTGTTCGGCAACCTGGCGCCCGATGGCTGCGTGGTAAAGACCTCGGGCGTGGAAGAATCCCTGTGGAAGTTCGAGGGCCCGGCACATATCGTCGAGAGTCAGGAAACCGCCGTGGCGCACATCCTCGACGGCAAAGTGCAGGAAGGCGAAGCGGTAATCGTGCGCTATGAAGGGCCCAAGGGTGGCCCCGGCATGCAGGAGATGCTGTATCCCACCAGTTACCTGAAATCCAAGGGGCTGGGCACCTCCTGTGCACTGATCACCGACGGCCGCTTCTCCGGCGGCACCTCCGGCCTGTCCATCGGACACGTTTCCCCGGAAGCTGCCGCTGGCGGCACTATCGGCCTGGTCGAAGACGGCGATACCGTCCGCATCGACATTCCCGCCCGCGTGATTGAAATCGCGGTGGACGATGCGGAGCTGCAGCGCCGCCGCGAGGCCCAGGCTGCGCGTGGTAGCGATGCCTGGAAACCGCGCGAGGAGCGTCCACGCAAAGTCAGTCGCGCGCTGAAGGCCTATGCCCTGCTCGCCACCAGCGCCGATCGCGGCGCGGTGCGCGAGATCGACTGAGGCCGCGCGGGAGTTGGTAAATATGGCGGGAGCCTGCCCTGCAAGCGCGGTATTCCGATAACGGAGTGTGTCGCCCGCGCAGCAGGCTCCCGCAATGCATCGAACTACTCCGCGATTTCGTAGGTGATGCGGTTGCGTACGCCGTGGCGCTCTACCGCTTCACCGTCGCGGATCTGCGGCTGGTATTTGAAGCGCGCCGCCGCGGCCACCGCAGAACGATTGAACATTTCAGTGGGGTTTCCGGCACCGTCGTAGCCGGCTACTGCGCGCACATCGCGCACGCTGCCGGTTTTGGTGATCGTGAACTCCACCACCACATAGCCCTCGATGCCCCGCTGCAAGGCAATGCGCGGATAGCGCGGTGCCGGTTTGAAGACCGGGATAGGATCCCGATAGCTGACGTTATCGCCGACGCCGGGATCCACCGGCGGCGGGGGTGCGACCAGCGTGGGCAGCAGAACCTTGTGTACCTTGGTCTCGACCGGTGGGACTGGCGGTGGATCGGCCGGATCCACCGGTTTCACCGGCGGCTCGAAGCGCGGCGGGGTCCGCTTCAGTTCTGGCAGTACCACGCCCTGGACCCGGATAGTGCCGCCGTTATCCGGTGCGCGGTAGTCGCGGTCGATCAGTTGACTCATACCCAGCACCAGCGCCACCGTGACCAGCGATGCAAGGGCGAGATTGCGGCCGAATTGCAGGCTTCTGCCCAGGGCGGGCAACAGACTGTTTTCGGGAGGATTGGATTGCAGCAGATAAGCTCTATCCATAACACCACTCCTTATTATTTTCAGGGTGTTTGAACCTGGCGACTGAAATCGCCGTGAATGGAAAAGCTGATCAGCTAATTTAACCAATTAGTCTAATTTTTCGGGATTGCAACTTTTTCCGCGCCAAAGTGCAAAAATTGCATAAATAACACACAAAAAAAGGCCGCACATTGCTGTGCGGCCTTTTTATTGATTGCAACTGCTAGGAGATTATTCCTCTCCGAGTTGCTTCGCGCGCTTCTGCTCTTTCTCAATAAATACAATGTACTGTTGAGCGAACTTCTTCGAGCGATCGTCTTTGGCAGCCTTTTTGAAAGCGGTCAACGCTGCATCGTATTTCTTCAGGTTGGCATTCGCCATACCCTGAACAATATACAGCTGGTCATCGCGCTTCACGCCACCTTTCTTCAGTGCCTTGCCGGCGACTTCCAGGGCCTTACCATTCTTGTCCAGGTCCAGGTAAATACCGGCCAGACGTGCGTAGATATCGCCCTTGTCAGACAGCTTGCCAGCGGCCTCAAGTTGCGGGATTGCCTTTTGCAGCTCCTGAGCCATCTGGTAGGCCTGAGCCAGGGTTTCCAGATTCTTGGAGTTGCGCTCGATCTTCTTGTCCTTGATCCCTTTGCTGATCACTTTGGAAGCCTTGTACGGCATCTCGTTACCCATAAAGAGATAAGCCATGTTCAACAGCTCTTTCTCTTTCTGCAGGGCTCCGGCGATGTAAGCCGCTTCCATCATGTACAGCTGGTCTTTTTCCCGCTTGAGCTGGCCGTACATGCCGGCGAGCTGCTTGTAGTACTCCGCTTTCGGGTAGTGCTTGACCAGCTTTTCCAGGATACTGGTAACGGTCTTGTAGTCGTCTTTCTCGTAGTAGAGGAAGCGCTGCAAGCTATACCAGTTCTCCTTCGGCACCTTGCCACCTTTCTCGAACATCGACACTGATTTGTTGATGTACTTGAGCGCATTACCCTGATCGCCTTTCTGGTAATACATCTGGGCGAGCAGTGCGTAATCCGTGGCACTGATGGTTTCCGATGCGGCCATCCACTTCTTCATGTAAGTGAGGGCCTGATCGTAGTTCTCCTGGATGAAGTACAGCTGGGAGATCGTCTTGTAGGTGTTCAGTTCGACACCGACCGGGATATTTTGTACACCCTGGGCAAGTACTTTCTTGTAGGCTGCAATCGCCTCCTTGTACCGCTCCATGCTGTAGTAAACAAAACCGGAGAAATAGTACGTTTGCGCTTTTTCATACGCGTTGTACTTATCCATCTCGGATTCCATATCCCGCAGGCCGGCCAGCGCTTCTGGCCAGTTCTGCTTGTCGGCAGCTTCCTGCACCTTACCGAGCTTCTTGAACACGTTTTGCCGCATCGCCGGGACTTTACGCGTTTTTTCCGCAGCTTGAGCCTGGGCGAAGGGTGCCGAAACACCCGCCGCCTGCAGTACGGTTACGCTCACGGCCGGGGCCAGCACCAGGGGCAGCGCCACGGACGTGCGCAAGACGAATCTGGAGATCCCCTTCGTCATGGTCGTCAACTTCATATGCGTCCCCTTTAGTTCTTCTGCAGATCGAAGCTGATCTTGGTTTTAACACCAGGAACTTCGATCGCCTGACCGTCGACCACCCGCGGCTTGTACTTGTACTTCAACGCCGACTTGAGCGCCGAGCGGTTGAAGATGGTGGTGGGGTTACCGTCTTTGGTAAACGCCTCGACCACACGCGGATCACGTACAGAGCCATTTTTGGTTACGGTGTACTCGATAATCACATAACCCTCGATACCCCGCTGCAGTGCACGGCGTGGATACTGCGCCGCCACTTTCACGATCGGCAGATAATCACCCTCACTGGCAAAGTTGCCGAGGCCACCGAGTTTCATGTCGGCATTGGCGCGCGGCGCAGCCATATTGAGGGAGCTATCCACATCGGGATTGTCGAACTCAGGTTCCGGCATTTCCGGCGGCGGAGTCTCCGGCTCGTCGGGCTTGTCCGGTTTACTGGTGTCGTATTTGGTTTCGATCTTTTGCTCAGGCATCACGATATCGGCAACTTTGATGGTCTCCTTATCCTCAGGAGCCTTCATGTTTGCCGCAATCAGCAGATGCATGGTTAAGATCAGGGCAAAGGTGGTGACTACCGCCAGCACACCCGCCCCTACTAATCTTACCGGATTCATAGCTGTTAACTCTTTTCTGTCGCGACCGAAACTTTCTCGATACCGACCTTTCTGGCTGCATTCGCAATCAGAGCAATCTTCTCGATACTCGCTTTCTTATCGGGCTGAATTACCAACCATCCCTTGGGATTCTCGGCGTAAAGACGCTCGAGCTTAGACTTGACCATGCGGTCGTCCACTTTTTCCTTGGCAATCCAGATTTCGTTGTTGGAATTAATCGCAACCAGAATGGAGGTGGCTTTGAGTTCAGCTTGTGTCGCTTCCGGCTTGACCACTTCGGCACCCGGCTCCTTGATAAAGGTCGCGGTGACGATAAAGAAGATCAGCATGATAAACACCACGTCCAGCATGGGCGTGAGGTCGATCGCTCCTGCTTCTTCTTCTGCCGTATTTTGTCTCTTGCTCATAGCAACTCTCTTAGCGAACTTCTCGGCCGGGCCCCGAAGGGCCGCGGCGAAAGTTTCTGGCCTGGCTAAACCTTCTAAGCAAAAAGCGTGTGCCGTGGGCCCCGCCTTTTGCCCTATGTGGTGCCTTAGTGATCCATCGTCAGATGGTCTTCCAGCAGCTGGCTTTCGCGCTCCGCCTTACGTGTGACGTAAGTATTTGCAAACACACCGGACAGTGCCGCCACCATACCTGCCATTGTAGGAATGGTGGCCATGGATACACCACTGGCCATTTGCTTGGCGTCACCGCCACCGGTAATCGCGAGAACCTCGAACACGTTGATCATGCCCCAGACGGTACCCAGAAGCCCGAACAGGGGCGCCAGGGATACACAAGCCTGAATCATGTCCAAATTGCTGTTGATCTTCTCGGATACCCGGGAAATCAGCGCGTAGCGGATCTGGTGGGCGTTCCAGGATTTGCGCTCGGAGCGCTTCTCCCATTGATCCACAGCCGTCTGGACATCGCCCTTCATCGACTTGTGGAAATAGAACACCCGTTCAAAGATCAGCGTCCACATAAAGAAGGTCAGGCCGGCGATCAGAAAAAGTACTGGCCCGCCCGACGCCATAAAGGCGTTGACGGCGGCCCATGCGTCATTTAATGCGTGCATGTTGCCGCCTCCTCTTATTTACGCTCGGCGTTTTCCGCCACGATACCAGTGCTCTGCTCATCCAGGATGTGCAGGATGCGCTTGGCACGGCCGTTAACGATGGTGTGCATCAGCACGGTCGGAATCGCTACAACCAGACCCAGTACGGTGGTTACCAGGGCGCCGGAAATACCGCCAGCCATCGCTTTCGGGTCACCAGCACCAAAGATGGTGATAGCCTGGAAGGTTACGATCATACCGACAACGGTACCCAGCAGACCCAGCAGCGGGGCGACCATGGAGATGATCTTCAGCAGGTTCAGGCCGGACTCGATGGCCGGGCGCTCTTTCAGCACCGCTTCTTCCATCTTCAGTTCCAGAGTCTCGCCGTCGACACCCTTGTTCTCATCGGCCACAGCCAGAACACGACCCAGCGGGTTGTTGGTGTTCGGGGTCTCGGAGCGCAGCTGCGCGTTAACGCGGGCACTAACACCGGACAGCACGATCAGACGCCAGATAGCCAGCAGCATGGCGACAACACCTACCGCGGAGATGATGTAACCAACCGGGCCACCCTGGTGCCAGCGCTCAACAATGCTCGGGCTGTTGATCATGGCCTTCAGGTAAGAACCGCCAGTCGGGCCAGTCGGGTCGATACCCACCGGGCTGAAACCGGAAGTGGCAGTCTGCAGGTCTGCAGCCATGCTCTGGTACTTGCTGTCGGGCTGACGGATCAGCTCGGCCATTTTGTTGCCGTCGGTCATTTCCAGGTACTTGCCGTTGGAAACCAGGTTGAAGTTACCAATACGGACCACTTCCTGTTCGGCTTGCTCGCCGTTCGGCTTGATCACGGTACCGGTGAACTTGACCACTTTGCCGTCTTCGACGATTTCACGCTGCAGCTCGTACCACAGACGCTCGATCTCATCGATGGTCGGCAGCTTGGTCTGGGAGTTCATTTTCCCGATCAGCTTGTCGAGGAACTCGGTGCGGCCAGGATACTGAGCGGACACCAGAGAGCTCTGCAGGTTGGCGCGCAGGTCGCCAGCGGTGGAGGTCAGGTGACCGAACAGCTCTTTCAAGGAGCCCATGCGCTCGTCCAGCTGCTTGCGCTTCTGCTGAACCGCAACTTCCTGCTCCTGGTACTTCTTCTCGAGCTCTGCGGAACGGGCCTCTTCGGACGCGCGGGTGTTCTGCGCCTTGGTCAGCAGGGCCTGCTGATTGGCCTTCTGACGGCGGAACTCCGCTTCGCGCTGGCGGTGCTCTTTGGTTTCAGCGATCTTGGACTGCTGAACCATCTTCAGCAGCTGATCCAGAGAAGTGGCTTTCTCTTCCGCAACGGCGCCGGCACTGATCAGGCCAGCCGCTGCTACTGCGATTAGGCGTTTGGCGATAGTTTTCATTGCGCTGCCTCCGGAGCCGCAATCGGCATGGTCATAATGTCGGTGCTAGCCTGCTTCTTGGCGATCTTCAGGCCGTTCATGATGGCACGACGGTATTCGCCGGCATCGATCTCAACCCAGGCACGCTTTTCTTTGTCGTAGGCCAGGGAGATCTTGGAATCGGTGGTCTGAGCCAGCAGGGCGATACGGCCGATCTGCAGTACGTTGACTTCGCGATCGGTGCCATTCACGTTCAGAGTGTCACCGTAGCTGGTGATCTTGCGCGCGTATTCGGCTTCGAAGTTGTACAGCTCCAGAACCTCGCGGAATTTCTCCGCAACGTTCACGTCAGAGCGGTCCATATCCTTCTTCACGTGCTCGAGGTTGCTCATGCGCTCGTCCAGCTGGAAGGGTGCGTCCAGCTTGATGAACTGCTCCAGGCTGTCCAGCATTTTCAGGATCAGCGGCTGGATCTGGCGCTCGATAACAGTGACGTTTTCGATGGATTCGTTCAGGTCCTTGATCACGGCCAGCTGGTTTGCCAGCTGCTTCTCAAGCTGGCGATTGTAAACGCGCAGGCCATCGATTTGCTTGTTAACTACTTTGAAATCCTGCAGCAGACCGCCAGTTTCTTCGGCGATCTTGTCGATGCGCTTCTGAGACGACTGGGCAGCAGTGGTTTTTTGCTGCTCGACGGCGAGGACGTTATTGAGAGTATCCGCAGTGGCTACGCTGCCGTACAGTGCGCCGGCAGACAGCGCAGTGGTCAGCGCCACAGCCATGAATCGCTTGGTTTTCATTAGACCCCCCAGTGGGTTCAATATTTCACAACATGGTCGCGATGAGTTAGCTGCCACAACGCGGTTTCGATTTGGTGTGAAGACAGCTAAGAGCCGCACATTGTAAACAGCCGATTTGATTATTCAAATGTCGATTGACAGTATCGACAGCGGTGTGTAGCACGGTAACAAATGGGTAACAAAATCGGGTGCCATGCACACATTCGCGACACTATTTACGCTGTGGGCGATGAGTGAATTTACCAGCAAGAACACAAATCGATCAAACTGATTTTATTTTGACCTGTCGTACTGGACTATGCAGTAGTTGTATTCATCCCTGTCCGACGCCGGGTAACACTCGCGCGAAGTCTCGCTCCAGTTTTCATCCAGCGCCGGGAAGAAAGCGTCGCCCTCGACTTCGGCATCCACCTCGGTCAGGTACAGACGCGCAGCCAGCGGCAGCGCCTGGCGATAAATCTGCCCGCCACCGATCACCATGATCTCGGTGATGCCGGTGCCCGCCGCCGAGCGCCGGGCCATTTCCACGGCGGCCTCCAGAGACGACGCACAGGTTACCCCATCGGCGCGCCAATGGGGATTGCGCGTGATCACAATATTCTCGCGTCCCGGCAGCGGGCGGCCGATGGACTCGAAAGTGTGGCGCCCCATAAGCACAGGTTTCCCCAAAGTGGTGCGCTTGAAGAACTTTAGATCGCCGGAAATGCGCCACGGCAGGCCATTGTCGCGGCCGATTGCACCATTGCGGGCCACGGCCGCGATCAGGGCAATGGGAGTGTCTTGCTTCATTTATACAGCCACCGGTGCGGGGATATGCGGATGGGCCTGGTAGCCGCGCAGCTCGAAATCCTCGAAGCGGAACGCAAACAGGTCGGAGACTTCCGGGTTCAGGTGCATCTGCGGCAGCGGCAATGGCTCGCGGGACAGCTGCTCCTCCACCTGTTCCATATGGTTGGAGTACAGGTGGGCGTCGCCGAAGGTGTGGATAAAGTCCCCCGGCTCGAGGCCGCACACCTGTGCCAGCATCAACGTGAGCAGGCTGTAGGAGGCGATATTGAACGGTACGCCGAGGAAGATATCCGCACTGCGCTGGTACAGCTGGCAGGACAGCTTGCCGTCGGCCACATAGAACTGGAACAGCGCGTGGCAGGGCGCCAGCGCCATGCGCCCGGCGGCGGCGTTGTCCGCCGGCGATACGCCCTCGTCGGGCAGGTCGGCGGGATTCCAGGCGCTGATAATCAGGCGGCGCGAATCCGGGCGGGTCTTCAGCTGCTCGACAAGCTGGCTGATCTGGTCGATATGACGACCGCCCGGCGCCGGCCAGGAACGCCACTGATAGCCGTATACCGGCCCCAGGTCACCGTTGTCATCGGCCCACTCATCCCAGATGCGCACACCGTTTTCCTTCAGGTAGGCGATATTGGTATCGCCCTTCAGGAACCACAGCAGCTCGTGCACGATCGAGCGCAGGTGGCACTTTTTGGTCGTGATCAGCGGGAAGCCGGCGGCCAGGTCGAAGCGCATCTGGTAGCCGAACACGCTCAGGGTGCCGGTGCCGGTGCGGTCGCTCTTGCGGGTGCCGTTGTCGCGCACGTGGCGCATCAGGTCGAGGTATTGCTTCATTTAACGCACCCCACTCTTCGCCTGTTTTTTCGACTGTTCTGCCGCGGCGTCACCGCCGCGCCCCTTGGGCAGCGGCTGGGTGCGGTAGCTCCACACCAGGATGGCGATACCGGCAGCGATCATTGGCAGGCACAGCTCCTGGCCGCGGGTCATCCAGCCGAACCACTCATAGCCGATCTGCGCGTCCGGCTGGCGCACGAACTCCACAGAGAAGCGGAAAATGCCGTACAACAGCAGGAACAGGCCACCCACCGCCAGCCGCGGACGCGGCTTGCGCGAGAACCACCAGAGCGCGCAGAACAGTACCAGGCCCTCGAGGGTCGCCTGGTACAGCTGCGACGGGTGGCGCACCAGCTGCTCGGGATCCCGCGGGAACACCATGCCCCAGGGCACATCGGTGGGCCGCCCCCACAGTTCGCCGCCGATAAAGTTGCCGATACGCCCCAGGCCGAGGCCAATGGGCACCAGTGGCGCGACAAAATCGATCAGTGCCGGGAAGGTAGTGCCGACCTTGCGCGCGTACACGGCTGCCGCCACCATGACCCCGACCAGGCCGCCGTGGAAGCTCATGCCGCCCTCCCATACGCGCAACAGCGACAGCGGCTCCGCCACCAGTTGCGGGAAGTCGTAGAAGAACATGTAGCCGAGACGCCCGCCCACGACCACACCGATGGCGCAGTAGAGAATCATATCCTCCACCTCGGACTTGATCACCGGCGACCAGGGCTTGGCCGCGCGCCGCAGCGCGAGCCGCCAGGCAGCCAGGAAGCCCAGCAGGTACATAATCCCGTACCAGTGGATCTGCGGGTGGACCACCTTGTCGATAAACGGGATGGTATAGGTCCCTAGATCAATCGCCACGGGGTCGATTTGCGGGTATGTCAGCATAAAAAATTCACAACAGTTGGTGAGCACAGTTTATTAAGGCGGCGCCAAAATAGAGCACAAACACGCTATTTTGATGTCGCCCGAGCAATTCGGGTACTGGCGAATAATCGCCCCGCCCCGAACGCGTGCACCGGCCGCAATCGACCTTGGCCCAGATTGCGGCCGGGTTACTATAAGGCACAGGAGTTTACCAGTTTCCACGGCCCGGGGTGACCGGCTGCGCCACTTCGCGGGTCGCACCGGCCTTTGGCCGCCAAATAAGTGACCATCGAATATGTGCCTGGTTCTATTCGCTTACCGCAGCCACCCACTTTACCCACTGCTGCTGATCGCCAACCGCGACGAGTTCTACCGGCGCGCCAGCGCCCCCGCCGCGCCCTGGCCCGGTGAAAACTTGGTAGCCGGGCGTGATCTGGAGGGCGGTGGTACCTGGGCCGGCATTGCCCGCGGCCGTGCGGCGGCCGTCACCAACGTGCGCGAACCCGGTCGGCCGGAGCCACATCTGGCGCTGTCGCGCGGCGACATCCCGCGCGACTTTCTCACCGGCGAATCCACCCCGGAAGACTATGCCGCCGGCCTGGACGGCCCGCGCTACCGCGGCTTCAATACGCTGCTGTTCCAGCTCGGCGCCGAGCGCGAACTGGTGTGCGCCGGCAACCGCCACCGCCCCTTCACTGTCGAGCCCGGTATCCATGGGATCTCCAACGGTGCCCCGGACGCGCCCTGGCCCAAAGTGCGCAGAGGCCGCGAGGGCCTGGCGCAGCTGTTGCGCGACGCCGGCGAGCAGATCGACGAGCGCGGTTTCGTGCTGCCGGCCCTGGCGCTGCTGCGCGACGACCGCCCCGCCCCCGCCGCCGACCTGCCGCACACCGGTGTCAGCGCGGCACTGGAGCTGGCGCTGTCGCCGCTGTTTATCCACATCGAGCCCGAAGACTTTGCCCAGGCATCCACCGCCGACCAGCCCGGCGGTTACGGCACCCGCGCCAGCACCGTGATCGCCGTGGACCACCGCGGCCGCAGCCAGCTGTGGGAACAAAGCTACCACCGCGGCCGCGCGAACGGACCGCTGCGTCATTTCACGCTCGCTTGAGGCCCGCCTCCGCGAACAGCAGCACCCCCAGCAGCCCCCCCCGGTCACAGATTTTTCCCCCGCGTAAGGTCAAATGAAATCTACGCCAAGCAAAATTTGCATTTGTTGCCATACTTAATTTCACAGACAGGCATTGGTTGAGTTACGCGCAAGGTGACCGCCACCGCCGTCTATATAAGGAAGGTCGCGCGGGACGCATGACACAGGTGAGCCGTCGATAGATTCGACGAACAACAGGATCGGCTCGCCGCAGGTTGGGAAGGTATGAACGATCTGGCGTCCGGCAACAGGCCACTGATGGCAAACCGGGCCCCTGCAGTATCGCTGAGGTACCATGTCTTATTTCAACCCTGAGCGCCGCAAACGCAAATCTCTGCTGCCGCTACTGCTGCTCGGCAGCCTGTGTGTGTTTGCCCTCTACTACGCCTTTAGTGCCAACCAGAAAACCGTACCGGTGCTGCCGGAAAACGCCGTGCGCCCGCACCTGGTACGCTGGCTGGAGAAAGCCCCGGAAAGCTGGCCGGCCCAGGACCCGATATTCAACCCGGCCGCGGTACGCCGCATCTACGAGCGCACCGACTACCGGCTGCTGTGGTTCGACAATTACAGCCTCAGCGACACCGCCAACGACCTGCTCAAGCAGCTCACCGCTTCCAGCTCCGGCAACCCCAGCAGCATGGTCGACTACCGCTACCACCTCGGCTACTTCGACCGCACCCTGCGCGACACGCCGCAAAAGTTGCAGATGGCCGCCGTGCTCGACGTGCTGCTGACCGACGCGTTCGTGTCCTACGCCCGCGACACCCAGCTCGACAAGCTGAACCCGAAAAGCCGACCGCGCCGCAACATCACCCCGGTCAACGGCGCGGAAGGCGGCTTCCAGCTGGTGGGTTTGATCGCCGCGCGCCAGGGCAGTGAACCCAGCGGCCGGCGCTACTTCCGCGGATACACCCGCGGTGCCGACAGCGAAAAATATTCCGATTCCTACCAGCGCGAGGGGCGCGCAAGCCGCGAGCAGATCGACCGTTCGCGCCACTACTCCAGCTCCAGCAACATCCGCTACAACCGCCCCACCTACAACAACGGCTACAGCGCCGGCCGCACCAGCAATGAGCGCTTCGCCGCCGGCGGCCTGCCGCCACGCAATGCCCAGCGCGACTACCGCCACAGCAACGGGCTGCCGCCCATCGTGCGCGCGGGTGCCAGCGAAAACAGCGAGGGCCCCTACATCGAAGAGTACCGGCGCTTCGGCGGTGAGGCCGCGGCGCTGCGCAGTGAACTGGCACGCATGCGCCAGATCGCCGCTAGTGGCATGTGGCGCCCGCTGCCACCGGGGCCGGCGATGACCATCGGTGCCAAGCACCCCCATGTCGCGTTGCTGCGCAATATGCTGGCCCTGTACGGCGATTACCGCAGTTACAGCGGCGAGTACAACAGCGACAAGTTCGACCGGCGCCTGCACGACGCGGTGATCCGCTTCCAGACCCGCCACGGCCTCAAACCGGACGGTATCGTCGGTCGCGCGACCCGCCAGCGCCTGAACCTGTCGCCGACCGCGCGCGCGCAGATCATCGAGAGCAATATCCGCCGCCGCGAACAATTGCCCACAGAACTGGGCAGCCGCTTCATCCAGGTCAATGTGCCCGAATACAAGCTGCACTACGTGGAAAACGGTATCGAGAAACTGACCATGAACGTGGTCGTGGGCAAGAAAAAACACGCGACCCCGGAAATCACCACCCGCGTCAGCAAGGTGATCTTCAACCCGACCTGGACGGTGCCGCGCAGCATCCTGGTCAACGAACTGCTGCCCAAGGCGCGCGCCAATCCCAGCGGCATGCAGGACATGGGTTACCGGGTCGTCAACGCCAGCGGCGAGAACCTGCCGCTGACGCCGAAAAACCTGTCCGCCGCCGGCGCCGGCTCTTACCTGATGCGCCAGATGGGCGGCGAAGACAACATCCTCGGCCGGGTCAAGTTCGAGATTCCCAACAAGTACGATGTCTATCTGCACGATACCCGCGCGCGCACCCTGTTCACCCTCACCAACCGCGACTACAGCCACGGTTGCATCCGCCTGCAGAGCCCCCGCCACCTGGCCGAGGCACTGCTGCGGCCCCAGGGCGACTGGGACCAGTGGCGCATCGACGACCTGATCGCCGGCGGCGACACCACCGAGGTCAAGATGGAGGAGCGGGTACCGGTCTACATCACCTACTGGACCGCCTGGGTGGACGGCGAGGGACGCCTCAATTTCCGCCCGGATATCTATGACAAGGACGGCCTGATGGCCAACCAGCGGTAATCGTTCACCGGCAGTCAAACAGCCCCATCGCCGACTGTTTGATTGCCGCCCCGGCTGCAGTCGCCCACTTCAGCCACATTCCCGAGCCTGCCGCAGTGCCGGCTCGGGCGCGCCGACGTTGTCTATATTGCGCATTATTCCCCAACGGTATTTGGGTATCCCCGGTCACAAGTTACCAATGTGAGCACGGCTCTCAGTCCATACGCGACTCACCGGCTTGCAGGGGTACACCATGGGCGTCGGCATCCAGAAGCAGTTTTTTCGCACCCATTCGCACCAGATCGGTGCCCTGGGCCTGACTCTGGCCCTGGCACTGGCCGCATCGACGCCGGCGCAATCGGTGCCCGCTGATACCGGCGAATCCGCGGCCGGTATTGCCCCGCTGTCTCCCTATCGGCCCATCGGCCGGCAGTACGCGCTGATGCGCGAGGAGCTGGCGCGCTATCTCAGCCTCGCCCGCGGCGACAACTGGCAGCCGCTCGACGCCGGGCCGCCACTGGCGCCGGGCATGCGCGATCCCCGCGTGCGCCAGCTGCGCAGCCTGCTGATGCAGTACGGCGACTATTCCCTCAGCGATCGTACCGGCAGTGACTCCGACGCCGATGTGTACGGCCCGCAGCTGCAACAGGCGGTACGCCGCTTCCAGCACCGCCACGGCCTCAAGGAAGACGCACTGGTCGACAAACGCACGCGCGCGCGCCTGAACGTGGATCCGGCCGAGCGCGCGCGCACGCTGGCGGCCAATCTGCAGCGCTGGCAGCAGATACCCAAGGATCTCGGCCCCCGCTACATCCTGATCAATATTGCCGATTTTCAGCTGCACCTGATCGACAACGGCCGGGAGCAGTACCGCATGCGCGTGGTGGTGGGCAAGCCAGACCACATGACGCCACAACTGGCCACGCGCATGACGCGCGTGATCTTCAACCCCATCTGGCGGGTGCCGCGCAATATCGCCGTGCGCGAACTGCTGCCGAAGGGCGGCGCCAGCCTCGCCGCCGACGGATACCGCCTGGTCAACCACAGCGGCCGCGCCGTGCCCTTTACCTCGCGCAATATTGCCGCCACCCGCCGAGGCAGTGTCAGCCTGCAACAGAAAGGCGGCCCCGGTAATGCGCTGGGGCGGGTCAAATTCGTGATCCCCAACCGCCAGGCCATTTTCCTGCACGACACCAACAGCAAGTACCTGTTCCGGCGCAGCGAGCGCGCCTTCAGTCACGGCTGTATCCGCCTGGAAAAACCGCTGGAATTCGCCCGTATGATGCTGCGGCAGCAGAACCAATGGAGCGACAGCCGTATCGAGCGCGCACTCGCCAGTCATCGCACCCGGGGTATCGCGCTGCGCAATCCCATCCCGGTGTATATCGCCTACTGGACCGCGTGGGTCGACGACGCCGGGCAATTGCAGTTCCGCCCCGACATCTATGGCCGCGACAATGCCGAAAGCGACCGCGCGGGCGGCGATCGCGGCGGCAAGGCGGAGTGACTGGCGATGCATAGATACGTCCGCCGCCTGGCGGCTCTCCTGATCCTGATCGCCTCCCTGCCCGCAGTGGCGGCGGCAGGCAATAGCCCCTCCGCGGTAGCAGCCGTGGAGCCCGCCCACGCCGGTGCGGCCCTGCGCCAACAGGCGCAGCGCTACCGCGCGCTGCAACAACAGTGGCAGTCGCTCAGTGGCAGCCCGCTGCAGCCGGGCGACAAGGACCCGCGGGTCACAGAACTGCGCCTGCTGCTGGCTCTGCTCGGCGACTATCGCGGTCTGCCCGGCCCCCTGTCCGGCAGAGGCAGCCAGAACCCGGCGCGGTTCGATGGTGCCGTACAGGCGGCCGTGGAGCACTACCAGCGGCGCCACGGCCTCACCGCCAGCGGTACCCTGGACAGGGTCACCCTGGCCGAACTGGCAGTGCCGCCCGGCGAGCGCGCGCGCCAGCTGGAGCTCAATGCCGAGCGCTGGGACAAGCTGCCGAACGTCACCGGTCAACGCTACGTGCTGATCAATGTGCCGGATTTTCGCCTGCAACTGGTCGAACAGGGGCGCGTAACGCTGAGCATGAAAACCGTGGTGGGAAAAACCAGTACCCACACCCCCACGCTGCGCACGCGCATCACCAATATTGTGTTCAACCCCAGCTGGACGGTGCCGCGCAGCATCCTGCTGACCGAGCTGCTGCCCAAGGCGCGCAGCAACCCCGAGGCGATGCAGCGCCGCGGTTATCGCGTGGTCAACTACCACAGTGGCGCCACCGCCCCCATCTCCGCCGACGGTATCGACCGCGCCGCCCACGGCCGCGCGACCCTGCGTCAGATGGGAGGCCCCGGCAACACCCTGGGGCGGGTCAAGTTCGTGATGCCGAACAAGCAGGCGATTTACCTGCACGATACCCAGGCGCAGAGCCTGTTCGAGCTGCGCGACCGGGCCTACAGCCACGGCTGCATACGCCTGCAGCACCCCGAGGAGCTGGCCTATGCGCTGCTGCGCCCGCAGGGCTGGGACAGAACCCGGGTCGCCGAGGCCACTACCGGTGACGAGAGCCTCAATATCCGCGTGGATCAGCCGCCGCGGGTGCTCATCACCTATATCACCGCCTGGGTGGATAACCGCGGGCAGGTGCAGTTCCGCCGCGATCTCTACCACCGCGACTCGTCACCGTCCCGCTGAACCGCCCCGACGCCGCATCGCGCCCCGCTGCCCCTTCAGACTCTCCATTCAGACTCAAATACATCATTTGGTCGCAAAAAAAATATTTTTCCGTGCAGGCCGATAAATGACAACGCTGTCTCTTATTTTTACCGCTGTTGCTCGTCAATTCGCCGCTGGCGCCGCTTCGGGTAGTGTATGGAGAAATAAATTACCAGCCGCCCCCTAGGATTATTTCGGCATTAAGCGCTACCGGTTTGTAACACAAGGTTATTTTTTGTACAGTTCATCCCGTACCTCCTGACGCCAAAAGCAACAGGGGGCCCAGACGAGAAACAGACGACGAGGCGGAAACAGGGTATGAAGAATCCATCCAGACGCCGGTTCCTGGCAGTAACCTGTGCAACAGCGGCCGCGGTCAGTGCCGGACCGACATTCGCAAAAGTAGGTAGCGCACGCACCTTGAGAATGCGCAACCTGCATACAGGAGAAAGGCTGAACACCGCCTTCTGGTCGAATGGTCACTTCGACAGCTCCGGTCTGAAGCAATTCAACCGCCTGCTGCGTGACCACCGCGCCAACGAAGTAACGCGCATGGACCCGAAAGTCCTCGAGCTGGTGTACAAGCTGAAAGAAAAGCTGAACTACAACGGCGAAATCCAGATCATCTCGGGTTATCGCTCGCCGAAGACCAACGCCATGTTGCGCTCGCGCTCCAAAGGCGTCGCCAAGCACAGTTACCACACCCGTGGCATGGCGATCGACCTGCGCATGCCGGGCATCCCGCTCAGCAAGCTGCGTCAGGCAGCGCTGGAACTGAAGCTCGGCGGTGTGGGTTACTACCCGAAGAGCAACTTTGTCCACGTAGACACTGGCCCGGTACGTCGCTGGTAAGCGACTGCCCCCGGGCACACAAAGGCCGCCAGGTAACTGGCGGCCTTTTTTTTTGCGCGCAGCGCGGGCATCGCGGAGAATCCCCAAGCCAACCACAAAAAGAGAAATGCCGGGATGTTTGCAGTCATCTTCACCGCCGTCACCGGCGATCAGGACCCTGAGTACGGCAGGACCGTGGCCAGGATGCGCGAACTGGCGTTCGACCATTACGGCTGCCTGGACTTTATTGCGGTGACCGAAGGGAAACAGGAGATCGCCATCTCCTATTGGCACCGCGAAGAGGATATCCGCCGCTGGCGCCAGGACGCGGAGCACATCCTGGCCCAGGAGCTGGGGCGCGCCCGCTGGTATGAATCCTACAAGGTGGAAGTGGTGGAAGTGCGGCGCCGCTACACCCACCCCGGCGAGCAGCCGGCTGGCAACTACTGAGCGTCCGCCGGCAGGTTGACCGGCGTCATTTCGTCCGCGCTGACCGGCACCTGGGTAGTGCCGGCCATCAGGCCGGCTATCTGTTCCAGCAGATCCCGCGCCTGTGCCAACTGGCTCAGTTCCGCCAACTCGATCGGATCTTCCATCTTCAGCAGCAGCGCTTCCAGCGCGGCAAAGCGCTGCGCCAGCGCCTCCGCCTGGTGGCGGTCGAGCAGCAGATCGGCCAGACCGCCGCCGTTGGCGGGGATCCAATCGGCCTCCAGGGTGCGCAGCATCGCCAGCAGGGCCAGCTTGGAATCCGCCGCGCGACCGCTCTCCACATCGCTCTCGGAACTCTCCGGCAGGCGCCGCAGCAGTTCTTCGTCGACGGTGCGGACTTCAGCGGCACGAATCTGCTGGATCCGCGCAGCAGGACTCAGGGCGAGGAAGTAGCGCGACAGGTCGTTGGCGGTGAAGGGCCAGCGGCGCACCAGGCCGTCGATGTCCTCCGCCATGCCGCGACCGATCAGACGGGTCAGCTCGCGGCGGCGGTTGGCGGCCTGGGCTTCGGGCTTTTCCCCCTTGTTGACCGCGACGAAATCTTTCGCCGCACGCTCACCGGTAGGCCCCCACAGCATGATTTCCATCGCGTGAAAGCCGGTGCTGGCCTCCTCGTTGGCGGTCAGGCGGTGCTGGCGGCGCAGGTTGGCCAGGTTCAGCTCGATGGCGGTGTCATTGACGATACCGCTGTTGGAATAGCCCGGCACCGTGTCCAGGTAGCCCGGTTGCACCGGCCAGCTGTCCAGCGACAGCTCCAGCTTGCGCCCCTCGCCGCGCAGATCCGCCGGCGCGAATGCCAGCTGGATATAGGGCAGCGCCGCGGCGAAATCGCGGTGCGCCTCAAGCCACGCCAGCCGCGCCGCCTCGAGATGGTCCTCACTGGGGCCCGCCAGCAGCGTGGCGATAGCGCGGTTGAGCGCGGCCACTGCCGCCTTGGTATCCACCAGCGCCGCCTCGCCGGATTGCCACACCCGCCGCGACAGCGTCTGCGCCGCCTCTTCACTGAAGCTCGGCACCGCCGGTTTGGCCGCCGCAGCGGCTTGCGGCGCCGCCTGTTCGTCGCGCTTCTCGCTGCAGGCCGAGAGGGCCACCAGCGCGGCCAGCAACAGCGTGGCGCCACCGCGCCGAATGCTATTTACGATCACAAAATTCCTCACAACACTGTATGACTCTTCGCCCGTTTCAGTCCGCATCGCGCAGGCTGATCACCGGCCAGCCGCGCGTATCCGCTTGCGCGCGCAGGTCCGTATCCGGATCCACCGCAACCGGGTGTTCCACCTCCTGCAGCAGTGGCAGGTCGTTGATGGAGTCGCTGTAAAACCACTTCTCCGCCGACTGGTACGACGGGTTATGCGCCAGCCACTGGTGCAGCCGCAACACCTTGCCGCTGCGATAGCAGGGCTCGCCCAGCACGCGGCCGGTAAACAGGCCATCCACCTCTTCCGGCTCGGTGGCCAGCAGGGTGTCGACCCCCAGGCGCTCCGCAATCGGCGCCACCACAAAGCGGTTGGTGGCGGTGATGATCATAATATGATGACCCGCACGACGATGCCGACCAATTAACTCTTCCGCCCTCGGCAACCAGATTTCGTTGACCACTTCCTCCATGAACTGCTGGTGGAGGCTGTCCAGCTGGCCGCGGGACAACTGCGCCAGCGGCTCCAGCGCGAATTCCAGGTAGGCGAAGATATCCAGCTCGCCGCGCTGGTAATCGCGGTAAAAGCGGTCGTTCGCCTCGCGGAAACGCTCGCCGTCCACCTGCTCGCGCTGCACCAGGAACTCGCCCCAGGCGTGATCGCTGTCGCCGCCGATCAGGGTGTTGTCCAGGTCAAAGATTGCCAACTGCACGGTACATTCCTCTTTGTAACTATAGGCATTTTGCCGCCACCGCCATGCAGCGCGGCGCCGCGGCGGCCAATTTTACCTCGCCGGCGGCCTCAACACAGCGACGCGGTCGCCGAATTGCCGTAATGCCCTCCGCTGTGGAACAATGCAGAGCAAGTCTGTGTGGCAACTGGCCACACGCCAATAATTCGAGGACGCTATTTTGGGCGACGGCAAATCGGCGCAATCTGGGCGCAAGAACCGCCGCAAGTCCGCCAGACAGTCCAACCGCTCCGAGGCCCCCGGGAACAATCGAAAACCCCGCGGCCAGGGCGGCGACAACAGCAGCAATATCGACGCCGAGGGCTTCCGCCCCAACGTCGGTATCATTGTGCTGAACGCCCGCGGCCAGGCGCTGTGGGCGCGGCGGGTCGGTGGCAAGGACGCCTGGCAATTCCCCCAGGGCGGTATCAATCCGGGCGAGGCCCCGGAACAGGCGCTGTATCGCGAACTCTACGAGGAGATCGGGCTGACCCGCGATCAGGTGAGCATGATCGCCTGTACCCGCGGCTGGCTGCGCTATCGCCTGCCCCAGCGGCTGATCCGCAAGCGCTCGGAGCCGCTGTGTATCGGCCAGAAGCAGAAGTGGTACCTGCTGCGGCTGGAGGCCCCGGAGAGCACCATCAGCTTCAACAATGGCTACAAGCCGGAATTCGACCACTGGCGCTGGGTCACCTACTGGCACCCGCTCAGCAAGGTGGTGACCTTCAAGCGCGAAGTGTACCGGCGCGCCCTCACTGAACTCGCCCCGCAGCAATTGCAGCTGGAAAAACGCTGGCTGCGCGAGTGCGACGAGGCCCCGCGCCAGGACCAGTGGGAAACGCCGCCGCAGGAGCGCGAATAGCACCCCGCCGCGCGCTACCTTAGACTCAGGGAATATTTAAGGAAGGGAAAAGCCTTTGCTCGGATCTCTGCGCAGTATCGTTCAGGAAGTCAACGCGGCCCGCGACCTCCCCGCGGTACTGGATATCATCGTACGCCGCGTACGCGAGGTGATGCGCACCCGTGTCTGCTCGGTCTATCTGCGCGACAAGCAGTCCGGCAACTACGTGCTGATGGCCACCCGCGGCCTCAACCCCGACGCCGTCGGCCAGGTGCACCTGGCGCCGGGCGAAGGCCTGGTGGGCAACGTGGTCACCCGCGAGGAACCGATCAACCTGGAGCAGGCCGAGGCCCACCCGGCTTACCACTACTTCCCCGCCACCGGCGAGGAGCGCTTCAGCGCCTTCCTCGGCACCCCGATCATCCACCACCGCAACGTCCTCGGCGTGCTGGTGGTGCAGCAGGCCGAGAAGCGCCGCTTCGACGAGGGTGAAGAAGCCTTTCTGGTCACGCTGTCGGCGCAGCTCGCCGGCGTCATTGCCCACGCCGAGGCCACCGGCGCCCTGGCCGTCATCGGTCGCCAGCGCAAAGAGGCCAAATTCCGAGGCATTGCCGCCTCTCCCGGCGTCGCCATCGGCCGCGCCCACGTCATCGCGCCCCAGGTCAACCTGGCCACGGTGCCCTACTCCTGCTGCGTCGACGTGGAGGCCGAGCTGGAGCTGTTCCACCAGGCACTGGCGGCGGCGCGCAGCGAGATCCGCGAGGTCGGCGAGCGCCTCAAGGACGAACTGAACCGCGAGGAACGCGCGCTGTTCGATGCCTATATCAGCATGCTCGACGACAACTCCCTGGCCGTGGAGGTGTGCGACCGCATCCGCCAGCAGATCAGCGCCCCGCGCGCCTGGGCCGAGGTCATGCTCGAGCATGTACACCGCTTCGAAGCCATGTCCGACGCCTACTTCCGCGATCGCGCCGCCGACGTGCGCGACCTGGGCGCGCGGGTACTGGTGCACCTGCGCCAGCAACAGCAGAGCCGGCGCGACTACCCGGAAAATACCGTGCTGATCGGCGAGGAGCTCACCGCCGCGATGCTCGCCGAAGTGCCGCGGGACAAACTGATCGGGCTGGTATCGATCAAGGGATCGGCCAACAGCCACGTGGCCATCATCGCCCGCGCCATGGGCCTGCCGGCGGTCATGGGCGCGCAGGAGCTGCCCTACGAACAGGTCGACGGCGCCGAGCTGGTGGTCGACGGCTACCGCGGCGAACTGCACATTCACCCCGGCCGCGAACTGCGCCGCCGCTTCGACGCCATCGTCGCCGAGGAGCGCGAACTGGCGCGCAACCTCGACCACCTGGCCGGCCTGCCGGCGGAAACCGCCGACGGTCACCGCGTGCGGCTGTGGGTCAATACCGGGCTGATGGCCGACGTGGTGCGCTCGCTGGAGCGCGGCGCCGAGGGCGTGGGCCTGTACCGCACCGAAGTGCCTTTCTTGTTGCGCGACCGCTTCCCGTCCGAGGAGGAGCAGCGCGAGATCTACCGCGAGCAGCTGGCCGCCTTCGCCCCGCGCCCGGTCACCATGCGCACGCTGGATATCGGCGGCGACAAGGCGCTGGCCTATTTCCCCATCGAGGAAACCAACCCGTTCCTCGGCTGGCGCGGCATCCGCGTGACCCTCGACCACCCGGAGATCTTCCTGGGGCAGGTGCGCGCGATGATGAAAGCCAGCCTGGGCCTCGACAACCTGCGCATCATGCTGCCGATGATCAGCGGCGTGGGCGAGCTGGAAGCGGCGCGCAAACTGGTGCAGCGCGCCCACACCGAGCTGGTGGACGAGGGCTTCGAGATCCAGATGCCGCCGCTCGGCATCATGATCGAGGTCCCCTCGGCGGTATACCAGGCGCGCGAGCTGGCCGAGCGGGTGGATTTCATCTCCGTGGGCAGCAATGACCTGACCCAGTACCTGCTGGCGGTGGACCGCAACAACAGCCGCGTGGCCAATATCTACCACGCCCTGCACCCGGCGGTGCTGCGCGCCCTGTGCGATGTGGTCACAGCCGGCCACGCCGCCGACACCAAGGTGGGCATCTGCGGCGAGCTGGCCGGCGATCCCGGCGGCGCGCTGCTGCTGGTGGCGATGGGCTACGACGTACTGTCGATGAACGCCACCAACCTGCCGCGGGTCAAGGCCGCGCTGCGCGCCGTGCGCAAGGCGGACACCGACCTGCTGCTGCAGCAGGTGCTGGCCATGCACGCGCCGGAAGAGGTCGAGGAAACGGTGCAGGCCTACCTGAAGCGGCTGGGCCTGAAAGCGCTGCTGCAGCCGGCCGCGGGTCAGTAAATACCGGCCGCCGCGGCCACCTTCACAATTCTTCATGCGGGCTTCAGTCTCTTCAGACAGCCCCGCACTCCAATAAGCGCCACCGATTGGCACTTTATTGGAGACCCCCATGGACACAAGACTCTGCACAATTCTGCTGGCTCTGCTGCTGGCAACACCGGCACTGGCGGCCCTGCCCGAGGCCGGCCCCGCGGACGCAGGCCTCAATTCAGACACCCTCGCGGGCCTCGCGCGGGCGGTGGAACAAGACAAGTTCCACAAGCTCACCAGCGTGCTGGTCGCCAGAAACGGCAAGCTGGTCTACGAGCACTACTTCAACGGCAGTGACCGCGACACACTGCACAATACCCGCTCGCTGACCAAGACCGTCACCGCGCTGCTGCTCGGCGCGGCGATCGATCGCAAGGCCATCGCCGGCGTGCGCGCGCGCGTGGTCGATTTCTTCCCCTCCTTTCAGCCCCTTGCCAATCCCGATCCGCAGAAGTCCGCCATGACCCTGGAGGACCTGCTGACCATGAGTTCACCGCTCGAATGCGACGATGAGAACAGCTTCTCGCGCGGGCACGAAGAGCGCATGTACCTGGTGCGGGACTGGGTCAGGTTTGCGCTGGACCTGCCAGTGCGCGGTTTTCCGGCCTGGGTGAGCAAGCCGGCGGACTCCCCCTACGGCCGCGCCTTCTCCTACTGCACTGCCGACAGTGTGCTGCTGGGGGCCGCGATCGAGGCCGCCACCGGTCAGCGCCTCGACCGCTACGCCGCGACCACGCTCTACCGGCCACTGGGCATCGACAGGGTAAAGTGGCAGTACACGCCAACCGGTGGCGCCATGCCCGGCGGCGGCACCAGCTATCGCAGCCGCGACCTGCTCAAGTTCGGGTTGTTGCTGAACCAGCACGGCCGCTGGCGCGAGCGGCAGGTGGTCTCCGCCCACTGGATCGACGCCATGCTGACGCCGCGGGCGGTGCCGCGCGAGCACTACGAATACGGCTACCAGCTGTGGCGCGCGCCGTTCGAACTGGACGGCCGACCGGTAAAAGCCTGGGCGATGGCGGGCAACGGCGGCAACTACGTATTCGTGATGCCGGAATTGTCACTGGTCGCGGTCATCACCAGCACCGCTTACGGCGAGTCCTACGGCCACCCGCAGAGTCACCGACTCTTCCAGCAATATATCCTCGACGCCCTGCACCCCTGATCCGGCTGCGCCCCTCACAGCGGTACCCGCGGGCGCAATTCGGGTGGCACCTGCTCACGCTGCGCGCGCACCGTTTCCGCGATGCGATCGATCACCCGGGCAAAACGCGGTGCGCCGCGCAGACCCGCAAACAGCGGTGATACGCGCAGGTAGGCGCTGTCGCGGTAGCCGCGATCCACCGCCGCCTGCAGCGCGTACACAGCCGCAGACGTCGCCCCCTGCGCCTGCAGCAGCAGGGCCTGCTCCAGCCACAGGGATGGGGCATTCACACCCCGCGCGCGCTGCGCGTGCAGGGCCGCCAGGCGCTGCGGTATCCAGTCGACGGAAGCCGGCGTCTGGTACAGCCGCCGCAGCGTATCGAAATACGGATCGGAGGGCCGCGCCTGGTGGGCCCTGCCAAAGCTCGCCTGCGCCTCGTCGCGCTTCCCCGCCAGCAGCGCCAGCTCACCCTGCAGCTGCCACAAATCCGGGTGCACCGGTCGCGTGGCGGCGCGTTCGAGCAGAGCCCGCGCCTGGCTGAAACGGCCCTGTAAAAAGAGGCTTCTGGGGTAGGCGACGTTGGAGAAAAGGTTGTCCGGATACAGCTCGAAGCTGCGCGCATACAGCACCTCGGCGGCGGCCGGGTAGCCGAGCAGTTCGTAGTCGCGCGCCAGCTGCAGGTCGTTGAAGGTCTGGCCCGGATCGTCATCGCGCACCGACAGGTTGATGGCCAGCGCCTGCGCCAGTTCCCCCTGCTGCGCGAGCAGATAGGCCAGTGCGGTGCGGCTGCCGCTCTGCTGCGGCGGTGCCAGCGCCACCGCGCGCCGGTAGGCGGCGATAGCCGCATCCACCTCGCCGCGGCAGTCCAGCGCATAGCCCAGGGCATCGTGGGCGCGGTAGTTATCCGGCTCGCGCTCGAGCACCCGGCGCGCCAGCGCCTCGGCCCGGTCCGCCCATTCGGTATCGCCGTCGTAGCGGCACACCCTGGCGCTGTAGGTAAAACTGAGCCCCAGTTGCGCGCGCGCATTGTCCGGCACCGACACCAGCACCTGCCGGTAGAGTGCCGCCGCGCGCGCATTGTTATCCCGCTGACCGATACCGGCGTAGTAATCGGCGCGGGCGAGCAGATCGCCGCGCGGATCCGGGGACTGTCGCGGCGCACCACCACCGAGCGTCCACCATACCGCCGACGCGCTTGCGGCGATCGCCGTGACCAGCGCGGCGGCGCGCCAGTGGCGCCATCCCGCCGACGCATTGCGGCGCGGCGACGGTACTGGCCCGGCACCGGTGGCGTGCGGCCGCGGCGCCGTCGCGAGCTGGTAGCCACTGCCGCGTACCGAGCGGATATAGCGCGGGCTGCGACCGTCATCGCCCAGCGCGGAGCGCAGCAGCCTGACACGCTGGGTCACCGTCTCTTCGTTGACGATGCTCGGCGCCCACACGCCGGCAATCAGCGCGTCAAACGAAACCACGTCCGCGCCGCGTTCGAGCATGAAAGCCAGCAGGCGAAAGCTGAGGCCGGAGACATTCAGCAGTACATCGCCGCGCCGTACCTGCTGGCGCGCGAGATCGATGGTCAGGTCATCCAGTTGGTAGTGCATGATGGGCATCGCGTTTTCGGATCGCACAGTGTAAGCGAAGCCCGTGCCGCGGTTCACCTGCTCGCCGGCCGCGTTTATACGGGCAAAAAAAAGCCGCCCCGGTAACCGGGGCGGCTTTTTTTAACTCGGGATGTTCAACGTGGTATCAATGCGATCCCCACGCCGGCGCTCCCGCTCAGTCTTCGGATTCGGTCTTGTAGGCCTCGGCGTCGAGCATCTTGTCCAGCTCGCTGACATCGCTCGGCTTGATGCGGTAGAACCAGCCATCGTCATACGGAGAGGAGTTGACGGTTTCCGGCGCGTCTTCCAGCGCTTCGTTGACTTCGATGACCTCGCCGGACACCGGCGCGTAAACGTCACTGGCCGCTTTCACGGACTCAACGACACCGGCTTCGTCGCCAGCCGCCAGGGTAGTGCCCACGTCCGGGGTTTCCACATAGACGACATCGCCGAGCGCGTCCTGGGCGTGATCGCTGATGCCGACGGTCACAGTGCCGTCCTCTTCCAGGCGCGCCCACTCGTGGCTGGACAGGTATTTCAGTTCGCTGCGGATTTCACTCATGCTGTGATCCCTCGATTAAGCATTGCTAGTTTTTCAAATTCGGATCCGGGCCGGACGGCGTGCCGTCCGGCCGGTAGTTCGGCGGCAGGGGTCAGATCACCGACTTGCCGTTGCGCACGAAACAGGGTTTTACCACCTTGACCGGCACCAGCTTCTTGCGCATTTCCACCTGGGCGGTGTCGCCCACGTTCACCGGTACCCGCGCCAGTGCGATGGAGTGGCCCAGGGTCGGGGAAAAAGTGCCGCTGGTGATGATACCGCGGTCTTCGCTGCCGTCCACTACCACTGCCTGGTCGGCGCGCAGTACACCGCGCTCCTCGAGCACCAGGCCCACCAGTTTCTGCTGCACACCGCCGGCCTTTTCCTCGGTCAGCGGGCCGCGGCCGATAAAATCGCGCTCTTCCGGCTGCCAGGCGATGGTCCAGCCCATGTTGGCCACCAGCGGCGAGGTATCCTCGTCCATCTCGTGGCCGTACAGGTTCATACCCGCTTCCAGGCGCAGGGTGTCGCGCGCGCCGAGTCCGCAGGGGGCCACACCGGCATCCGCCAGCGCACGCCAGAAGCCCGGTGCATCGTCGGCGGCCAGCATGATCTCGAGACCGTCTTCACCGGTGTAGCCGGTGCGGGCCACGAACCAGTCGCCGCGGGCGACACTCTGGAACACCTTGAGGTCGTCGATGGCGGCGGTCCACTCGATGCCCAGTACCTCTTTGACCTTGTCCAGCGCCTGCGGGCCCTGAATGGCGACCATGGCCAGATGCGGGCGCTCGGTCAGGGTCACGTCGAAGCCGGCGGTGTGCTGCTGCATCCACGCCAGATCCTTCTCGCGGGTGGCACAGTTGACCACCACGCGGTAGCCCGACTCGCGCAGGTAGACGATCAGGTCATCGATAACGCCGCCCTTGTCGTTGAGCATGCCGGTGTACAGCGCCTTGCCGGGGTTGCCGTCGAGTTTGGCCACGTCGTTGGCGAGCAGGTAGCGCAGATAATCGCGGGCGCCGTCACCGTCGATATCCACCACGGTCATATGGGAGACATCGAACATGCCGGCCGCGGTGCGCACCTGGTTGTGCTCCTCCAGCTGCGAGCCGTAATGCAGCGGCATGTCCCAACCGCCAAAATCCACTATTTTGCCGCCCATAGCGACATGCGTGTCATACAGAGGCGTTCTGTTTCCCATCTTTTGTTCTCGATTCGCTAAAAATGAAAGCCGGGTATTTTAACGGGCACCCTGCGGCAGTGGCCAGACGGCAATATCCTGCAAGCCTAGCAGGCGACGGGACTTAAACCTGCGCCCCGCGCCCGCCGCCGACAATCATGCGGTTTGCCGCGGAATGTACAAAAAGGCTGGTCGCGGCGGGCATGAAACGCCCCGACCGCCGCCCCTGCCCGCGCCGCGACCCCTCCCGTTATTCTGGACTGAGCCCCGCAGATTTTCCCACCGCCACGCCCCGTTCCAGGGGTCCGGTGCGGGGCGGACCGCCGCTCTCACGGGACAGGACACCGCGCAGTCAAATGTAAAGAAAGGTAATATCGCCGCATAATTACAAATAACCGGTCCCGATTATGCATCTCTTTCTTCCGGCCAGGCGCCAGCTCGGCCGTCTTGCGCTCGTATCTGCGCTTTCCAGCCTGTTCTGCCACAGCGCGCTCGCCGCCGCCCCGGTGACGGAGTCTCCTCTGGTAGTGCGCGGCGACAACATCGCCGTCCCCCACGTCGAGCGGTCCGCGGTGATCGACGGGGTGCTGGATGACGGCATCTGGGACAGCGCCACCCGCGTGCCGCTCAACTATGAAACCCGGCCGCGGGAGAATGTGCCGCCGACGGTGACAACCGACGCCTACCTGGTGGAAGACGGCCGCACCCTGTATATCGCCTTTGTCGCCAGCGACCCCCGCCCGGAAGAAATCCGCGCGTTCATGCGCGGTCGCGACAGTGCCTACGCCGACGACTTTGTCGGCGTCACCCTGGACACCTTCAACGACCAGCGCCGCGCCTTCGAGTTCTTTGCCAATCCGCTCGGCGTGCAAATGGACCTGATCAACGACGACGTCAACGGCAACGAGGACGACTCCTGGAATGCCACCTGGGACTCGGCCGGCGAGATCGGCGAGGACGGCTATGTAGTGGAGATGGCCATACCGCTGAATATCCTGCGCTTCCAGGGCGGCCTCAAAACCCAGGTGTGGGGCGTCGACCTGCTGCGCTTCCGCCCGCGCAAGGACCGCGAGCGCATCTCCAACAACCCCCTGGATCGCGACCGCTCCTGCTACCTGTGCCAGCTGGGCAAACTGGAGGGCTTCCGCAGCGCCGAGCCCGGGCGCAATCTGGAGATAGTCCCCACCACCACCGCCTCGCGCAGCGAGAGCCGCGATCCGGAGGCCGGCGAGGACTGGCAAAACGGCGACGGCAATACCGAAATGGGTGTGGACATGCGCTGGGGTATCTCCGCCAACTCCACCCTCAACGCCACCCTCAACCCGGACTTCTCCCAGGTCGAAGCGGACGTGGCGCAGCTGGATGTAAACACCAACTTCTCGCTCTTTTACCCGGAGCGGCGCCCGTTCTTTCTCGACAGCGCCGACTATTTCGAAACCTTCCTGCCGATCGTGCACACGCGCAATATCGGCAGCCCGGACTACGGGGTGAAGTTCACCAGCAAGGCCGACAACAACACTACCGGTGTGTTTGTCGCCGACGACCAGCAGACCAATTTCGTCGTCCCCGGGGTGGAGAGCTCGGATATCGCCAACTACGACAGCACCAGCCAGAACGCCGTGGTGCGCTACCGGCGCGACTTCGGCCAGGGCTCCACCGTCGGCGCGCTGGTCACCAGCCGCAGCGCCGAGGACTACCTGAACCAGGTCTACGGTGTCGATGGCAAATACCGCCTCAATGAGAACGACAGCCTCGAAGCGCAGCTGCTCGCCTCAAAATCGGAGAACCCGCAACAGGTGCAGGACGACTACGAGCTGGCGGCAACGCAGAGCGATACCGCCGGCCAGCTGCGCTACCGCCACAACTCGCGCAACTGGTCGTGGAAAATCGCCCACCAGCAGTTCGGCAAGGATTTCCGTTCCGATCTCGGCTTTATCACCCAGGTCGGGTACCAGAAGTCCGTCGCCGGTCTCGGCCACACCTGGCACGGCGAGCGCGACAACTGGTGGAACCGCATCGAGATGTACGGCGACTGGGATATCACCCACGACGAGGACGGCAGGTTGCTGGAGCGGGAACTGGAGGGCTACGTGTTTCTGGAGGGGCCGCTGCAACTGCACGTGGAGTTCGGCGGCCTGACCCGCGTGCAGGATTTCGCCGGCGAGCTGTACGACCAGCAACTGCTGTCGCTCTACAGCGAGTTCCGCCCGCTGCCCGGACTCTACTTCGGTGCCTATACCCGCGTCGGCGACGCCATCGACTACGACAACAACCGCGCCGGCGACATGGTGCAGTTCGACCCGAAGATCACCTGGAATATCGGCCGCCATCTCGAAGCGCGCCTGCGGCACAATTACCGCACCCTCGATGTCGATGGCGGGCGCCTGTTTACCGCCAACCTGACCGACCTGCGCCTGAGCTACCAGTTCAACAACCGCAGCGCCCTGCGGCTGACCCTGCAGCATGCGGATATCGAACGGGACCTGGCGCTGTACCTGGACACCGAGGACCTGTCCCAGCAGAACCGCAGCCTCGGTTCGCAACTGCTCTACTCCTACAAGGTCAATCCGCAGACGGTGTTTTTCCTCGGCTATTCCGACCAGGCGCTGGACAATGACGCGCTCGACCGGATGGAAAAAACCGACCGCTCGGTGTTCCTGAAATTGAGCTACGCCTGGCTGCCCGACTGAGCCGATAATTTTTGCTTTGCAGGCAGCGCACTCCGGTGTATAAGCCTTTCCGTCGGCGCGCCCGCGCCGGCGGATTTTCCGGAGCCCACCCGTTTGCACAACACCGCTGCGACACCGCCGGACCAGCACGGTCCCCACGGTGGCGACCCCTTTGACCCCATCGCTGCCGCACTGCGTGAACACGGCTATGTGGTGCTGCCCGCGCCACTGCCGCCGAGCCTGCTCGGCGCCCTGCTGCGCCACTTCAGGTCCATCGACCCGGGGCAATTCAAGCGGGCCGGTATCGGCCGCGAGGACGAACACCAGCTAAACCGCTTCGTGCGCGGTGACGAGATTTTCTGGCTGGATCGGGGCAACCCGGCGGTGCAGGCCTATTTGAGCTGGATGGAGGAACTGCGCCTGGGGCTGAACCGGCGCCTGTTTCTGGGGCTGTTCGACTACGAGTGCCACTACGCCTATTACGACCGCGGCACCTTCTACAAAAAGCACCTGGACGCCTTCAAGGGCAACACCAACCGCATGGTCAGCACGGTGCTCTACCTGACCCCCAACTGGCAGCCCCGCGACGGTGGCGAGCTGTTGGTCTATCCACCGGACAGCATGGCCGTAGCCGCGGAACCGCTGCTGAAGGTGGCACCGCGTTTCGGTCAGATGGTGATTTTTCTCAGCGAGGAATTTCCCCACGAAGTGCTGACGGTCAACCGGCCGCGCTACAGTGTTACCGGCTGGTTCCGGGTCAACAACAGCCTCGGCGACGCCATCGACCCGGCGCGCTGACGGCGCCCGCACCGCCCGCAGGCGGCGCGGCACGCGCCCAGAGAGAAACGGATGGCGGTGCTCAGTGCACCGGTGCCATGCTCCGCCACAGGTCGGCGAAGGTCGGCGCGGCATCGATATCGATGTCAGCGTGCAGGCGCATACCCACCTCGGAAGCACTGATCAGGCCGCGCACGTGGTGGTTGTGCAGATCCACTACCAGGCAGTCGCGCTGGCGGTTGCGACGCATCGCGTCGAGCACGTCGCGGATACTGCTGTTCGCCACCTGCTGGTAACTCAGCATTTTCAGATCACCGCGCGGGCGCATCAGGTCGCCCACGGTCAATTCCTCTCGCGGCGTGCCGGAAGCAACGCGCTGCATGATGCTCTGGTAGGTGACATCCTCGGCGGTAAGCAGGCCGGTAAAGGTGCCGTCGCGGTCCACTACCAGCACCGCGCTCAGGTGACCGGCACTCATGATCTGCGCGGCATTGCGCGCCGACACTGCCGGCGTCAGCAACGACGGGTGGTGACTCTTGAAATCCGACACGAAACTGAGTGCAGGGGAATCCAGCGACAACTCGCTAAACTCATCCGGGAATACCAGTTTGTCGAAATCCTGCAGTTGGAAAAAATCAAAGTTCTTCATTGGTAACACTCTCTGGGTGTCGCGCCGCGGTCATCGCTGCGGCGCCGACGCTAACTCGATTCCGACAGTCCCTGCGCGAGGCAGCGGCGGGCGGAAATTTACAGGTCAGGGGGACGGAGTTCAGGCCAGAGAGGGCGGTCCGCGTATCGAATTGCTATCGATACGGCAGCTTTGCGGCTGGGTGCGCGGGGGCAGGAAACCGAATACGGCGAATGATGACGCCGGCACGGTCACCGGCTCGTCGACCGATTGCAGGTCGGTGTCGTTATCGGGGGTGTTCGGGAAGGGCGTATCGTCGCCGAGGGTCAGCAGCGCGGCGCAGCTGTCGGCACTGAGGCTTTTCGTGGCGCCGGGCTCGGCCTGTACCGCTGCACATAGCAGTACCGACTGAAGCACCAAAAAGAGAAACCCGATGCGCACGATAGTCATTACCGATAAAAAAGTTTCAGGCCCAAGCCGAGAAACACACTTCTGTTTCTGCCGACCCGGCGCGCAGCCGCAGTCGACATCGCACAATTTAATTAATGGGGGCAAATGCCCTTTTTTCAACCCCGGCGCGCCGAACCCACTCAATTTTGAGGCGGCTGCCCGTCATCGCCGTTGTCGTCCAATTCTTCCTTATCATGCGCCTGTTGCGCCGCTTCGTCTACTTTTAATCCATGGCGTTTTGAACGCCAGCGCCACAGGCGTCGCGCCAGCGCCTGCCGGTCCGGCGTCTTGTCCGCTTCGTCGACGATTTCCTCGCCGAGCAGTGTTTCCAGCAGGTCTTCGAGCGTGACCAGCCCTTCGAGGCCGCCGTACTCGTCCACCACCGCGCTGATCTGCATGCGCCGCGCGAGCATCTTCTGGAACGCCTGATAAATCGTGGCCGTCTCCGGCAGTACCAGCAGGTCGCGGCGGTAGTCGACCAGCTTGTCGGCACCGCGCCCGCGCGCGTAGGCCAGTAGCAATTCCCCTTTCAGCACAAACCCGACCACGCAGTCCGGGTCGTCGCGCTCGTAAATCGGGATGCGGGTAAAGCGGCTCCTTTCCACGTCCTCATAGGCCTGCTGCACAGTCGCCTCCCGCGACAGCGAATACACCACGGTGCGCGGCGTCATCACCTCGCGCACCGAGTGGTCGCGCAGGGTGAAAAACAGATTGCGCAGAATATTCGACTCGCGCCGCTCCAGTTGCCCCTCGGCGGCGCCCAGCTCGGCCATCACCGCAAACTCTTCGCGGCTGAATCCGGTCAGCGTGGTGCCACCGGACAGGCCGCGGGTCAGCCACTCAGCCATCTTTACAAATGGATACAATATCCATACCAGAAAACGCAGGATATAGGCGGTCAACGGTGCCAATCGGCGCCAGTAAACCGCGCCCAAGGTCTTGGGGATAATTTCCGAAAACACCAGGATCAGCAGCGTCAGCACCGCCGACGCCAGCCCCAGGTAATTATTGCCGAACACCGCCGCCGCCTGGGCGCCGGCACCGGCAGCGCCGGCGGTGTGGGCGACGGTGTTGAGGGTTAAAATCGCCGCCAGCGGCGCGTTGATGTCCTGTTTCAGCCGGCGCAGCAGCCGCCCGGCGCGGTGGCCATCGCGCTCCAGCAGCGTGATATAGGGCATGGTGACACTGAGAATGACCGACTCGGCAATCGAGCACAGGAAGGAAAAGCCGAGTGCCACCAGCACATAAACAATCAGTAACAACATTGGCGGTCAGGCGGTCGTATCATTTTCACGAACGCCGCTCGCGGCAAAATTTTTTGCGCCCCCGGCGAGGCAGTAGAGTGCGGTGAGCAACAGCCCGCTGACGAATCCCCCCAGATGCGCCGCATTGGCAATGCCGACACCAAAAATAAACGTGAATAAACCGGTCGCGCAGATCAACAGCCACCCGACCATCAGTGCGACGATGCCCGCGGGCACATCACTCCACTGCGGCTGCCAGCGCTGCAACACGAATACGCTACCACCCAGTGCGTACACCACACCGGACATACCGCCGAATAATATCTGTGGCGACCAGTAGTACTGCGCCAGGTTGGACACCGGCGCCGCGATCAGCACCAGCGCCGCGAACGCCAGCTTGCCGGCGCGCGCTTCCAGCGGCCGCCCCAGAATCCAGATACCCATCGCATTGAACAGCGCGTGCGGCAGCGAGAAATGCAGAATCGCCGGCGTCCACAGCCGCCAGTATTCACCGTTGCGCAGGTGCCAGGCCAGGCTCGAATTGCCCGGGCTGAACCCGCCGCTGGGCTGTGGGTAAATGGCCAGCAACTGCTCCAGGTTTTCGCGCACGACCAACCAGCCGATAAAACACAGCGCGATCAGCACAAGGCTCAGCGGGGTGCGGTGCCACGGCCAGCTCGGCAGTGTCGACACCGCCTGCGCTGGCGCCGCCGGGGGCGGTTCGGTGCCGGGGTTGTCGGCGGAGGTGTTGTCGGCAGAGGTGTCCGCCGCATCGGTAGCAGCATTGTCGGGCGCCGGCCCAGCCTCGGGCGGTTCTGCGGGTACCGGTTCCACGCGCACCTGGTCGAGGTCGAGCTCGCCGGCACTCCAGCGGTCCAGCAGCGGCAACAGCAGATCGCCGAGGCGCGGATCCGGTGTGGACAACCGCTGGCGGTTGCCCTCCTCGCTGATACGCAGGGGCAGGTGGCAGCGCTGGATAAAGCGCGCCAGTTCGGTGAGGTCCTGGTCGAGGGGAAATTCGCGGAGCGTGGTCCAGTGGCTCAAAAGTCGGGCCCATGTTGGTGCGCGGCTGCGGCGGGCCCGCGGCCCGCCTGTCGGCCGGGCTAAACCGCCATCGCGCGCAGAATAATGCGTTTCTTCAGCAGCGGGCTGGCGTCCACCATACTCAATCCGGTGTTACGCAGCCAGCGCCAGTGCAGGTCGCCGGCGCCGAACAGGGACTTGAACGTGCTCATGGCCTTGAGGGTGGCGGCGTTGTCGCCGCGGCGACGGCGCTGGTAGCGCGCCAGCACCGAGGTGTCCGCCGGGTCGAGGCCGCGCTTGAGCGCGCGCGCGATCTCCTCGCTGAGCACCTGCACATCCTGCAGGCCCAGGTTGACGCCCTGGCCGGCGAGGGGGTGAATACTGTGGGCGGCGTCGCCGATCAACACCGCGCCGGGGCCGTAATAGGACTCGGCGTGGCGCGCGCGCAGCGGAAAAGAGAAGCGCTCGCTGACCGAGATGATATTGCCGAGACGGCTCTCAAAGGCCTTCTCCAGATTCAGCGCAAAAGCCTGGTCGTCGAGCATCACCAGCTCCCGGGCCAGCGTCTCGTCCGCGGACCAGACCACCGCGCAGTGGCGATCGTCACCGAGCCCGGCCAGCGGCAGGAATGCCAGCGGGCCGCTCTTCAGGAAGCGCTGCCGGGCGGTGTGCTGGTGCGGTTTTTCGCACTCGGCCACACACACCAGCGCGGTCTGGTGGTAGTCGGTATCGCGGCAGCGGATGTGCAGCAGGTCGCGTACCCGCGAGCGCGCCCCGTCGGCGCCGATCAGCAGGCGGGTGCGCAGTATCTCGCTGTTTTCCTCCAGCCCCTCGATCACGTTGACGCGGTCGCTGCGCGGCTGCAGGTGCCACAGGCCGCAGTCGCGCCACCAGCTCTCGAGGCGGAAGCCGGTGACCAGCTCTACGTGCGGCAGCGCCTCGAGACACGCGCGCAGGGCCGACACCACCACATTGTTCTCGACGATATGCCCCAGGTCCGGCAGCTGTACATCGCGGCTGTTGAAGCACACGGAACCGGTGCCCTCGGCGTCCCAGACGCGCATTTCGGTGTAGGGGCAGGCGCGCGCGCCGATCTGCTCCCAGACGCCGACTTCCTCCAGCAACGCGCGCGACGCGCCAGTCAGGGCCACCACACGCGGATCGTGGTGCGTGTCGGACACCTGCGGCGCCTCGGTGGACGCCTCCAGCACGGCGATCTGCAGCTGCGGGTGGCGCACTGCCAGCAGCGCGGCCTGGGCCAGCCCGACCATGCCGGCGCCGACGATTGCGATGTCCAAACGTTGTCTGTTCATAGTGATATTTCGCCGTTTTCAACCGCGCGGCATCGCCGCCCGGTGCGCAGACAATTAAAGCCCAAATCCGGCCGCCTGGCCGACAAAACCAGCGCGCAGTGGCGGTGCCAGCGCCAGCCCCAGCAGCCCCACCTGCCGCAGCCCCCGCGCCATCAGGCCCGGGGCCGCAAACAGCGGCGGGACGCGGTCACTGAAGCCAATGGTCAACTGTTGATCCCGCCGCCGTTGGCGCCCGAATCCTTCTAACAAGTCTAGCTGCCCGGGTGAATTTCGCGCCAGATCTTCACGGGCGAGCGTCTGCGCCAGGCCGTAGCTGTCGCGCAGGGTCAGGTTGAAGCCCTGCCCCGCCACCGGGTGCAGGAAGTGGGCGCAATTGCCCACCAGCGCCAGATTGCGGCGCCACTGCTCGCGCGCCAGCGACAGGCTCAGCGGGTAGCTGTGCAGCCGGCCGGCGCGTTCGATACGCCCGGCGCGCCAGCCGAAGGCGCGCTGCAAGCGGGCCACGAAGTCGCGCTCCGGCAGCGCCGCCAGCGTCTCGGCGTCAGCCGCTTCACAGGTCCACACCAGCGCCATGCGGTGCTGGCCGCCCCGCGGCGGCAGCGGCAGCAGCGCCATCGGGCCGGCGTCGGTAAAGCGCTCGTAGGCGCGGTTGCCGTGGGGCTGCGCCAGGCCGACTGTGGTCACCAGCGCGCGCTGGCGGTAGCTGACCCGCTCGATATCAATCCCCAGCTGGCGGCACAGCGGCGAGTCGGTGCCGTCGGCGATCACCAGCAGGCGCGCGCGTAATGTGTGCTCGCGATCGCCGGCGCGCCACTGCAGCTGCGCGCTGTCCTCATGCATCTGCACCGAGTCGACCTGCGCCGGCGCCAGCAGCTGCACCCCGGTGCGCGCCAGCGCCCGGTGCAACAGCGGCCCCAGCGCGGCATTCTCGATCACCGCACCGAGCATGCCATCGAAACTGGCGTGGGGCTCCTCGGGCGCGCGCAGCGCTATGCCGGCGGCGCGGCCGCGATCGCTGACACCGATATGCTCGATCGGTGCACAGTGTTCGCGCAGTGCCGGCCACAACCCCAGCTCGGCGAACAGCTGCAGGCTGCCGGCGGCCAGCGCGGTGGCGCGGGTATCGAAACTCGGCAGCTGCAGGCTGGCCTGCGGATCCGGCAGCGGCTGGCGCTCGAGCAACGCCAGCGACAGCTGCGGGCAGTAGTGCGCCAGCATCAGCGCCAGGCTGGCCCCGGCCATGCCGCCGCCGACGATGGCGACGTCCACCCCGGTCGCGGGCTGTTCGGACTGTTTATTGTCTGCGGTCACCACAATTCTCCCTGTACTTCTGTCGCCGTTGCCCCCTCGCGCATGGTGTCTTCAATCTCGGCCACGGTCCTGGGGGCCGCTGCCGACAGCACCCGCGTGCCGTCGCGGGTCAGCGCCACGTCATCCTCGATGCGGATGCCGATACCGCGGAATTTTTCCGGTACCTGCGCGTCGTCGGCGGCGATATACAGCCCCGGTTCCACCGTCATCACCATGCCCGGCTCCAGCTGCCGCCAGCAGCCGTGCACGCGGTAATCGCCGGCGTCGTGCACGTCCATGCCGAGCCAGTGGCCGGCGCGGTGCATATAGAAACGGCGGTAGGCACCGGACTCGATCAGGCCGTCGACGTCACCGCGCAGCAGGCCCAGCTCCACCAGCCCCTCGGTGGTGGCGCGCACGCTGGCGGCGTGGGGCGCATCCCAGTCGGCGCCGACGCGGATCGCGTCGATGGCGGCGGCCTGGGCCGCCAGCACGATTTCATAGAGCGCTTTCTGCAGCGCGGTAAAGCGCCCGTTAACCGGGTAGGTCCGGGTCACGTCGGCGGCGTAGCCGCGATATTCGCAGCCCGCGTCGACCAGTACCAGGTCGCCGTTTTTCAGCGCCGCATTGTTGCTGCAGTAGTGCATCACAAGCGCGTTCCGGCCACCGCCGACGATAGTGGGGTAAGCGGGCTCGCGCGCGCCGGCATCGACAAAGGTATGCAGTATCTCCGCTTCCAGCTGGTATTCGTACAGGCCCGCAGCGCAACGCACCATGGCGCGGCGGTGGGCCGCGGCGGAGATCTCGGCGGCGCGCGCCAGCAGGCGGATTTCCGCCGCGCTCTTGACCAGGCGCAGGTCGTGCAACAGGTGATCCAGGTCGGCCATCTCCGGCGCGCCGGCGCTGCCGGGTGCACTGCCAATGCGCTGCAGGTAGTGCTGCAGGCGCCGGTCCAGCTGCGGGAAGCGGCCCATGGTGAAATAGATGCGCTCGCGGCCTTCCAGCAGGCCCGGCAGTATGTCGTCGAGGTCGCCGATCGGGAAGGCATCGCACAGGCCGCAGTGTTCGGCGGCGCGCTCCGGGCCGAGGCGCGGGCCATCCCATATTTCTTTTTCCGCATCGCGCTCGCGGCAGAACAGCAGCGTTTCCCCCTGGCGGCGGCCGGGGGCCAGCACCAGCAGCGCCTCCGGCTCGTTGAAGCCGGTTAAATACAGAAAGTCGCTGTCCTGGCGGAACGGGAAATAGGTATCGCGCGAGCGCAGCTGCTCGCGCGCGGCGGGCACGATGGCGATACTGCCGGCCGGCAGTGTCGCGGTCAGCCGCGCGCGCCGGCGCGCGTATTCGGCGCGGCCGATCGCGGCTGCGGATACGGCGGGAGCGGCACTCGCTGTCGCCATCGACGCGCCCCTCAGTGCAGCGTGGGCCCGCCGGCCCCGCGCTCGGCGCCGGCGGTTTCGGTGAAGATATTCATCGCCGCCACGCGCACAAACTCCTGCACTTCCAGCAGCTGTTTTTCCGCTTCCTCGGAAGCGTCCACCACCTCGGCATCGAGCTGGGCAATATTGCCGATATCCTGCAGCGCCTCGCTGCTGGTTTCGGCCAGCTTGCCCTTTTGGTCACCGAGACCAAAACCGAGCAGGAACCCCTGGCACCAGCTGCCGAGGGAGCGGGCGCGCACGGTGATGTCCTCGTCGTCGGCGAGCAGCAGCTGCAGATCGAAGGCGCCGCTGCCGAGCTGCTCGAGGCTGCGCTCGGCCAGCTGCAGGAATTCCCGGTTCAGCTCCGCGGGCACCGCCTCCAGCTGCAGCAGCTCCGCCAGCTCGTGCTGCCAGCGCTGCGGGTCCGGGCGCGCACCGGCGCACAGCATGCCGCACACAAAGCCGTGCAGCTCCCCGGGTCCGGTCACGCCGCCGGCAGCGAGAATGGTATTGGCGAGGGAATCGAACGGTGAGTCCGGTGCTGTCATGGAAACTGCTCTTTCTTTGCGTTGCGTTAACGGTTGGCGCGCGAGGGTGGTCAGAGTTTGTGCAGTTTGCCGATTTGCCCGGCAAAGTTCCGCGGCGCCGCCTGTACAGTGGGGCGCAAACGCACGCGACAAGCCGCCGGCGGGCAATTTTGTGATGGCCCGCGCGGGCGTGGCAATTGACCCTCCCATACGCCGGCAATATAGTAGCGGAATCCCTCGCAGTCTGTCGTGTTGCGAGTTTACTTGGGGCCTGTAGAGATCGAATTCGGTAGCCGCGTTGGCGTCCCGTACAGTCCCTGAGCCAGCGCTGCGGAGATCCGAGCGCAGACATCCAACGCAGGAATTATGGACAAGTTACAAGCGTTAGAAAGCACTGTGGACTCGCTGATCGCCCGCTGCCAGCAGCTGGCCGACGACAATCGGGAACTGCGCCAGCAGGAATCCGACTGGCAGCGCGAGCGCCAGCGCCTGGTAAAAAATAACGAAGTCGCCCGCACTCGGGTCGAAGCCATGATTAACCGCCTCAAGGGCCTAGCGCAAGAATCCTGATGGGTGACTCAACACCAACCGCCGAAACCGTAACCGTCTCCATCCTCGACAAGGAGTACCGGGTTGCCTGTGCCGAAGACGAGCGCACCGAACTGCAGGCCTCCGCGCGGCTGCTGAACGAGCGCATGTCGCTCATTCGCTCCAGCGGCTCGGTCATCGGCCTCGAACGCATCGCGGTCATGGCGGCACTGAATATTGCCCACGAGCTGATCCAGGCCAAATCGGAACTGGCGCGCGTACCGCTGGAACAGGAAATGCTCAACCGCCTGCAGGACAAGGTGCAGTCGGCCCTGGGCAAACTGGATCCCGAAGACGCTTGACAAGCGCCGCAATCCCCCGATTTCCACAACAAGTCATTTAGCCATTCGAGGCCATGGGCGTTATAATTCAAATCGCCCTGAGGTGTTGGCCAGTTGACTATGTCCTCGAGCCGATAATCTCACCCTGGAGGTCTCCAGCGGGTGTTGGTGTGCAAGTCCGCCGCGTAGCGGAAAGCCTAATGCATCCCGGCGACCACCACCTTGAACTTCACGGTTCAAGGCTACGTCTTCAGCCGCACGTTCGGGGCTCTAAATTCTGATGCCGGCCCGCTTCACCCATGAACCGGGCCGGTTTTCCCACCGGCCGATAAACTCCATGCAGTTATCCGCAGCCAGCGAGAGCAAGGCACAGTTGCGCCGACGCATGCGCACGGCCCGGCGCGCGCTGTCGCTGTACCAGCAGCGACAACACGGATACGCCGCCGCCATCCGCCTGGCGCAGAGCCCGCTACTGCGGCGCGCGCAGCATATCGGCCTGTACTGGCCGATGGACGGCGAACTGGATATCCGCTGGCTGCAGCGGCGCTACCCTCACAAGCATTTCTACCTGCCGGTACTGCCGGCGGCACCGCGCCCGCATTTGCGCTTTCGCCACTGGCACGGCGGCCCGCTGAGCTACCGCAACCGCTTCCGCATTCCCGAACCCCTGCGCGGCCGCAGTATCGCACCGCAGCACCTGGACCTGGTGCTGGTGCCGCTGGTGGCTTTCGACGAGTCCGGCGCGCGGCTGGGCATGGGGGCCGGCTTCTACGACCGCACCTTTGCCTTCAAACGGCACCTGCCGGGCACCGGGCCGGTGCTGATCGGCGCCGCGCACCAGCTGCAGTGCGTGGCCACGCTGCCGACTGACAGCTGGGATATTCCGCTCGGCGGGGTGGTGACGGAGCGGCGCCTGTACCGCTGTCGCTGAGTGCGGGGCCGGGAGGAGTGGGCCGGCGGCCCGCGCGGGCGGACACAAGGTCCGCCCCTACGGAACCCGCCCGGCAGTCATAGCGACTTCTGTACCCGGTGCGCTCCGCAAGTGCCGCGATGGATTGGAACCACGTGGTCCACGCCTGTAGGGGCGGCCCGCGCAGCGGTGGTTACCGCCGCAAACCCGCATAAAAAAAGGCCGGTCGCTTGTGCGACCGGCCTTTTTCGTCTGTTGCCGGGCGGAGCGGCCGCGCTCAGCGCGTAACCACTCCCTGCTGCAGAGCGGCCGGCGGTTCTGGATCCGAGGCAAATACCTCGGGCAGACCCGCACTGCTCAGCAGTACGCCCGCGACAAAGACAACCACTGCGATTGTCAGTGCATCGGGTTTCATGGGGACCATCCTGTTAGATCGGCTGTTCTTGTTGTAAGCCTTGTTATCCGCGTTTCACCCCGCGTTAGAGTCGCTCTAACGCAAAAGTTCCACGGCAGCCAAGATACTTCAGAATCGACCAAATAGTAACCGGACACTGCCCACTTTTTGTGAATTTTGTCGCACTTTTGCACAAAAAAAGTCGACAAGGCCCGCCGTGACGTCTACCCGGCAGCCAATTCAACCTGCCACAGCGGTCTCAACAGACTTTCCATTGCCGGCCAGGAAGAACTGATAGGCCGGATTGCTACTCTCGTCCCAGAAGGGGTAGTGCAGCTGCTCGAGCAGATCGTGCAACGCCTGGCGCTCGGCGGGAGCCACCTGCATGCCCACCAGCACGCGGCCATAGGCGGCGCCGTGGTTGCGGTAGTGGAACAGGGTGATGTTCCAGCGCCCGGCCAGCTGTTCGAGGAACTTGCGCAGCGCGCCAGGGCGCTCCGGGAATTCAAAGCGGTAGACCACCTCGTCGGTCAGGCCCTCGGCGCGGCCGCCCACCAGGTGGCGGATATGCAGCTTGGCCATTTCGTTGTCGGTGAGATCGGTGACCCGGTAGCCACCATTGTCCAGGCGCTCCACCAGCTGCTGGCGATCCACGTCGGTGGCTACCTGCAGGCCGACAAAGATATGCGCCTCGCCGCCGTGGGCGCGGTGCCCGGCAGCGCCGGCAAAACGATAGTTGAATTCGGTGATGGCGCGGTCACCCAGGTCGCGGCAGAACTGCAGATAGCTGCCGGGACGCTCGGGGATGGTTACCGCCAGCACCGCCTCGCGCTTCTCACCGATCTCGGTGCGCTCGCTGATATAGCGCAGCCGGTCGAAATTGGTATTGGCACCGCTGCACACAGTGGCCAGCGCCGCATTGCGGCTGCCACTCTGCTCGATATATTTCTTCATCCCGGCCAGGCCGACGGCACCGGCGGGTTCGGCAATGGAACGGGTGTCCTCGAAGATATCCTTGATCGCCGCACAGATCTCGTCGCTGCTCACGGTGATGACGCCGTCGATGGTCTGGCGCAACACGCGGAAGGTCTCCTCGCCGATCTGTGCCACGGCCACGCCGTCGGCAAACAGGCCCACCTGGGGCAGGCGCACGCGCTCGCCCGCATCCATCGCCGCCTTCAGGCAGGCGGCGTCCTCGGGCTCCACCGCATAGACGGCGATCTCCGGGCGCACGTATTTGATGTAGGCGGCCATGCCCGCGGCCAGGCCACCGCCGCCCACCGGGATAAACACCGCGTCCAGATGGCCCGGGTGCTGGCGCAACAGCTCCATCGCCACCGTGCCCTGGCCGGCGATCACATCGGGATCGTCGTAGGGGTGCACGAAGGTCAGGCCACGCTCTTCCACCAGTTCCCTGGCCCGCGCGGCCGCCTCGTCGAAAGTGTCGCCGTGCAGTATTGCCTCGGCACCGCGCATGCGCACCGCGTTGACCTTGATCTGCGGGGTGGTGGTGGGCATCACGATGGTGGCGCGCACCCCCAACTGCGCCGCGGCCATGGCCAGGCCCTGGGCGTGGTTGCCGGCGGAGGCGGCAATGACGCCGCGGGCGCGCTGGTCGGCGGGCAGCTGCAGCAGCTTGTTGTAGGCGCCGCGCACCTTGAACGAGAACACCGGCTGCAGGTCTTCGCGCTTGAGCAGAATGCGGTTGCCACAGCGGTGTGACAACTGGCGCATCGGCTCCAGTGGCGTCTCGGTGGCGACATCGTAAATGCGCGCGTCTAGAATGCGCTTGATATAGGACTTGGGCATGGCGTGAAGGCTGCCGTTGGTGAATCTTCGGCCGCGACCGCGACAGCGGGCGGGCCGGAGCGCGGTGCGAGATCGCCAGTCTAATCCTACGACAGCATAATTGCCACCGAAATGCCGGTCTTGCGCGAAATATTCTCCCAGGCCCGGCCAATCAATGCGAAAAATTGCACAGGATCTCCAGCGCTCCATGACCCAGGATGAACTGAAGCAGGCCACCGCCCGCGCCGCCATCGACTACATCGCCCCCAAACTGGAAGCCGACGCCATCGTTGGCGTGGGCACCGGCTCCACTGCCAACTACTTCATCGACTACCTGGCGGAGATCAAGGGCCAGTTCGACGGCACCGTGGCCAGCTCCGAGGCCTCGGCACAACGCCTCAAGGCGCACGGTATCCCGGTCTACGACCTCAACAGCGTCGACGGTATCTGCGTCTACGTAGATGGCGCCGACGAGACCAACCCGGCACTGCAGCTGATCAAGGGCGGCGGCGCGGCGCTGACCCGCGAGAAGATCGTCGCCGCCTGCAGCGACGAGTTCGTGTGCATCGCCGACCACAGCAAGTGGGTCCCGGTGCTGGGCAGCTTCCCGCTGCCGGTAGAGGTGATCCCGATGGCGCGCTCGCTGGTGGCGCGGGAGCTGGTCAAGCTGGGCGGCGACCCGGTCTACCGCCAGGGCGTCACTACCGACAATGGCAATGTCATCCTCGATGTGCACAATCTACAGATTACCGACCCGCTGGCGCTGGAAAACGCGATCAACAACCTCACCGGTGTTGTGACCAATGGCATCTTCGCCATGCGCCCGGCGGATATCCTGCTGCTGGGCACCGCCGACGGCGTGGAGACCCACACCGCCGCCAGCTAGAACAACACTCGCACACGGAACTGCAATAACAACCGCCATGCACAAAAACAATAACCGGCGCCGCGCCGCCCTGCTGCTGCCACTGATCGCCACACTTTTCAGCGCGGGCTGCTCGGTCAGCCCGCCGAAAAACCCCGACAATATCTGCTCGATCTTCCGCGAGAAGGACGACTGGTACGGCGAGGCCAAAGACGCCGAGGAGAAGTGGGGCACACCGGTACCCACGCTGATGGCGATACTGCACCAGGAATCCCGCTTCGTGCAGGACGCGCGCCCGCCGCGCACCAAGATCCTGTGGTTCATTCCCGGCCCGCGCCCGTCCGACGCCTACGGCTACGCCCAGGCGCTGGGCTCCACCTGGCGCGCCTACGAGCGCTCCAGTTTTAACTACGGCGCCGACCGCGACGATTTCGGCGATGCGATCGACTTCGTCGGCTGGTACAGCAATACCAGCGCGCGCCAGTGCCGCATTCGTCCGAACGATACCTATCACCTCTATCTCGCCTATCACGAGGGGCAGGGTGGCTTTAACCGGCGCACTTTTAGGAAAAAACCCTGGCTGACAAAAGTCTCCCACAAAGTGTCGGCGCGCGCGCAGACTTACCGGCGCCAGCTGAGCAGTTGTGAAGGCTCGCTGAAACGGCGCGGCAAGTTCCTGGGAATTTTCTGAGGCGCGCCCATCGCCCGATGTGACAGCAGGCAAAAAAATGCGTGGATGGCGGCGAATTGAGCATCGCCGCGCGAAGACTGTCTACCCTGAGCTGACAGCCCCGGACTTTTGCTCGGACAAAAGCCGGCGTTGAGTGCAAAGCACTAAACCAACGAGGCGCTGGCAAAAGCGTCCCTGTCCACTTACGAGGTGACCGATGAAAACTCCAGCTCTAATACTTGCCGCGCTCACCCTGGTCCTGGCCCTGCCGACGGTCCAGGCGCAGGACGGTGGCGCCAAGGCCAGTGCGCAGAAGGTTTCCTACAGTGAACCCAAACTGCAGCAATTCGCCAACGCCTACCGCTCCATCGTGATGCTCAGCCGCGAATATGCGCCGAAGCTCAAGGCGGCGGCGGATATCAAGGAGGCCGAGGCAATCAATACCGAGGCGCAGGGCAAGATGATTGCCGCGATCAAAGCCGAGGGACTGTCGAAGGACGAGTACCAGCAAATCGCCGCCAGCATCAAGGCCGACCCATCGCTGCTGCAGCGGGTCAACAAAATCCTCCAGGCCATGGAGCCGCCCACCGAGCAGTAACCGCCCGCAGGAGCGGCGGCCCCGGCTGCCGCTCAGCGCCGGCTCAGTCGAGCCGCACTTCCAGCACCCGACAGATCTCCTCCAGGTGTGCCGCGATCCACTCGCGATCGAAAGACCCCCAGTCCCGCAGCACATAGTAACCGTCGTTGTTACGCACCCCCTCCTGCACAAATTCCACCTGCGTGCCGTGGCCCGGCAGACCCTTGGCGATAACATCCTGCACCGTGCGCCGCGGCCAGCCGGTCGCCGCCTCCAGCGCCGGGTTGTTGGGTTTGGGCAGCTGCTGGATCAGGTGGGCGATCAGCATGCGCCGGCAGATGGTGGGATTGAGGGACGATTGCACGGGTGCGGACATGAATTGGATTCCTTGAACTGGGCCCCCCGTTTTATCACAGCCCCGCGCCCGACTCACGCATGCAGACCAGCCGGTCGCTCCATCGCCAGCCGACAAAACTGACTTTCCGCGCCGCTTTGCGCATAATCCCACTCCATAACAGCGGGAACCCGCCCGCGCACAAGCAGAAAATTGAGGCCGAGGCAGTGGATACCGACACCCCCAAATTTCGCGATATCGAACCGGGCATCCTCTCTGCCGCCATCCGTGCACAGCTGGCCGGCGCGCACGCCGCGGGGCTCGACTGCCAGCGGCTGCTGCTCGACAGCGGCATAGACCCGGCCCTGCTCGACAACCCGGACAACCGCATCCCGCGCGAACAGGTGGCGGTCATGCTGCGCCACGAGTGGGACCTGCTCGGCGACGAGTCCGGCGGCTACCTGGCGCGCCCGTGGCTGCGCGGCACCTTCGCGATGATGGGCCACGCCTGCCTGAGCTGCCCCAACCTGCGCCGCGCGCTGCTGCGCTCCGCACGCTTCGTCTCGATGGTCAGCGACGACCTGCATATCAAGCTGGTGGAAGACGGCGAGGAAGCGCGCCTGCTGATCCATCACGACAACCCCAGGGGCCTGCCCAACCAGGTGTTCGTGGAGTCGCTGGCGCTGATCTGGCTGCGCTTTTTCAGCTGGCTGATCGATCGCACCATCCTGCTCGAGCGGATTCTGCTGGCCTTCCCGCCGGCGGAATACAACGAAGACTACGACGACATGTTCCCGTGCCGGCACTACTTCAACCAGCGCGAGACCTGCCTGGTATTCAGCACCCGCTACCTGCAGCTGCCGCTGGTGCGCGACGAACAGCAGCTGACTGAATTCCTCGCCCGCGCGCCCGAATGCCTGCTGGCGCAGTACAAGTCCGACCACAGCTACACCGGCCGCATCCGCCGCATGCTGCAGCAGCAGAACAGCATCGAGAACCTGTCCCTGGATGAAGTGGCCGAGCGCCTGTTCACCTCGCCGCAGACCCTGCGCCGGCGCCTGCGCGACGAGGGCAACAGCTGGCAGGACATCAAGGACTCGGTGCGCCGGGACATGGCGGTGTACCAGCTGAAGAAACAGGAAACCCCCGTGGCGGATATCGCCGAGCGACTGGGTTTTTCCGAACCCAGCGCCTTCAACCGCGCGTTCAAGAAATGGACCGGGCTGGCACCCGGTGCGTATCGGGAGAAATTCCGCGAGTAACCTGATGATCGGTCAGAGGCTGTATCGCTTACTGACCACTGCAGGCACTGAACCGCGTAAAAACACCGAGCCATTTTCCGTAGGGGCGGACCTTGTGTCCGCCCGAGCCCCGGTGCCAACTGCACGCCGGGCGAACACAAGGTTCGCCCCTACAGATCGGGTGTGGTGGCTCAATTCAGCAGCATTGCTTACCGGCCACTGCAGGCACTGAACCGCGTAAAAACACCGAGCCGTTTTCCGTAGGGGCGGACCTTGTGTCCGCCCGACCCCCGGTGCCAACTGCACGCCGGGCGAACACAAGGTTCGTCCCTACAGATCTGATGCGGTGGTTCAATTCAGCAGCATTGCTTACCGGCCACTGCAGGCACTGAACCACGTTAAAAGAACCGAACCATTTTCCGTAGGGGCGGACCTTGTGTCCGCCCGGACTCCGCTGCCGGCTGCACGTCGGGCGAACACAAGGTTCGCCCCTACAGATCTGATGCGGTGGTTCAATTCAGCAGCATCGCTTACCGGCCACTGCAGGCGCTGAACCGCGTAAAAACACCGAGCCGTTTTCCGTAGGGGCGGACCTTGTGTCCGCACTGCCCCCGGAGACCAGGTGTGGTGGCTCAGTTCAGCAGCATCGCTTACCGGCCACTGCAGGCGCTGAACCGCGTAAAAACACCGAGCCATTTTCCGTAGGGGCGGACCTTGTGTCCGCCCGCCCCCCCGGAGACCGGGTGTGGTGGCTCAGTTCAGCAGCATCGCTTACCGGCCACTGCAGGCACTGGACTGCAGTAAAAGAACCGGACTTTGTATTCGCCCATAAAAAATCCCCGCTACGGCGGGGATTTTTTATCGCTCCGGATCGGGCTACTCGAATTTCACCACCCGCACGCTGATGCGGCGGTTTTTCTTTTTGCCTTCCTCGGTGTTGTTGTCGGCAATGGGCTTGCTTGAGCCCATGCCGGTGGCGGAAATACGCTCGCCGTCGATGCCCTTGTCGATCAGCATCTGGCGCACAACCTGCGCGCGCTGCTCAGACAGCTGCTGGTTCCTGGCCGCATCCCCCTCGCTGGAGGTATGACCCTCGATCGCCACGGTCACTGCGGGGTTGTCCTTCAAGATCGTCACCAGGGCATCCACATTGGGCGTGGTCTGGCTGGTAACCGTTGCGCTGTCGGTTTCGAACTCGATCGCCAGCGGAAACTCGCGATTGGGATCGCGGGATGCACTGCCCAGATAGCTGCGGAACTGAGTGGCGAAATCCTCAACCGCACCCGTACCCTGGGCGGGCTGCTCGCCGGTGGCCGTCTGCTTCTGCTCCAGCATCGGCTCGCCGGGCCGGTCTTCCACCTTCTGTTTTTTTGCACACATATTCAGTGCATAGAGCGCCGCCAGCGCAATCAACAGCGGCCAGAACCATTTGCCGAATCCGCCTTTTTTCTGCGGTGTGTGGTGCACATGCGCGGTCTGCGGCTCCCCGTGACCGTGGGTTTCCAGTTGCTGGCCGAGATCGCCGAACTCGTGCACGCCGATTTCCTTCAGCAGGCCTTTCGGAATCTGCTTCTGAATATGTGGCTTTTGCGCCAGCAGCAGCGATGCCAGGCCGCCGATATCCAGGCCCTTGTTCTTAACCAGTTTACCCAGCATCGACATCAACAGCGGCGCCGCCACTTTCAGCAGGCTGCCACCGGTATTGCCGCCGAGGCCCAGCGAGTTGGTAATGAGGTTACCGATATCGGCGCTCTTGCTGCCGAAAATGGCCTCGAGCATATTGCTGCCGCTTTTCTGCAGGCTGCTCATCTGCTCCGGGTCGCTGAACACATCGCCGATCGAGGACATGTCGAGACCGGAGGAACCGGTCACCATATTGAACAGCCCGGCCATGCCGGTCTTGCTGCTGCCTCTGTTCAGCATACCGGCGACGACCGACGCGAGGCCGGTATTGACGGCGGACTCCCTGTTGTCTTCCGGAAGACCCAGCGCACTGCCCAGCGCACCGAGACCGGAAGCGCCCAGTTCACGCACTGCCATATCCAATAAATTGTCCGCCATATGTTCTACCTCGCCGATCGAATCGTCTCAACGTCTCCTCTGAGTGTATGGCACAAAAGTCATCGAATTAGTCCGATTCCGAATAACCCGGAACCGGAACCCAACCTGCCTTTATGGTCACGATTAGTTCCGCGCGCGTCACCACCGCTGATGCCTTTGATCATTGCAGCTCTGCCGGGTGGAACTAAGGTTACTGGCAACGGAAAAACCAATAACAACAACTCCTCAACCAGAGAGGCACGCACCATGCCCACCGAGGCCTATATTTACGATGCCATCCGCACGCCGCGCGGCAAAGGTAAAGCCAGCGGCGCCCTGCACGAAGTCAAACCCGTCACCCTGCTCGCCGACCTGCTGCGCGAACTGCAGCGCCGCACTGATCTCGACAGCAAAGCCGTCGACGACGTCGTCATGGGCTGTGTCACCCCGATCGGCGACCAGGGTGCCGATATCGCCAAGACCGCCGCGCTGGTCGCCGGCTGGGACTGGGACATGGGCGGCGTCACCCTGAACCGCTTCTGCGCATCCGGCGCCGAGGCAGTCAACCTGGCCGCGGCCAAGGTACGCTGCGGCTGGGAGCAGCTGGTGGTGGCCGGCGGGGTGGAATCCATGTCGCGGGTGCCGATGGGCAGCGACGGCGGCGCCTGGGCCGCGGACCCGCGCACCGCGCTGGATACCGGCTTCGCCCCGCAGGGCATCGGCGCCGACCTGATCGCCACCCTCGGCGGCTTCACCCGCGAGGATGTGGATAACTTCGCGCTGCAATCGCAGCGCAAGGCCGCCGCCGCGTGGCAGAAAAAGGCGTTCACCAAATCGGTGATCCCGGTGCGCGACCAGAACGGCCTGCTGATCCTCGATCACGACCAGCTGGTGCGCCCGGACACCTCGATGGAAGGCCTCGGCCAGCTGAAACCCTCGTTCGCCGGCCTCGGTGAACTGGGTTTCGACAATGTCACCCGCGAACGCTACCCGCAGGTGGAGCGTATCGACCATGTGCACACCGCCGGCAACTCGTCCGGTATCGTCGACGGCGCCGCGGCGCTGCTGGTCGGCAGCGAACAGGCGGGCAAAAGCCTGGGCATCGAGCCCCGCGCGCGCATTGTCTCGGCCGCCGTAGTCGGCACCGATCCCACCATCATGCTCACCGGCCCGGCACCGGCTACACGCAAGGCGCTCAAGGTCGCCGGCCTGTCGGCGCAGGATATCGACCTGTTTGAAGTCAACGAGGCCTTCGCCGCCGTGGTGATGCGCTTCCAACACGAGCTGGATATCGACCCGGACAAGATCAACGTCAACGGCGGCGCCATCGCCATGGGTCACCCGCTCGGCGCCACCGGCGCCATGCTGATCGGCACGGTGCTGGACGAGCTGGAAGTACGCGAGCAACGCTACGGCCTGGTGACACTGTGTGTCGGCGGTGGCATGGGTGTGGCCACCATCATCGAACGTCTCGGCTGATTCACTCGTGAAGAAAATACTGCCCTGTATTTTCCCACGCCGGTCTGCGGCGCCTGTTCGCAAACCGGACACGACAATCCGCCTGCGTTCGCAGCCGGTTTGCGCGCGAGCCCTCCATGGCTCGCAAACAAAAGGATAAAACGATGAAATCCATTCGCCTGGAAAAAGACAGCGACAATATCGTCCACCTGATCCTGGACAACCCCAACGCCTCCGCCAACGTGATGGACGGCGATTTCACCGACTCGCTGCACGCCGTGGTGCAGCAACTGCAGGGTGAAGACTACACCGGCATCATCCTGCGCTCGGCGAAGAAAACCTTTTTTGCCGGCGGCGACCTCAAGGGTCTCTACGCCGCCAAACGCGAGGAGGCCGAAGCCTTTTTCGCCAACTGCCAGGCCCTGAAAGCAGACCTGCGCTGGCTCGAAACCCAGGGCAAACCGGTGGTAGCGGCGATCAACGGCACCGCCCTCGGCGGCGGCTGGGAACTGGCGCTGGCCTGCCACCACCGTATCGCGCTCGACGAGCGCAAGGTGAAGATCGGCCTGCCCGAAGTCACCCTCGGCCTGCTGCCCGGTGGCGGCGGCTGTGTGCGCATGCCGCGCCTGCTGGGCATGCAGAATGCGCTGCCGTATCTGCTCGAGGGCAAACAGGTGGACGCGCAACAGGCGCTCGACGCAGGCCTGATTCACCAGCTCGCCAGCGACGCCGAGCAGCTGCTCGAACACGCCCGCGCCTTTGTGCTCGCCAACCGCGGCGAAACCGTGCAGCAGCCGTGGGACCAGCCCGGCTACCGCATGCCCGGCGGCGACGCCAAGAACCCGAAAAATGCGCAGCTGCTGATGGTCGCCCCGGCGATGCTGAAACAGAAAACCCAGGGCTGCCTGCCGGCACCGGAGGCGATACTGGCCACGGTGGTCGAAGGGGCCGAAGTGGATTTCGATACCGCCACGCGCATCGAATCGCGCTACTTCGTCGAGCTCACCTGCGGCCAGGTGGCGAAAAATATGATCGGCACTTTCTGGTTCGGCCTCAACGCGATCAAGGCCGGCGCCTCATTACCGCCGGCCGCGCGCGACATAAACACGCCCCCGGTCGAGAAAATCGGCATTCTCGGTGCCGGCATGATGGGCGCCGGCATCGCCTGCGCCTGTGCCCACAAAGGCGTGGACGTGGTGCTCAAGGATGTCTCCCTCGACGCCGCGGAAAAGGGCCGCGCCTACACCGCGCGCGCGCTGCAGAAACGCGTCGACCGCGGGCGCATGAGCGAAGCCGATATGCAGGCAGTACTCGGCCGCATTCACACCACCATCGACCCGGCCGACCTCAAGGGCTGCCAGCTGGTGATCGAGGCGGTGTTCGAGGATCGCGACCTCAAGGCCGAGGTCACCCGCGAGGCGGAGGCGCAGCTGGGCGACGACGCCGTGTTCGCCTCCAATACCTCCACCCTGCCGATCACCGGCCTGGCCCGCGCCGCCGAGCGGCCGCAGCACTTTATCGGCCTGCACTTCTTTTCCCCCGCCGACAAGATGCCGCTGGTGGAAATCATCTGCGGCGAGCAGACCAGTGATGAAACCCTGGCGCGCGCCTTCGCCTTCGTGCTGCAGATCGGCAAGACACCGATCGTGGTCAACGACAGCCGCGGCTTTTTCACCTCGCGGGTATTCGGCTGCTTCACCAACGAGGGCATCGCTATGCTCGGCGAGGGCGTGTGCCCGGCCACCATAGAAAATGCCGCCGCGCTGGCCGGCTTCCCGGTAGGGCCGCTGGCGGTCAGCGATGAAGTCTCGCTGACACTGATGGGCCGCATCCGCCAGCAGACGGTGGCCGACTTCGAGCGCAAGGGCGAAAAGCCGCCGGCGCATCCCGCCGACGCCGCCATCGACCGCATGCTGGAACTGGGCCGCGCCGGCAAGGCCGCCGGTGGCGGTTTCTACACCTATCCCGATAACGGCAAGAAACACCTGTGGAGCGGCCTGGGTGTGGAGTTCCCGCCGGCGCAGCGCCAGCCACCACTCGAAGATGTCAAAGAACGGCTGCTGTTCGCGATGGCCGTGGAAACACTGCGCTGCTATGAAGAACAGGTGCTGCGCAGTGTGCGCGATGCCAATATCGGCTCGATTTTCGGTATCGGCTTCCCGCCGTGGACCGGCGGCGCGCTGCAGTACGTCAACCAGTACGGCCCGGCCGACTTCCGCGCCCGCGCGCAGGAACTCGCCGACCACTATGGCGAGCGCTTTACGCCACCGCCACTATTGGAAAAGCTGGCGCGGAACAACAGTGCGCTGAGCGACGACTGACCGCGTATGTAAATCAGCGGGCGCCGGCCGCGCCCGCGGGCAGAACAAAAACCGCGGGAGGCCCGAGCAGCGGTCTCCCGGCATGAAAAAATGGAGAACAGCGATGATCCCGAGAACCGTCTTCAACGAGGAACACGAGCAGTTCCGCGATACCGTGCGCAAATTCCTGGAAAAAGAGGCTGCGCCTTTTCATCACCAGTGGGAAAAAGACGGCCAGGTCGACCGCACCCTGTGGAACAAGGCCGGCGAGATGGGGTTCCTGTGTCCGCAGATTCCCGAGGAGTACGGCGGCCTGGGGCTGGACTTCGGCTACAACGCCATCGTCGCCGAAGAGATTTCCCACGCCGGTCTCAGCGGCATCGGCTGGGGCCTGCACTCGGATATCGCGGTGCCGTATATCGTCAACTACGGCAGCGAGGAGCAGAAACAGAAATACCTGCCCAAGTGCATCAGCGGTGAGATCATTACCGCCATTGCCATGACCGAACCCGGTACCGGTTCCGACCTGCAGAATGTGCGCACCACCGCGATTAAAGACGGCGACCATTATGTGCTGAACGGCTCCAAGACGTTTATCACCAACGGCCAGCTGGCCGACCTGGTGATTGTGGTGGCCAAGACCAATCCCGACGAGGGCGCCGCCGGTGTCAGCCTGTTACTGGTAGAGACCGACCTGCCCGGATTCCAGAAGGGCACCAACCTGGACAAGGTGGGCATGAAAGCCCAGGACACCTCCGAGCTGTTCTTCGACGACGTCAAGGTGCCGGCGGAGAACCTGCTCGGCGGCGAGGGCCAGGGTTTCGTGTACCTGATGCAGGAACTGGCGCAAGAGCGCCTCGGGGTCGCCATCGGTGCCATCGCCAACGCCGCCGCGGCGCTGCGCTGGACCGTCGACTATGTGCGCGAGCGCAAGGCCTTCGGCAAACCCATCGCCGCCTTCCAGAACACCCAGTTCAAACTGGCGGAGCTGGACAGCGAACTTACCGCACTGCGCGTGTTTATCGACCGCTGCCTGGAACTGCACTACGACAGGAAGCTCGATGCCGCCACCGCCGCCAAGGCCAAGCTGCTGGCCACCGATTTCCAGTGCAAGCTGCTGGACGAGTGCGTGCAGCTGCACGGCGGCTACGGCTATATGTGGGAATACCCGGTGGCCCGCGCCTGGGCCGACGCGCGCGTGCAGCGCATCTACGCCGGTACCAACGAAATCATGAAGCTGATCATCTCGCGCGATCTGTTAAAGGACTAAGCGCAAAAGCCGCGCTCCTCTCCCCACGGAGAGGGGCCGGGGTAGCGGGTCAGGAGGAGAGAGCCGCTGTAGAGAAACCTGCCCGCAGGCAAACCGGTGCGCACGGCGCACGCTACAAATTTGCACAACACCATGAAGCAGAATAACGGCCCGCTCAGCGGCCTCAAGATCCTCGACTTCACCACCCTGCTGCCCGGACCCTACGCCACCATGTTGCTCGCGGATATGGGCGCCGAGGTGTTGCGGATCGAATCGCCCACACGCCCGGACATGCTGCGCGGCCTGCCGCCGATGGTGGGCGAAGGCAACAAGGTGTCCGCCGCCCACGCCACCATCAACCGCAACAAGCAATCCCTGGCGCTGAACCTCAAGCATGCGGCCGCCGGCGAAATCGTGCGGCGCCTGCTGGCGGAATACGACGTGGTGCTGGAACAGTTCCGCCCCGGGGTGATGGACAAGCTCGGGCTCGGCTACGCGGCACTGCAACAGACGCGCCCGGACCTGATCTACTGCTCCATTACCGGCTACGGGCAAAGCGGCCCGCTGCAAGATCGCGCCGGGCACGATATCAACTACTTGGCCCTGTCCGGCCTCGCCAGCTATTCCGGCCGCGCCGCGTCCGGCCCCAGCCTGGCGGGCACGCAGGTGGCAGATATCGCCGGCGGCTCGCACCACGCGGTGATGGGCATTCTCGCCGCGGTTTACCAGCGCCAGCAGAGCGGCAAGGGCAGCCGCATCGATATCAGCATGACCGACTGCGCCTTCGCCCTCAACGCCGTCAGCGGCGCCAATGCGCTCGCCGGTGCCGGCGATCCGCAGCTGGAAGCCGAGCTGCTGAATGGCGGCAGCTACTACGACTACTACCGCACCGCCGATGGCCGCTACCTGTCGGTGGGCAGCCTCGAGCCGCAGTTTGCCCAGCAGTTCTTCGCCGCGCTGGGTCACCCGGAGTGGCTGCAGCGGGTGCTGGAGCCGGACCAGCAGGAATCCCTCAAGCGCGACATCGCCGCCCTGATCGCCACCCGCACCCAGGCCGACTGGGTGCGCCGGTTCGCCGACGGCGACGCCTGTGTGGAACCGGTGCTCAACTTCGGCGAGGCCGCCGGCAGCGCGCTGCTGCGCGAGCGGCGCATGCTGTGCCGCGCAGACTTCGACGACGGCACAGCACTGGCGCAGATCAACACGCCGTTCGACTTCGATGGCGACAAGCCCGACGTGCACACCGCCGGCGCGAAACTCGGCGCCCACTCGCGGGAGCTGCTAAATTTACTGGGATATAGCGATGAAGAGTTCGAGCGGCTGTGCGACGAGGGCGCGGTTACCTGAGCGCCACCGCTGACCGGATTGGCTGGTTGTGGTCGGGCACTGGGCCCGCCATCACCGCGATCCGGCCTAGAGGCTGAGCAATGAACCTGGTCTGGTTTCACAACGATCTGCGCACCGGTGACAACTGCTCACTGCATCAGGCCTGTAGCAAGGATGCCGGCGTCATCGCCCTCTACTGTTTCGACCCGCAGTATTTCCGCACCAGTGAATTCGGTTTCCCGCGCACCGGCAAGTACCGGGCGCAGTTCCTCCGCCAGACCCTCGGCGACCTGCGCACGCAACTACACGCCCTCAATATCTCGCTGATCATCTGCCACGGCGACCCCGCGCTGCTGTTGCCGGATATCGTGCGGCGCTACAACGTGACCGACATCTACCGCCAGCGCGAATGGACCCGCGACGAGCGCCACACGCTCGAGCGCGTGCTGGCGCGGCCGGAGCTGCGCGACGTGCGGCTGCACGAGTGCTACGACCAGTTCCTGCTGCACCCGGACGACATGCCGTTCACCTCACTCGAAGACCTGCCGCAGGTGTTCACCGCATTCCGCCAGCGCTGCGAGGGGCACATCGCGGTGCGCGCGCAGCTGCCCAACCCGCCCTGCCGGCGCCCCGGCAATCTGATCGAGTGCGACAGCCGTATACCCGACATGGAAACGCTCGGCCTGGAACCGTTCGAGCGGGATCCGCGCAGCGTGTTTCCGTTTGTCGGTGGCAGCAACGCCGCGCGCGCACGGGTTCACCAGTACTTCTGGCGCACCCTCGGCCTGACCCGCTACAAGCACACGCGCAACGGCCTGCTGGGGCGGGATTACAGCAGCAAGCTGTCGCCGTGGCTCGCCAACGGCAGCCTGTCGCCGCGCCACGTGTACTGGAAAGTGAAGGCCTTCGAGCGCGATGTGATCGCCAACGAAGATACCTACTGGCTGATCTTCGAACTGCTGTGGCGGGATTTTTTCAAATATATCTCGCTGCAGCACGGCGACCGGATTTTCCACGCCAGCGGCCTCAGCACTCGGCCACATCACGGGCGGCACGACCCGGAAGTGCTGCAACAGTGGATCGAAGGACGCACGCAGTACGATTTCGTCAATGCCAACATGCGCGAGATCGCCGCCACCGGCTGGATGAGCAACCGCGGCCGGCAGAATGTGGCCAGCTACTGGTGCAAGGAAATGGGCCAGGACTGGCGCATCGGCGCCGCCTGGTTCGAGAGCCTGCTGATCGACCACGACGTGCACAGTAACACAGGCAACTGGCTCTACCAGTGCGGCGCGGGCAACGACCCGCGCGATCGCAGATTCGATATCGAAGCGCAGGCCGCGCGCTACGACGCGGACGGCCGCTACCGCCGCCAGTGGCTCCGCTAGCGCCGCCAGCCAGAACTGGCGCCTGCCCCCGAACCGGTACCGGCGGCACGAAAAAACGGATAACAAGATTGAAAACCCTGCGGCTGATTCTCGGCGACCAGCTCAACCACAAGCACTCCTGGTATCGCGACGACGATGCCGACACGCTGTATTTCCTCGCCGAAATGCGCCAGGAGACCGACTACGTCAAACACCATGTGCAGAAGGTGGTGGCCTTTTTCGAGGCCATGGCCGCCTTTGCCGCGTGGCTGCGCGGGCGCGGCAAGCAGGTGATCCACTGGCAGCTCGACACGCCCGAGAACACCCAGCACCTCGGCAAGAATATCGCCCGGCTGGTGCAGCAACACGGTATCGAGAAATTCGAATACCAGCTGCCGGACGAATACCGCCTCGACCAACAGCTAAAGCAACTGGCCGACGATCTCAGCATCGGCTGCGAGGCCGTGGACAGCGAGCACTTCCTCACCAGCCGCAGCGAACTAACGCAGTTCTTCGATGGCAAGAAATCGCTGCTGATGGAGAGTTTCTACCGGCATATGCGCCGCAAGCACAACCTGCTGATGGATGGCGACAAGCCGGTCGGCGGCCAGTGGAATTACGACCAGAGCAACCGCCGCAAATGGAAAGGCAAACCGGCCATCCCGCACGAACAGGGGTTCCGCAAGGATGTGCGCGCGACGCTGCAGCGTATCGAAACGGCCGGGGTAAAAACCTTCGGCAACATCGATCCGCGCCAATTCAACTGGCCCACCACCCGCGCCGACGGCCTGAAGGTGCTGCGCTACTTCTGCGAACACCTGCTGGTGCACTTCGGCGATTACCAGGACGCGATGGACCCGGACGAAGTCTACCTTTTCCACAGCCGCCTGAGCTTTGCCATGAACAGCAAGCTGCTGCACCCGCGCGAGGTCATCGACGCGGTGATCGAGCACTGGCAGCAGAACAAAAGCACCATCTCGATCAACGAGGTGGAAGGCTATGTGCGGCAGATTCTCGGCTGGCGGGAATATATGCGCGGTATCTACTGGCGCGAGATGCCCGGCTACGCCCGCTGCAACCGCCTCGGCAACCATAACGACCTGCCGGATTTTTACTGGAGCGCAGACACCCAGATGAACTGCCTGCACCACGCGATCAAAAACAGCCTCGAGCACGCCTATGCGCACCATATCCAGCGGCTGATGATCACCGGCAATTACGCCCTGCTCACCCAGGTACACCCCGACCAGGTAGATGCCTGGTATCTGGGCATTTATATCGATGCGATCGAGTGGGTGGAAATCACCAACACCCGCGGTATGAGCCAGTACGCGGACGGCGGCCTGGTGGCGACCAAGCCGTATATCAGCAGCGGCAGTTACATTCACAAGATGAGCAACTACTGCGCGGGCTGCCGCTACAACGTGAAGGAAAAGACCGGCGACGACGCCTGCCCGTTCAACAGCCTGTACTGGAATTTTCTCGCCGAGAAACGCGCGCATTTTTCCGGCAACCCGCGCATGGCGATGATGCTGAGCCTGCTCGACAAATTGGACAGAGACGAGCTGCAGGCACTGCGCAGCCGCGCGCGGCAGATCATCCGCAACCCGCAGGATTTCTGAGCCGGGTTCGCGCGGCCGTTACGCGCAAGCAGGGCGCTAGTCAAACATATTTAGCGATCGCGATCGCCAGCGCAAACGTGATCTATCCGGCCATTCCGAAATGCCCCGCACTGCGTTAAAGTCGCCGGGCCTTGTCCGCAAGGCATCCACCTTTCAGCGAGAGAACTCAGTATGGCAAACTCGGAAATCAGCGAGATCAAGCGACTTTTCACCTCCCGGCTCGACGTGCTCGATCACATCCTGTCGGTGGGCGAAGCCCATTTTGCGGATATGGAAGCGACCCTGCAGGAGCGCCTTGCAGAAGACATGCTGCCGCTCGGCACCCAGGTCGCCTTCGCGTGCAACCAGCCGCGCAGCTTTGCGCAGTGGTGTGCCGGCGAGGCGGTGGCCAACCTCAGCGCCGAGGTCGATTCACTGGCGATGGCACGCGCGCATATAGCCCAGACCAAAGAGCTGGTGGCCGGCATTGCCGTCGATGACCGCAAGCTCGACGAAATCAAGCGCGTGGGTCTCGGCCCGGGCAAATACTGCGAGCTGCCGGCGCGGCAGTACCTGAACGACCTCGTGATCCCCAACCTGTATTTCCATATCACCACCGCCTACGCCATCCTGCGCAAGCTCGGCGCGCCGGTGGGCAAGGCCGACTTCATGACCTACCTGATGCCCCACGTGATGGAAGAGGCCTGATCGCGGCCGTCCGCTGACAGACGCCGGTTGCGCCGCAGTCGCGCGGCCGGCGACACGCCACGCCGAAGCCCTCGCAACACTTCGCCTTCACAAATCTCTCCAACCCCCTCCCTGCGCAGGCGCCCGAATGCGACGCCACACGCGCCAGAGCGCCGCCCGGGCGCACGGATAACGGCTATACCTTGGCTTAACGGCAGCGCGCCATGCACCCGCTCGAGTGCATGCGCCAGAGGGCTACCGCCGCAGCCTTGCAGATCGGAAGCAGAGGGACGTATGAATCGCATCGTACAAGCGCGCTGGATCGGCGCCGCACTGGGTCTGTTGCTCGCGCTGTCGGCCCATGCCGCGCAGCGTATTACCGGGTTGGTGCAGGGCGCGAACCAGCCGATTGCCGGCGCCGCGGTGACGCTGTGGCTGGCAGGCAAAGACGCGCCGCAGAAACTGGGCGAAACGCGCAGCGGCGACGACGGCCGTTTTGCCATCCCGCTCGGCGGTGAGGGGGATGGCATCTACTACCTGACCGCGGCGGGCGGCGTGGCGCAGGCGGCAGCCGGCGCCCAGGCGAATCCAGCCGTGCGCCTGCTGGCCATTCTTGGCAGCGCGCCACCGCAGCAGGTCACGATCAATGAACGCACCACCGTGGCCTCCGCGTGGACCGCCGCGCAATTCCTGCGCGACAGCGGGTTGAGCGGCAATGCGCTGGGCCTGAAGATTGCCGCCGGCAATGTGCGCAACCTCGTGGACCTGCGCGGCGGCGGCCTGGGCCCGGTGATCCAGGACCCGCTGAACAGTAACCGCACCCCGACCCTGGCCCGCTTCAACACCCTGGCGATTCTGCTGGCGGCGTGCATCACCACGCGGGATCACTGCAACCGGCTGTTCGCGCTCGCCACGCCGCCCGGTGGTGCCGCCCCGGACAACACCCTCGCCGCGAGCGTCAACATAGCCCGCTACCCGTGGCACAAGGCCGGCGAACTCTTCGCACTGCTCGATGCGTTTTACCCGGTGCCCGCCGGCGAGCACTGGCGCAAGGTGCCGTTTATTCCCTATCTCAATTTCGCCCCCAGCGCCTGGACGCTGTCGCTGGTGTACGCCGGTGGCGGCCTCAATTCGCTCGGTGGTATCGCTATCGATGGCGACGGCAACCTGTGGTCCGGCGACAATTTTCTCGTCGGCGCGCAATCCACCATCTTTGCCGGGTTTGGCGGTGGCGTGTCGAAGCTGTCGTCGCGCGGTGAACCACTGTCGCCGATGACCACCGGCTATCGCGGCGGCGGCGTCGATGGCCCCGGCTTCGGCCTCGCCATCGGCCCGGATAACAAGGTCTGGACCACCAGCCTGGCGGGCCAGAATATTTCCACGTTCGACCGCAACACCGGCAAGCCGCTGTCGCCGGCGGGCGGTTACGACTTCGGCGGCAAGCTGGGCGCCATGCAGGGCATTATCGTCACCCCCAAAGGCGACGTGTGGGCGCTCGACAACGGGCGCGACCAGATTGTGCAGCTGCCCGGCGGCGATGCCACCCGGGGCCGTATCCTCGGCAGCAATGCGAAGGGCAAACCTGCCGACGGCAGCCTGCCGTTGAAGGCGCCGTTTCACCTCGCCGTGGACCAGCAGGACCGGATCTGGGTGACCAACAGCGGCGCCGATACCGTCACCCGTTTTCCTGCCAGTGATCCAACCCGCGCCGAGCAGTTCAAGGTCGGTTACGCGCCGCGCGCCATCGCCATCGACAGCCGCGGCAACGCCTGGGTGGCCAATACCGTCGGCCACCCGTCCACGCGGGAGAAACTGGCGTTTATCGAGGCCAAGCTCAAGGCGCACGCGGAAAGCCGCAAGCAGGGTGTGTCGGAATCCGAGCGCGCGGCGCGCGAGTGGATCGACCTGTACGAGATCATCACCAAATATCCCGGTGGCGATGTCTCGCTGCTGGCGCCGGACGGCAGGCTGCTCGGCACTTTCGACGGCCACAAGAGCATCGTCGGCGCCTGGGGCATTGCCATCGACGGCAACGACAATGTCTGGGTCGCCAATTCCACCGGGCGCTCGATCACCCAGCTGTGCGGCGTGCGCATTGCCAACTGCCCGCCGGGATTCAGGACCGGCGACCCGATCTCCCCCGCCGCCGGCTATCTCGGCGGCCTGCAGATCGTCACCGACGTGGCGGTCGATCCGGCCGGCAACGTGTGGGTCGCCAACAACTGGGACAGGCCCGACGAGGGCTTCAAGCAGACCCCGAGCGAGGCCCTGTCGACCCGCTTCGGCGGCGATGGCGCGGTGGTGTTCTTTGGCCTCGCCAAACCCGTGCGCACGCCATTGATTGGCCCGGTGCAGGCGCAATAACGCCTGCCACTGGAACCCCTCGCGTAAGTAACTGCACACTCACTCCCCAGTGCGCTGCCGTGTTGCCCGGCACCGGGCCCGCCCACACCCCGCCGCATTGAACTAATTGACCCCGCAGCCACTCTGAAAATGCATCAGCCGCCCTTCCGCACAGGGCCAAGTGCCACATAAAAGCCATAAGGAAAAAAATGAAAAACGTTGCGCTGTTCGCCTGTCTTTTCTCATTGGGCATTGCCGCCCCCTCCTTCGGCCAGGACAACGCCGACAACCGGATTCTCAAGGGACTGTTCGACACCACCCTGCAGGAAGCCATCGCCCGCCACGATATTCCCGCGGTGTCGCTCGCGCTGGTATCGCCGGACGGCATCGTGTACGAGGGCACCAAGGGCGTGCGCAAGATCGGCAGCCGTGCGCCGATGCAGGTGTCCGACCCGCTGCACGTAGGCTCCAACACCAAAGCCGTCACCGCCTACCTGGCCGCCATCCTGGTGCAGCAGGGCAAGATCCACTGGGATACCAAAGTCGCCGACGTGTTCCCCAAGATTCCCAAAGCCGCGGCGGACAAGTACCCGCAGGCAACGCTGGCCAAGCTGCTGTCGCACCAGGCGTGGATCAAGCCGATGACCAAGCAGGAGGATTTCGCCGGGCTGCCCAAAGACCTGCTGAACACCCACCTCGCTCCGGCAGCAGCCATGCAGGCGCGCAAGCGGTTTACGCTGCAGATGCTGCAGTACGAACCTTCCATGCCCAAGGGCGACAAGGACACCAACTACTCCAACGCCGGCTACGTGGTGGCCGCGGCAATGCTGGAACAGGTGGCCGGCAAGCCGTGGGAAACCCTGGTGCAGGACGATATCTTCAAGCCGCTGAACATCCACGCGCTGATCGGTTGGCCCGCCGCGCACAACCGCAACGGCGTTTACGGGCACCTGCTCAACGATGACGACAAACTGGTGGCCGACGACCCCAGCGCGCTGCCCACCATCCTCGCCCCCGCCGGCGACCTGAGCCTGTCGACCGAGGACAACGCCCGGTGGCTGATGGAAAACCTCAAATGCCTGCAGGGCACATCGAAACTGCTGCCGCGCACCGCGTGCCGGCGTATCGAGGTGGGCAACCCCGCCGCCAAGCAGCTGCCGATGGGCTGGAGTACCACCGTGCAGGGCGCGCTGGGCCGCGTCAGCACCCATGTGAGCTCCAGCGGCACCTTCATGACTTACGATGTGGTGTATGTCGATAAACAGCGCGCGGTGGCCATCACCATCAACAGCGCCAACCCCGACGCCGCACTGGCGTTCCGCGAGGTGTTTTCCGCGGTGAACAGCCAGCTGCTGTAAACCAGACCGGTTTCCCTCCGGCGTAACTACGCCAACGGCGCGCGGGGCTGCCCCGTGCGCCGCCACCTCCTCCACCGCCGATTCTTACCCGACCACCGATCCTTACCCCAGCGCCGACGTTTCCTCCACCGCCACCGGTTCTCCAGCGCCACCGGTTCTCCAGCGCCGCACTATCCGGCGCCACCGACACGCAGGCCACTTATAACTGCCTAGCATTAACAGGTGCGGCTTTAGTTTGAATATTGCGCCTGACGAACCGCCATAACATGCAACCCGGTTTCCCGCTTTACGCACGGGTGCGCGCATTTTTTCGCGCCGTGTCCCATGTGCCGCGCCGGCTTCATAGTGGGACAATGGTACATCGCAGAAATTGTTAGTTTTCCAATGCGCCTTTGGCGCGCGATGATAAGAAACCATTAGGAAAATAACGATGCGCTATAAAAATCTCTACAAGAGCGCGCTAGTAGTCTTAGCGATGACCTCACCGCTGCTGGCTTCCGCCCAGCAGTGCCAGACTCCCGCCCCCGTGTGGGAAGACAATTTCAACGGTACCACTCTCGATACCACAAAGTGGGAAGCCATGATCGGCGACGGCTGCAGCTACGGTATTTGCGGCTGGGGCAATAACGAGCTGCAGTACTACCAATCCCAGAATGCCACCGTGGCCAACGGCATCCTGACAATTACCGCGAAAAAAGAGCGGGTAAAGGGCAAGGCCTACACCTCCGCGCGCCTGCGCACCGCCAATATGCCCAACGGCGGCCAGTGGACCAACGGCCGCTTCGAGGCACGGATCAAGGTGCCGGACGGCACCGGCATGTGGTCCGCGTTCTGGATGCTGCCCACCGATCCGGCGGAATCCTGGCCGATCAGCGGCGAAATCGACATCATGGAATCCACCGGCCAGGCGGATGAATATGTGTCCGGCACGCTGCACTACGGCCAGCCCTACCCGGACAACGAATTCACCAGCAACCGCCTGCTCAGCCAGCCGCAGCCGTGGTCGGCCGACTTCCACACCTATGCGGTGGAGTGGGAGCCGAACGAGATGCGCTGGTATGTGGACGACCAGCTGTACGCCACGCTGACGCCCAACGACATGAGCAACAGCGCCTACTGGACCTTCGAGAATTACCAGTACCACTTCCTGCTGAACCTCGCCGTGGGCGGTTCGCTCGGCGGCACCGTGGACGACTCGCAGCTGCCGCAGACCATGCAGGTGGATTACGTGCGCGTGTACGACTACGGCCAGCCGTCCATAGCCGGCGACCGCATTGTGGACAACGGCGCGACCGCGACTTACTCGGTGACCGGCGCCATCGGCGCCAACCCGAACTACAGCTGGACCCTGCCCGCCGGCGCCACCCTGGTCTCCGGTGCCGGTACCTCCACCGTTACCGTGCAGTGGGCCAGTGCCGGCGGCGACCTGGGTGTCAGCGTCAGCGACGACTGCGGCGCCCGCGACCTCAGCCTGCCGGTGTACGTTTCGCCCAAGCTGGTCCAGGAAACGGTACTGGATGATTTCGAAGCCAACCGCATCCTCACCTATACCGCCAACGACGGCACCTTTGTGCAGGACGCGGTCAACCCGCTGCCGGACAGCGTGAACAGCTCTTCCACCGTGGCCATGTATACCCGTTCGGCCGCGGCGCAGTACGACGTGATTGCCGCCGACACCAGCGCCATCGCCGATGCCGACCCGTTTGTCGCCGGCACCAAGGCGTTCTACATGGACGTGTACACCACCGCGAGCCCCGGCACGCAGATTCTGGTGCAGCTGGAAGACAGCTCGCAGGCCACGGCGAGCAACTACCCCACCGGGCGCCACTCCAAGTACGCGGCCTACACCGGTTCCCAGAGCGGCTGGCAGCACCTGAAGTTTTCCCTCGATGACCGTATCGATGGCGGCACCCCCGCCAACGCGGTAGACAGCCTGGTGGTGCTGTTCGACCCGAACAGCTACAACGGCGATACCTACTACTTCGACAACTTCAGCATTTACGCTGCGGAAACCACCGGCAACCAGGCACCCACGGCCAGCGCCAGCCACAACTGCACCGCGCTGGACTGCAACTTCGACGGCAGCGCCAGCAGCGACAGCGACGGCCAGATCAGCAGCTACCAGTGGGACTTCGGTGACGGCAGCAACGCCAGCGGTGCCACCGCCAGCCACACCTACGCCGCCGCCGGCAGCTATACCGTCACCCTGACCGTGACCGACGACCAGGGCGCGACTGCCAACACCAGCTTCACGGTGAATGTTACCGATGGCGCCGCCGCCACCAGCATGTACGTGGCCAGCATCACCACCGGTACCGTCTCCGCCGGCCGCGGCCAGAAACAGGCCACCGCCACCGTGTCGATCCTCGATGACCTGGGCCGTGGCGTCAGCGGCGTTACGGTAACCGGCAACTTCAGCGGTTCCATTGTCGAGAACGGCGCGAGCGCCACCACCGATGCCAACGGCACCGCCGCGCTGACCAGCAGCGCTTCCGCCGGCGGCAACCTCACCGTACAGTTCTGCGTCAGCAACCTGAGCGGCAGCCTCAGCCACGACACCAGTGCGAGCACCGGCCTGTGCCAGTAACGGCCTGAGTGGGTGAAAGTACGGTGTTGAAGTGGGAGCGAGCCCGGCCCGCTTCGGCTCCAGCTCCATAATGCGGTGCGCCGCGCCCGCCGTGGACACGCGGGCGCGGCGCACCGGCGGTAAGATTTGATCAGAGGGCCCGGACGCGCGCCGGGCCTTCGCTCTCGCTAAACCTCTCTAAACTTCTCTAAGCTTTTCTCCGATTTTCTCTCCGCTCTCATCTCCGAGCATTACTGCCGCAACTCACAGTTCCGCCATGCGCGTGGGCGTTGCGTCGTTCAGCAGCGTGAGCTTGCCGAGCCCCAGTGCCTGCAGGCGCTCGAACTGGGTTTTCCTGTCGCCGACCACCAGCCAGATCATGCTGGCCGGATCCATATATTCCCCGGCGATATCCTGCACCCGCTGTACCGTCATCGCGCGGGTCACGGCTTCGCGCCGGCGCACATAGTCAGCCGGCCAACCGTATTCGCTCATGTTTTCCAGCAGGCCGAGCTTGGCCGAGGCGGTCTCGAACGCGCGCGCGTTACTGCGGATCAGATACGAGCGCGAGTTCTGCAGATCCGCGCCGGAGTAGGTAGCGGGGTAGTCTTTCAGGATCTGGTGAATCAGCGCCACCGATTCCGCGGTGACATTGGCGCGCACGCCAGTGCCGATGGCGAAGTCGCCGCCGCTCTTGCCGGCGGAGACGCCCGAGCGGATACCGTAGGTGTAGCCCTTGCCCTCGCGCAGCTGCTGCATCAGGCGCGAGGCAAAGCCGCCCCCGCCGAGGATGTAATTGGAAAACACCGCCGGGTAGTAGTCGTCCGACAACGCCGACATGGCCGGGCGGCCGATGCGCAGTACCGACTGCTTGGCGCCCGGCACATCGACAAAATAAATCCCCGGCGCGGCGGGTTTGGATTGCGGCTGCGGTACCTTCACCGCGTGCGCCGGCCAGTGATCCGCCAGCGGCGCGGCCGCGGCGAGAAACTCGGCTTGATCAATCGCGCCGACTACATGCACGCGGGTCACCGACGGCGACAGGTAATTTTTGTAATAGGCCTTGAGGTCATCCATGGTGATCGCGGCCACAGAAGCGGTGGTACCCAGCGGGTTGTAAGCGCGGATACTGTCGCGGCCATGCAGCAGGCGCGCGAACGCATTGCCGGCAATCGCATTGGGCTCCGCCGCGGCGCTCTTCAGCTGGCTGGTGACTTTCTTTTTCGCCAGCGCCAGCTCCTTGGTATCCCAGCGCGGCTGCAGCAGCATTTCCTGCACCAGCGCGAACACCGGCTGGAAGTTGCGCGCCAGCGTGCTCACGTCTACGCGCACGGCGTCCTGCCCGGCGTTGATACTGATCTCGGCGCCCAGGGTCTGGATGGCCGTTTCCAGTTCTTCCGGTGTGCGTTTGGCGGTGCCGCGCTCCATCATCATCGCGGTCAGGTTGGCCACGCCGGGCAGGTCGGTGTGCTCCTGCAGCTGGCCGCCGTCGATCACCAGGCTGAAATCGACCGTGGGCACCTCGTCGTTTTCAATCCCGTATACCTGCAGGCCATCGTCCAGAGCCGCCTGCCACACCTGCGGCACCGCGGTCTGCGCCGGATCGCCATAGGGCGGTTCCTTGCTGCGATCGAAGGTGGACGGCGTGCGGGCGTATTCCGCCTGCTGCGAGGTATCGAAGGATGCCTCGGCGCCGTTGACGATCTTCTCTTCCACGACCTGCGCGGGCTCGGAATCCGCCAGCGCCAGTTGCGCCTGCCCTTTGGGCACAAAGCTCGCGGCCACGAACGGGCGGCCCTTGATGTATTTGCGGTAGACCCGCTGCACATCGGCGGCAGTCACCGCCAGCAGCCGCTGGATATCCTCGCTGGCGTAACCGGCATTGCCGGTGAACACCTGGTACTGGGCCAGCTGGAAGCCCTTGCCCAGCACGCTGGACAGGCCGTTGTAGAAGGCGATTTCCTGCCCGGCCTTGATGCGCTTGAGATCCTTTTCCGCGATGCCCTCTTTCTCGAACAGCGCAAACGCTTCATTAATGCCGCGGTACACCGCATCCAGGTCGCGGCCGTCGAACGCCTGCACGCGCAGCTGCGTCTGCCCGGCCAGCTCCGATTCATACGCGGCCATGGAGACGTTGGCGGTGAGCTGCTGGTCTTCCACCAGCACGCGGTACAGCGGCGCGCGCTTGCCCTGCGACAGGTATTCGCGCAGCACCGCCAGCGGGTAGCTGTCCGGCGCATAGCGCGGCACCGTGGGCCACGCCAGCGTGAGCGCCGGCACCCGGGCGAAGTTATCCTCGTAATAGCGGCGCACACTCTGCTTCAGCACCGCCGGCTGCTTGGGCGCGCGCTCGATCGGCTGCCCCGCCGGGATCTCGTCGAAATAGTGGTGCACCCAGGCTTTCGCCTGCTCGATATCGAAATCGCCGGCGACGACCAAAGTGACATTGTTGGGGACATACCAGCGCTTGAAGAAGGTTTTGACGTCATCGAGGGTGGCGTCCTGCAGGTCTTCCAGCGAGCCGATCACCTCCCAGCTGTAGGGGTGCCCCGCCGGGTAGAGATTGCGGTCGATCACGTACTGGGTGTGGCCGTAGGGGCGGTTGTCGTAGCTCTGGCGCTTTTCGTTCTTCACCACCTGCTTTTCCTTGGCCAGCACCGGCTCGGTCACGGTGTTGATAAACCAGCCCAGCTTGTCCGCCTCGGCCCAGAGCATTTTCTCCAGCGCGTCTTTGGGCACCGTCTGGTAGTAGTTGGTCCTGTCGCGGGAGGTGGACCCGTTGGCCCCGGAACCACCGATGCGCGCACTCATCGCATCCAGCCCGCCCTTGCCCAGGTTCTCGGACTCCAGGAACAGCAGGTGCTCGAACAGGTGCGCAAAGCCGGTGCGGCCCGCCTTCTCCCGCGCCGACCCCACATGCGCCGTCAGCGACACCGCCACCACGGGGTCGGAGCGGTCGATATGGAAGAGCACATTGAGGCCGTTCTTCAGCTGGAACTGCTGGTAGTCGATGCCGAACTGACCCTTGGCTTGAACTTGAGGCTGGGATTGGGATTCGGGCTTGGATTCCGGCTGTTTTTTAGCCTGATCGCAGCCCGGCAGGCCCAGCGCGGCGATGGATACGGCGGCCAGCAGGCCGATAGAGGCCGTCAGGTTCCTGAACATGGTGATTTCCTATGCATTGTTATGTTCGTGAAGATAGCAGGAGTGGTGGGGTTGGGCGACTGGGAGTAAGCAGGGGAAACTCGTTAAATAGTACCGATGACGACCGTCTTATATGAGACTTTGGAGCCCCCGGCACCATACTGCACTATGCATGAAATGCTTAACAAAAATTACAGGTTGTCACAGTGCCTCCCCAATTCATCCCCTTCGTGGTATAAACCACAATAAATAAATTGAGATAGCGGTCATAACTCTGTATAGATGCAACATACATACACCGACCTTCTAATAGGTTATTTCACAATGTAATGCTGCTTAAATTATTCCCAAGCAAAATAAAATCAAGAAATACAAGCTTTTAATAGGTATAACAAGTTAAAAACTCTAACAAGGTTTGAATTTTACTCTGCCAAAATCTTTTACGATTAAATAAAATCTAAGAATATTGTCAGATATTCCCAACGAAAAACCTAAAAACAATTAACTCACAATGATAGAATACTTAGCCAAAACAATAATAATTGCACTCCTTATACTTGCCTTATTAGTCATAATTTTTAAAACATTTAAATCTAAGATATTTAGAATTAATGCCAGAAAAATTTTGTATGAAAGTGCTTTTGCTTTATTTCTCAGAAACAATAGATTTACGCAAATTGTACTACCGTCTTTTACCGGCGCTTATTTTCTTTGCCTAGACGTATGGGGAAGTGACTGGAAAATTGTAAGCGACCACAAGCCATTTCATGAATTTATATTTTCGATTCTAATAATCGGCTCACTTTGCACCGCAATATTGCGAGGGATTGGCGATTGGTACGAAGGAAAATCTGACAAAGAATATATCGCATTTATTGAACGATTCTCAGTATTAACCGCAAGAGTTGTATCTCAAAAGTTAGCTAGATTTAAGAAAAACCTAAAAAGATTGACTCCAACTGGTAACACATTCAGAGCCATAACGCACCCAAACGATCAAATCGATATAATTCTACAAGAAACTTTAGGGCTATTAAGAGAAATCTTCAAGATAAGTGAAAATGCTGCGTGCATTACCATCATGCATTCAAATCCAAATAAGCAGGACTGGAGTTACATAAAAGACACCAGTGGCAACTGGGTCCATACTCCAGCGCAAGAACTTCTAAAGAATGGTTCGACAGCAGCAAATTGCCTAGAAACAGGAGAGGCTGTATTCTTCCCGTGCAAGGAAGAAGCCGCCAAACTTAATTTATACTATCTATCCGATAGAGATAGACGAATGGAGACTGGTAGCGTATTTTGCTATCCAGCGTTAATACAAACGCCAAATTACATTGACTCTTATGTAATTTCTATTATCACATATGGTCCAACCTTGTGTGACCCAATTGACACAAGACATGCAAACGCCATAAAAGAAATTTTAATAGACATATGCCGAAGGATTGATCTAGAGTTAACGCTGAGATCTATGAGGGATTGGCAGGATTTTCATTCTCCGACGAAAAAAGGAAGTGCCCACGATGAAACTACTAATTGAATATTTTTTCAGCAACTCAAAACATGGGCGCCCGGATGAAACAGCTTTAAATAGAGATCGATTTGATCGATTTGCTACAGCTCTACGTGAAGCCAGGGAAGTAAAACCCGTTAAAGACTATTCTGTGTTAGATAATCACGCATTAAATGGGCCCGCCAACCGTAGCATTCACGCTGACTGATTAACCGCAATTAACTATAATTAGTAGCAGGAGCAGATGAGAATTTTGACGCAGAGTCAAATCGCAAAATTTCGACTACTATTCAGTCAAATATCTTAATCTCCCCCTACTAATTAAAATTAAGCCGGCTCCCCCTCCCTTTTTTCAGTCTCTAATTTTGATTTTGACTGATTCGACCGGTCCCTCCCTTCCAAACCGGATATAGTTTCTATCGATCGATCAATTTTTTCTCGTTCATTTTCAAGCGCGCTTTTCGCTCTAACTTCCAACACTTCAGTCAACTTGCCAATCCCAGGAATTTTTGCAACCTTTTCAATAGCGTCCCCAAGTTTTGAGCTCTTCTCTAATGCGTCGATAACCGGGTGATCTGACTTGTTATAATCTGATATAAGCTTTCCTGGATTCTCAGAACTTACGTCCAGAATATTGTGAAGCAACTTAATCCTTAACTCCGTCGAAATACTATCATTTTCAATGCTCTCTATTTGATTCGACAGACCTTCGAATGTTTTACTAAGAACTTCCTTGTGCGTATATTCTTCAATCAAACGTTTTGATAAATTCGCTTTTTTATTGGAAGAATAAGCCACCCAGAGAAGGGGAATGTATACCGGCAATATAGCAAGAACTGTATTAGGTAAGTCGAGAAGGATTTCTTCTAGCGTTTTCCCCTCAGAAAAAAGGTAGGCATTTAGAGAGAAAGGTATGAGTGAAACCAAAAGAAGTCCTGCAATAGCCCATTTAAAGGTGCTATTTAATCTATCTCGCTCGTCGATTTCCGCGGTTCTTTTATCGTAATAGGCACTACTAAGACCGGCGGTCAGTGCATCAGGTAGAAGTTTTTTTATTTTCTCAGCTAGCTCTAAGTACTCATCTCTCCACTCAATCACCGTATCATCAAACGAATCTTTTTGAGAAGTGAACGCGTCATTCAATTTGGACTTTGCATCACTTACCAACTCCTCTATCTTTGTTCTTGAAGATTTTATATCACTACTCAATTTCGAATAAGCCGCCTCCAGCTCGTCCTTCAATCCTTCAACTCTCTCCGAATTACCATTTTCATCACTCTCTTCATCATAACCCATTACTTCATAGTAAATTTCATCAAACTCATTTTTGCGCTTCACTATCCCATTGTATAGAGCATTTATCTTATTTAGGGATTGTTCACCACTGTCATAAATACTTTTTAAATTTTTTATTTTTTCACTAAGCTCATCACTATTATTAAAAAGCTCTTCAACTTCGTCGACTCGATTCTTAATTTCAAATATTCTCGCATGAAAACTCTCACTCTCCATCGTAAATTGCTCTACATTTGCAAAATAAGAGTTAGCATCCCTCTCAATTTTTTCTATTTTAGAAATTGCAACTCGAGAGCTTTCCAGATGTTTCTGCGCCTCGTCTTTCGCTTCCAGCGCTCTATTTCTATATTCTGATGTTTTTTTCGAAGCTTGTTGAGCTTCCCGCGAAGATTCGAAAGGCGTCTCCGGAATCCGCTTCTTAAGCTCTTCAATTTCCTTGGACAATTTCCCAATTAATTCTTCAACGTTAATTTTTTTCTTCATTGTTCTTACGCATTTAAATATTGACGCCACTTCACCTATAAAGCTTGAAGTCGCTCACATTTTATAAAGAAGCTTTTATAGCATGCTGAAGAATATGACGCGAGAACCCCAAAATAGCTCCGGACAATGTTAGTTAGCACACACTCACTAAAAAAATAGCGCTAAATCAACATTTTGACTCTGATCTCACTAGTAACATCTAGCGATTACATGATGATCTAATTCTGCTTATTTGAATTTAAATAATTGAATAATTGGGGTCACCCATTAGCCGGCCCCCGTCAAGTGGGCGAGGGCTGCTCTAGGCTATCGCCCATCAACTGACAATCGTGTCCGTCCGTGCGCCTGAAATTTCTATTTGGGAAGCCACTTCGATGAAGTGCTTCAGTCACCCATCTGGATCTAGGCCTGTTGAGATGCTGCACACTCAGGTGTAGTAACTCGCCCGTTGCACTCGGTGCACCAGAAAATCATCAGTTCCTGCCACCGTCCTTATATGGTTACAGAGTCTTGGCCTCGAGGGCCACCCCTTCCTTGGCTCGACACCAGGGCACTTCTTGACAGCAATTGCTGTTAGGGCCCCCTGTCGCTAATAAGTGGGGTTAATAAGTGGGGTCACCCATTAGCCGGTCTCCGTCAACTGGACGATGGCTGCTCTAGGCTATCGCCCATCACCTGACAATCGTGTCCGTCCGTGCGCCTGAAATTTCTATTTTAGAAGCTTCTTCAATGGAAGTGCTTCAGTCACCCATCTGGATCTAGGCCTATAGAGGGACTGCACACTCAGGTGTAGTCCCTCGCCCGTTGCACTCTGTGCACCAGAAAATCATCAGTTCCCGCTGCCGTCCTTATTTGATTACAGAGTCTTGGCCTCAAGGGCCACCCCTTGCATGGCTCGGCACCAGGGCACTTCTTGACAGCAATTGCTGTTAGAGGCCCCTGTCGCGATATTCAGAGTAGCTGGCTCTTTGTCCTACCCCATTTTGATCTGCGACAGGGGCGCAAATCATGCGAAAGCGCGTTTCACATCGAAAACCGTATTCTGTTTCAGCATGTGATATACCGCTCTCGCTAGCTTGTTGGCTACCGATTTCTTGGCAACCAATATATGAGTCTTGGATGTCTTGCGTTGGTAATATTTTTTAATCTCTGGGCTCCAGATCGCGCTTAGGTGGGCCGCCTCCATAAAGGCCCAGGCAAGCCAAGGGTTGCCATTCCTCTTGTTGCCAGTGCCTTTGCTCTTTCCATTGCTGATCTTCTTGCTGGGTACGCAACGAACATACGAGGAGTAATTTCTTACATCAGGGAAACGGTCCATACTGCCGGATTCCAGCGCGATCATTTGGGACAGTATCTGACCGACACCTGGTATGCTTTGCAGTAATTTGTTTTCCGTGGTGTTGACGCAGTATCCGGAAACTCGCTGTTCGAGTAGTTTAACTGACTTATTTATCGCTTCGATTTGCATCAAATTGATCATGGCCGAGTCTCTGACGACCTGCTCGGCCATCAGTTCATCAATGGCTTTCTGGTCAAGTCTTTTCAGCTGATTGGCACTCAATCGCATGCCTGTATGACGAGCGATCATTCCTTGAAGGTTTAGGTTAAGCATAGTGCGCTGCTTGACTAGCAGAGTACGTTTTCTAAGTAAGTCTCTGATATTCCGCTGTTCCCTAGGCATGATATGGCCAGCGGGCAATATCTCTAGCCTTAGAAGGTTTGCCAGAAAACGCGCATCGGATTTATCGTCTGTGTGCTTGATCCCGCTGTATTGTTGAATTGCCGCGGTATTGGCCAGCTGCACTTGGTATCCATCATCTTCTAAGCCATCTACAAGCCAATACCAGTTGTAAGTCGATTCGACAACAACTGTCTGAATATCCTCCGAGAAGGGTGCTAATTGACCAAGAATCGCTGAGATATCATTGGGACATTTTTTGCTCAAAATGAGTTTATCCCGTTCATCAATAACTACAACTACAGAATTGTTGGAGTGTAAATCGATTCCGCAATATAGTTTCATCGTTCGGCTCCCCTGTGAGTGGCAGATCAAGTGTGGAAACTCGATGTTGGCACTTATGGTGGGAGCCGGCTAGATGATTATCAGATCAACTTTTTGACAGCCATCTCCACCGTTACATAAGGCGTAAAAATTTTGATCTTACCCCACTTATTTCTATGTGTGCGTGAAGGATGCGGCCTGGATCAACGCGAGTTAATGATTTTTGGCAGATTGGAATTCTGGCGTCAACTACCCTCGCTTCCCTATCGATGACGCGCTCTGTATCTAACTGCAGCGGCAGCGCTCCGACCGCGCCTGCTGAACCTGATCTACGCCATCGAGTCGCCCCTGCTATTAACTGGCATGCCCCCTGAGCTTTACTGTTACCATGCCGCACTGAAAACAGCCACCGATCACCCCCTCCCCCACCAGAGAGTCCAGATGACATTCCGCACCCTAGGATTGAGTGACCCACTCCTGCAAGCCCTTGAAGAGAAAGGCTATACAACCCCTACCGAGATCCAGCGCAAGGCAATTCCCGCCATTGTGGAAGGGCGGGACGTTATCGCCACCGCGCAAACCGGGACAGGTAAAACCGCGGCCTTTGTGTTGCCGGTGCTGGATGCGCTCAGCGGTACGCGCAAGCGGCGTGCCAAGCGTTTCCGGGCGTTGATCCTTGTACCTACCCGCGAGCTGGCCATGCAAGTGGAAGAGAATATCCGGCAGTACGGCAAGCATCTGACGGTGGCCTCCATGACGATGGTGGGCGGGGTAGACCTGGAACCGCAAAAGCAGCAGTTGATAGAGGGCGTGGACATTGTTGTTGCCACCCCGGGGCGGCTGCTGGACCTGGCGCACCAGCGCGCGCTCTATTTTGACGAGCTGCAGGTGGTGGTGCTGGATGAAGCCGACAGAATGCTCGATATGGGCTTTATTGACGACCTCAACAAGATTATTGATCGACTGCCCGCGCAGCGGCAAAGCCTGCTGTTTTCCGCCACACTGTCGAGCCAGGTAGGGGCTCTGGCCAAAACCCTGGTGGATAATCCTTTTGAGGTGTCCATAGCGGGCGACAAAAAAACCGCACCGAAAATTTCCCAGTGGCTGATCGCGGTAGACAAGCACAACAAGTCGGCGCTACTCAGCCATCTGGTCAATGAGCGCAACTGGACCCAGGCACTGATCTTTATTCGCACCCAACACGGCGCGGCCAAGCTGGTCAGCCAGCTGGAAAAGCGGGGCATCAAGGCGGAATCCATCCACGGCGGCAAGAGCCAGGCCTCGCGCACAAAAATTCTGGCAGATTTCAAAGCCGGAAAAATCAGCCTGCTGGTGGCCACCGGGGTTGCCGCACGCGGCATTGATATCGATGGACTGGCGCGCGTAGTCAACTACGATATGCCCGACGATGCCGATGAATACATTCACCGCATCGGCCGTACCGGCCGCGCCGGCTCTTCCGGAGAAGCCGTATCGCTGGTATCCAAAGATGATTTCAAACGCTTGTGTGCGGTCGAGCGCCGCTTGGGGAAAATTATTGACCGGGTACAGATCGAAGAATTTCCGGTGGTGAAAGATCTACCGCCCTCAAATTTAAACTTTTCCGCCAAAAGTAAAAAAGATAGCAAGGCTGGCAAACACATAAAGAAAGAGCACCCAACAGAGAAGGTAGCGCAGGCTAAGACACCTTGGGGCGGAACAAGGAAATGATTGGCTTCACAAGATGTGAATCGTAAAGCCCCCAAAAAATTGCACAAAGAGAAAAGGGCCATCAATTTCTGTCGATTTTTACAGTTTGAGCACCAAATGCCAAAAACCTGGAATCAAAGATCGATGGTCGGGCGAACCCGTGCAATCCAGCTGTGGCATTGTTTATGTCGGCGAGAACCCGACCAGGCAGTTATTCAGGAATAAATGGGGCCGAATAAATGGGGTCAGTTCAATATTATGACGTCAAATCTAACAGTAAAGTGCCGATCTCTAATGCGTCAGAAGGTTGATCCGACCCACTTATTCCTACAACCCGTCTACCACCGGCTGACACTAAAAGAAAATGTAATCCCGTTTATATAAAGCTGCAGCCTGCTTTTTTTCCTGCCCGTAATATATCAATCAAGTCTGAGCCAACCTGCTTTAAGCCGGGATAGGCTTGCTCCAGGGAATCCTCCGTTGTACAGGAGACCACGACTTCCACTCCAGATGTCTCTACATTCGGCCCACCAGGAATTCCTGGAAGAGAAAGTGCGATCTTCAGGGGAGAGCAGTTTTTCCTCGATCAAAGCACTAACTTTTTCTGTGGTGATTCTCCCGGAGACATAGCGATTATCCGAAAAAGGACCGGCAGATTTCAACTGGGTGGCAACCGATTCAATGTCGATACAATACAGGCGGACAAGAGGGGGTGGGCACCCTGCGGAATCGGAAGAATTCATATGTGGCCTGCTGCAAGTGAGTTGGCGCAATACTGCCGAGTTGACAGCCCGCGAAAGCGTGCCATCTAGCACCCTCAGGTCATTTCGTTATCGACGACCTCAATACCCACCGCCTTATAGCGTGCAAGGGGATCAGCGCCATCCCAGTCTTCCGGCATTTTGTATGCGAGCCCGCCGCGCTGTAACAACTGATCCTCTGCCTTGGTAATCAGGCAGGCGCCAGTAAAGTGTTCCAGTGCGCTGCGGACGATATCGTGGTTGATTTCCCCTAGTGCCAGCAGGTGATTCTGCAAATATCTGAACGGAATTGAATGGTCATAGACAAGACTGCCCGCGCCGCCGTTGGATTGACTGGCATTTACCGAGCAGTACTTAGCGACTTTCTTTTTTGGACCGTGGCGGATTTCCCAGAGGAAATGGATCGGCTCCCGCAGGGCCTTGGAAAAACACTGCCGTGGCATCCCTAGACCCATTACGTGGCGGCAGTATTTTACCGCTTCAATAATCAGCGCAATACGCTCAGAATCCTGCACCTCGGCCTCCAGTGTCTATTGAAGAAATTTCTTATTGATCTCCATCATACAGTCAACCGCCTGATGCAGAAGCGGCCGAATAGCGCAGCAAATGGGGGCGCGTAGCTAGCATACTGAGGGCTAACAACGGCATCCTGAATAACGATATGGGACCTCGCAAACCTGACTGAAACGCGTAGATCGGGAGGTTCAACCGCGGCTACCGCAATCAGGTATTGGACACTACGAGCTTATTTTTTATAGGGCAGATCTATTTTGTTAGCCACAGTAGTGCAGCGTCTTTACCATGGGCGGCTCTGCAGCGGTGCATTATTTTTGTTAATGTGGTTACCCTATCGTATGACAAGCAATCAACCCTGGATACCTTGGTATGTCAGAACAGACGCAACAGTTCCGGCAACCGCCGGTTACCGTCAAGGATGACGGGGCACCGCGCCGAGTCGGCTTTGAACTGGAATTTTCGGGCATCAGCCTGGATCAGGCGGCGGATATCCTGCAGCGACAACTGGGTGGTGAATTTGGCGCTGCCACTGCCGCACAGAAAATACTGCAGGTCGATGGGCTGGGTGAATTCAGCATCGAGCTGGACTGGGACTATCTCCAGCGCACTGCCGCTGAACGCGCGGAGCAGCAGGAGGATGGTCGCTGGGTGGAGCTGCTCAGCAAGACGGCAGCCTTCCTGGTTCCACTCGAAGTTGTGTGCCCACCAATCCCACTAGACAAGTTGGAGCTACTGCAGCCTTTAGTCGCCGCCCTGCGCAAGGCCGGTGCCAGCGGAACGGAAGAGTCAGCCGTCGCTGCCTACGGCGTGCATATCAATACCGAGTTGCCACGGCAGAATGCCGATACGCTGTTCAGTTATCTCCGCGCCTTCTCCCTGTTGCAGTGGTGGTTGCAAGATGTGCATGAAGTCAATAACGCGAGGCGAATCAGTCCATATATCGATTTGTATCCTGATGCCTATGTCCGTCAATTGCTGGCGCGCAAGGAGCCGACGATGGATGACTTGTTCCGCGACTATCTGCAGCACAACGCCACCCGCAATCGGGCGCTGGACTTGTTGCCGATACTCGCCGATATCGATCCGGCGCGCGTGCAGCGGGCGGTAGATGATCCCAAGATCAAACCACGCCCGGCTTTCCATTACCGCCTGCCGAACTGCCAGATTGAAAAGCCGGACTGGTCCCTGGCCGACCCCTGGCGCATCTGGTGTGTCGTTGAGGAGCTGGCCAGCCGGCCAAGTGACCTGGAGGAGTTGAGCCGCCTGTTCCAGCAGGCAGACCATAACCTACTCGGTATCAATCACGACAAGTGGTTGGAGACGGTAAAGCAATGGCTAAGCGACCGCGAATTGGCGTAACCGGTAACGGGCATCTCTGGTCACCGAGTTGGTGGTGCGCAGCATTGGCGCTGCGGATTGCGGGAGCAACGCCCGAGCGGATCAGTGTGCGTCACCGGCCCACCGGCGAGTCGATGGATGCACTGATCATTGGTGGTGGCGACGACATTGGCACGGAGCACTACAACAGCGATGTGCACGAAAAGGTCAAATCCGACCCCGCCCGCGACCAGTTGGAAATTGCCTGGATCGAACACGCCTTGCGCGAAAACATTCCACTGCTGGGCATCTGCCGCGGTGCCCAGCTGATCAATGTTGTACTAGGTGGCAGCTTGCACCTGGATATCCGGAAGCAGCGTCGACGTACCTACAACCGCCCCGGGCTGTTGCCCACCAAACAGGTTTTTTTACAGCCGGACTCAACGCTTGCGTGGCTCTGCCATCGCACCAAATTGCGGGTCAACAGCCTGCACCATCAGGCGATCGACCGCGTGGGGGACGATCTGCATATCGTCGCGCGGGATCTCGATGGCTTTACCCAGGCAGTGGAAAGCGACAGCGGTCGGCCGATTATTGGGGTGCAGTGGCATCCTGAATATTTATTTTATCTACCGGCACAGTTTGCGCTGTTTCGCTGGCTCATGCGGGCACAGCGCTGATCTTCGACCATCTAATCCTTTTCGCTTCCGTCTTCCATGCCGCCACCATCCTGCCGTTTAAAATACATGGGGTCAGATCAACATTATGACGCGCAGTCTAACGGGAAAACTCTGATCGTTATTGCGTCAGAGTGTTGATCTGACTCTAATCATTCCGGTGATGTTTGACTAAGTTTTGGTGAAACGGCGAAGGGGCTATGCGCCGTTATGCCGACCGACACTCCATTTTTCACTGATCCCAACCAAGGGGGCTATTGCCGATGACTAAGCGCGTCATTTTCTTTGATGTCATCGAGACCCTGTTCTCACTGAAGCCCATGGAGCGGGCCTTCGACGAGCTCAAACTGCCGGCGAATACCGGCAAGCTGTTCTTCGCCCAGCTGCTGCGGGACGCCTTTGCGTTGTCGGCCACGGGCGTCTTCAAGCCCTTCCCGGAACTGGCCCGCGCCACGCTGGAAGTGGTGCTGCAGAATGCCCAGGGCCAGGCGGAGGAAGGGCAGATTAAACAGATTCTGGGGACTTTTGCTGAACTGCCCGCCCACCCCGACGTGCAGCCGGCGCTCTCGCGCGTCAAAGACGATCCGGCGACGCAGGCAGTGTTGTTGACCAATGGCAGTCAGGCTAACACCGAAGCGCTGGTGCGCCAGGCCGGCATCGGGGAACTGGTCAATGCGATTATCTCCATCGAGAGCCTGGACGTGTGGAAACCCAGAGCCGACGTTTATCAGGGCGCCGCCCGGAAAATGAACGTGGCACCCGAACAGGCTACGCTCATTGCCGCTCACGCCTGGGACACCCACGGCGCCATGCGCGCCGGGCTGCAGGCTGTCTGGGTGCGGCGCCAGGATCGCGTCTACCACGGGCTGATGGACGCGCCGGCCGCTCAGGCGGATGACCTGGAACAGGCAGTGGAAGTGGCACTGGGCCGGTGAGCCCAATGAAACAAGTAGGGTGAATGGGGTCAGATGAACTTTTTGACGCGAAATCCCACGGAAAAATACGTTTATAATTATGCCCAAAGTGTCAATCTGACCCTGACAACTTGCAACGATACAATATCTAGAAGATCATCATCTAAATGGATAATTCAAAGTAAGCGCCACCTCAACCCACTCCAGCCCCACCGGAAATATGACTTTAAATCTGCGTCAAATTATTGCTAAAAATCAGCCCATCTAGTTCTTCAGACTCAACTACATCTTTGAATGCCTCTGAGCAGTAGATGCTGATATAGCTTTCTTTGCTCCTGAAAACCGGCGCTGCCCCCAATTTCTCCTCATCAAATTCAATCCCGGAGAGCAAATTTCCTTTCCTTGTCACCGAACCCGGCACGACGGCGTCGAGATCTTCTGCGATGGTCAAGGGGTTGAACAGGTAGAACTTCGCATTTTTATATTTACAGGGCAGAAACTCCCCGTAAGGGCCCAACAACCCTTCCAGCGCCCGATATGCCGATTTATGTAGCACGAGATAGTTTTGCCAGGTTGATATTGATGGGATTGCGGGAGGGGAACCACACAAAAATAACCCACCCCAATAAATTAAAACCCGATATAGAATCTTGCGCGCCAACGGCATCGTGGACCACAGAATTTAACAAATTAACATAGGGTAAATATTGGCGCACATTCCCGCCAGAACTTGAATTTCGATCGTCACTTCGCCAATAGTCGTCTATTCTGCGGCGGCGAGGCTGGGCACCTCTACCATTTTGGACCCAAAACCCGCCTGAACCCGCCAGAACCCGCCGGGAAAGAAATTCTTATTCCAACAGGGAATATTGAACATTCACCCTGAAGTTCAACGTGCAGTCCGGACAGGCATTAAACGACAGGGACCTATCACAAAACTGGCTTTCACTATCCAATGAGTGCACGCCAACGCAACAGAGGACGATGCCATGGCCGGCCACTACAATTTCCAGGCTCTTCGCGAGCACGCCCTTAAGGTTTACAAGTTCCAGCAGGGAAAATCTATCCAGGCGCTGAATCCCCACGGAGAGATCAATGGTGGCGCCATCAATGCAGTCCACTTGCCCGAAGACCATTTCGATCTTATCAAGGGAGGTGTTTGCGCCTCGTTAACCTGTGCATGGCTAAAGGAAAAGCGGACTCGCGGAGGGGTGTTCAACGGGGATTCCGCCGGCGACGCGATTCACAGCGAGCGCAACCGCGACACGGTGATGCGCGCCGCACCCAGGCAGATCCAATACTCGGGAAATTTCCAGCAAAATGATATCGTGGACCTGTATCGCCTCAAGAGAAACGAGGATCTCGACAATGTCCTGGTAAAAAGCAGAGTTAAATTCGAACAGACATTGATGTCCGGCTATGTGCAGCGCGGATACCGGCAAGTAATTGAAGTTCAGCCCTCCATCGTCAATGCCTGCGACCCCGCATATCTCAAAAGGGGGCGCGGGGTCTACATGAGTTTTACCTTGAAATCCACTCTCGAAGGCCGGCGGGGCGGAGGTCATGCCGCGGGGGCCTATCGCAGCCGTGGCAATCATTTGTATTTTTTTGATTCCAATTGCGGCGTTTACCAAATAAATGATCCGGATGGTTTCTTCGGAGCCTGGATAGACTGTTACGCCAACCTTGGCCTCGCTGTTACCATCAACACGACCGCGAATGACGGGTTTAGTTATGTGGGCAGCTAAAGTACGATCCTTGCTGAAACTTCATCTGTGAATAATTTAACGGCAGACCTAGATCAGATGCAAAAATAATTAGGGCCAGAGTATTATTTTAGATCGACAATAAACATCTGAGGCCATACCAAAAAATTACTCTGCCCCAATTATTTCGAAACTGTCTACATCAATTTAGGTGCTTCACGGTAACCATGGCTTGAATCGGGGCAAATATGACGAATGATTATGTAGGCTTGTAAGCCACTCACAGTTCTAATCGATGCAAGTGTTCCATCACCCGCTGTCGCCCACCGATTCTCGGAGTCCACACCGTCAATATTCCTATCTGGGTAATCCCTCGTCTAGGGCGATTTTTTCCGCCACATAATTTGCCGCTGCTGTCGATTTCCGACTAACTGATACGACTACTGGATACCAAAACAATCCATCGTTGGCTGCAACCGAGGAAATACCATGTCCAGAAAGATGTTCGTAAACCTGCCAGTAGCCGATTTAGGGAAGTCCATCGAGTTCTTCTCCCGGCTCGGCTTCGAGTTCAACCCCAAGTTCACCGATGACACCGCAACCTGCATGATCATCGGCGAAAGCAATTTTGTCATGCTGCTCACCCGCGAGAAGTTCCTCAGTTTCACGCCCGACCTCGAGATCTGCGATACCGGCAAGAGCACCGAGGTTTTGGTATGCCTTTCCGCCGAGAGCCGCGCCGAGGTGGATAGGCTGCTCGACCAGGCCGTTGCGGCAGGCGGTAGCAGTTTCCGCCAGCCCGAGGACTACGGCTTTATGTACGGCCGCTCCTTCCGGGATCTGGACGGACATATCTGGGAGATTATGTGGATGGATGCCGCTGCGGGATAACGCCGATTCACATCGACAAATAGGCGGCGACGATGTCGCCGCCTATTTCCTTCATCTACCCCTACCGAACGAGCGCGCGCCGCAGTGGCAGCCGTCGTGGCAGCGCATTTTTATCAGGCGGTCTCCACCAGCGCGTCATCTTTGGCCATGGCGCGACGGTAGGCGTCGCGGTCTGTAACGCGCTCGGCGTAGGCAGTGAATTCCGCCCGCTTTTCAATGGTGCCAAACTGCAGGCCCCAGTTGATCTGCGCGCCCACATACACGTCGGCGGCGGTAAAGCGTTCGCCGGTAATAAACGTGTGCGCCCCGAGCCAGGCGGCGAGGTTATCGAGCACAGTTTCGTAACTGCCGTAGCCCACCATCACCTGTTTCTGCGCATCCGGCTCCACGCCGAAGGTCTTGTAGTCGATAATCGCCGCTTCCAGCGGCCCGGCGGCAAAGAACAGCCAGCGGTAATAGCTGGCGCGCTCTGCGGGCCGCGGGGCCAGTTCCGCCTGCGGGAAGGCTTCCGCCAGATAGGCGCAGATGGCGGCGCCCTCGGTCACCACCTGGTCGCAGTAGACGATGGCCGGCACTTTACCCATCGGATTGATCTTCAGGTAGGCGGGCGTTTTCATGCTGCCGTCGTAATCGAGTACCTCCACGTGATAGGGCGCACCCACTTCTTCCAGCATCCAGCGCGCGATGCGGCCGCGGGATTGGGGGTTGGTATACAGAATGACTTCATTGGGCATGGCTGCTCTCCATTGCTTTGCATTTATCGGGCTTGTGAATCGAACGCGAGCACTGTAAGTGCTAATTAGGCTATATTCCGCCCTAATAAAATAAGCGGAATGCAAGTCATGTCGAATCCGACGACACGCGTACTGGCGCTGCTGGAGCTGCTGCAGAGCCACGGCAATGCCACCGGCAGCCAGCTGGCGCAGATGCTGGGCGTGGACGGCCGCACGCTGCGCCGCTATATCGCCACGCTTGAGGAAATCGGTATTCCGTTGACGGCCGAGCGCGGGCGGTATGGCGGCTACCGGCTGGTGTCGGGCTACAAGCTGCCGCCAATGATGTTCACCAACGAGGAGACCCTCGCCATCTCCCTCGGCCTGCTGGCGGCGCGCAGCCTCAGTGTGGGCGAAGTCTCTACCGCCGTTGCCAGCGCCCAGGCCAAGCTGGAACGGGTCATGCCGCAGAAACTGAAACAGCAGCTGCGCGCACTCGATGACAGCATCACCCTGGATCTGGTACCGAGGGCGGCGCCGGACAGTCTCACGCTGGCAACTCTGGCCGCCGCTACCCAGCACCGCTGCCGCACGGTGTTCGATTACGCCGGTGGCCGCGGTAACGCGGACGGCAGTGCCACGCGGCGCGAATTCGACCCCTATGGCCTGGTGTTTCGCCGCGGCCGCTGGTACGCGGTGGGCCACTGCCACCTGCGCGACGACCTGCGCACCTTCCGCCTCGATCGTATGCAGCAGTTACGCCGGCTGGAAACCCCGTTCCAGCGGCCACAGGATTTTGATGCCGCCGCCTACCTCACCGGCAGTTTTGCCAGCCTGGATGCCGGTATTGAAGTGGAGATACTGCTGCATACCACCCTCGCGCGCGCCAGCGCGGTGCTCGGCGACGAGCTGGGCCTGATCACCCCCACAGGCGAGGCGGTGATCTGGCGCGCGCACACCGGCAGCCTGACCTGGTTCGCCGCACAACTGTCGTGGCTGCCATTTGGCTTCGAGATTCTGCAGCCGACGGCACTCAAGGCGGAGTTGCGCCGCCAGGCCGAGCGGCTGCTGGCGATGACCACCGCGTAACTGACAGGAATACCGCCGGGTGAGCCACTCAATGGGCGCCCCTCTGACCGCCGCGCGGAACAGCGGGATTAAGGCGGCGAAGAAAACTGCCTGCCGGCGAAGCCCTGCGAAAACTGGCTCAGGGAAATTGCGCGATCGCGTGGAAGTCGCCAACCCCTGCAGGCAATCCGCGCTTTAGCCCCATTAACGCCGGCCTCACGCCGTCAGCTAACCGCCCAGCGCTGCCAGCGCCTCGGCAATCCGTATCGGCGCCGTCGGGCGTGCATACAGGGTTTGCAGGTACTCCCGCAACCGCGGCGCATCATCGAGCAGCTGCGCCGCATCGGCCCAATCGAGCGTATGCGCCGCGTTGAAGTCGGCCACGCTCAGCCGCTCGCCGACGATAAATTCCCGCCCCTGCATATGCTGCTCGAGTACGGCCACCATCCTTCGGCATTCGCGCTGCGCCAGCTCCACGTCCTGGGGCAACCGTTTGTCCTCCGGGTACAGGCTGGTGTGCCGCGCGATGCGCCACAGGGGTTGCTCGATCTCGGTGACGAGAAAGAACAGCCAGCGGTACATCTGCGCGCGCTCTTCCAGTGACTGCGGAATAAACCCCGCTTCCGGGTACTTCTCGGCCAGGTAGAGCTGGATCGCGGCGGACTCGGTCAGCACGAAGTCGCCGTCTACCAGCACCGGGACTTTGGCGGCGGGGTTGAGGGCGAGGAAGTCTTCCGTGTGCGCCTCGCCCTTCATCAGGTCGACCGGGTGGCTTTCGTATTCCAGCCCCAGTTCATTCAGCAGCCACATAACGCGCAGTACGCGGGTTGGCGGTGTTCCGTAGAGTTTGAGCATCTGCAGCCCCGCTGTCGGTTCCGATTGAGTTATCCACAGCCGCACCGCGGCTGTGTGGCCGGCCTCAGGCTGTGGGTATCGCCTTGCACTCCATCACTTCCACGCTGTTGCCGGGGAAGATGGTGAAGTGCGGGTGCCCTTCAAACAGTTTGGCCGCGGCGTCGTGGGATTCCGCTTCCACGATCACATAGCCGGTCATGTTGTTGCGGATGTCGGTAATGCCGTCGGGATCGATGCGCTTGGTCTTGCCCAGCGGGCCGCCGGACGCCACCAGGATTTCTTTATGCTTGTCCATCCACGCATGCCAGGCGGCCATGCCCTCCTGCATGCGTTGCTCGCGCTCCGCATCACTGAGGTGGTCCCACTTCTGCATTGAGTCCGGGGTGCCGATATAAATGGCGAGGTAGCTGTTCACGGTGTCTCCTTGTGCTGGCGGTATCTATTGCGGTGGCAGTCAGGTTTATTGTCGGCCGGGTTAATAGTAGTCACTGATCGATTTCCGGTTCGACCAGGCGGGCCAGGGCGAGCAGAGATTCCTGCCAGCCGAGATAGCACATCTCCACCGGAATCATTTCGGGAATGCCTTCCTGGACGATGCTTAGCTCGGTGCCACAAATTACGGTTTTCAGGGTGATGGTCACGTTCATGGTGCCGGGCAGGTTCGGGTCATCGAATTTGTCGGTATAGCGGATCAACTCGCTTTCGACCAGCTCCTGGTATTCGCCGCCGAACGAATGGCTGTGCCCGTTGGTGAAATTGGTAAATGAGGCTTTGAAGCTGCCGCCCACCCTGGCATCCAGGTGTTCGAAGTCGGCGGTGAAGCCGTCGGGCGGCATCCATTTGGCCAACGCCTGCGGCTGCAGGAAAGCGCGGTATACGCGCTCCGCCGGCGCGCGCAGGATGCGGTGAAGACGCACGGTACCCGTCATAAGGTTGCTCCTGTTGTGTTGGCCGCGTTGCCGCCGGCTTGGTTGCCTTTTTCCATCAGTTCCCGCGCCGGGCGGACTTCCACCGAGCCGTAACGGGCCGGCGGGATCTTGCCGGCCAGGGCGATGGCTTCGTCGAGATCCTGCGCTTCGAGCATGTAAAAGCCGGCGAGCTGCTCCTTGGTCTCGGCAAAGGGGCCGTCGGTGGTGGTGACGCGGTTGTCGCGCACGCGCACCGTGGTGGCGGTGCTGGTGGGCAGCAGCGGGCTGCCGGTGATGTAGTGGCCGCCTTCGCTCAGGCGCGCGACGCATGCCTTGCATTCCTGGTTCAGCGCGTCCCATTCCTGCTGCGACAGGCGGTCCATGATTTGTTCGTCGTAATAAACCAGTGCCAGGTACTTCATTCATTGCTCCTTATGTTTCAGTAATGGTGGTCTTCGCACACCGGGCGAATCTCAATAGTGCCGAAACGCGCGGATGGCCACTGTGATGCAATGCGGATTGCCTCGTTGAAATCCTGCGCCTCGATCAGGAAAAAACTGTCCAGCTGCTCGCGGGTCTCGGCAAAGGGGCCGTCGCTCAGCAACGGACAGTGGTCGCGCATGTGCAGGGTGGCGGCGCTCGCTGCGCTCTGCAGTGCTTCTGACGCCAACAGTTGCCCGCTTGTGTGCAGGGCTTCCACAAAGGCGAGGGTTTCGGCGCGCAGCGCCTGCCATTCCGCCGGCGACATGGCGCGAAATTTCTCTTCTTCGTCGTAGGCAAGGCACAGGTATTTCATTGGCTGGCATTCCGGCTTGGAAGCCTCCCTCAACGAGCGGGAGGAGGTATCGGTTCGCACACTTGCCTGCGTTATTGCTCTGCCGGGGCATCGCAGTTGACCACCCAGGCAATGCCGAAGCGGTCGGTAACCAGGCCGAAGCCCTTTGACCAGAAGGTTTCACTGAACGGCATGTCGATGGTGCCCTGGTCGGCCAGGCCGTTGAACGCGATGCGGGTGCGCTCCACATCCGGGTAGCTGACCTGCACGTGGAATCCCTGTGGCTTTTGATAGCGTTCCGGCTCCACATCACAACCCATCAGCTTCAATTTGCCGATGGCGATACGGCCGTGCAGGACTTTCTCCCGCCATTCCTCGTCGACATCACCGGCCATGGGGGATTCGGCGTAGGTCATCATCATCTCGATTTCGCCGCCAAGTACGTCGGCGTAAAACTGCAGCGCCTCGGCGCAGCGGCCGTTGAAACAGACCAGCGTAGAAATGTTGGCAGGCTGGCGCTCGAGGCGTGCGGCCATGTTCTTGTGCACCTCGAGGCCGTCGCCGCTGTCGAAATCTTCCATCTCGAACAGCTGGCGCAGCTCCAGCGAGACGTTGCGGTCGCCGTCCAGTGCCGGCCACTGCTTCGCCCGCTCGATGGCTTCGGTCTTGGAGGCCGCTTCGAACACAGTGAAGCCGGCCAGCAGTTCGTGGGTTTCGGTAAAGGGGCCGTCGGTCACTAGCGGCTGGCCGTCGCGGAAATCGATCCTGGCGCCATAGCGGCTGGCCTTGAGGCCGGTGCCATCGACAAACACGCCGTCTTTCACCATCTGCTCGTTGTAGCGCCCCATGGCTTCCAGCAGCGCCTGGCTGGGCATGACTTCGGCTTCGGTGTTGGCGTCGGCCTTGCGCATAATCATGAACTTCATCTTGCCTGCTCCTTGGTTGATTCCGTATCCGCGGGAGACTGCCACTAAGCAGGCGCCAGCGGGTTGGTTTGATGGTTAGTCGCACCGGGCGGGAGCCATTCGACAGGGCCGCAAAAAAAAATTTTTGCGCAATACGGCCAGGGCGTGTCAGCCGGCGTCCAGCTCGGCGAGGCGGCGAGAGAGGAAACGCTGTTCCGGGCCCTGCTGAGCCAGCGCCAGCGCGCGCTGGTAGGCGGCGCGCGCCTGGTCTTTTTGCCCCAGGCGCCGGTACAGGTCGGCGCGGGCGGCGTGGGACAGGTGGTAGTCGGTGAGTGCGCCGCGGGCGAGCAGGGCATCGATCAGCTGCAGGCCCTGGGCGGGGCCATCGCGCATTGCCACGGCCACCGCGCGGTTGAGCTCGACCACCGGCGACGGGGCCAGTTCGAGCAGGGCGTCGTAGAGGCCGACGATCTGCGCCCAGTCGGTGGCCGCCACGGAAACGGCTTCGGCGTGCACGGCGGCGATGGCGGCCTGCAGCGTGTAGGGGCCGTAGCGGCGGCTGGCCAGTGCGCGCAGTACCAGGCCGGTGCCCTCGCCGATCTGCTGCTGGTCCCACAGGGTGCGATCCTGCTGCTCCAGCAGGATCAGGTCACCGCCGGCGGAGACACGCGCGGCGCGGCGCGAGTCCTGCAGCAGCAACAGCGCCAGCAGGCCCTCGGCTTCGGGTTCCGGCAGCAGCTGGCACAGCAGGCGCGCGAGGCGAATGGCTTCCGCGGCCAGGTCGTGGCGGATCAGGTGGTCACCGGCGGAGGCGGAATAGCCCTCATTGAAGATCAGGTAGATCACCTGCAGGACACTGCCGAGACGTTCCGGCAACTGGCCGCCTTCCGGCACCTGATAAGGGATTCTGGCATCGCGGATTTTCGCCTTGGCGCGCACGATACGCTGCGCCAGCGTCGGCGTGGCGGTGAGGAAGGCGCTGGCAATTTCTTCGGTGGTGAGGCCGCACACTTCGCGCAGCGTCAGCGCCAGCTGCGCCTGCGGCGCCAGGCTCGGGTGGCAACAGGTGAAGATCAGGCGCAGGCGGTCGTCGGCAATGCCGTGTGCTTCCACTTCCTCAGTCGCCAGTTCCGCTTCGAGGCGCTCGGCCACCTCCTCGTAGGACACGTTAAAGCGCGCCTTGCGGCGCAGCTGGTCGATCGCCTTGAAGCGCCCGGTGGACACCAGCCAGGCGCGCGGATTGGCCGGCATGCCCTCCTCGGGCCACTGCGCCAGCGCGGCGGCGAAGGCCTCGTGCAGGGCCTCCTCGGCCAGGTCGAAATCCCCCAGCAGGCGGATCAGGGTGGCGAGCACGCGGCGGGACTCCGCCTGGTAGAGGCGGTCGATTTCGGTTTGGGCGTCGGGGGACATAGGCGTAATCGCTGCGGTGGGCACCGTGTGCTGTTCTTATGACATTATTAGGCAAACCCGGTGTCAGGTAATATATTGGGTCCACGTGGATTTTTTACCGCAAAATTTCCACGCACGCCATTACCTCATATTACACACGGCGGGAATCCCGATGATCGACTTCGAAAACAAGAGCGTGTTCAAGCTCAAACAGAATCCGGGCTACGCGGACAAGGTGGCACCGCTGCTGCTCGACGGCGAGGAGATTCTCGATTCCTACAAATCCATGCGCGACGGTGTGGTGTTCACCAGCAAGCGCATTATCGCGGTGAATGTACAGGGCATTACCGGCAGCAAGAAGGATTTCACTTCCCTGCCCTATAAGAATATCGTCGCCTATTCGGTGGAGACTTCCGGCACCTTCGATATCGACAGCGAGCTGGAGCTGTACTTCTCCGCGCTGGGCAAGGTGCGCTTCGAGTTCAGCGGCAGGTCGCGGATTATGGATATCGCGCACTATATCGCCCGCTATGCGCTGTAACCGCGCGCGCTAACTTTTGAGCGCCACCACCGCCCCCAACCGCAGCCAGAGAAAAAACCACGATGTCCAGATTGTTTGAAGAATTAGATAGCCAGGCCTCGCCCCTCGGTGAGATCTCCCTGCGCCGGCGGCGCATTCCCGCGCTGGGTGACCGGGATATTTACGAAGTAAAACTCGGCGAAGAGTTCCTGATGTCGAGCATGTTCGTAGAGGCGGAAGAGGCGCTGTCGACGCTGGGCCTGGCGGCGGTGCAGGGCGATAAGCTCGATGTCGTGGTCGGCGGCCTGGGCCTGGGCTATACCGCCGTGGCCGCCCTGAAAGACGCGCGGATCGCCGAGCTGCTGGTGGTCGAGGCGCTGGACACCGTGATCGGCTGGCACAAGGACGAAAAGGTGCCGCTCGGCCAGATCCTCAATGCCGATCCGCGCAATCGCTATGTGCACGGCAGCTTCTTCGATCTGGCCACCGCCCCGGCGACGGGCTTTGACCCGCACAACCCCGGCAAGCAGTTCGATGCCATCCTGCTGGATATCGACCACTCCCCCAGCGAATACCTGAACGCCGCCAACGCCAGCTTCTACACCAGCGCAAACCTGGCCCTGATGGCGGAGCAGCTCAAGCCCAACGGCGTCTTCGCCATGTGGTCGCAGAACCTTCCCGAGGCGGATTTCGAGGCGTTGCTGCGAACGGTGTTTGCGACGGTCGAGTCCCATGTGGTTTCTTTCTACAACCCGTTTTTAAGCGGCGAGTCGACCAACTCGGTGTATGTGTGCGTGAAGGGCGACGCCTGACCACCTGGCTGCGCAACCTTGGCGTTACCCCCTGTATGGCCATGACCGGCAGTGGCTGGTAGCGGCTGCGCAGCAGCCTCCCGCTGATCAATTTTCACACAAATTCCTCGACACTCGGCCCGCCAGCCCGTATAGTGCGCGGCCCGCTGGCCGGCTGTGCGCCGGCGGCTGCCATTGCTCACTCTTATTAGTTGTGCCCACCTCCAAGCTCCCGGGAATACGCTCTTGATTACCACCGCGAACATCACCATGCAGTTCGGTGCCCAGCCGCTGTTTGAGAACATCTCTGCCAAGTTCGGCAACGGCAACCGCTACGGCCTGATCGGGGCCAATGGCTGCGGCAAGTCCACGTTTATGAAGATCCTGAGCGGGGCGCTGGCGCCGAGCGCCGGCAATGTGTCGATGGAGCCGGGCACCACCCTGGGCATCCTCAGCCAGGACCAGTTCGCGTTCGAGGAGCACACCGTGGTGGACGCGGTGATCATGGGCGATACGCGCCTGTGGGAAATCAAGCAGGAACGCGACCGCATCTACTCGCTGCCGGAAATGAGCGAGGAAGACGGTATGCGCGTGGCGGAGCTGGAGGTGCAGTTCGCCGAGCTGGACGGCTATAGCGCCGAGAGCCGCGCGGGCGAGATTCTGCTGGAGGCGGGTATCGAGGAATCCCTGCACTTCGGCCTGATGAAACAGGTGGCGCCGGGCTGGAAGCTGCGCGTACTGCTGGCACAGGCGCTGTTTGCCGACCCGGACATCCTGCTGCTGGACGAACCCACCAACAACCTGGATATCCACACCATCCACTGGCTGGCGGAAGTACTGAACCAGCGCCGCAGCACCATGATCATCATTTCCCACGACCGCCACTTCCTCAACCAGGTGTGCACGCACATGGCGGATATCGATTACGGCGAGCTGCGCGTCTTCCCCGGCAACTACGAGGATTTCGTCGCCGCTTCCACGCTGATCCAGGACCAGCTGCACGCGGAGAACGCGAAGAAGACCGCCGAGCTCGAAGAGCTGCAATCGTTCGTCAACCGCTTCTCCGCCAACGCGTCCAAGGCCAAGCAGGCCAGCTCGCGCGCGAAGAAGATGGAGAAGATCAAGCTGGAAGAGGTCAAGCCGTCCAGCCGGGTGAAGCCCTACATCACCTTCCAGCAGAGCAAGAAGCTGCACCGGCAGGCGCTGACACTGGAAGACCTGGCCCACGGTTTTGACGGCGAGACGCTGTTTGCCGGTGGCGAGATGATTCTGGAAGCCGGTGCGCGCCTGGCGGTGATCGGCGAGAACGGCGTGGGCAAGACCACCTTGCTGCGCTGCCTGGTGGACGAACTGCAGGCCAACAACGGTGTGGTGAAGTGGTCGGAAAACGCCGCCATCGGCTACTGCCCGCAGGACAGCAGTGCGGATTTCGACAACGATCTCACCATCTTCGAGTGGATGTCGCAGTGGCGCCTGCCCAAGCACGACGACCTGGCCGTGCGCGGTATCCTAGGCCGCCTGCTGTTTACCGCCGACGACGCCAACAAGAAAGCGCGCGTATGCTCCGGGGGCGAGAAGAACCGCCTGCTGTTCGGCAAGCTGATGATGGCCGACACCAACGTGCTGATCATGGACGAGCCCACCAACCACCTGGATATGGAATCCATCGAGGCGCTGAACAAGGCGCTGTCACAGTACGAGGGCACGCTGATCTTCGTCAGCCACGACCGCCAGTTCGTCTCCTCACTGGCCACCCGCGTACTGGAGATCAAGGACCACAAGCTGTACGACTTCCAGGGCACCTACGACGAGTACCTGGCCGACCGCGCCAGGGCGGAAGCCCAGGCGGCCTAGGGCTCCACTTGGCATTTGGGCCGCCCATTAAAAAAGCCGGCGTGAACTCTGTGTCACGCCGGCTTTTTTATGCTTCACCGTGCAGGTGAAGCGCACCTGACAAGGTGCGCTGGAGACCAGTGATCAGAACTGGTAACCAACGGTCATGGAGAAAATATCGGGATCTGCATCGATGCTGATGGAGCGGGTCACCTTGCCGATCTGCGGGGTGTCGGTGGTGACTTCGATATCGCTGGTTACCCAGTAGTGGGAGTAAGCCAGGTCTACAGACCAGTTTTCATTCATCGCGTAGCTGGCGCCGAGCTTGACCACAGGGCCGATATTGTCGTCGATGCTGCCCGTGCTCGCACCGCCAAACGCCTGTTCGTAGTTCTCGTAAATTTTTACGTCGTTAAACTTGGTGTAGTTAACGCCGGCACCAACGTAGGCACTCAGTTTATCGGCCAGGTCAAAGTGATACAGGCCCAATACCGCCGGGGTCAGAACACTGGTCTCACCCACATTGCCGAGGGCCGCAGCAGTGCCGCCTGCAGTGAGTTTTACGGTGGGGGGCACGCCCGCTGCAAGCTGGATGGACCAGTCATCGGTGACGAAGTAATCGTATTCCAGCAGGGCGACATTGCTATCTTCGGCCGATGCGGTAATACCGGCCGGCGTCAGGGGCAGGCCAGTGCTGTCTTTCAGTTCTGTGGAATCATTGTTGTAGCTTACAGACGCGGCACCAAATTTGATCAGTTGGCTGCCTGCTTCTCCGGCAAAGGTGGAAGCGCTGCACACGGCTGCAAACAGAGCGATTGCGCTGGACAATGTTTTCATACTTATTCTCTCTCGTGGCTACTGTTATTATTTACGCTCTGTCCAGGTAAAACCCGTCGGTCAGCCAACCGCAAGCAGCCGGGGAAATCCGCCCCGCAAACCTGTTTTGAGCGCCGGCACAAGAAACCACGGGCCAGCGAGTCACTTAAGGTTTTTTGGGGACACGGGAGTGTCCATTTCTGCCAAAAGTTGATTTAATCGCCAGCTCACAAAGCACCCAACCGGGGACAGCCTGCAAAATCATGGAACTTTTCTCTTACTTCGATCCAGACAGAGAGAGGCAGTGTTACAGACTCCAGAGCAGCGTCCGCCTGATATCCACAGTGGCGGAACTCGGCGTCCCGCTCAGGCAGATACTGGAGGGCAGCGGCATCCCGGAACGGCAGCTGAAAAATCCGGAGGCACGCACATCGTTCAATCAGCTGGAAATCATCTTCCGCAACGCCCTGCGCCTCTCGCCGCGGCCGGATATTGGCCTGCTGGCCGCCGGTAAGGCGCACTTTTCAGACTTCGGGATCATTGGCTTCGCACTGATCAGTGCGCGCACCCTGGCGGACGCGTTTGAGCTGGGGCTGCGCTATATCCGCCTGACCGGCCCGGCACTGGATAAGACCATTACCGTGGAAGACCACATCGGGCGTGTGGCGGGAAGCCGGTTTCAGGTTTCGCCGGAACTGTTGCCGATCTACTCGGAGTACTGGCTGGGAACCATGGCCACCCTGTGTGGAAACATACTGAAGCGGCCGCTCAACAATTTCTGCCTGCACCTGCCCTATCCGGACACTGGCTACGGCGACAGCTATCGCCTGCTGTTCAATTGCGAGGTTGTTTTTGACTCACCGGTACTGCAATTGGAATTCGATGCCTCCAGCATTCACGATCGAGTGCCCTGCGCCAGCGCATCGGTATTGCGAAAATGTTTGCATTCCTGCGAGTCAATCTTGGCGGCGCTGGAGAACGATGCTGATATCGTGCACCAGGTAAAGTCATTGCTGATTGAAAACCCCGGTCACTTCCCGGGTGCCGTTCAGGTCGCGAAAGAGCTGGGATTATCCGTGCGCTCCCTGGCGCGCAAGCTGGGCGAGTGCGGGCACAGTTTCCAGTCCATTTTGAACGACACCCGCAGGAATATGTCGGTGGATTACCTGCAGCAGACATCGATGAGCGTGTCCGATATCGCGATGCAGCTCGGTTTTTCCGATGCGTCGAGCTTTCGCAAGGCATTCAAGAAATGGACGGGAACCACACCGGCAACTTTTCGCCCGGCATTCGCCTGATTTCCCGCGCAGGCGGCGCCGGGCCGATCAGGAGCGCCGGTGCTCCTGACTGTCCAGATCCTGGAACTGCAATTCCGCCAGTCGTTTATACAGCGGCGAGGCCTGTATCAGCTCTGCGTGCGTACCCTGCGCAACCACCTGCCCCTGATCCAGCACGGCGATATTGTCCGCGTGCAGAATCGTCGCCAGCCGGTGGGCGATGATGATGGTGGTGCGGCCCTGCATCAGCGCCTGTAGCGCCTGCTGCACGTGGTATTCGCTCTCGGCATCCAGCGCGCTGGTGGCTTCGTCCAGCAGCAGGATTTTCGGATCCTTGAGGATGGCGCGGGCGATGGCGATGCGCTGTTTCTGCCCGCCGGACAGCCGCGTGCCCTGCTCGCCCAGGTGGCTGTTGTAGCCGCCCGGCAGCTGCTGGATAAATTCGTGCGCGTGGGCGGCTTTGGCCGCGGCGATGACTTCGGCATCGCTGGCGTCGGGCCGGCCATAGCGGATGTTGTACCAGACATCGGCGGTAAACAGCGCCGGTTGCTGTGGCACCACGGCGATCTGGCGGCGCAGGGCGCCGGTATCCATTGCACGGATATCCACACCGTCGAGCGTGATGCGCCCGCCCAGCGGATCGTAAAAACGCTGCAGCAGTTCCAGCAGGGTGGACTTGCCCGCGCCGGACGGGCCCACCAGTGCCAGGCTCCTGCCGGCGGCCACATCCAGGCTCAGCTGGCGCACCGCGGGCTGGTCGGGGCGTGACGGGTAACTGAAGTCCACCGCCTCGAAGGCGACCTGGCCGCGGCTTTTCTCTTCTTCACCAGTTTCATCGCCGGCACCGCTGCCGACCGGGATTTCCGGCTCCACGCCGAGCAGATCCATCAGGCGCTCGGTGGCGCCGGTGGCGCGCTGCAGTTCGCCGTACACCTCGGAGATGGTGGCCACCGCAGAGCCCATCATAAACGCGTAAAACACGAACGCGGCGAGGTCGCCGCTGCTCATGCGCCCGGCGATCATGTCATTGCCGCCCACCCACAACAGGCAGCCCACGGCGGCGAACATCAGCATGATCACCACCGCCACCAGCAGCGAGCGCTGGCGCACGCGGCGCTTGGCCACGTCAAACGCGGTTTCCACTTCGCGGGCGAAGGCCCGCTGCTCATCGTGCTCACGGGTGTAGCTCTGCACGGTTTTGATGTGCTGGATAATCTCGCCGGCGTAACTGCCCACATCGGCGATCGAGTCCTGGCTGGCCTTGGACAGTTTGCGCACGCGGCGGCCGTAGAGCACGATCGGCAGCAACACCAGCGGCACGCCCACCAACACCATCAGGCTCAGTTTGAGATTGGTAAACAGCAGCAGCACCAGCGCGCCGATAAACATCAGCGAACTGCGCAGCGCCATGGAAAAGGAGGTGCCGATAATATGTTGCAGCAGCGTGGTGTCGGTGGTGAGGCGCGACATGATCTCGCCGCTGCGGTTGGTCTCGAAATAGCTGGGGTGCAGCGTCACGATATGATCGAACACGGCCTTGCGCAGGTCGGCCACCACGCGCTCTCCCAGCCACGACACCAGGTAGTGGCGCGCATAGGTGCCGAACGCCATCAGTACTGCCAGGCCCAGCAGCACCAGCACCGCGTGGGCCAGGGCTGCGCTGGAATCGCCGGTCAGGCCGTTGTCCACCAGCAGGCGCACCCCCTGGCCAATGGACAGGGTAATCCCCGCGGTAAACACCAGTGCGATGCCGGCAGCCACCAGGGTTTTGCGGTAAGGCCGCACAAACTGCCACAGCGCCGCCAGCATCTGGCGGGCGGTCATGCTGGTTTGCGGTGGCGCGGTTTCCGCTGCGGCGCGGGCGGTGGATTCGGCGGCATTCGACATAAACGTCTACTTATTAATACAGGCGGGTAAGAATATATGGGGGCAGGCGCGTGTTTTGACAAGCGTGCCCCCTGCTGCATGACCGCGCCAGCGTTGCGGTGGATCGCCGGCCCGGTATGCCCGTACAATCGCGCCCTTCCATCGATGATGCCGGCGAGCGCCCGGCCAGGTAATCCGCCAAGATGTCTGATTCGCAACCCAACAATCCGCTGCACGGTATTACCCTGGCCACCATCGTCGAGGAGCTGGAAGCGCGCTACGGCTGGGACGGGCTGGCGCAGCGGATCGACATCAACTGTTTCAAGAGCAACCCGTCGCTGAAATCCAGCCTCAAGTTTCTGCGCAAGACGCCGTGGGCGCGCAGCAAGGTGGAGGCGCTGTACATCGCCACCTTCCGCAAGCCCAACCCCTGGGGTGAGCACTGAGCGGCCACCTCCCTACCCGCCAAAGCCGCCGGGCCCCGATCCCGCCCGCCCAACTGAACAAATTTTGACCAATTTATTCAAAAGCCGGCTCCGCGACGAAAAGAGCGCTTGAGGAATCCGCAGCCGCACCTATAATGCGAAGCGTTCTTATTTAGATTGGGGTTGGATATAATGCTACGCAGACTGATGACTGCTTCGATCCTGGTCCTCGCGGCTGCGGCCTCGAGCGCCATGGCAGAGGTAAAAGAGTTCAAGATCGTGATCAAGGACCACGTGTTTGCACCCGCCAAGCTGGTGGTGCCTGCCGGGCAGAAAGTAAAGCTGCTGCTGGTCAATCAGGACCCCACCCCGGAAGAGTTTGAAAGCTACGACCTGTACCGCGAAAAAATTGTGGCCGGTAACAGCCAGGTAGTGATTTTCCTCGACCCGATGGATCCGGGTGAATACAGCTACTTCGGCGAATTTCACGAAGCCACCGCCCAGGGCAAAATCGTCGCCCAATAACCTCCCGACAGGTAAGCCATGTTCAGTTCAGCCATTATCGTTTTCCGCGAAGTGCTCGAGGCCGCGCTGGTCATCACCATTGTGCTGGCCGCCACCCAGGGGGTGCTGAAACGGCACCTGTGGATTTCCGGTGGCGTGCTCGGAGGCCTGGCCGGTGCGGTGCTGATCGCCAACATCGCCGAGCAGATCTCCATGGCCTTCGAGGGCAGGGGCCAGGAACTGTTCAATGCGGCAGTGCTGTTTACTGCGGTGGCAATGCTGGCGTGGCACAACATGTGGATGTCCCGCCACGCCAAGACCCTGGTTGCCCACCTGAAGCGGGTGGGCAGCAGTGTCTCGAGCGGCGAGCTGCCGATGTATTTCCTGTCCACCGCGGTGGGGCTGGCAGTTCTGCGCGAGGGCTCGGAAGTGGTGCTGTTCATGCACGGTATTGCCGCCGGTGGAAGCGACAGTGGTTCCCTGTTGACCGGCGGGATGCTGGGGCTGGCCGCGGGCTGCGCCCTGGGCGCGCTGCTGTATTTCGGCCTGCTGCGGATTCCGCCCGGTCAGCTGTTCCGCATTACCGGCTGGCTGATCCTGTTCCTGGCAGCGGGCATGGCCGCCAGCGCCGCGGGCTACTTGATGCAGGCCGGCGTGATCGCGGGCGGCAAACCGCTCTGGAACAGCTCGGGCCTGCTCTCGCAGCATTCCGTGGCCGGGCAGATGCTGCATGTTCTGATCGGCTACCAGGATCGTCCGACGGCGGTACATCTCAGCTTCTACCTGGCGACCCTGCTGCTGATCGGAACCGGTATGCAGCTATCGAAAAAGAAACAGCCGGCTCAGGCCTGAGCCGGGCTTCCCCCAATAATTTAACGTCTACTTTTACGGACCAGTCTTTGATGAATACTCGCAGATTTTTTCCCGTGGCCGCGCTCACCATGGCGCTGTCTTCCGCTCCAGCCTTTGCCGGCGTCGACAAGGTATACAGCCCACAGGTTGAACCGGGTGAGCTGGAACTGGAAATGCGCGGTGTCCATGGACTCAACTCTTCCGATGCGCACGAAGTCAATTTCGGCCTCGGTTACGGCGTTACCCAGAACTGGTTTGTCGAGGGGTACCTGATCGGGGAGAAGGAAGATGGCAACTTCAAAATTGAAGAAGCCGAAATCGAAAGCAAGTTCCAGCTGAGCCAAGCGGGCGAATACTGGGCCGACTTCGGTGCACTGGTCGAACTGGAAAAGAAACTCGAGGACGACGCCTGGGAAGTCAAGGCGGGCCCGATCATTCAAAAACGTATGGGCAAGTTCGTGGCCACCGCCAACCTCCTGCTCGAGCAGCAGTTTGGCAACGACAAGACCGAAGATGAACTCGAGTCGCTGGGCTCATTCCAGCTACGCTACCGGATGGGCCCGAGCCTGGAGCCGGCAGTAGAGTACTACGTGGATGAATACACCCAGGCGGCCGGCCCGGTACTGCTGGGTAACAACCGCTTCGGTAACAGCAAGATGAAATGGGAACTGGGTGTGATGTTCGCCCTGAACGACGACACCGAAGATGCCACCCTGCGCTGGCAGGCAGAGTTCGAGTTCTGAGCCCAAACTGCCCACTGCATGCCGCTGACCTGCGGCCATCCCCACAAAAGCCGCTTTCGAGCGGCTTTTTTATTGACCCGGTTCACGCGCTGCAGCCCGCTAGGCCGCGCTCCCGATCACCCCACCGTCGCGCTTTCAATGAATTTTGCGCCACGGTGCCACTGCCGGGCTGCGATGCCGCGGCCACCCACGGCTGCATCAACACCTCCCCAGCTCAATCACCGTGCGATGAATTTGATCGATATCGCAAAGCGGTTGCCGACCTGTCGCCAGAATAGGCCAAAAGATTCTCAATACCTGCCAGTTACCCTCTCGCTATGCGTCGATGCCGCATAATGCTCGCCCCCGATTCCGAATAGCCATCCGGCACCTGAATAACCGGACGTGTAGATCACCAACAAGGACAACAATGATCACCAGCTACCTGAAAAAATCATTTTTTGTTTTCATGTTTATCGCCCTCGCCGGCTGCGGTGGTGGTGGCGGCTCCTCCGACTCATCCTCGGGCGACAGCGGCACAACGCCCGGAGACAACAGCAGCGGTTCATCCGCCCCGGTCTCGGTGGAGCTGCCCGCTGAATTGAACCTATACAACGACCAGGCCCTGAGCCTGAGCGGCACCGTCAGCGGCGATGGCACCCTCAGCTATCAGTGGCAGCAGCTATCCGGCAAGCCAGTGACGTTCAGCACCGGCGAGGCGGCGAACACCGAAGTGCGCTACCCGCCGTCCATGGCGACAGAGACCTACGAGTTCAGCCTGACCGCGAGCAACAGCGCCTCGAGCGACACCGCGACCGTGCACGTCACCATCCACGACCGCATCGACGACGCGGTAACCGCCGGCGACCCCGCCCTGTTGCCGGCGACGGCGAGCGCGCTGGAACAGCGCATTCTCGATCGCGTGGCCGAACGCCAGCAAACCATTGCCGCGTTTGATACGGAAATTTTTGCCGGCCACCCCATCGATTTCGATCCGTCCAGAAACTCGCGCTTCTTCTTCCTGGACAGCATGAGCGATGCCATCGCCGCGATCATCGGCAATGGTGGTAAAACATTTGCCACTGCCACCGACAACGGCGGCTACCGCACCGTCGCCCTCGGCGACAACGTGATCGTGAAGCTCGACAACGGCCAGCAGGCCGGATTTGCGCAGCCGATGGTGAAGCTGCTCGACTGGCTGCTCACACCGCGAAACGCGAGTCTGTCCGGTGGCGGTGCGGTCCAGGTGGCGCTGATGCAAATGAGCTCCGGAAACATGAACGACACGGAGAACTGGCTGCAGGCGCAGGACTCCGGGGTCGCCATCACCCGCTGTACCGTGGAGGCGGAACTCGGCAGCTGCCTGAGCGGTGCCGACCTGGTGATCACCGGCGCGGCCGACACCAGCATGGCCGAGTCTGCGGTAACCGCGGCACTGGCGCAGGCGGTGGGCAACCAGCAGTCGCTGCTGTATGTACATACCAACAGCTGGAACTCCACAGCCCTGACCAATCCCATCCTGAAATTCTTTGCAGTGCAGACGCAGGCGCCGGGCAGCGCCGGCAACTACTTCGCGCAAGACGCGGCCAGCTGGAGTTCGGCGGAGGAAATGCGCAGTGCCAATTCGACCCTGTCGCGGGTTGCAGCGCTGGTTGCGCGCTTCAAGGACAACAGCTTCAGCTTCCAGATTGCCCAGTGCCAGGACGAAGACAACAACTGCAGCAACGTGCCGGCCTATGCGAGTGAATTCAGTGCAATCACTGCGGATCTGCAGGGCATACCGCAACGTTTTGACGCGCAGGCGCAGGATATCTTTGCCAGCAGCGGCAATTACCGGCTGGAAAAGCTGCTGCTACTGCTGGCAGACAAGTACCGCGAGACGGTGACCTTCCCGATGTGGAAAGACGTTACCCCCACGGTCGATTTCCTGAAGAGCTATTTTGCCGACTCGCTGACCTACACCAGCCGCGCGCACAATCCGGCGCAGCCGGATCTGGGCAACTTCAGTCGCTCCGATTTCAGCCATGTGACACCGATGGACAAGACGGTGCAGCTGACCAGCCGCCGGAACTTCCGCGCGGCCGGGGCCTATGCGCTGCCCGGGCAGACGTTTAGCGTAACGCGCACCGACAGCAACAGTGCCGCCGATGCCACCGTGTTTATCAACACCCAGCGCAGCAGTGCCACCCGCCACATGTATCCGTCGTCCAGCAACGCGCCGTGGGGCTACGTGCGGCCCAAGTTCCTGCAGTCGAGCCATATTCCCATCAAGGCTGGCGAGACGCGGGTGCTGACCTCCCCTTACGGCGGCCCGATCGAGATCGGCTTTACCGACACCGGCAGCGATATGACGTTTGAGTTTCACCAGGTCGGCCAGCACCCGTTCTGGCGCAGCGGAGACGATGCCGCAGCCTTCATGAGTGCACTGACCGCCAACAATTATGACTGGGCGGAAATCGCTACCGAGCATTTTGAAATTCACTCCAAACGCGACAAGCTGCTCGACACCCTGGCGAAGGACAGCCGCTGGGATACGCCGAGTGAATTCGAGCGCTATCTCACCAGATACCACCACAACTACCTGCGCGTGCTGGCCGGCTTTCAGGGCGAGGATATCGACACGGTACCGGAAGTCAGCGATTTTGCCGCGAGCCACGGTCTGGCACTGGCGGTGTGGGACAAGGTGCAGCACGGCACTATGGACCAGTCTGCCTGCGGCGCCGGCTGCTCCGGCAACCCCTACGATGCCACCTGGAGCTTTTCCATTCTCGGTCACGGCGACCTGCACGAGGTGGGGCACACGGTGGAGAGCGGGCGCTTCAAGTTCAATGGCTTTGAAGGGCATGCCACCACCAACTTCTACTCCTATTACGCCAAGTCGCGCGCGCAGGACGAAGACGGTGTGGTGCAAAACTGCCAGAAGCTGCCGTTCGATACCATCAACAACGATATCAGCGATAGCCAGAGCCAGGCCGACCCGGGCGCGTATATGGCCTCGCGAGGTTACAGCACCTGGAATTACGGCGCGGCGCTGGTGATCGATATGATGATGCACGCCGAAGAGAGGGGCGCACTGAGTGACGGCTGGGACCTGATCCCCAGACTGCACGTTCTGCAGCGGGGCTTCGATGCGGCCAGGGGGAATGACGCCGACTGGGACGCCGGCAAGGGCGAACTGGGCTTTTCCGGTTACACGCGCACCCAGGCCAACACTATCGATAACAACGACTGGCTGCTGATTGCGACCAGCTACGCCACCGGCCTGGATTACCGCCCCTATTTCGATCTGATCGGCCAGCCCTACAGCGCAGAAGCCAATGCCCAGGTGGCAGGCTTTGGTTATCCGGCGGTCGATCACGCGTTTTATCTGCCAGCCAGTAACCAGAGTTATTGCGACACTCTGGCGGGGCACACGGAGGAGATTTACTGACAACCAGCGTGTATTTATCGACGCGCAGGTAACCGAAACAAAAAAGCCACCGGATCAGGTGGCTTTTTTTCTTTCCGCTATTTGAACATCAGTTCCGGGTTCACCATGGACTTCATTTCCAGCACATTGCCGTTGGGGTCCTTGATGAAGAAGGTTTCCTGCTCGTACTCATCGCCGACAAAACGGCGATAGGGTTTATCCAGGTATTCCAGGCCGGCGGCTTCGATGCGGCGCTTCAGTGCCTGGAATTCGTCATCGGGCAGGTGGATGCCGAAATGCGGTACCGCCACCGCACCCATATCCACCTCGTGGCGCACCGTGGGCAGCTGTTCTTCGCTCTGGTGCAGAGTCAGTTCGTTGCCCCAGAAGTCGATATCGACCCAGCGCCCCTCTTCACTGTTGCCGGTTTTACAGCCCAGTACTTCACAATAAAAAGTCATCGCTTTGGTCAGGTCCCCGGCGGGGATAGCGAGATGCAAACAATTGGATTTCATGGTGCCTCCGGTTTTTTAGAGCGCGCTATCGGCAGTAGTAAACGCAATGATAATCCGAATAGTGCGCAAATATTATTGCTTTTACACCAGACCAGAGCTTTCCTGAAGGATAAAACTACTCCAGATTTGAATACCAGGCAATAACAGCTCCTGCCGCCCCGCCCGTTAGCAGAGAGACGGCAACAGCGGGGCCACATTCACTGCGCAGGAGCCATTTGCCGCGCCTATTTCCGGGCTGCCCCCAGGCGTCCCTCACCTGAGGACAAAGTGGGACAATTTCTGGCGCATAAATTCACCTGCAAGTTGGATATCGCGCATCTTAATTGCAAAGATGTTCAGGCGACTTTTTCTGCTTCTGCGATCAAACGCAGCCACGGCAGAGTAAAGCCTAACCGGCGGACCACACTGCGTCTGCTCTTTGTCCCGATATGGATATGTACTTTATGGCCGCGACCAGCACGGAAACTGAAACCCTTGCGCTCGATGCACATACGTTCAAGGACCTGGAAATCTTCGCGTCGGAAACCGGCGACGCGTGTCTGTTCGATTTCTGCAACCTGACCCGTACCGAGGGGGGGACCGCGGTGTTGCGGCGGCGCATGGAGCGACCGTGGTGCTCGGCGGAGCGGATACGCAGCACGCAGGAAGCGGTGGGCTTTGCCAGGGAACAACGCGCGCTGTTCGAGGCACTGCCATCGGCGTACGTAACCGGCATGACCGATACCTATGTGCACGAGATCCTGCCGCATCTGGATAGCCGCAATTTTTTCGAGTTTCTCATCAGCGCCTTCCAGCTGTGGTCGCAGCGCGGCAGCCACTATTACATTATCCTGCGCGGCGTACAGTCCGCCACCCGGTTCGTACGCGCACTGCGCAACTTCAGCACGCAGGCCCGATCATTGCCGGCGCGCGGCGACCTGGCCCCGCTGCTAGTGGAGTTACGGGCGCTGTTAAAGCGCCCGAAGCTGGCGCAGGTACCGGATTGCGATATCGCCAACTGGGGTGGCTGGCGTATGCTGCGCCTCGACCAGGCGCTGCGCGTTCACGAGCGGGATACGATCATCCGGTTGCTGGAACTGGTGCATGAAATCGATGCGCTGGTGGCCATGGCGGATGCCACGGAAAAATACGATTTTGTCATGCCGCAGGTCGAAGAGGGCCCGATGCGTGTGCAGGCCGAGGGATTGGTGCACCCCTATCTGGACAAGCCGGTGGCCAATCCGGCGGCGCTCAATCAGGACCACCGCGTGCTGTTCCTCACCGGCCCGAATATGGCCGGCAAGACCACCTACCTGCGCGCCTTTGCCACGGCGCTGTATCTGGCACACCTGGGCATGGGCGTGCCGGCACGCAGTTTCCAGTTTGCGCCGGTGCAGCGGCTGTTCAGTTCGATTTCCCTGACCGACGACCTGCGCCGCGGTATCAGTTATTTCCGCGCGGAGGCGCTGCGAGTGAAGGCCGTGGCGGAAGCCGTGGCCTCGGGTCACCGGGTGGTGGCGCTGATGGATGAGCCGTTCAAGGGTACCAACATCAAGGATGCCTTCGATGCGTCGCTGGCAATTCTGCAACGCCTCGTCACCAGGGAGAACTGCCTGTTTATGTTCTCTTCGCACCTGATCGAACTGAACAGCCATCTGGCCACCGCCGGCGGCCAGGTGGACTGCCGCTATTTCGAGGCAGTGGAGAACGGCGATCGCCTGCACTTTGATTATCGGCTGCGCCCGGGTATCTCCGACCAGCGGCTGGGCATGCGGGTGTTGAACGAGGAGGGGGTCTTCGATCTGCTCGACCGGAAGCCGGTGCGGCAACATCAGGCCCTAGCCAATCATCTGGCGCAGTGAACGCTCGATCTGGCCGCCGCAATAGCCGCGGCCATTTTCCTCACGCTGTATTTCCAGAAAGCGCCGAATCGCCGGGCGCGCCTCTACTCTGCGGCAGAGCCTGGCAATATTCGATGCGTGCTGCTGCAGATCGCTTTCCAGTGCGGGAAATGAGTAGATCATGGTGCCGAACAGCGCCGCCGTGGCGATATCGGCCACAGAGAGCCGGGTACCGAGCAGAAAGCCTTTGTCACCCTTGAGTCCGTGATCCCGGCCGGTCTTCTCGAAGATCGTCATCCAGTCGGCCAGGCGGCTGTAGCGGAACGCCTCCCAGGCGGATTTCTCCCACATCGTCGAGCCGTTGTAATTGGTGATTTCCATCAGCACGTCGTTACAGTCGAGGATGGTTTTCAGGGCAAGCGTGAGCGTTTCGGCGCGTTTGGGCAGGTAATCGAACTTCTTGCCCAGATGCATCAGGATCGCCGGCATCTGCGCGTAGTAGGTTTTGCTGTGGCAGTCGTACAGGTAAGGCGGCGCCATCCCGGGGTTGCTGATTTTCAGGCTTCTGTCCGGGTAGATCTCGCTGGCGTCATGCATTTTGTAACTGGCCCCACAGTCTTCCAGCAACAGCCGAATAAAATTGCCGCGGAACGGCAGATCCCAGTAGTAGAGTTTGTAATCAATGGCCATTGCTGAAGCTAGCCCCTATTTTCCCGATAAGTGTAAGTCCGGGCACCTCTCGCGCACCCGGAGGCCGTGCCAGGTCACTCTAGTCAGCAGCGGCCACGCGGTGAATTGGAACCGTATCGTCCTCATCCCAGCCCAACGTGATTCCATCCGGCTTGATTGCCAGCGTCGATGGAAAGGCATTTCTACGGGGAAACCAGAATAGCTTGGAGTACAGCATGGTCCGCCCGTCCGCCAGCGCATAGGGCTGCACCGGCACGCCGGCAAAACTGCCCTTTACGCTGCCGCCTTCTTGCCACAGGCGCAGGTCCATATCCAGCATATCGGCCCAGCGCCATACATAGTGCCCTTGCGGCAGCTTGTCCTGATCACTGGCAATGGCAGTACCCAGTTCTTCCGCCATGCGCTCCGGCGTGAGCCCGTCGAGCACACCGAGGGTGTCGGCAATACTGGTGACGTAAGCCCAGGAATAACTCATACCCCGGTTGCTCAACACGATGATATCCAGCTTTTGCGCCGGCAGCTTCCAGATCTCGGTGCCGGCAATACCGTTGTGGCCGATAACTTTGCCTCCCGGAAACTCATGGACTTCAAAATTGAAGCCATAGGGTGCGGTCTCACCACTGTTCAGTCGCACCGGGGTCCACATCTGCTGGCGATTTTTGTTGCTCAACAGCGTGTTGCCATTCAGGGCCGCGTTCCAGTGGATTACATCCTTCAGAGTGGCAAAGATATTTCCGGCACCGCCGAAATTCTTGTGATCCAGCTGCAGAAAGCTGTCGCGGTTAAAATCGTGGCGCAGCACGCCGTGCGATACCGCGTAGCCGGTAACCTGGTTCGGCATTACCCGGTCGTAGTCGTAGATGTAGGCGCCGGTCATGCCGGCGGGCTGGAAAACCGCATCGTGCATCAACTGCGGAAAAGGTTTCCCGGCAACCCGCGAGGCAATGATCGCCAGCAGCTCGGGGTTGGTATCGCCGTAGTGGAATTCTTCCCCGGGGGAAAAATCCGGCTTGAGTTTTGCAACCTGCTGCAGGTAATCACTGATCTGCAGCGGTTTGCCGAGGTCTGGCTCGCAGATGACACAGGCATCGCGATCATCTTCATAGCCATTGAGGCCACTGGTCTGTGTGAGCAGGTGCCGGATTTTGATTCCGCTCCAGCTTTTCGGGAGCTCCGGCAGGTATTTGCGAATGCTGTCATCCAGCGCCAGTTTGCCCCGCTGTTCCAGGACCATAATAGCGGCGGCGGTAAACTGCTTGCTGACGGAAGCCAGCCAAAACGCAGTGTCCGCGGAAACCGGCACGCCGTACTCGACGCTGGCGAGACCATAGTAGGATGCCTTGAGCAGCTTGCCGTCGTGAATGACTGCCAGGGCGAGACCCGGCGTCTGCGCCTGCTTCATCAGCTGCTGGATATTTTTATCAATCTTGGCGGAAGTGGAATCGTCCCATTGCATATCGCTGGCCTGGGCCGCGGTAAGAGTAGCGGCTGCCAGCGCAGCGGCGGCGAGTAATCGAAACATCCTGCTAACCATAATTTTCTCCCTGAGTTCCCAAAGCGGGAATTGCCATTCATGGACTCGTGAGCGGAATGGCACTCCCGGTTGCAACGCCCGCGATTACTCCGGTGAATGACCGCGATACATTGGATACCGGCGCTCTTTTTATGGCGAAACACATTTTATGCGCCAAAGCGCTGTTTATTATTGCTATAGGAGGCGGTTGAAACGTATTTCTCAACAACCTGTGAATTGTGCGTATGGATCGTTAGGTTCACCAGAATAAACCAGGCGCGGAAGCAATATCCATCGCTATAGATACCGACAACGGCCGCCATCCGAATAGCAACATGATGTAGTACCGATCCGGTCGCCGCACTCGCGATAAAGCGCGAATACCGCGCCAATCTCTAGCGCCGGTGCACCTTTGGCACCCGCGCCGCTAGTTCACGCAAATACCATTGGGTATATTCGGGGCGAGGTATGCGCTCCGGCGGCGTTTCTTGTGTCCGCTGTCGGGCGAGGCAACACGATGTTCCAACCCCCAATAAGGAGATTGACCATGCCCAAGTTTGTCATCGAAAGAGAAATTCCCGGCGCCGGAGACCTGACCAAGGAGGACCTGCAGGGCATTTCGCAAAAATCCTGCGGGGTGCTGAAGGAACTGGGGCCGTCGGTGCAGTGGCTGCAGAGCTATGTGACCCAGGACAAGGTGTACTGTGTGTACATTGCCCCGGACAAGGAAGCCGTGCTCCGCCACGCCCAAATGGGTGGTTTCCCGGCCAACTCCGTGTCGGAAGTCACCGCCGTGATGGACCCCACCACCGCCGAGTAACAGCGCCCGCTGCGGAGCCGGCTGCAGCGGCCGGCTCCGGCCATTGCCCGCCCCCAACCTCCCCGCTGTCTCGCGATTCGAGCGTCGGGCGCCGATACCGATCCACATTAAAGACAATCGTGGAAACGGCGCTCGTAGAGTGCAGTTTTCCAATGACCGCACAGACCCCACGCGTGCACGCAAAATTTTTCCACTTATAAAAGTAACTGCGCACTTTATTGCCAAGCCTTCCACGAAAACCGGTTGGGGGCCGGTAAAAAAAGTGGAAAACAGGCCCGGATTCCGGTAAATTCCGCGCTCATTTTTTGACCAGACCCACTCAAACCGCGATTGGAACCCGTGCGGGCAGCACCGGATTCGGCCGTGGCTGACTCAGAGGTAATCGATGAAGCTGACCAGGTCCCTGCTATTGATGAGCGCCGCGCTGGTGTCCGCAATGACCCACGCCGAAGTACTCTGGCAAGACAACAGCCTGACCGTGCTGCACGGCAATCACTACACCGTGGATTACAGCCTGCATACGGATGATTCCAGCCGAGATGTGGTCACCTTCGAGCACGCCAGCGGCCACAGCTGGGGTGACCTGTTCCTGTTTTCCGATTACCTGTCATCCACTGCGGACTCGAGCGAGCTGTACACCGAGGTCTCCCCGCGCCTGAGCCTGGGTAAACTGAGCGGCCGCGACTTGTCTTTCGGACCGGTAAAAGACGTGCTGCTTGCCTCGACGCTGGAGCTGGGCAACATGGACGATCCCGACCACCTGACCGTTACCGGCCCGCACTTCACCAACAAGCTGGCCGGCGTGGGCTTCGATCTGGCGGTGCCGGGCTTCAATTATGTGCAGGCCAACTTCTACCACCGCGACAACGACGACAAGGCTGCTAACGAGCAGCTGACGCTGGTGTGGGCGCTGCCGTTTGCCCTGGGTGGTGCGGATTTTCTCTACGACGGCTTTATCGATTGGGCCAGCGCTTCCGCCGACGCGCACGCCAATATGAATTTCACCTCCCAGCTCAAATGGGATGTCGGCGCCCGCTGGGGCAAGCCGAAGTCGCTGTATGCGGGTATCGAGTACGTTTACTGGAACAACAAGTTCGGTATCGAGGACGGTACCTACGGCATCGATTCCAATGAGCGCAACGTGAACCTGTTGCTCAAATACCACTTCTGACACCGGCCACCGTTATGACAGATCTTCATTCGCCCGCCGATACCGGCACTGCCACCGCCCGCACGGCTCAGCCATCTTCGCTGCTCGAGCGGCTGTTCAAGTTGTCGGAGCGTGAAACCAACGTGCGCCGGGAGGTGATCGCCGGCGTGACCACTTTCCTGACCATGGCCTATATCATTTTCGTGAACCCGAACGTGCTGGCCGCTGCCGGCATGGACAAGGGGGCGGTGTTCACGGCCACCTGCCTGGCGGCTGCAGTGGGCTGCCTGATCATGGGGCTCTACGCGAACTATCCGTTCGCGCTGGCACCGGGCATGGGCCTCAGCGCATTCTTCAGTTATGTGGTCGTCGGCGAGATGGGCTACAGCTGGCAGGTGGCGCTGGGCGCGGTGTTTATTTCCGGCATGGTGTTCCTGTGCCTGACCGTGTTCAAGATCCGCGAGTGGATTATCGACAGTATTCCACTGTCGCTGCGCCAGGCGCTGGCGGCGGGCGTGGGCCTGTTCCTGGCCATTATCGCGCTGAAGAGTTCCGGCATTGTCGTGGCCAGCCAGGCCACACTGGTGACCCTGGGTGACCTGACCCAGAGTACGGCGCTACTGACCGCGGTGAGCTTTTTCCTGATCGCCGCGCTGGCCCACCGGCGCACGCCGGGCGCGGTGATGATTGGTATCCTGATTGTCACCGGCATTGCGCTGACCACCGGCCAGGTCAGCTACAGTGGTATCTTTTCCGCGCCGCCGAGCCTCGTGCCTACGTTCCTGCAGCTGGATATCGCCGGCGCCTTTAACGTGGGCATGGTCAGTATCATCTTCGCGTTCCTGTTCGTGGACCTGTTCGACACCGCCGGCACCCTGCTGAGCGCGGCGGACCGCGCCAAACTGCTGGACAAGGAGCACAAGCTGCCCGGCATGGGCAAGGCGCTGATGGCTGACAGCTCCGCGTCTGTCGCCGGCGCTCTGCTCGGCTCCTCCACCACCACGACCTTTGTCGAGAGCACCGCGGGCATCGCCGCCGGCGGCCGCACCGGCCTGACTGCCGTCACCTGCGCGGCGCTGTTCCTGCTGGCGATGTTCTTCTCGCCGCTAGCCCATATGATCCCCACCAGCGCCACATCCGGTGCGCTGCTGTATGTGGCGGTACTGATGACCTCGGGTCTGTCGTCTATCGACTGGGACGACATCACCGAAGCCGCGCCAGCGGTAGTGGCCGCGGTGATGATGCCGCTGTCCTTCTCCATCGCCAACGGTATTGCGCTCGGTTTTATCGCCTACGCGGTGATCAAGACATTGAGCGGCCGCTCGCGCGATGTCAGCATCAGCGTCTACCTGCTGGCAGCATTGTTTACTGCCAAGTTCATCTTTTTCTGAGGGGCGACTCACATGGGTAACAACGTGAACAAGCACTTTATCAGCGCGCAGCAACTGCTGGCGGACTCTTTCGCGCTGGCCGAGAAGGTCTTCGAGAGCGGCTTTCGCCCCAACTATATCGTCGGTGTCTGGCGCGGTGGCGCGCCGGTGGGTATCGCAGTGCAGGAGCTGCTGCACGTGATGGGTGTGGACGCAGACCATATCGCCATCCGCACGTCGTCCTATACCGGTATTGGCCAGCGCGACAAGCAAGTGCGCGTGCACGGCCTCACCTACCTGATCAAGCGGGTGGAGTCCCACGATAACCTGCTGATCGTGGACGACGTGCACGATTCCGGCCTCAGTATCGACCAGACCATCAAGGATCTCCACAAGGCGTGCAAGAAGAACACCCCGTCGATCCGCGTGGCCACGCCCTACTATAAGCCGAAGAACAACAAGACCGAGCGCGAGCCGGATTACTACGTGCACAAGACTGCAGAGTGGCTGGTATTCCCGCACGAGATCGACGGCCTGTCGCGCGAGGAAATTCTCGAGCACAAGCCGGAGCTGGCACCGTATATTGACCGGATTTCAACGACGGATTGATCACCGGCGTTGCGGGCGCGCAGCTGCTGCGTCCGCAATCCTCTTTCTCCCTCAACCAGCCCACTATTTCGACCTTTGTCCCCACCTATACTGTAACCCTCTCACTATTACCCCGGCCTCTGCTGACTCGACACCGGGGCCAGATTACAGCCTATTACAGCACTTTCGGAAACACGGCCGCACCAACTCCCGCGCGCTAACATGCATGGCGCGGACTGCCCATCTCGGTCTCCCGGGAAATTGCCACGTGGCCGGTGACAAAAATACAAGAATGGGACAACGCCATTACGGCGCTATAGAAATCTGTTCTGACCCTATTTTTCTATCGCTTGAAATTGATGACTTTTTTCACTTAGATAGCCTGCGTCCAGCGACAGGATAACCGAACATTTTCGATTTTCTCCCGACCGACACGGCAGTACCGCGGGCGCGAATAGGTAAACGGAGTGCACACATCCCAGAACAGTGACTCCGGGCTCAACATTGCACGTTTGAGCCAGCTAATGGCAACGTTGATAAAGGAATCATCAATGCACCAGGCACCCACCTCCCCCGGCTATGCCGGACTCCGCCCCTACGGCCAAAGCGGCACCGGCCGCACCTTGCTGGTCAACTCCCATTACAAGCAGATGCTGGATCAATTCCAGCAGCTCAGCAAAGCCTCCAGCAGCGAGGGCTACCATGCCCAGGCCATCACCAGGGCCGTAGGAGGATTGCGCGGCTGCGTCGCACCGGCAAATTCATTTATGAAGAACGGCAATCCAAACCGCCGCTGCATTGTCTTTTCGGGCTTTGAAATCGAGTATGAACTCAATAGTTATTATGGTGGGCCGCAGACGGATGTGGTGATTGTTGATATACGACTTACTCCCCAATCGTCCAGCAAAATTAAAAAGGCAGCGTTATGGCGGACAAACTATCAAGAGACCAGAAGTCAGTGGATAACAGCTGAGGAGCCATCTCTTCACCTGAGCGGAGACAAAGACCTCCCAGGAAATGAAAATCAGCCCATCAAAGTAGGTATCAATGGTTACTGTAATAATTTAAATCATGCGGCTGGAATGCTCCCCTCACATATAGCAAAGGGAGAAAAGATCAAACTTAACATGCTCAAGGGAACAGGCTACCAGCTTTTTTACGTACCGCAGAGTGGCTCCGCCATAAAAGCAGGCTGGAGTTTCATAAAGGAACTCGGTCAGCCAGCAAGCCAAGACGAACAACAGGCAGCTCGAATCCTTGCGCATCACATTAAAGAAGCCCATGATAAAGGCCTCCATGTCGAATGGACCAGTCACAGGGGAGGGTCAAAGGTCCTTACCCAGGCAATGAAGCTGCTCGCTAAAGCAAATATTAACTTAGCGAAGAAGCAGAAAATATTTTTGAGCGATCATACTTCTGATCAATATGAAGCCGACCTGGCGAGACGTGCCTTAGGGATGAATACTGACGATAGTAAATGGCATAACTCCACCCCCGGAGTTGCCCAATTATTGGGCGGAAGATCACTGGGCGCCGCAGACCTGTCCTGCTCAATTAACGAGCTATTTCACCATACACCACGAGAAGAGCGTGCAGGCAAGGTGATAGATACGTTTGTGGAGGGCAAAAAAGCCATCAAATCTGCAATGGCTGCAGGAAGCAGCATCGCGGTAATCGTAAACACATTTGGTTTCAGTGCAGCCTTTGCCTCAGCAATTTGTTCAACGCTAGCCTCCACCACCCTTGCCAGCATCCCCAGCCTTAACGAGGGATATCACAAAAGCTCTACGGATCCGGCAAAGCAACTGGCAAACAAGTTAGTCTCTAAAAAATAGGGAGCTCACCGGTGATATTCGGAAGTGAAAAAAATCCTAAAGGGCCTGCCTTTAAAAAGGCCAGACCTATAGAGAAAAATCTTTCTGGAATTAAATTGTGCTTCCGTGCACCTCCCAGTTCAGACCCCCTATCATCGATCGAAGAATGGGAAAGCGAACCTGCTTCACGAGATATTTATGACCTTTCTGTATTTAGACCGCTAAACTGGATTCGGAAGTCGGGAGAGCGCCATGAATTCAAAGAAATTCAGATGCTTAGAGCCTATTCGAGCCGATGGGGATTTAGGGGTTTACCAATTATCGAGGGCTATTGTGGATATATCAATTTCCTAATTGATGTGAATTTTGTCGATGATCTCCCTGTAAATGAAACACTATTCGAAAACCAAACTTTAGCGCGCGAAGCTTATCGATCTTTTGAGCTAACCGAACTAAGTGACACTCACAAGGGACATTCTGATGATCCAATGGATCTCACGCCCTACTCCTGGCCATCATACCTGGGACCGATTAACAGCCAATGGCAAAACTTGGGAAATAGCGACTGGTTTTATTTCGAAAGCCAGCCTTTAGTAAATGATTCGGAAATGATCACTTGGAATACTGCAATTACTGACAAGCACTATCTAAGTTGTCGCTTCATTATCAATCGATCAGCCCGAAATGCCGGCAATTCCTATCAGATAGAGCAGCGCGTCCCGAGAAATAATTTTATTGAATTCGCAAACCAGGTGATGGAAACGATCTCAATCGAGCTTCCTCTGGACATGCTCAAGCGGCGCGCTCAGATTCAAGCACAGATAAAAGCTAATGAAAAAGTAATATTGACCTGCACTAGAATGCAAGTTGAGGAAGCCAAACACGTGCTCTATATGTGGAGCGACCGAGAATACGAGGCGCCGGGGAAAGGAGAGGACGACGACCACCGCGCCGATCCTGACGACGTGGCCGCTTTTGTCGATGAGCGGATCAAGCCTCGCCCACTGCCCAACAGCTACCCACCGGGCGAGGTTCTGAACCTGGAATCACAGGCAAACACCGCGGAAGCGGAATCCGGCTAGAGCCAAGTCTACCCGGGGCACACCACGCGCATCGGCAATGCAAACTGGAAACGCCCCGGGTTGCCGAAGCCGCACTGAAACAACAGCCGGCCTCGCCGGCTGTTTAGTTTCTGGTCATCTCAAACCGATTGAGAATGCTATCGAGCAGATAGGCAAGCAACATCAAAATCAACAGCGCCACAGTAACAGACGTCAGCCGGTAGGCGGTGCCGTACAGAATATCCTTGTTGGGCTGCATATATTGCCCGAACAGAATGCCAACGGTGGTCAGGGCACCGAACCCCATACCGGAGCCGGCGCGCTCCACCAGGTGCAGCTTCGCGGTCATCAGTACGGTAATGAAAAGGGCCAGCACCACCAGCAGCAAGTGGCTGATGAGGTTGTACATTAACAGCTGCACTGTAATTGCGAGCATACAGCCGTAGGCGACCCCTTTGCAGCGATTCCAGGCGGCGGTAAGAGTGCCCTGGTAGGTCATCGGGAAGAGCACCAGCATGGTCGCGACCTGCGCCGACAGCGAGTCTTTGAGATCCAGAGTCTGGAAGACCATAAAAGACAGCGTCGCCAGTATCGCACCCATCAGGATGCGATGGTTGACCTGCGACGGCCGCAGCTCCTGCCGCGGTGGCGGCGCTACGGGTTCCGTCTCCGGAATCAGCCAGTAGAGCACTGCGGCAGCAACTACCGAGAATAGCGAAGCCAGCCCGATAGCGGCGACCATGTCCATGATGTTGGTGGAGTCATAGCTGGAAAAGTGCAGCAGTGTCGACAGCGTCACCAAACCGGCAGCCCCCAGCAGGAAGTATGGTGTGCTAGCCATAAGCCGGAAGTGCCAGCAGTAAACCGCAAAGACTCCCAGGGTCATCAGTAGTGGATACGGCTCGAAGAAGGTAAACAGAAACCACACTTCCAATACATTGAGCAGGGCACTACCCAAAAACTGCGCGGCGATCAGGCGATCGAATTTCGGCAGCATACCCAGCAGCAACATCGGGTAAACGGTAAAGAAAACCCCGAAAGGCCAGCCCATTAACTTACACAGGAAGAAGCCGCCGCAACTGCCGAAGGCGATGCGCAGCAGCCGTCTTTTTTCCTGTTCGGTGAGATTGGTCGACATCATCAGTAGGCGCTTTAGTAAACGTAATGCAGCAGGCTGATAATGCGCATCTGGGTTTTACCGACCCACTGCAACAGGCCACTGTCCGTACCCGCCAACATGACCGTAGCGCGCGAGCCGGTAACCAGTGACGGTGGCAGCTTGTCTTCCAGCTCTACATAGATCCGCACCCGCTGCGCGTCGCGGACCCAGCGATCGCTGTCTTCCGGCGCGGCCAGCCGGCCGTTGGGGGAAAGCTGGCCCTGCGCCACACCCAGGTCACGACTGCTCAGCACGGCGGTAAATACGCGGCCGGGCAGCGCGTCGAATACCACCCAGGCCCGCGCCTTGTCGCCGATACCGGACAGGGTCTTCTCGCGGAAGTCGGCGGCAATGCGCTCCTTGCCGGTTACCACCAGAGACATCAGGGACTGTTTGGCCTGTGCCTGAATACCGGAAACCAGCTGCAGGTTGGAAACCACCCCGTCTTCCGGCGCGCGCACGTCAGTGCGCGACAGTGCCAGCTGGGCGGAATCCAGCTGATTCTGGGCCTGGCGCACCAACAGGTTCTGGTCGCCCGCAAGCCCCAGCTGTACGCGGATCGCGCGACGCTTTTCCTTCGCTGAAACCAATTGTGCCGCAGAGGTATCCACAGCCGTGGCGGCCTGGTCCAGTGCCTGCTGGCTCACCACCTTGGTAGCGCGCAGAGACTGCAGGCGCTTGAGCTCGCGATTCTTCTCGATGTTAGCGGCATCGGACGCACTCACTGCCGCGTCGGCCTGGGCCAGCTGGGCGCGCAGATTGTCGTTGGTCTGCTGGGCGGAGCCCAGCGCCAGTTCGGCTTTCTGTACCGCCAGCTCGTAGTCGCTGGGGTCAATGCGGAACAGCAGCTGCCCGGCTTTGACCTTCTGGTTGTTGGCCACATCCACTTCGACCACTTCGCCCGCCACGCGGGGGGCAATGGTCAACACCGGGCGCTGCACCATGGCATGCGGCGTCATGGGGATGACCATATCGGCCATCAGCACATAGGCAAGCACAAGCAGGAACAGCCCGCCGGCACGGCGCATCCAACGATTGAAATGCTTGTCTGCGGTCATTTTTTTACCTCTTCCAGTACCGCTTGCGCGTTACTGATGATGATCTCCAATACATCGTGCAGCATCTTGCGCTGTTCACTACTGACGCCCTTCAGCAGCATTTTTCGGCCATCCCGGGCAACGACCTCCATTTTGCCGAGCAACTCCCTGCCGGCTTCGGTAAACCAGACTGTGCGGCAGCGCCCGTCATCGGGGTTGGTGCGTCGCTCGATCAGGCCGGCCTCTTCCAGCTGGCCGAGGGTTCGCACCAGCGAGGGCTGTTCGACGCCGACGTTGGCCGCCAGTACGGTTTGCGTGCAGCCTTCGCCCACCTTGTCCAGCACCAGCAGTGCCACCCAGCGGGTCTGGGTCAGCCCCAGCTCGGCCATATAGCGGTCGACCACCGTGCGCCAGGTATGCCCGGCGCGGTTCATCAGCCAGCCCAGATTGCTTTCCATAAGGATCTCGATTTAGTTAGCATGCTAAGAAATATAACACATGGTTAGCCTGCTAACCAATTCGGTCGGAGACTTTGTGGTCACATGCCCCCCCGGGGACACAAGCAGTTATGGAGAGATCAAGGGGGCCAACTACAGCTGAGTCGGGACGGATACCACAGAGAAGTGGTCCGGATAGCGGATCTATTGGCAGGGGGGGGGTGGAGGGGAGAGCGCCGGACGACTGCGGCCATCACCAACGACACCCGAACCAGGTATCGGTATCGGTATCGGTATCGGTATCGGTATCGGTAATTATTAAACCTCTGCCCGAGTCGCAGAACCGGTCATGTACTGTCGGCCCAAATACAGAATATGGATAGTCGCCAGCAGCGGAAGAATTACCAGCCAGGTCATCGTGCGATCATAGGCCCCTTCGCTGATTGAAAAGGACGCTACTTGCACCGACTGCTCAACGAGTGACAACAGCCACAGTGCCACACAAAATTTCATTTTCCGTGAAAGGGGATTGCCACCTCTGCCACGACATACCTGGATGACGAGATTCAGCATTCCCCACAAACCCAGTGACGTCACGAGGAAGATAAAATACCCATATATGACGTCAAAAACAGGCACCTCAGAAATGCCACGAACCATCAGAAGGCCCCAGAGTACAAAAAAGACCGACGCAATGTAATTCACAAGAGTCTGGCCAAAGCAGACAATCAGCTCCAGAATAAACAGCAGCTTGAATACGCGCATGAATAACTTCCTCTCTTCCCTGATCTTTTTATCGATAAAAATCCATTTGATTACATAGTGAAGTTCCGGTATTTCTCAAGCCCGAGAGCCATTAATCGCGCCCTTTTTGATGCGCTTCCGCCAGACACTCCCAGAAAGTTTCCACAATCCGCGACGGCTTCGGCGATACCCGCTGTATCGCCATAAACTCGCAGCGGTACTGGTATTTCTGCGGACACAGCGCGCGGATCTCGCCTTTCTTCACAAAGGTCTCCGCATAGTGATCCGGCAGATAGCCGATATAGCGGCCGGACTGCAGGCAGTGGACGATCGCCTCCTGGTCGTTGACGGTGATATCGCGCTCCAGCCCCAGGCGGTTGCCCACTTCCATGTTCGGTGAGTGGTAACCGAGGCCGGCGTACTTGCAGGCGCGCACGGCATCGTCGTCGATGGCGATATCGGCGGTATCGAACAGCGGGTGGCGGTAGCCGCAGTAGAGGTACATCTGCTCGTCGAACAGGTGCTGGTAGTCGAGACTCGGCGAGGCGCGGTGGGCGGGAATCACGCCGAGCTGGAAGCGCCCCTCCATCACCCCGCGCTCGACCTCGTTGATGGGCTCGATATGAATATCCAGGCTGACTTCCGGCGCCAGGTCGTCGAAGTGGCGCAATGCGGCGTCGATATGCGCGGCCGGGTTGGTGACCATCTTGTCGAACAGGGCAATGGAGATATGGCCGGTCATGCGCTTGTGCACATCCGCCACCTCGCCACGGAAGGCGTCCAGCGACGCCAGCAGGCGCAGGGTGGCGCGGTAGATCTGGCGGCCCTCGTCGGTCAGCGCGAAGCCGGCGCGGCCGCGCCGGCACAGGGTTACGCCAAGACGCACTTCCAGGTCCTTGATATGGCGGCTGATGGTGGAACGCCCCACATTCAGCTCCAGCTCGGCGGCGGAGAAGCCGCCGGCCTCGGCCACCGCGCGGAAGACGCGCAGCAGGCGCAGGTCGATATCGCTGAGCTGGCCTAACAAGGCGGCCTGTTTGCGTGCCATGGGTATCTGCTCCGGAAAAGCGGGTTCTTACCCCCGGCCGCCCCTCCGGCCCTCTCCCACCTGAGGAGCGGGGGACCAGGGTTCCGCGGCGCGGTGATTGTTTCAGGGAAATGAAACTAAAGATCGATAAAATACAGTTTATGCAACTTTAATCCTACCCCAGAATCGCGGGCATCCCACAGTCAAATCAGTCGGAGAATAACAATGAGCGACAAGTTTGCCGGGCTGAGCCAGGCGCAGCTGGATGCGCACTGGATGCCCTACACGGCCAATCGCCAGTTCAAGCAGGATCCCCGCATCATCACCGCGGCGGAAGGCTGCTACTACACCAGTGCCGATGGCCGCCGCATTTTCGACGGCCTGTCCGGCCTGTGGACCTGCGGCGCCGGCCACAACCGCCGCGAGATCACCGAGGCGGTCAGCCAGCAGCTGGCGACGCTGGACTACGCACCGGCGTTCCAGTTCGGCCACCCGAAGGCATTTGAACTGGCCGAGCGCATCACCCAGTTCATGCCGGAAGGCCTCAACCGCGTGTTCTTTACCGGCTCCGGCTCGGAGTCGGCCGAAACCTCGCTGAAGATCGCGCGCGCCTACTGGCGCAAGAAGGGCATGCCCAGCAAGACCAAGCTGATCGGCCGCATCAAGGGTTACCACGGGGTGAACTTCGGCGGTATCAGCGTCGGCGGTATCGGCGCCAACCGCGCCCTGTATGGCCCCGCGGTGGATGCCGACCACCTGGCGCACACGGTGTTGCCGGAAAACCGCTTCAGCAAGGGCATGCCGGAAGAGGGCGCGCACCTGGCCGACGAACTGCTGGAACTGATCGCGCTGCATGACGCCTCCAATATCGCCGCGGTGATCGTCGAGCCAATGGCCGGTTCCGCCGGGGTGCTGCCGCCGCCGGTGGGCTACCTGCAACGCCTGCGCGAGATCTGCGATCACCACAATATCCTGCTGATCTTCGACGAAGTGATCACCGCCTTCGGCCGCATGGGTGCCGCCACCGGTGCCGAGGCCTTCGGTGTGACCCCGGACATCATCAACACCGCCAAGCAGCTGACCAACGGGGCGGTCCCGATGGGTGCGGTGATTGCCAGGCAGGCCATCTACGACACCTTTATGGAACAGGGCGGCCACGACTACCTGCTGGAGCTGCCGCACGGCTACACCTACTCCGCCCACCCGGTGGCCTGTGCCGCGGCGCTGGCGTCACTGGATATTCTGGAGAAAGACAACCTGTTCGCCCGCGCCGGCGAGCTGGCCACGGTACTGGAGGAGCGCGTGCACCAGTTGCGCGGGACACCGCTGGTGAGCGATATCCGCAACTGCGGCGTGGCCGCAGGCCTGACCATCGAGGCGGCGCCGGGCGAGCCGCTGTTGCGCCCCTACCAGATCGCCATGAAGATGTGGGACAAGGGTTTCTACGTGCGCTACGGCGGCGACACGGTACAGCTGGGCATGCCGTTTGTGGCGCAGCCGGAGGAAGTCGATACGCTGGTCAGTGCGCTGGGCGACGCCATTACCGAAGTGGCCAACAACCAGTAAATCCCGACACCCAATACAGTCAGAGAATTCAAAAAACGAGAGGTTTATCCATGAGCATTGTGGGCCACTTTATCAACGGCCAGGTCAGCGAGGCCGCCGAGCGCACCCAGGACGTCTTCAACCCGGCCACCGGGGAGGTCACCAGACAGGTGGCCATCGCCGCGAAGGACACCGTCGAGGAAGCCATCGCCGCCGCCCAGGCCGCCTACCCGGAATGGCGTAACACGCCGCCGGCCAAGCGCGCCAAGATCCTGTTCCGCTACAAACAGCTGCTGGAGGAAAACGCCGAGCAGATCTGCGCGATGATCGGCGAGGAGCACGGCAAGATCTCCCACGACGCCATGGGCGAGCTGTCCCGCGGCATTGAGAACGTGGAATTCGCCTGCTATGCGCCGCAGATGCTGAAAGGCGAGCACAGCCGCAACGCCGGCCCGAATATCGATTCCTGGAGCGAGATGCAGCCGCTCGGCGTGGTGGCCGGCATCACCCCGTTCAATTTCCCGGCCATGGTGCCGCTGTGGATGTACCCGCTGGCCATCGTGTGCGGCAATACCTTCGTGCTGAAGCCGTCCGAGCGCGACCCGTCCGCGGCGCTGTACCTGGTGCAGCTGATGCAGGAAGCCGGCCTGCCGGACGGCGTACTGAACCTGGTCAACGGCGACAAGGTGGCGGTGGACACCCTGCTGACCGACGCCCGCGTACAGGCGGTGAGCTTTGTCGGCTCCACCCCGATCGCCGAGTACGTCTATGCCACCGCAAGCGCCCACGGCAAGCGCTGCCAGGCCCTCGGCGGTGCCAAGAACCACGCGATCATCATGCCCGACGCCGACATGGACAACGCCGTGGCCGCACTGACCGGCGCCGCGTTCGGCTCTTCCGGCGAGCGCTGCATGGCCTTATCAGTAGCCGTGTGTGTGGGCGACGAAGCCGCCGATACCTTCATCGACAAGATGAGCGGCGAAATGCAGAAACTGAAAGTGGGTGCTTACACCGACAGCAGCAATGACTTCGGGCCGGTGATCACCGAAGCGCACAAGAACAAGGTGGACGGCTATATCGCCAGCGCCGCGGAACAGGGTGCGACCATCGTCGTCGACGGCCGCGATCCGCAGGTCGCCGGCTATGCCAACGGCTTCTTTGTCGGCGGTACCCTGATCGACAACGTCAAACCCGGCATGACCTGCTACGAAGAGGAAATCTTCGGCCCGGTACTGCTGGTAGTGCGCGCGGAATCCATGGAACAGGCCATGCAGATGATCAACGATCACGAGTACGGCAACGGTACCTGCATCTTCACCCGCGACGGCGAGGCGGCGCGCTACTTCAGCGACAATATCCTCGTCGGCATGGTCGGCATCAACGTGCCGCTGCCGGTACCGGTGGCCTACCACAGCTTCGGCGGCTGGAAGCGCTCACTGTTCGGCAGCCTGTCTGCCTACGGCCCGGACGGTGTGCGCTTCTACACCAACCGCAAAACCGTGACCCAGCGCTGGCCTTCCAGCGGCGTACGCGAGGGCGCCCAGTTCTCCTTCCCGAGCAACTGATCCCGGCGCCAGGTCCCGGCCGCAGCGGCCGGGGCCCGCTCTTCCGCTGAATGTCCCGCAACAAACTCCACCCGTTTTTCCGCGCTTTTCCCCCGCCTTTCCCGCCGCTGGCTGATTTTCAGGCAAATCGTCATTTGCCGCGATAACCTGCGCGACAATTGCGGTGAATCACCCGCCAGACGTCATCAGTCGTGTTATAAGTAGCGGTTTACTATTAATAACAAGCCCGTGGGGGAAATAATGATCAGAACCGGAAAATTTGCCGCGACACTAATGTGTACCGCGGTCCTGGCCGCATGCGGCCAGGGCAAAGACGAAAATAAAGCAGCCAATACCCAGACCGAAGCCAGCCCCGCCGTCGCCAAGACCGCCGCGGTGCGCAAAGACGTCGCCTCCCTGAGCGAGAGCTACGCCAAGCTGCGCAAGCAGCAGGTTGCCAACGTGGACTACACCCTGTCCGTGAACCTGGACAAGACCGGCAAGAGCTTCACCGGTAAAGTGGACGTGCACGCCAAGCTGAACGGCGCGCCCAAGCAGGCCCTGACCCTGGACTTCATCGACGGCACCGTCGACAGCATCAGCGTCAACGGCAAAGACATTCCGGTGGACTACAACGACAAGTTCATCACCATTGCTCCCGAGCACCTGAAGGGCGGCGACAACACCATCTCGATCGCCTATCAGCACCCCTATTCCATCGACGGCTCCGGCCTGTACCGCTTCGAAGATCCGGCGGACGGCAAGGTGTATATGTACACCGACTTCGAGCCCTACGATTCCAACCAGCTGTTCCCGAACTTCGACCAGCCGAACCTGAAGGCCACCTACACCCTGTCCGTGAAGGCGCCGAAAGACTGGCAGGTGGTGTCTTCCACCCGCGAGGATTCGGTCAAGGACCTGGACGACCAGTTCAAAGAGTGGACCTTCCCCACCACCAAGAAATTCTCCACCTACGTCTTCTCCCTGCACGCCGGCCCGTACAAGGTGTGGGAAGACGACTCCGGCGATATTCCGCTGCGCGTGATGTCCCGCCAGAGCCTGGCCAAATACATCCAGGTAGACGACTGGTTCAAGTTCACGCACAAGTCCTTCGATTTCTACCAGAAGTACTTCGATGTGAAGTATCCGTTCGGCAAGTACGACCAGATCATCGTGCCGGACTTCAACGCCGGTGCGATGGAAAACGTCGGTGCGGTCACCTTCAGCGAACGCTACGTTTCCCGCGGTGACAAGACCGAAGCCGAGCGCATGCGCCTGAACAATGTGATCGCCCACGAAATGGCGCACATGTGGTTCGGTGACCTGGTCACCATGAACTGGTGGAACGACCTGTGGCTGAACGAGAGTTTCGCCACCTACATGTCCAACCTGTCCATGGCCGAGAGCAGCGAGTTCAAGGACACCTGGGAAAACTTCTACCTGGGCACCAAGCAGTGGGCCTACCGCTCCGACCAGCTGCCGACCACCCACGCGATCCAGCTGCCGGTGAAAAATACCGACGAGGCGTTTGCCAATTTTGACGGCATCACCTACGGCAAGGGTGGCTCCATCCTCAAGCAGCTGCCGTACTTCCTGGGCAAGGAAAAGTTCCGCCAGGGCGTGAGCCAGTACCTGAAGGACCTGTCCTACAGCAACTCCACACTGGACGACTTCATGGGCCACCTGGGCAAGGCCGCGGGCAAGAACCTGGACCAGTGGCAGCAGGAATGGCTGTACAAGGCCGGCCTGAACACCATCGCCGCCAGCTTCCAGTGTGAAGACGGCAAGGTCAGCAAGCTGACCCTGACCCAGACTGCGCCGGAAGAGTACCCGACCCTGCGTGAGCAGCAGATCCAGCTGGGCCTGTTCGACATGCAGGACGGCAAAATGGTGCGCACCGATGCCGTCCCGGTGCTGTACGAGGGCGCGACTACCGACGTGAAGGACGCGGTCGGCAAAGCCTGCCCGGCAATCCTCTACCCGAACGAGGGTGACTGGGGCTACGTGAAGGTGAACCTGGATCCGGTGTCCGTCGAGAACATGTCCAAGCACATCAACGACATCGAAGAGCCGTTCACCCGCCTGATGCTGTGGCAGAGCCTGTTCGACAGCGTCTACGACGCCAAGCTGCCGCTCGACCAGTATGTGCAGTTCGTACTCAAAAACCTGGGTGCCGAGGACAACATCAACGTTGTACGCATGGGTGCGCGCTACCTGGGCACTGCGTTCAGCTACCTGAATCAGGTCAATATCGATGACGCCAAGCGCGCCCAGCTGCAAGACGCCATCGAGCAATTTGCCTGGAAACAGCTGCAGGCGGCCAAGCCCGGCAGCGATGCGCAGAAAGTCTGGTTCGGCACCTTCACCGGCGTCGCCCACAGCGACGAGGCCCTGGGCAATGCGGAGAAGCTGCTGAGCGGCGATCTGAAGATCGACGGCCTGAAGCTGGATCCGGACATGCGCTGGAACCTGGTGCTGCTGCAGAACGAGAAGCTGTTTGGCGACTACCAGAAAGCCATCGACAGCGAGCTGGCCAAGGATAAATCCGACCGCGCGCAGAACTTCGCGATTTCCGCCGAAGCCGTACGCCCGCAACAGGAAGCCAAGGCCAAGTGGCTGACCAACATCCTCGACAAGAACGATGACTTCAAGTTGAGCCAGCTGAAGGCCGCGGCCTACTACCTGTTCCCGAGCGACCAGAGCAAACTGTATCAGGACAACCTGAGCAAAGTGGTCGGCGCCCTGGACAAGGTCAACGCCAGCACCAGCCCGGAATACGTCGGCACCTACAGCCGCCTGTTCCCGCTGAACTGCAGCCAGCAAGGTATCGACCAGATCAGCAAGATCCTCGACAGCGGCAAGTCCCTGAACCCGCTGCTGGAGAAGGCGCTGAAAAACCGTCGCTACGAAAACCAGCGCTGCGTTGCCATGAGCGAAAAGCTCAACGAAAGCAAAGAGGGTTAATTCCCCGCGCTGTAACTGCGCCCGGCCACCGTGCCGGGCGCAACAAAAAAGGCCCTGCGGGGCCTTTTTTATTACCAAATAGAGTTGCCCCTTTCAGGAAAAATACTATTAGGATATATTGCCCCTTAATTAAGAATATATTAACAATAAAAATTTTTAAAATCGCAAACATAAGCATCTGACTCAGACGCCAAACGAAAATTCAATTTCAGCAACCAATCAATGGAATGAAAAAAATGATGAAATGGAAAAAAAACTTATATTTTTCTTTAGCTGTAGCTTTTAGCGCATCTGCATCCGCCAGTGACCTCTACCTTAGAGCCAGCTATGGACAAGCCAGCACTTACAACAATGAATTTTTTCATGATTACTCGGTAGAATTTAAAGATTCCAATGCATACTCAATTACAGCAGGATATGAAATAAACCCCCACCTATCCATAGAAACTACATATGCAGATCTATCGAATTATGAAGACTCAAAACTAAATCCGTATCGCTCATATGACCCGTTTGCCATACATGATACCACTCTTAAAGAAAATACAGATCTGGATGTAAAAACACTTGCCTTCGGATTCCTGCTATCAACCGACATGAACAAAAGATACTTTGCAGGACTAAGGGCCGGTTACCAGAGCTGGAGAACCAAATGGACACACTCGACAAAAGAGAAAGGTACTATCTATTATTCAGATCCTGACGGAAACCAATATCCACCAGAAGCAATAGATGATTACCAGAGTCTTGACTATAAAACGTCAGGTAATCACCCATATTATGGAGTAATCGCAGGTTGGAAACAGCATAACTGGCGCATTGGTATCGAGCACACCATCTACATGTTGGATACAAATGACTCCGCCATGAGTGCGTTATTTATCAGTAGGAGTTTCTAACAATCTCTACTGTAGACATCTACTTATTTCATCGCTGCCGGCAGCCGGAGTAGCTCATGCATATCAGACAAAAATTCACCACTACAATTCTGTGCACCGCGCTGCTTGCCAGCTGCGGACAGAAATCCCCGACCGCAGTCAGCGGCAATGTCGACAAACCGGCAGCGCCAGCATCGCAAACGGCTGCGATCGTCAAGCGCGCCGCGGCACCGGAGCTCAGCGCGGAATATGCGGCGCTGCGCCGCCAGCAGATTGCCGACGTCAACTACCAGATGTCGCTGCAGCTCAGCGACCAGAAGGAAACCTATACCGGTCATATCGTCGCCGACACCAAGATCGCGCAGCCGCTGCAGCAGCCACTGACCATCGACTTCAGCGGCGGCGCTGTGGACAGGGTCAGCATCGATGGCCAGGATATTCCGGTGGACTACAACGGGTATTTCATTACCATTCCCGCCGACAAGCTGAAGACCGGTGAGAACAAGATCGCCATCGATTTCCAGCACGAGTATTCCAGCGACGGTTCCGGTCTGCACCACTTCAAGGATCCGCAGGACGGCAACGTCTACCTGTACACCCACTTCGAGCCCTACAAGGCCAATCGCTTTGCGCCGCTGTTCGACCAGCCCGACCTGAAGGCGAGCTACACCGTCGAGGTAACCGCGCCGGCAGACTGGCAGGTGGTGACCTCCACCCGCGAGAACAAGATCGACACGCTCGATGACGGGCGCAAGCTGTGGCATTTCCCCGCCAGCAAAAAGTTCTCCACCTATATCTTCCCGCTGCACGCCGGCCCCTACGTGGTGTGGGAAAACAAGGCCGGCGATATTCCGTTGCGCCTGATGGCGCGCAAGAGCTTTGCCGAGAACGTGAAACCGCAGGACTGGTTCAAGTTTACCCAGGATGCCTTCGCCTTCTACCAGAAGTACTTCGACATCCCCTACCAGTTCGGCAAATACGATCAGCTGATCGTGCCCGATTTCACCATTGGCGCGATGGAAAATGTCGGCGCGGTCACCTTTAACGAGGCCTACGTGTCGCGCGGCGAAAAAACCCAGGCCCAGCGCCAGCGCCTCGCCAACACCATCGCCCACGAAATGGCCCACATGTGGTTCGGCGACCTGGTGACCATGAAATGGTGGAACGGCCTGTGGCTGAAAGAGAGCTTCGCCACCTATATGGCCAGCCTGGCGCTGTCGGAGAACAGCGAGTTCGACGATGTATGGCAGAACTTCTACCTGGGCTCCAAGCGCTGGGCCTACAGCTCCGATTCACTGGTCACCACCCACCCGATCGAAGTACCGGTACCCAACACCGCCGCGGCATTTTCCAATTTCGACGGCATCACCTACGGCAAAGGTGGCTCGGTGCTGGAGCAGCTGCCCTACTTCCTCGGCAAAGATGCCTTCCGCCAGGGGGTCAGCAACTACCTGAAGGAATACTCCTTCGGCAACGCCGAGCTGAAAGACTTTATGGGCGCGCTGGGCAAGGCCGCCAATAAGGATCTGGATCAGTGGACGCAGGAATGGCTGTACCAGCCCGGCGTTAACACCATCAGCACCAGCTACCAGTGCACCGATGACAAGATCACCAGCCTGACCATCGAGCAGACCGCGCCCAAGGCCTACCCGACCCTGCGCGAGCAGAAGGTACAGCTGGGTATGTACCGTATGCAGGACGGCAAGATGGTCCGCGCCAAGGTGCTGCCGGTGGTCTACAGCGGTGCCAGTACCGAGGTGCAGGACGCCGCCGGCCTGCCGTGTCCGCAGATCCTGTTCCCCAACGATGAAGACTGGGCCTACGCCAAGGTGCGCCTGGATGACAAATCCATCCAGCAGGTGACCCAGCATATCAATGATATCGACAGCTCCTTCACGCGGCTGATGCTGTGGCAGAGCCTGTTCGACAGCGTCACCGACGCCAAGATGCCACTGACCGACTGGATCGACTTCGCACTCGCCAACGCCGGCGCGGAGCAGAATATCAACGTCATCCGCCTGATCAGCAGCCACCTCGAAGCGGCCAGTGCCTATCTGTACCGCTTGAACCTGCCGCAGGCCTTGCGCGACAAGAAGCTCGCCGCCATCGAGTCCTTCGTCTGGCAGAAGCTCAATACAGCGACCGCCGACAGCGACGCACAGCAAACCTGGTTCAGTGCATTCGCACAGATCGCCAACACCGATAAGGCCCTTGACGATGCCCAGCAGATCCTCACCGGCAAGCGCAAAATCGACGGCCTGACCCTGGATCAGGACAAACGCTGGCGCCTGATCATCCTGCTCAACCGCTACCAGCACGGCGACTACGATGCCCTACTGCAGGCGGAGCTGGACAAGGACAACAGCGACCGCGCGCAGAATGCCGCCATCCGTGCCCGCGCCAGCCGCCCCACCGCGGAAGCCAAGCAGCTGTGGCTGGACAACATCCAGCACAAGCGCGATCAGTACAAGCTGAGCCAGATCAAGGCCGCCGCCGGCGCCCTGTTCCCGGCCGAGCAGCAGCAACTCTATCGCGATGTCAGCCAGCAGCTGTTTGACGCCATCCCCGCGGTCACCGCCACCGAGGACACGCTGTACAACAAGGCCTACGCCATGCTGTTCCCGGTTACCTGCAGTAAGGAGGGTATCGATCAGTACAGCCGCGCGCTGGAGCAGAACCAGGAGCTGATCCCGGCACTGGGGCGCATTCTGAAGGACCGCCGGCAGCAGAGCGGCTGGTGTCTGGATATGGATACGCTGCAGCAAAAAGCCATCAACCAGTAAGCGGAGCGTCGGACAAACCGACAATGTTACGCTGAGAAAAGGCCCGCAAGGGCCTTTTCTTTTTCTGCACGTGGGGAAAGCCCGCCGCAGTGCCTACTACCCGGCGTAATTACATCGGATCACAGCGTCTCGAAGCAAAAAGTACTCCGTGGTATAAGATACCTGTGGATAAAGCACACTTGCGCGATTTTAAAAAAGGCGGAGTATCAGCCGATAAGTTATCCACTCATTATTCATCACGTCATAGAAATTCCGGGGAAATAGTTACCATGAAGAAGCTCTTGAGTATCCTCAGCATTACGCTTTTCTGCCAGATGGCCTCGGCTGCCACGCCGTCCGACGCATCCATTCAGGAGCTGCTGGAAGTTTCCCAGTCCAAGCAACTGCTGGAAAGGTCGATGTCACAAGTCGACGACATGATGCAGAAGACCATGCAGCAGCAAATGGCCGGCAAGCAGGTTTCCGCCGCGGACCAGAAAGTGATCGACAAGATGAGCAAGGACATGGTCACCTTGATCAAGTCGGAAATGAGCTGGGACAATATGGCACCGGTGTTTATCGATGTTTACCAGCAATCCCTCACACAGGAAGAGGTCGACGGCATGCTCGACTTCTACCACTCCAAGGCCGGTAAGGCGCTGGTTGCCAAAATGCCCGTCATCATGCAAAAGACCATGCAGCTGATGCAGCAGAAAGTCATGCAGATGCAGCCAAAGATCCAAAAAATCCAGCAGGTCGCCCTGGCCGAGATCAAGAAAAACAACAAGGCGGAGTAATTCGCGCTACCCGGCCCGGCCCTCGATCCGAGGCCGGGCTGTTTATCCAATTGAAAGGACGACCCTGCCCCCCATGACGCCTCCCCTCAGGGCATGTATCATGCAATTCAAGCACCCCGATTAAACTGCACCTCGCCAGCCAGCGCCGGGGGCTCGCTAGCGCAACAAGAATAAATTAAGGTGAGATCATGGAAACCGATCCCTACGTAACCAACCAGACCTCAGCCACTGACACTCCTCCCATCAGGAAGAACCGCCTGGTATCGTTCTTGAAGGTGGTACTGATTGGCCTTGGCGGGCTGTTCGCAATCCTCGTCGTCATAATGCTGTGGGCCTACTTTTCCACGACCAAGGCGCATAAGAAATTTGACGGTGTGGCCGAGGAATATATTCAGGGATTCCTGCGCGAGCAGACGCCCTGGGACTACCAGAAAGCCAAGCCAACCATCAGCCAGGCGTGGCTCGATGCCAGCACGGATGAGCAGAACAGCCAGCTCTTCAACTACTTCAATAAACTGGGCAGCTTGCGCAGTGTTGATGAAATCGCCTGGCAGAGCTGCATCAATATGAAACTCGAGTCTTCTGGACCGACAGATCGCTGCGATTACAACGTCAATGCCACCTATGAACACGGCCAGGCGCAGATGCATTTTGGCCTCTCCCGTGAGGGTGGAAAGATTAAATTGATGCAGCTAAAGGTCAATTCAAACGCCTTCCTGCAGAAATAGCTGCACTATCCCGTCACTGATACGCAGCCAGCCCGGGTGTGTCCGACGGCGCAACAGGGCGAGACCAGCGACAGGCAGAACAAAGGGCAGACAGGCCGGGTTACGGAAAACACACAATGCCAATACGGAATACAGGCTGGAACCTATTCATTCTCCTACTACTCCTGATTCCCACCGTCTCGCAGGCGCGGATTTACAAGTGCACAGGCGCGGCGGGTGATATAAAGTTTCAGGATACGCCGTGTGCAAACAGCGAGACCGCGCAGCAACTGGACCCGGGAAAACTGGGTAGAAGAATGACGGTTCTCACACAGCCGGGTGCCGATGCGCAACAGCGCATTACTGCGCGGAACAGTGGCGTACAGAAGAGAACCAATCTGGTCAAAAATCCCGGCTTCGACGACAGCCTGGATTTCTGGAGTGCGACAACCAATCAGGACGCCTTCAGCTGGATCGGCGCAGATGGCAATGCGCGTATCGGCGCCGTTGCGGTGCAGTCCACCCCACCCATCGCACCCAAAAAGCGCTACATTTATCGCGCCGAAATATCACAGTGCATACCGTTACAGCGCGGCACGCACTACCGCTTCGCCGCCTCATTCAAACCCAAAGGGCGCTATAAATCGCGTTCCACTAATCGCGTCGATCTCGTCTGGTATCTCAGCGACGATTGCAACAGTAACGGCGAGTTCGGTGACTACCTGGAGCCCAAGCCGGGCATCCACGGCTGGCACAGAATCATCCACGAGCAGCGCGCCCGCTCACTGAATGCCAAGTCTGCCAAGATTACCATCGCCCAGTCGCGCACCGCAGCCAATCACCAGCAGGCCCTGTGGGACGATATCGAGCTGACACCGACAGAATTCGCTCCGCGCGGCGATAACAGGAAGTTGATCAATCCGGATTTCACTCTTCGCCCGGGCAAGAACTATATCCACAACGGTGATTTTCGCTCCGGCCTGGCAAACTGGCGCTACAGCGGCGACACCAAATGGGTGTCTACCGAGGGCGGCGATGCGCCGGGCGCAGCACGGCTGGCGATTCAGTCCGATCACGGCGGCTACGGCGCCCATTCATTTACCCAATGCGTCAATTTCGGGGCCAACCAGATTTTTAATGCCGGCGCCAATGTAAAGGTCGATCCGGGATCTACCCAGGAGGGCGGAGGCATTTTCCGTATTTCCTGGTATGAAAACGGCGACTGCAGCGGGCGCCACCAGCCCGGCTTCAAGTCCGACCGCGTGGAATATATCGATGGCTGGCAACAACTCCATATCGATGCGATCGAGGCGCCGGACAATGCGCGCAGTGCCAGCATTGGCATTACCCGCGGGGTAGACGACACCGGCCGCTTCGCCTACTACATTGATGATATCTACTTCGAGGCCCTGTACCGCTAGCAGCTGGCGAAGGGCCGATAACCCGCGATAACGGATTGGCGGTTTAGAGGCCGAATGTTTGATCTGTCGGCCGCAACGAGTTCTATTTAAACGCGCACAGAGATGCTACCCTGCCATCTTGCACGGGAAAGTAAACGATAAAAACCATGCGCAACCGTGGTACTGACGATAGCAGCAATACTTGGTGGATCTTCGTCTGCCTGAGCATCAGCTACTTTCTGTTCCGCTGGAATCTTATCTATTCCGTCACCATGGCAACGCCCTGCCGCACTATCAGCAGCTACTGGCTGGGCACCGGTCATTACCTTCCCAATATTTTTACCCTGTATGTGTTGATATTCCTGTTGTTTGCCGGCTGGTCTGCCACGGAAATGCTCTGCGCGATCTCAGCCAATAAAAGTGACAAACTCGTCGCCGTGACAGTCAATCCTTTAATTTTGCTTTTTCTCGGTTTTCTGTTTTACGGCATCAACAAGCAATGGGAATACTTCGAATTGCAGCGGGATGTAGCCTTGTACGGCGAAGCATTCACCAGGCCGCCGGGCTCTGATCGCCAGCCTGAATGACTTGCTGAGATAACGAGCTCCAATTTAATCACTTTGGGTTATATCCGGCCCCGGTCGCCGCAGTCGGCAATCGATTCTACCCTTTGGCTGAACGGCGGCCGCAACAGTCGCTGCGCCAACGGGAGAATTCGATGCTCAACGTCAGTGCCTTTTCCGTCTGCCGGCTGATCGAACTGTCGCGGGAATTCCACGCGCAAGAGGCGGTGAGTATTCCGGAGGACCCGGATAACCCCAGCGGTGACTGGTCGGTACAGATGCTCGCCAGCCACGCCGGCGACCAGAGCTTCCAGGAGTTCAAATCCATTGTCGACGACCTGGAGCCAGACCAGCAACAGGAGGTGGTGGCGTTGCTGTGGCTGGGGCGCGGTGATTACAGCGAAGAGGAATGGTCGGAAGCCCTCGCACTGGCCAAAGACAGCTGGAACCTGCGCACAGCCGAATACCTGATCGCACACCCGCTGTTGAGTGATTATCTGACCGCGGGCCTGGCGGTGTTCGGCGCCAGCTGCGACGAATAACCCAGAGAGGTTTACCTGCAGCGCGCGCGGCGCTAACCTGCGCCCGGTCAATCCCGACACCGGAAAAATGCTGGCAGAACCAGATGCGCCTGATTTTAAGCCGCAAGGGCTTCGATTCCTCCGCTGGCGGCTGTCCCAGCCCGATCTTTGCCGACGGTTCCCTCTACGCACTGCCGATTCCCGATGCCAACTCGAATATCCGCTACGGCGATATCCGCACGGCCGGATTCGATCTCGGTGGTCTGGTCAGCGACCTGAGCCGCGGTGCGGTCACCGCGGCAGATGGCGCGCACCTGGATCCGGATATGCACAACAATGCCCTGCGCCGGCGAGAGGGCTGGAAGCCGCTGCTGGGCCAGACCGGTGCGGCCCAGGGCCACCTGCGCCGGGAGGGCGTAACTACTGGCGACCTGCTACTGTTTTTCGGCCTGTTTCGCCGCGTGGAACAGGTCGCAGGTTACTGGCGCTTTGTGCGCTCGGCGCCGCCGCAACATGTCCTGTGGGGCTGGCTGTCGATCGGCGAGATCATTAACGTGGACACACTGACGGCACCGCAGTTGCGCTGGGCGCGCTATCACCCCCATTTCCGTATCGGCGCGGACGCGGCCAACACCCTGTATATCGCCGGCGACCAGTGCTCGCTGCCGGGGAGTGCCGGCCCCCTGCCCGGTGCCGGAATCTTTCCCCGTGTAAAACCGGATCTGGTTTTGACGCATCCGGATTCCACCCGCCCCACCCACTGGCAACTTCCGCGCGATTTCTATCCGCACGGTGCGCGCACGCCGCTGAGTTATCACCGCAAAACGGCGCGCTGGCATCTAGCCGATGCGCACAGCGAATACTGCCAACTGCAGTGCGCGGCACGCGGACAGGAGTTTGTACTGGATCTGGATGAATATGCGGAGGTGGGCCGCTGGCTCACCGCATTGATTGCGGAGTCCGGTTGCGCGACGGCCGCGATGGATTGATGGTGCTTGCCGCGCCCCCGGCGGCCAATCCCGGCCACGGATATGCGCAGACAAAACAGTGGCCGGGCCCCCGGAAGGCCCGACCAGACAATGGTTTTCCTCAGTGCTTTCTCGCCGCGGCGCTCTGCTCACGCAGGGCCTTGAATTCCGAGCCCGACTTCCACTGCGGCCAGCGGGTCGAATTGCCCAGATCATCGATGATCATGCGGATCGCCGAGATATCCTGTACCGCGCCGGTGAGATCCCAGTTCGGGTCCCAACTGTCGCAGGTCTTGTGATAGCAGTTGCCCACGTAGTCGGCAATCCACTTGTCGCCAGCTGCGCGGCCACCGTCGACCAGGTCCGCACCGCCGGCGATGCCCATGATCAGCAATACCGGCACCCCTTTGCGCGCCATGGAGAAATGGTCGGCGCGATAAAACAGGCCGTTCTGCGGCAGCGATTCCGGCGTGACCACACGCCCCTGTTTATGTGCCGCGCGAGCGAGGTCGTCTTCCAGATCGCTCTGCCCTTTACCCACGAGGATCACATCCCGCGCGGCGCCGGCGGTCTGCAGAATATCGAAGGTAAAGTTGGCAACGGTTTTCTCCAATGGAAACATCGGACTCTGGGCATATTCCTTGGAGCCGAGCAGGCCCCGCTCCTCTCCGCTCCACACCGCAAACAGCACACTCCGCTCCAGCGGCGGGCCGGCTTTCAGGACCCGCGCCAGCTCCAGTACACCGGCCGTGCCCAGCGCATCGTCGTTGGCACCCGGGCGCACGGTGCGGCCCTGTGCATCCGGAGATCCCTGGCCGTAAGCATCCCAGTGGGCGGACGCCATCAGGACTTCGTCGGGGCGCTTGCTGCCCGGCAGCAGCGCCAGCACATTGCGGCTTTTAAACTGATCGACCTTGGTGGTTAGATCCGCATTGAAAGTAAGCCCCTGCAATTCAAAGGCCTTGAAGTCCGGCGAGCGGGCCGCCACGCGCAGCTTGTCCAGATCCTTGCCCGCGCGTTTGAGCAGGCGCGCTGCAGCAGCGTTTTGCAGCCACCCCTGCAGTTCAACGGGTTTTGTTTGCGCGTCGCTTTTTGCCAGCGCGTAATTTTCACCCGGTGATGATGCCGCCACGCTCCACGGGTAACCCGCAGCCTTGTTTTCATGAATGACCAGTGCGGCAACGGCGCCGCGGCGCGCCGCCTCTTCGAACTTGTACGACCAGCGCCCGTAGTAGGTCATGCGCTTGCCGCCAAACTTGCCCGCGGCCGGCTCGCCCGGCGCGGCGGCGAAGTCGGGGTCGTTGACCAGGAACAGGGCCACTTTGCCCTTCAGGTCGATATCTCCGTAGTCGTCCCAGTTGCGCTCCGGCGCGTTCACGCCAAAGCCGACGAACACAATCGGCGCATTGTCGATCTTGATCTGATCCACGTTGCGTACGGTGCTGACGGCAATATCTTTGCCCTGCGCCAGCGGCACGGGTTTACCGCCCGCCTGGAGTGAGATCAACGCGGGCGCGCCGATGCGGGTATGGATCATCGGCACCACCTGGGTGAAACCGCCATCTTCACCCGCCGGCTGCAGACCGAGTGACTTGAACTGGTCGACCAGGTAACGAATGGTTTTATCCTCACCCGGTGTCCCCGGCGCGCGCCCCTCGAAGTCATCCGAGGCCAGCGTTTTTACAATACTGGAGAGACGTTGCGGGTCAATTTTTGCCGCGGTGGCGGTATCGCTGCTTTCAGTTTTTGAACAGGCGGTGACCGCCAGGACCGATAGCAATAGGCAAATTACTCTGTACATCGTTATGAGTCTCGTTATTCGCAGAAGGGTAATCGGGGCCTGGCCACCATAGCACCTCAATGATCGCGGGTGAAATCGACGCCACGTCGCGCTGACCAGACTCTTTGCCGGGGCTGGCGGACACCGCTGCACGGTGCCCGCGCGCGGCTTATTGCGGGGTAAAGTCGCGGTTGTTGCGTGCCACCGACAGATAGCCCAGGTAGCGATTGCGGATCTGGCGCACGTAGTTCACCGGCTCGCGCCCGCGCACATAACCGAAGCGCGCCTTGCGGTAGTACTGGGGCTTGGACAGCATCAGCATGGCGTCCTCCACGTTGCCAAACCAGCGGTCCGGGTCCTTGCCCAGATGCGCGGCGAGACGCCGTGCATCGCGCACATGGCCGTGTCCGGCGTTGTAGGCGGCGAGGGTAAAGTAGATCTTCTGGTCGAGCGGCAGATTCTGCGGGAAGCGCTGCTCCAGCCAGCCGAGATAGGAGACACCGGCGCGGATGCCATTCTCCGGCTTGTACAGGTTGCCCACCCCCATCTGTCGCGCGGTGCGCGGCAACACCTGCATCAGGCCGCGGGCGCCGGCGAAGGATTTGGCGCGCGGGTTGAACTGGCTCTCCTGATACATCTGCGACACCACCATGCGCCAGTCGCGGTCGGCGCCATTGGCATACTTGCGCACCAACGGGTCGTAGGGCGACAGCGCTTTGGCGGTGCGCAGCCGCTCGCCCTGATAGCGACGCATGCGCTTGGGCTGCTTGAAATACTTGTTGTAGGTGACATTGAAAAACAGGTCGCGGTGGTGCTTTTTCAAAAAGCCGTTCAGCTGTTGCAGCAGCTGCGGCTGGTCCTCGCGCACCGCCCAGGCGATATCCCGCTTGCCGGGCAGCTGCGCCACCACGGCAAAGTCATCGCGGTAGGTGCGCTCGATATTCACCAGGTGCGAATCCGCCACCGTGTAGGGAAATTCGCCGTCGACGACCGCGTCGATCAGCTGTTCGGTGGTGGCGCCCTCAACCGCCGTCAGCTGCAGCGGCTTGTCCTGGGTCCCGGCGAGTTTGTGCAAATGCGAGTAGTAGCTGCTGAGCGGGTTCACCGCCACCTGCTGCCCGGCGAGCAACTCGGCGGAGGATTGCGCCGGCGCGTCCGCCGACGGCTTGTGCGCAGCGATCACCTGTTCGGTGACCTGCAGATAGGGGCGGCTGAACACCAGCCCCTGCTTGCGGCGCGCGTCGGTTACGGTCAGCGATGCAGCCACCATATCGCCCATACCGGCCTGCAGGGCCTCGGCCAGGTCTACATCCGGCCCCGGCACCACCATGCTGAGGCGCAGCTGGTGGTCGTGGGCAAAGCGCTTGAGCAGATCGTAATCGAAGCCCATCAGTTCGCCGCGCCACATAAAGTAGGAGGCCGGGTGATTGCGGGTCAGCACGCGCAGGGTGCGGCGCTGGCGAATGCCTTCCCAGTCGCGCAGGTCGCTGCGGCGCTGCTGGCTGGCCACCAGCCGCTCGGAGGTGAAGAATTCGTCCAGGGCGCTTTTCAGCTGCGGGGCCTTTTGGCGTACCGCCCAGGCGATGGCGCGCTGGGATTGCAGCTCGCCGCTGGAGCGCAGCTGCGGATAATCCGGCAGCAGTACATCGGCGAGGTTGCTGTCGATCACTGTGGCCGGGTAGGTGCCGGCAGCGACGGCGCCGAGCAGCGCATCGTTGTCCATCGGCTCATCCAGATAGGTGATGGCGAAACGGCCCTCGGTGCCGTTGTCCTCGGCCAGCGTCTGCGCAAAGGCGCTGCCGCGGCGCACCGCCACCTGCAGCTTGCCGTCGCCGGCGGCGTGATCGGCGCGGGTAATCAGCAGCTCGTTCACCGTCTGCAGCGCGCGGGTAAACGCCACCTGTTCGGCGCGCCTGGCGGTGCGGGAGAAATTGGTGGCAATCACGTCGCCGCGGCCGTCCACCAGCGCCGGTACCAGGTCGGCAAAGTTATCCACATACACCCACTGCGGTTGCAGGCCGCGGCTGCGCGCGAATTTTTCCGCCAGGGCGCGCCATTCGCTGCTCGGCAGCCCGTCGCGTGGCAGCGCCTCGTCTTCGCTGTAGCGCGGGGCTAGCAGACGCAGGGTGCCGTGATCGTGAATGGCATCGAGATCGCCGCGCTCGACATAATTGACGAATGCCGGCGGCGCGGGCTCCTCCGCTTCCTCCCCGGCCGCCGGCTGCGAGTCTGCCGGCGCTTCAGCGGCAGGCTCGGCCGCGGCACGCTCGGCGCCTGGCGCGGCAGCGGGGGCCGCGTCGCGCTGGCCGCAGCCGCCGAGAAGCAGCAGCGCGCCCAGCAAGACAGTGGCGAGCAGGTTAAACGGGGGGGTGGCATTGCGATAGCTCATGGCGGCGCCTTCATTCAGTCCGTGAAGTTGTTATGCGGCTATTGTGGCCAGCCCGGCGCCAAAAGGGAAATATGCCCGCGGATTGCGCTGCAGGGGCTTGGTTGCGATCACGCCGATGTGCTACCAATGCCTCGGGAGCACCACGGATTCACTCCCGGCAGCCACACCAGATCCATGACGAATTCGCGCACGATAGACGCGCCGGCCAGTTACGAACCACCCCCGAGCAGGGACAATGCCCATGAGCTTCTACGAAAATCACTGCCTGCCACACCTGATCAACTGCGCCTGCGGCCTCAAACCGTTTCGCCAGCAACGCCAGCAGGTGGTGCCGCAGGCGCACGGGCGGGTGCTGGAAATCGGTTTCGGTTCCGGGCTGAACCTGCCCTATTACGATCGGGGCAGAGTGGAGTTCGTGTGGGGGCTGGAACCCTCGGCGGGTATGCGCCGGCGCGCACAGGACAATCTGGCGCGCTCGCCCATCGAAGTGCGCTGGCTCGATCTGCCCAGTGAGGAAATTCCGCTGGAAGACGACAGCGTCGACACGGTGCTGCTGACCTACACCCTCTGCACCATTCCCGACTGGCAGCGGGCACTGGCGGAGATGCGCCGGGTGCTGAAGCCGGGCGGCGAGCTGATCTTCAGTGAGCACGGCCTGGCGCCGGATCCCGGTGTCGAGCGCTGGCAACGCCGCCTGAATCCCTATTGGAGCCGGTTGTTCGGCGGCTGCAACCTGGACCGGCCCATCGACCGCTACATTGCCCAGAGCGGTTTCGACATTGGCACGCTGGACACCGGCTATATTCTGGCGATGAAGTTTGCCGGATTTAATTACTGGGGCAGTGCGCGTATTCGCTAGCGCGCGGCGGTGCTATCTGCGGGCAGGGCGAACACAAGGTTCGCCCCTACAGATCTGCTCTCGGAGTCACTGTAAGCATTTTCCCTACAGGGCACGCAGGCACTGCGCTACCGATAAAATATCAAAACCGTTTCCGCAGGGGCGAACCTTGTGTTCGCCCGGTGCGGAGTGCGATCCCGGCCAGGCCCCGCGGCAACCGCCAAGAGCCGAATTAAAAGGTGCTGAAATAAAAAAAGCCCCGACCTCACGACCGGGGCTTTTGTTCTCTCATGTTCTCTCTCGCATCGAGGCGATTAGCCGTCTTTCTGCGCCAGCCGCGTCGTCTCGCGCACTTTGCCACTGGCTTTCGGCTGCATCTCTTTCAGCATCGCCTTCATCTGGTCGTAGTCATCCTGGCTCGACAGCTCCAGCAGCAGCGGCTTGGCCACGCGGGTGAAATATTCCGCGTCTTTCTGTGCGTAGAGTTCCATCGCCAGCCACTGGGCGATATGTACCTGGCGCGGTGCGCGCAGGTAGGCCTGCTCCAGCATATCCATGTATTTGGCACGCGGGTAGCCGAGCATCTGCATGCTCATGGCCAGGCCGTACCAGTTGGAGGCCAGGTCGGTATCGTTGTTGACCAGGTACACGAATTTATCCCGCGCCTCTTTCAGTGCCGCGCGGTCGCGCTGCGGCTTGGCGGTATTGATCTGCTGGGTGAGGCCCAGCCACGCATCCACGGTCTGGTACCAGAACTTGTTGCGCTCCCGCGGCGGGATCGTCGCCAGCAGTTGCTCCGCGTGCTGGTAGTTGCCGACACGGGTTTCCGCCTCGGCCTGCGCCGCGGTGAGCTCCGGGCTGTCGACGCCCTGGGCACGGGCGTATTGCACCAGCGCATGCAGCGAATCCAGGTTGTAGCCGGACTGCACCAGGAAGCGCGCCACCTGGGCAATGGCGTGGCGTTTGGACAACTGCTGCACCGTGGGATCGACGCCGTGGAAATCCTTCGGCACGCTGCCACTCACCAGATTGAACTGGCCGTTCTGGAACATGGCCTCGTACTGCTTTTGCACATCGGCCAGCTTGACGCCGAAGGTGCGCTCCAGCGCATCCACCGGGTCGGCGCCGTTGTTGTAGGCCTTCACGTACTTTTTGAACTGGTCCACCTTGCCACTCTGCATGATCAGCCAGTCGGTCAGCATCCAGCCACTGGCATAGACGCGGGCCTTGTCGTCGTCACTGGTGTTGGTGGTGGTGGCGCGCAGCAACTGCTTCAGCGGCATGGGGCTGGTGTAGAGCAGGGTCATGGCGCGCTCGGCGGGAATCGCACCCAGCTGGTAGCGACCATCCGGCGAAAACGTCATGGTCGACATAAACTCGGCAAAGCCTTCACTGTACCAATAGGGATAGTGCGTGGTGTTGCCGTTGTAGCTGAGGAAGTGCGTGTACTCGTGAAACAGGAACTCGCGCGCTTTCAGCTCGCGCTTACCGCCGCGGCCATCCAGGTTCACCAGCGCATAGCTGCCCTCGGCGGTGGTATCGAACAGGCCGTTGGTCATTTCCGCCAACTCGTCGCCCACCAGGCCGGCATAGCTCTGGCGGTCGGCGGCAGCGTAGATGGTGAGCTTGTGGCTGCTCTTGCCGGTGCCCAGCAGGTGCAGGGCTACGGCGCGGTAGCGCTCCAGATCCCGGGACAGGGTCTTGACCGCTTCCGGGTCGCCATTGGTGATAATCCGGAAGTTTTTACTGTCGACCTGATACCAGGTTTCCTCGCCCAGGTTTTGCTGCGCACTACACGCAGACAGCAGAATACTGGAAAAAATGACTACAAAAGCGAGTGCGCGAGGAAACATAGTTCTGACCACCGAGTCGTTTCTTCTGGCCCTCCGTGGCGGAACATGTAAGCCGACACACTACCTGTTTTTATTGATCAAAAAAAGAACAATTTTAGACCAACCACGGGAATCCGTCGGACTTTTTGAGACCTGAAAAGCAATCCAGGTCATGAATCCCGAGTCTGCGCTCGACAGCTTTTACGCAATCCGCATCTCCATTTGGACGCCACAACCGGCACAGCGCGGATAGCGGTCCTATTTTTTGCCGACGAGCTGGCGGCGGCAGCACCAGCGTACCCGTCAATCGCACGGCTTTCGGTATCTTCCGCCCAAACCGTTACAATGACCGGGATTTGTATGCCTAACGACGAGCGCTTATGAGAAAGATAATCCTGCGCTGCCTACTGGCAGCTCCGCTATTCGCCCTGGCCGCCTGTGGGCCCTCCGAACAAGCGGCCGACAAAACCGCCGGCAGTGCCGCGGACCAGAAACCGGCGGCAACAGAACAGAAGCCCGCTGCGCAACAGGCCGCGACCGGCCAGGCCGCCGGTGCGGCGCCGCAGATGATCGCCGCCACCAAGGCCCCGGCCGGCCGCCTGCCCCAGGACACGCGCCCCAAAGCCTACCGCGTCGACCTGGTGCTGGACCCGCGTAAAGATGACTTCACCGGCAAGGTGGAGATCGATATCCAGATGGACAAACCGTCCGATCGCATCTGGATTCACGGCAAGAACCTGAACATGAAGTCCATCAGCGCGGTGCTGCCGGACGGCAAGGTGGTCCCGGCCAAGTACAAAGAGGTACTGGATAGCGGCGTGGCCCGGGTGCTGTTCGACCAGGCCCTGCCCGCCGGTCCCTTCACCCTGAAGATGGACTACAGCGCCGCCTACGACCGTAACCTGGCGGGCCTGTTCAAGGTCGAGGAGAAGGGCAACGCCTACGTGCTGGCCAAGTCCGAATCCATCCAGGCGCGCAAGTATCTGCCGAGCTTCGACGAGCCGGGCATGAAGGCCACCTTCGATATCAGCCTGACCATTCCCAAGGGCGACGTGGCCATCGGCAATGCGCCGGAGCTGAAACGCGAAGCGGTCGGCGACGATATGGAAAAAGTCACCTTTGCCACCACACGGCCGCTGTCCACCTACCTGCTGTCACTGTCGGTAGGGCCGTTCGACGTGGTCGAGCGCCCGGCCATCCCGGCGAATAAGTACCGCTCCGAGCCGATCCCGCTGCGCGGCTTCGCGCGCAAGGGTCGCGGCAAGGACCTGAGCTATATCCTCGACATCACCCCGCGCCTGGTGCAGATCTTCGAGCAGCAGCTGCAGCGCCCCTATCCGTTCAAGAAACTGGATATCGTCGCCGCCCCCCAGTGGCCGAGTGGCGCCACCGAACTGGCCGCCGCCATCACTTACCGCGAGCAGGCCATCCTGGTGGGCGACAAGCCGGCCCCCGGCGCGCGCCTGCGGCTGCTGGACGTGCACTCTCACGAGATGTCGCACATGTGGTTCGGCGACCTGGTGACCCCGCCCTGGTGGGACGACCTGTGGCTGAAAGAGGGTTTTGCCACCTGGGGCACACCGCTGGCACTGACCACCTTTGAACCCAACGGCGGTCACGACCTCAACGCCGCGGTGGGTGCGATCAGCGCGATGCGCCTGGACTCCCTGGCCAGCACCCGCGCGATCCGCGAGCCGGTCACCGACAACAACAATATCCGCAACGCCTACGACGCGATCACCTACTCCAAGAGCCTGGGTGTGATCCACATGGTCGACCAGTATTTCGGCCCGAAGGTGTTCCGCCCCGCAGTGGGCCGCTATATCGAGACCTTTGCCGACGGCGTGGCCGACTCGCCCGCCTTCTACAAGGTGATTGGCGAGCAGACCAATACGCCGGAACTGACCGAGACCTTCCGCAGTTTCGTCGAGCAGAAGGGCGTGCCGCAGCTGGACGTGGCCGTCGACTGCACGAATAAAGGCAAGGCCGAGGTGCAGGTCACCCAGAGCCGTTACAAGCCGCTCGGCTCGCCGATTCCGGACGGTGACCAGAAGTGGAGCATCCCCTTCTGCTTCAGCTCCGACAGCGGTGTGCAGCAGTGCCAGATACTCACCGACCGCGTGCAGAAGATCGCCGTGAACGGCGGCGAGTGCCCACAGTGGATCATGCCCAACGCCAAGGGCAGCGGCTACTACCGCTGGACCCTGCCGGAACCACTGTGGCAGTCACTGGTGGAGCGCTTTGCCACCTTCGACCCCACCGAGCAGCTGTCCATCATCGACAGCGCGTTTGCCGGCTTCGAGGCAGGCAAGCTGCCCGCAGCCCTGCTGCTGCAGGTTGTGGATAAGTCTGCCCACGCCGACAAGCGCCAGGTCATCCAGGCGCCGCTGCGCTACCTGAGCAAATACCGCCACAACTACGTGGATGCCAAACAGGAGGCCAGATTCCTCAAGTTTGCGCGCGATCTCTACCAGCCGGTATTGCAAAAGACCGCCGGCAGCAGCGACAGCGAAGACATGCTGCTACACAGCCAGCTGCTCGGCTTTATGGCACTGGTGGCCGGCGATCCGGACGTGCGCAAACAGCTGGCCGACAAGGCTATCGCGTTCACCGGCTACCAGGGCAAGCGCGATGAAAACGCACTGGATTCCGATCTGTTCGACGCGGCGCTGACCGTGGCGGTGCAGGACGCCGGCGACGACTTCCTGCAGCACCTGATCAAAGTGCGCGAAGAGCTCGACGATCCGCGCTTCGACAGCGCCAGTGCCAACGCCATCGGCGCCAGCCGCAGCGCCGCGCAGCTCGATACCATCCACAAGCTCGCGCTCAGCGACGATGTCGGTTCCCGCGAGGCCTTCGGCCTGATCCGCGAGTCCATCGACGAACCGGCACTGCGCGCGCAGAACTGGCAGTGGCTGCAGCAGAACTTCCCCGCCGTGCTGGCCAAGATCCCGGCACAGTGGCGCCGGGCCACCCCGGCCTTTGCCCGCAGCTTCTGCAGCCAGGACAAGCTCGACGACGTGCAGAAGCTGTTCAGGCAGTACGGCGACCAGGCCCCCGGCTACCAGCGCAGCCTGGCGCAGACCGAAGAGCAGATTCATCTGTGCATGGCCCTGCGCGACAAGGGTGTTGCGCTGATCGGCTTCCTGCCGCAGTAAATCCCACCCCGATAACCGATCGCGGCCGCCCGCCGCGATCGGTTTTCCCCAGCTGTGCCAACAGCGACCGCAACGGGCGAACACAAGGTTCGCCCCTACGGAATAGCCATACGACTCCGAATCAGCTCAGTGCCTTGCGCGGTCTTTGGCGTTTTTGTAGATACGGTTTTAGATCGATCTGCGGGGCGGATATTGTGTCTGCGCGCCGCGATCGGTTATCCCCAGCTGTGCCAACAGCGACCGCAACGGGCGAACACAAGGTTCGCCCCTACGGAAATAGCCATACGGCTCCGAATCAGCGCAGTGCCTTGCGCGGTCTTTGGCGATTTCGTAGATGCGGTTTTAGATCGATCTGCGGGGGCGGACACAGGGTTCGCCCAATCTGGAATTGCCATTCGGCTGCAAGACCGTTCAGAGCTTTGAGCGGCCTGTAGTGATTCAGTGGAAAAGGTCTTTGCGGTCGATCTGTAGGGGCGGACCTTGTGTCCGCCCTGCTGGCCGCCGGCTCGAGGCTTCGCCGACCAGCACTAATCGATCTCCACGCCCCCCTCGCGCAGCACTTCGATCATCGGCTGCAACCACGCGCGGAAGTGCTTCCACTTGCCTACCGACGCGCTGTACACCGGCTGGCGCACCTGACTGGCACTGGCAGTAGCGGTGCCCTGCTTGTCCTGGCGGTGGAATTCCAGCACCTGCGCGCTCCACGGCAGGCCACAGAATCGGAACAGCGCGCGGCTCTCAGCGGCGACATCGGCAACCAGCCTTTCATAGTGCAGGTCATATATCTGCCCGGGTATCACCCGCTGCCAGTGTTCCATCAGCGCGCGGTAGCCGAGGTAATAGTAGGCCAGTTCACGCTGATCGTAGGAGAAGGGGTAGGCATCGCGAAACGGCGTTTTCAGGACCGCGTAGCCGGTATCCACGGGGTGGCGGCGCAGGTGCACGATTTTTGCCGCGGGCAGCGCGCGGCGGATCAGGCCCGCGTAGAGAAAGTTCATCGGGTTCTTGTCGATGATCACCGGCGCGCGCCGGGTGCTGAAACGGCTGCGCAGTTCCGCTTCGTAACGGCGCCCCAGTTGGGCCAGGTTCAACCGCCGCGCACGCGCCACCAGCGCTTCTTCCTCTTCGCCCGGCGGTGCCAGTTCCATCAGCAAGCGCGCAAAGGTATCCGGCTCGCCGGCGGAATAGACATCGTCACCGCAGCACAGCAGGCGTTGCGCCAGCGTGGTGCCGGTGCGCGGCATGCCGAGAATAAAGATTATTCCCGCACCCGCCGATGGTTCCGCCGCATGGTCGCGACGGAAAAAGTGCGCATCGAATGTATCCGCAATCGTGCGCAGACGCCGGAGATCCTGTGCGGCATCGTAGCGGATCGAACGGCGGCGCAACTGGCAGGCCTGCTGCAATGCGGCAAAGCTCCTGTCGCACTCGCCCAGATCCTCGTACTCCTTGGCCAGCGCAAACTGCAGCTGGCTGGCGCCCGCGGCGGGCAGCTCCGGCTGCTGCAGGCGCTGATTCAGTTCATCGATATGATTGTTGTCCGGCGCCTGGCGGCGCAGGTCGGAGCGGTTCTTGTAGGCCTCGAAATCCCGCGGATTCGCCGCGATCAGGCGGTCGTACAGCGCCTCAGCCCGCGCGAGGTTGCCCATCGCGCGGTTGGCCGCCGCACAGTTGAACTGCAGCTCGCGGTTCTGCGGCGCCAGCTGTAGTGCGCGCTCATACCATTGCAGCGCTTCGCGGTGCGCCTCGCAGCACGAATAGAGATAGGCGGCCCGGGCCAGCGGCTCTACGTGATCGAGCGCGGCATATGGCAGCTGCGCGAGCACGGTGACGACATCGCCCTGCTGGCCGGTGCGCAGCAGTGTTTCGGCCAGATGCAGACTGGCGCTGATCCAGCGCCGGGATCCCGGCTCGGCCGCGTCCCGGGCCAGCCACAAATAGGCCACGGCCGCCTGCAGGTTACCCTCGGCACTGCAGCAGTCGGCACGCAGGCGCCAGCCGTTGACCAGCTTTGGATCGACGGCTACCGCCCGCCCGGCGAGCGCCGCAGCATCGCGGTATTTGTGCTGGCGGTACAGAGTGAGAGCGGATCGATAAAGCTGTTCTGGCATACCCTCAACACTTCCTGAATCGCAACCGGTCCATCCAAGCTTACCATGGCCGGTGGCGACAAAAATCCCTTGGATCTCGGGCAAAAAGGCCGGCCCGGAGGCCGGCAACGACGACCGATTTCCCGATTAAAAGTTGTAGCTGCCCGACAGGCCGATAGTGCGCGGCAGGCTGATATAGTCCTTGGAGGCATTGCCGTAGAAGTTCTCGGCGGGCGCCGTACCCATATACGCCTCCGGCAGAACCCCGGTCACGCCATCTTCATTGAGCAGGTTCTTGACGAACAGCGTGGCGCTCCACTTGTCCGCGGACAGCGTGGTACTGGCATTCCACAAGCTGAAGGCGTCGATATCGGCGGCGGTGGCGCCGCCACCGACGGTGTTCATGGATTCCGACTGGTAATAGGCGCCGAGGCGCGACACCAGCATCAGGCCGTTACCCAGCTCCGCCGTGTGATCCATCGACGCCGATAGCGTGTGCTCGGCAGTGCTCGGCAACCGCTCGCCCTTTTCCGCTACCAGATAGTCGAAATTCACCCCGTCGCCCTGCCAGTTGCCGCCCGGGCGCATAAAGTCCGCGGTTAGCTCGCCGTCGACATAGGAGTAACCCAGCCCGTAGTGCACGGAGTCGCTCAGGTTGCCCTCCAGCTCCAGCTCCAGGCCCTGGGTACGCGCCGACTCGCCGTTGATCGCGGCAAAGAAGCCCCAGTTGGTGGTGGCGGTGTTCAGCTGCGGATCTTGCCAGTCCATACGGAACAGCGAAACGGTATAGCGCAGCTGCTCGGTGGCCCCTTTTACCCCCAGCTCATAGTTCAGCACGCTGTCGGAACCGTACTGCAGGAAGGCCGGGTTTTCGGCGAAATTCCCACTGAGTGGCACGGCGTTGGCACCGCCGCGGCGATACCCCTCCGACACCGTTGCGTACAGCATGGCGGTATCGGTGACATCCCACGACAGGTTGGCTTTCAGCAGCGTGTCGCTGTCTTTGGTTTTGAAGCTCGCCATGGTTTCGTCTGCAGGCGCCGGCCAAATCGGTAACTGAATCACGCTGTCATTGACCAGTTCGTTATCGAAGTAGCGCATCCCCAGCGTCATACGCCAGGCGTCGGTGAAGTTCAGCGTGGTCTCACCGTAAAATGCCATATCGGTGAAACCCTGGTTGCGGCGGAAATAGAAATCCTGGTCCTGCACATCGGCACCCCAGCTGCGCCATTCCTCGGCCTTGGAAATTCCCGCGCTGTAATCGGCGGGGATCATCGCCATCCACTCGGACCAGCCGGGCATCATGCTGTTCTGGCCGGCGTTGCTGTCCTGGTCCATGTAGTAGAGCCCGGCAACCCAGTCGACAAACGCGTTGTCACTGTTGGAAACCAGGCGGAACTCCTGCGTGGTGGCCTTTTCTTCATAAAAGCGCTCCGCCACCGCGAGCGGCCGCGGGGTGCCGCTGTAGTACATCGAGAACCAGCCGTTCTGGGCGTAGAAACCGGAGTTGTCACTGATCGCACTGCCGCTGTGGTTGTAGCGGGCGGTGCTCGACGTCAGGGTGGCGAAGCCCATATCCACCTCGACTTCGAGCGATGTCATATCCACGCTGCGCTCGGAGGGCTCCAGGGTCACTGCGCCGTTTTCATAATCGTCGTAGGGCGCTTCGACGCCATCGACCCAGTTGCTGCCGCGGGTGACCTGGCGACGACCACCGATATCGTCCTTCTGCTTTTGATACGACAGCTGCACGCTGGCGCGATCGGTGGGTTCGAACAGAATGGATGCGCGGGCGTAGGTAATATCCACGGTATCCGCATCCTGCACGCGTTTGAACAGCGGGCCACCACTGACGCTATCGCCACCCTGGGCCAGCGGCGCGCCACTGGCATCCAGTTTGTAGACATTGGCGTAATCGACGATACCGTCGTTATCGATCTTGCCGATGTTCGCGCGGAACGCGGCCTTGTCACCCAGCGGCAGATTCACCAGTGCATCGGCATTCAGGTTGTACCCCTGCGAACCCTCGGTCTGGCCGAAGCTGCTGCCGACCTTCGCCTGGAACTCGCCGAGCTTGGGCTTGTGCATGATGTAACGCACGGTGCCGGCGAGCGAGCCGGAGCCGTAGAGCGTACCCTGCGGTCCGCGCAGCACTTCCACCCGCTCGATATCCTTGAGAATAAAATTGCCGTACAGGGGCGTGTCGTCCACGTAAGTGGCAACCGTTGGCACCGCGGACAGCGGTACATCGCCATTCGCGCCACTGTCCACGTTCATACCACGGATAATGACGCCGTTGACGGTGCCGGAATTGCGGTAGCCGCGATCCACCACGGTGAGGCCGGGAATGCTGCGCATCATTTCCGCCGCGTCGGTGACCTGCGCGGCTTCCAGATCGTCGCCGGCCACGGCCGAGATGTTGTAGGGAATATCCTGCACACTCTGCGCGCGGCGCGTGGCGGTGACGATCACTTCTTCCAGCTCCGCCGTCTGCGCCAGAGAAATCTGCGGTGCGGAGAACAGCGTACCCGCGGAGACCGCAGCCACTGCCGCGGCCAGCGTTTTACGGCTAAACCCCTGTCTGCTTTGCTCTTTCATGGTTCCCTAAGCCTCTTGCTTTATTGTCCGGCCACACCGCGCCGTGAGGTTGTAACGAGTGTATTTATGCTTCGCGACCAGTGACAGTGCCCGGCGCCGGTTGGCGCCGGACCACCGGCCGGGCTTTCCCGCGTTCAGTCCGGCACCTTGAGCGGCCCCAGCCGCTCGTAGGCTGCGGACACTGCATCCGGCCCGTACTGCGGGTAGTGCACCCGGGCATCGCGAAAACTTTTCAGCGGCTGCCCGAGCCCTTTCATACCCCGCTCACGCACCTGCGCGACCCGGGCCAGATCGATCTCGAACGGGATCACCTCTTCGTCCGCCGACGCCTCGTGAATCACCTCGCCCTCCGGGCCGGCGATCATCGAGCGACCCACACCCCCCTGGGGGCCGGCGGCGTTCACATCGACGATATAGCACTGGTTGGTGACCGCACTGGCACGCACGATCGCCAGTTCCTCCCTGCGGTCGATGGTGTCGGTCTTGGTCGGGTGGATGATCACCTCCGCGCCCAGCCAGGTGAGCGCGCGGGTGGTCTCCGGGAACCAGATGTCATAACAGATGGACACCCCGAAGCGCCCCACCCCGGGCACATCGAACACCAGGAACTCATCGCCGCCGGTCACGCCCTTTTCGTAGGGCAGGAACGGATAGAGCTTGCGGTAGCGGCCCACAATCTCCCCCTGCGGGTTGATCACCGGGGTGGTATTGAAAACCGCACTGCCCCGCTTTTCATACATGGAACCCGGCACCAGCCAGATACCCAGTTCCCGCGCGCTGCGACAGAAGGCCTGCTCCTCCGGCGACGGCAGTTCGCGTGCATGCTGGGTGCCGACCCCGCGCAGGGCCAGCTCGCTCAGCACGATCATCTTCACCCAGGGGTAGCGCAACTTGGTTTTCTGGATGCGCTCCAGCAGCAGCTCCAGGTTGTCTGCCTCGGCCAGCTGCAACTGCAGCGCGGCTATGCCGAAAAGTTGGTTGTTCTTCATCGCCAGACTTCTTTCCCTTGTCGATACTGCCCGGGCAGTGTTTGTTCTGGCGATATCTTGGCCCAATCGATTGCCCCCCAATAGGTCCAGATGGCCCCGGTTCATGAGTCCACAGGGCCGCAGCCGGCAGATTGTCGTATTGTGGATCCACAGCCGATGGCCATCTGGCCCTATTTTCACCCAACCAATCGGTTAGCGTTGCGCCAGGTAGACGCCGATTGTGCGGGCAGTAGACTGGAGCCAGGACTCGACCATGCAATCGCCAGATAACAATAAGGGCCGGGCCCGCAGGAGAGACCATGAGTGAAAACGCAGAAAGTCTGGTAAGTCCGCCACTGGAGCACGATGCGCTCGCGCAGAAAACATTGCGCGGGCTCGGCAAGGCTGCCCCGCAGGGGTGGGTGGCGAGTATTCTGCTCGCATTCCTGTCTTCCGCAGGCCTCTACTATGTGAATATCTTTCCGGTGATCGTCGATTCACTGATGGCCGGTGCCGGCCTCAGCGCCGCCCAGGCGGGCGAGGTGACTTTTGCCAACACCATCGGCGCGGTCATCGGCGCCTTTACCATCTCCCTGCTGGTGAAAAGAATCCCCCGCTGGAAGCCGGTGGCACTGGCACTGCTGCTGTGTTCCATCGGCATGGACACGCTGACCATCTATCTGGCCAACCTGCACTTGCTGGTGCCGCTGCGGCTGGGACACGGCCTGCTCGGCGGCGCGCTGGTGGGGCTGGGCTTCGCCGCGATCGCGCGCAGCGGGGTCGCCGGGCGCGCTTACAGCATGGTGTTGCTGGTGCAGTACACCGGCGGCGCCCTGGGGCTGGGACTCCTGCCCGGGCTGGTGGAGCAATACGGCACCTATGTGCCCTTCTACGCGCTGATCACCTTCAGCGCCATCACCCTGTGCATGCTGCCCTTCCTGAGCGATTACCCGCTGCCGGCGCAACGGCCCGGTGACGACAGCGCGCAGACCGCACCCGCACAGAAGGTCGCCATGGCACCGATACTGATTACGCTGGCGGCACTGTTCTGTTTCCAGTTCGCCAATATGGCCCTGTTTGCGTTTATTTTTGATCTGGGCAAATCCTTCGGCTTGCCGCTGGCGTTTATCAGTCACACGCTGTTCTGGGCCAACCTGATCGCCATTGGCGGCGCCGCCCTGGCCGCCTATACCGGCCAGCGCTATGCGCTGGCCATGCCACTGGGCATCGCCCTGCTGATCACGCTGGCGGGGCTGGCGATGTTCGCGTTCAGCGGCAGCCGGCCGGTATTTATTATCGCCAATATCGCCACCGGCATGACCTGGGCTTTCTGTGTGCCCTACCTGCTGACCATCGCCTCGCGTTTTGACAGTGCCGGGCAGATGGGTGCCTTCGGCGGCTTCGCCTCCAAGATGGGCCTCGCCTGCGGGCCGCTGCTGGCCGGGCATTTTATTTCCGCCGGCGGCAGTTACACGCAGCTGGTGTGGATAACCTGCGGCATGCTGGTGTTGTGTTTGGGGGCGCTGCCGGCGGCGGCGCGGCTGGATCGAGTGCGAGGGTAATTCTGGTACGGTGGTTGGCGGCGGGGTGGGTTGGACGAACACAAGGTTCGCCCCTACGGAAGCAGATTTTTTGATCTATTCAAAACATAGTGCCATACGTGCCCTGTAGCGCCTATGTTTAAAAGGACTCCGCAAATGGATCTGTAGGGGTGAACCTTGTGTTCGCCCGAATCGGGGCCGGCACAAAACTATAATTCCGGTTCCACAGCAACATAGAGCTTATCCAACGCCCACTGCAGCGGATTATTGCGGATATATTCCCGGATCAATGACAATTCCGTTTCACTGCGAATCACCCGATCCCAGTAATTGCGCTGCCACAGCTTGCCCGGAAACGACGGCCAGCTCCGCGCTTTGACACCGGCCGTATATTCACGGGTGGTGATGGATTTGAACGCCTGCAGAATTCTTCCCAGTGGGGCGTAATTGGCGACATCTGAACTCCCAGGCACCGTATCTTCTTTGTCGGGTAGGGCAATAACGCCATGGATATGGTTCGGCATTATGACGAATTCATCGAGTATTACTTGCGGAAACCGACTTGGAATTTTCAGCCAATGGTCGGCGACCATACGCCCCGCAGTGTTCAATTGCATTGCGCCATCGCGAACCTCACCGAGCAGGCAGTGTTTATGCTGGATACAGATGGTGATGAAATAGGCTCCGGTATTGGAGTAGTCGTAGTTTTTCAGGCGAATGGATTTGCGCTGTTTGGCCGGTGGGGGAAAGTCCATTTTTCCTCCGGTTTGGGTTATTTGTGGCTGATGGTTGGGGTGGGCGAACACAAGGTTCGCCCCTACAGATCTACTCACGAAGTCTCTTTAACCGTACTCGCTACAGGGCACGTATGGCACTACGTTTCAAATAGAATATAGAAAGCCATTTCTGTAGGGGCGAACCTTGTGTTCGCCCGGGTCGCTACCGCCGCAGCCCACTACTCCCGCGCCAGCAACCCGGTATCGATTAACTGCCCGGTTTCGCCGAACCACTTGATGCGGTGCTCGTCGATGACCACGTGGAAACTGGCCTTGCGGCCATAGGACCAGTTGCGCCACTGGCGTACCCACATGTCGCCGTCGAGCCACCAGCGGCCGGTATCGGTTTCATCCACATCCACGTCGTTGCGCGAGTAGCCGAGCATGGTGCCGTCGGCCATCAGTTGTACGCGGTAGGACTCGCCCAGTGCATTGGTACCGAGCAGCACGGCGCCGGGGAATTCGTTGCGCAGGTCGGCGGCATACAGACGGCGGCCGCGGGCCGTCGGCAGCGTTTCCTCGCCCTGGGACACCTCGCCGTTGATCAGTTGCGCGAGTATGCGCACGCCGGCTTCGATACGTTCGGCGTCGATGGCGGCGAAACCGATCCGCAGCGCATTGCAGTCACGCACCCGCTCCAGCAGCAGACCCTGCTGCTCCGCCTGCTTGCGGATCTGCTCGGCACGGATGTGTTCGGGCAGTTCCAGCCAACAGGCGGTGCCACAACTGGCGCGACGCGCCTGCAGCTTGGGCAGGTGGTGCATCAGCGCCTCGCCCAGTGCGACCCAGCGCTTGCGCAGCTGGCGGGTGATGCGGAAGCTGGCGGCGTCGAGGTGGCCGGAGCCGATAAACTTGGCCAGCAGCCGCTGGTTGATGGCCGGCACCCGCTCGCGCAATGTGTAGCGCAGCGCGCGCAGGCGCTGGATTACCGGCTTGGGGGCAACCACGAACGCCAACTGCATGCCCGGGTCGATGACTCGCGGAAACTGGTAAAGATAGATCACTGACTCGCCGCCGTTGAGACTTTTCAGCGGCGGCAGTGGGCTGCCGTGGTAACAGAATTCATGTTCGCAGTCGTTTTCGATAATCACCGCGCGGTCGGCGGCGGCGCCTTGCAGCAATTCCCGGCGGCGCTGCAGGCTGGTGGTCACCGCGGTGGGGTTGTGGGCGTTTGGCTGCACAAACCAGCAGTCGCTGCCGACAAACTGTTCTGCCCGCGGGCCATCGCCATCCTGGGCGACCGCCTGCACGCTGGCGCCGGTGCGGCGGAAGATCTCCTCGGTTTCGCTGCAGCCCGGCAGCGCCATACCGAGACTGCGGCCGCCGCCGAGCAGCAGCTCACCGAGCAGGTAGCAGGCCTGCTGCAGGCCGCTCGCCAGCAGCACCTGCCCCGTCTCCACATAAATGCCGCGACGCGGCAGCAGCCGCGTGCAGATCTGCTCCACCAGCTGGCGATCGTCTTCGTTGGCGCCGAGCGTCGCCCACTGCGCGACTTCGCGGCCGCTGTAGATATCCCGCGTGCACTCGCGCCACTCGGCGCCCGGGTACAAGTGCGGATCGTACTCGTTGCTGACAAGTGGAAACGGGTATTGCAGCCAGTTGGCGGGGCGCGACTGCAGCGCGCGGCGGCTGATCGAGACCGGGTTACAGTGTTCGCGCCAGAAGGCGCGGTCCACGTCACTGCCGGCGCCGGTAGCCATGGCCTCGGCGTGGCTGATAATACCCTGTTCGCGCGCGGTCTCGGTGACGTAGAAGCCGCTGCGTTCACGCGTGGTAAGGAAACCATCGTCTACCAGCTGCTGGTAGGCGAGCACCACGGTATTGCGGGCGACCGACAACTGCTCCGCCATGCGCCGCGAAGAGGGCATCTTGTGGCCGGCGGGGATACTGCCGGACAGTATCCCCTGGATGATTTTTTCGCGTATCTGGCTCTGCAGGCTTTTATCCGCCCGGGTGTCCAGCACGATCAGAGATTCCGTCATCGTTCTTTTTATTGGCGGCGGTGCGAAACCAGGCCTTTATCATGGTGTGCGGAAATAATGCCCTTATCGCCGCGCGTAAATCAAGCACGCGGCACTGTCAGCCCTCCGCCTTCAGCTCCTTGCGCAGACGCAGGGCCAGCCAGATCATCGACAGGCCAAACAGGATGGCGTAGCCACCGATCAGCCATACCAGCGCCAGCGCGCCGGCGCCGGGGTTGATCAGGATGGCGGCACCGAACAGCACCGACAGCATACCGGCGGCGATCAGCAACCACTCGCGCTGGATTTCGCCGCGCAGGCGCACCGCGCCGATGATTTCAAATGCGCCGCGCACCAGTGCCCAGCTGCCGATAAAGATAACCAGTACCAGTGCGGTAACCTGGGGGTAGGCGAAGGTGACAATACCGGCGGCCACGCTGATCAGTCCGGCGATGATCAGCCACCACAGCGGCGTGGCCTGATGCCGGCCAAGCACGGCGGCAATCAGCGTGAAAAAGCCGTCCAGCAAGGCGTAAACACCAAACAGGATTACCAGTGTCAGCAGCGACAGCCCCGGCCACACAAACGCCAGGATGCCGAAGATCACCGCACAGATGCCGCGCAACAGCAGCAGCCACCAGTTCTCGGATAGCACCCGCAGTATCGGGCCGATGGCATAGTGAGAAGTATTGCTAGTCATACTGCGATTCCCCTTGGACCATGCAAACGTTATTTAAGGGTCAACGGACGCGTACAACCAGTTTTTTCTGGAAAATTATTCCACCGTGGGGCGGCGGACAAAAAAGTACGGCCCGTGGACGCGATCGACAGTCGACTCTGCAGAGACTGGGATCACAACCACGGGCCGCTTACTGTAAGTGTAGACGCTGGCGCCGAAAGTCCAGTATTTTTGCGCCGGCCGCCGAGCGACCGGGCGCAGCCGGGCGTCAGAGCCCGCTGATCACACCGCGCAGTTTTTCCACGATAGTGTCGATCTCGTGGCTTTCGATAATCAGCGGCGGAGACATGCACAGCGCATCGCCGATACCGCGCGCCATCACGCCCGCTTCCCAGGCCATTCCGGACACCTTGCCACCGAAGCGGCCCTTCAGGTCTGCCGGTGCGCGCAGTTCGATCGCGCCGACGAGGCCGTAGTTGCGCACATCGATAACCTGGTCGAGATCGGCGAGGCTGTGCAGCGCCTTTTCCCAATATGCGCCGATATCGCCACTGGCACGGGTCAGCAGGCCCTCGCGCTCGTAGATGTCCAGCGTCGCCATACCCGCGGCACAGGCCACTGGGTGCGCGGAGTAGGTGTAACCGTGGTAGAACTCGACACCGCCCTCCGGCGCCGCATCCATAACGGTCTTGTAGATTTCGTCTTTGACGAACACCGCACCCAGCGGCACCGTGGCGTTGGTGATGCCCTTGGCGGAGGTGATCATGTCCGGCGTGACGCCCCACTCGATGGAGGCGAACGCGGAACCGGTGCGGCCCCAGCCGCTGATCACTTCGTCGAAAATCAGCAGCAGGTCGTGCTGGTCGCAGATTTCGCGCAGACGCTGCAGGTAGCCTTTCGGCGGCAGAATGACACCGCCGGCACCGGCGAACGGCTCGACGATAACCGCGGCAATCTGGTCGGCGCCGTGGAAGTGCACCAGGCGCTCCAGGTCTTCCGCCAGTTCCACGCCGTGCTCCGGCAGGCCCTTGCTGAAGGCATTGCGCTCGATATCCAGCGTATGGCGCAGGTGGCTGGATTTCACCCGCTGGCCAAATGCCTGGTAATTGGGCGCGATACCGCCGACCGAGATACCGCCGAAGTTGACCCCGTGGTAGCCCTTGTCGCGGCCGATAAACATGGTGCGGGTGCCCTTGCCGCGGGCGCGCTGGTATTGCAGGGCAATTTTCAGTGCACTCTCCACCGCCTCGGAACCGGAGTTGCCGAAGAACACGTGGTTGAGACCGTCGGGGGTGTGTTTTACCAGGCGCTCGGAATACTCAAAACTCAGCTCGTGGCCGAAGTTGAAGATCGAGCTGTAGTCGAGTTTCTTCGCCTGCTGGTGAATGGCATCGGCAATTTCCGAGCGGCAGTGACCGGCGTTGGAACACCACAGGCCGGCGGTGGCATCGATAATCTGGCGACCGCTCTTCTCGGTTAAATAGATCCCCTCGGCACTCTCGACAATCCGCGGCGCGGCCTTGAACGAGCGGTTGGGGGTAAAGGGCATCCAGAAAGCATCAGTTTTCAATTCGGACATTTTTTCGCTCCGTGATTTTCCGGGTAATCAATGAGAATTTTCCGGGTCTTCGGGCGGACACCAGGTCCGCCCCTACAGAAACAGCTTTTGACTTTGCGGTTGCTGCAACGCTTAACGCGGATCAGGCGCCGAAGCAGCAGTATTTGGTTTCGTAAAACTCGGCCATGCCCTCGACACCGCCCTCGCGGCCGATGCCGGATTCCTTGCAGCCGCCAAACGGCGCTACGGCGGTCGAGAAGACGCCTGCATTGCAGGCCACCATGCCGTAATCCAGCGCCTCTACCACGCGGTTGGCACGGCGAATGTTTTCGCTCATGACGTAGGCGGCGAGGCCGTAGGGCGTATTGTTGGCGCGGCGGATTACGTCGTCCTCGTCGGTGAATTTCTGTATCGGGGCCAGCGGCCCGAAAATCTCTTCCTGCGCGATGCGCATATCATCGGTAACACCGGTCAACAGTGTAGGCGCAAAGTAGTTTTCGCCGTGCGGCAGGAAGTCGCCGCCCAGTACTGCGGTGGCACCGGCGGCAATCGCGTCCTGCACCAGGCCGTTGACGCGCTCGGCCGCGCGGCGATGAATCAGCGGGCCCATGCTGACGCCGTCATCGCAGCCGTGACCGGTTTTCAGTTCCGCGACCGCGGCGCGCAGCTTGTCGACGAAAGCGTCGTGTACCGCCTCGTGCACATAGATGCGGTTGGTGGACACGCAGGTCTGGCCGGCATTGCGCATCTTGGTGGCCACACAGGCACTGACGGCGGTATCCAGGTCGGCGTCATCAAAGACGATAAACGGCGCATTGCCGCCCAGCTCCATCGACATCTTCTTGACGCCGCTGGCGCATTGGGCCATCAGCAGTTTGCCCACCGCGGTGGAACCGGTAAAGGTGAACTTGGCCACCCGCGCGTCTTCGGTCAAGACCTTGCCGATGGCCGGGGCGTCGGATCCCACCACCATATTGATGGTGCCGGCAGGCAGGCCCGCTTCCTCCGCCAGCTGACACAGCGCCAGCGCCGACAGCGGCGTTTCCACCGCCGGCTTGATCACCACGGTGCAACCGGCAGCCAGCGCCGGGCCCGCCTTGCGCGTAATCATCGCGTTGGGGAAATTCCACGGCGTGATACAGGTGACCACGCCCACCGGCTGGCGGATGGTGGACAGGCGCATGGCCGGATTGTGCGTGGGGATGGTCTGGCCGTAGGCGCGGCGACACTCCTCGGCAAACCACTCGATAAAAGAGGCGCCATAGAGGATCTCGCCTTTCGCCTCCGCCAGCGGCTTGCCCTGCTCGAGGGTGAGAATGCGCGCCAGGTCATCGGCGTTGTCCAGGATCAGCTGGTACCAGCGCTTCAGCACCGCGGCGCGCTCGCCGGCGGTCTTCTCCTTCCAGGCCGGGAAGGCCGCGCTGGCGGCGGCCACTGCCGCCTCGGCATCGGCCGCGCTGCCATCCGCCACCCGGGCCAGCAGCTCGCCGCTGGCGGGGTCGCAAACGTCGATAGTGGACGCACCGTCACGCCACTCACCGCCGACATAGTTCTGAAGCTTCAATAGGTTTGGGTTTGCCAGTTGCATAGCCGACCTCCTTGCAATTATTGGGCTTAACCGGTGTTAGCGCGATTCTGGCTGCGCCCGGCGGCTGCGCATAGTAGTATTTCTCGAACTAAAATTTACTTTTATCAAACTTTAGCGAGAGGCAGCCCAGACCTGCCGGGAAGCCGACATGAGTAAGCCCAAAACCGCCCTCAGCGGCCGCCTCAGCGATATGGACCTGCGCCTGCTGCGCGTGTTCCGCGAAGTGGTGCGCGCCGGCGGCCTGGCGCCGGCGGAAGTCGCGCTGAATATCAGTCGCTCCACCATCAGCACCCACCTGTCGGATCTCGAGGCGCGCCTCGGCATGCCCCTGTGCCTGCGCTCCCGCGGCCGCGCGGATTTCAAGCTGACCCGCGAGGGAGAGGCACTGTTCGAGGCCATCAACGAACTCGACGGGCACCTGGATGCGTTCAAGAGCCAGGTCAACGCCATCCAGTCACAGCTCACCGGCAGCTTGCGCGTGGTACTGCCGGACGACGTGCTGGACATCCCGCAGCTGGACCTGCCGGCCACCATCGCCCGCATCAAGCAACAGGCACCGCAACTGCAGCTCGACCTGCAACTGGCGGCGCCACAGGAACTGGAGCTGGAGATACTCGCCGGCCGCGCCGATGTGGGCATCAACCCGCTGCACTCGCGCCGCCCGGGCCTCGACTACCGGCCGCTGTTCCACCACCAGTCGCGCCTCTACTGCGGCCGCCGGCATCCCCTGGCCGGGGCAACCGAGGTGAGTGAGGAGTTACTGACCCAGCAGGAACTGGCCGCCCCCAGCCACGCCGTGCTCTCCGGCGCCGCCCACCTCTACCGCCTGTTCCCGCGCAAGAGCACCGCCAACCATATGGCCGCGCGTCTGGCCATGCTGCTGTCCGGCCAGTTCGTCGGCTTCCTGCCCGAGTACCTCGCCGAGCGCCATGTGCAGAGCGGCGAACTGATCGCCCTGAGCCCCGAAAGATTCCACTACCGGATCCAGAATGCAGCGACCTTCAAGCGCAGCGCAGCCGAACATGCCGCGGTGCGATTGTTTCTGGAATCGTTGGAGATTGAGAACTGACGATAGACCGAGTCTGGATATGGCACGGGCACTGGTAACAACACTATTTGCTAAGTGGCGGGGATGTCATCCCTGCATGGCTATATCTGGTAGTTTATGGCTAGATATGGGTATACATGGTCAGATATAGGCCTGTGTTCAGATATGGCCATTCCTAAGAATAAACTGTTAGCATTTAGAGAGGAAGTATGAGAATTCTGATTGTTCTGCTATTAATTTTCTTGCCGAATTCCGGTTGGTGTAATGATGAACAAGATTTAGACAATCTTGCGAAACCAATAATTTCTGCTCTTGAGAGGGGCGAAATACATAATTTAATGAGCTTAGTTTTCCCCAAAGATTCGCCTCTTAGGAAATACATTTCGGAATCAGATTTGGAAAGCACAAATAGTCAATTTTCTGCAAAGCTTAGTCAATTCGGAAAACTTAGGGGCATTTCTCTTTATTATGAATCGAAAGTTGAGGGAGTAATATCTATTAGATACTACCTTCTCCAGTATGAGCGCCAACCAGTTTTACTCAAAATTGAATCATACAATCCAAAAGACGCCTGGAGAATTCAAGATATAACGGTTGACGGTGATTTAGATGATTACCTAGAAGAGGCTGCAAAAGTCAAGCTAGGAACCCTGGGCTTAAAATCTGATTCAAACTAAAAATGCTAACAATCGTAGGCACAGGGATAAATTTTCCACTGCGCTCCAAATTTACCCGTGCTACGGGCGTTATAGGTCAGTCAGATAATGAAGATAACTCTAGGCGCAATTCTGACAATTTCTGTCCTGTTTGGCCTTGTGGTTGTCTTTTGGCTGGGTGCATTCTCAGCTTCATTCACTACCAACTTATGTTACTCAGAAGTCATTGGAAAAATTTCCGAGCAAGTTAAAAAGCAAGAAAGCCTGGAAAGTCTCGCAGAGCTTTCTGGAAAATTGGAAAGTCTTCCATTGGCGGGCTATGAGTCAAACTGTGAGGAAATTAAGAGTGAGGTGCAAAACCTATAACAAGGCGAGGCATTTCGTTCCGGCCCTGCGGGCCTCCACCGGACAGCTTACTTTGTGCACTTTATGCGCAGGTCGCTTCGCTCCCATTTTCGCGCATAAAGCGCACAAAGCAAGCTGCCGCTGCTCGCGGCGTTAGGGCTAAACAGTGATTCATAACCATATGGAAGAAAAAACACGGATAAAAATTATAAGTGCCGTGACTTATTCCTCAGCTGCGATTTTTTCTGGATTGATGGTGGCTCGCTTCGAACCACAGTGGTGCATATTGGCTACAATATTCGCGGGTTTATGTGGGTTCTTTCTTGGTCCATTCATATTTAGTTCTAGTCGGTGGATTTCGTATATTTGGGTTTTTTATAATTCTCTTTTGATTCCTGGTCTTTCATTGTTGTTAACTGGTCTGGTCCTTGCTCCAATTTATTTGATTTTCGGTAAAGTTGGGGAGCAAACTAGCATGCTGAGCTTAATTGGGGCGCCGCTAATGTTTGGCGCAGTTGTTTACCCATTTCTATTTCTAATAACATGCTTTGCATCATGTATATTACTGTTTGCGAAGTCCAAGGTATGAACCGCCCTAACAAGCGACTGTGGCTTCAATCCCTATCAAAAAACTAGGCGACCCATTCCTTTTGGTCGCGAACCATCGCGTTTAAGACCGTGAGCAACTTACGCATGCAGGCAACTAAAGCTACCTTTTTGTGCTTTCCTTTTGCTACCAATTGTTGGTATTGAGCTTTGATTGCCGGGTTGCACAGCGTAGCGCTGACGGTAGCCATATACAGCACGACACGTACAGATCTCCTGCCACCTTGAATCCGTCGCTTTCCCTTGAGCTTCCCGCTGTCTCGGTTAAATGGCGCGACGCCAGCTAGCGAAGCAATCTGCTTGTTGTTCAACGTTCCGAGTTCAGGTAGGTCTCCAAGGAGAGTGTGCGCTAGAACGTCGCCAACACCTGGTACACTTTTGAGTAATCTCTTCTTCTCAGACCAGGATGATTCTTTTTCGATGGCCTTTGAGAGCTGCCCATCAACCCACTCAATCTCCTTGTCGAGAATCTTCAGGACACGCCGGTAGGAGGCCTCCAGGATTCCGTCTCCCATGACTTCATCGCGATTCAATTCTTGAACTCTAATGTTCATCAGTTGGCGACGGCGGGCCAGTAAGTCTTTGATTCTTCTTAAGTTCTTTCCGTTATTGCGACTTATCCTAGGCTGCACTTTCGCGCCAAACTCTGCAATCAGAGCAGCATCTATGCGATCAGTTTTTGCCAGCTGGTCAATAGCACCTGCATAGCGCCGTACAGAGAGAGGTTTAGCAATTACGATCGGCAGATCGCGCTCAAAGGCTGTCTGAGCAAAGTTCAGCTCATAACGGCCCGTGGCCTCGACAACTACCCGTTCTACGTTATAACGGCGTATGCGCCCAATCGAATAGCGAATACCTTCCTCGCTGTTGTCAGACGACCAGTGAACGCCTCTTTCATGGATGTGAAAATCCAGAGAGAACTTGCCAACATCCACACCAACATTGACACCCGTTACCCTGTTACGTTGAATTGCCATAGAGACTCTTCCTTGCTAAATTCGGGCTCGAAGCCCATTCGACTGTTCGAGTTAGTAAATCGGGTCGGCCGCCCGCGCCACGCTTGTTAACGGTCTCTAAGGACCAGGCAAGCATCGGGCTGGGAGGCCGGTAACATGGTGAGAGATGTTACGGGCTTCAACTTACCGAATTCGGGGGAATTAAACCATACAAGGCAATGCAGCCGACGTCTTACTTAGTGCGAATTTTTCACGTTCGCTGCGCTCCCATTTTCGTACAAAATGCACACAAGCTAAGCCGCTTTTGATTGCGGCGTTAGTTGAAACAATGACCGAAGCTCAAAGAACAATAGAAGAGTTTGTAGATTACGTCTTGTCAGGAAAGACGGCTATTTCAGATCTGAGTGAGCTTGCAACTCACTTAGACAAGCTGGCCTACTCTATAAATCACGTAAATTACGAGTTTGATGAAACTGATTATCCTGATGCACCGGCTAGAAATTATGCAGAATCTAGAGCCATCGTAGAGAAGCGGTTTCCTGAGCTTGGCTATTACAATGTAGTAAAAGATATTTCTGAAAATATAGAAAGTACTAAAGTTCTTGTTGGTGATTCCGTCGATGATCTTGTGGACATAGCCGGTGATCTTCAGGACGTTTTGTGGTATTTCGAGAATACGTCAGCTGATGATGCACTTTGGCACTTCAGAAATAGCTATACAAGCCACTGGGGGCGTCACCTTAGGGATCTTCAATTTTATCTCCACGACAAACTATGATAGCAACTAACAAGGTAATGAACTTCGCGCGCGAAGGGCGCGCGCCGGACGGCCTACGCGACGCTTCGGCCGCCGGTTATTACGACGTTAGATCTCTATGAAGTATTTACTACTTATTACATTTATTGCAACTTCAGGGTGTGACGCCCTATATGGCTTGCGTATGCCGATGAAACCGGCATATGAGGGCGCTTGGGATTGTGTTTACGAGAACATTGCCTCGATCAATCTCACGGCTGAGTCTAGAAATAGTAACCAGCTTTCCATATCTAGTGCATCAAGTGGTAAGTACCTGTTTTCCGTGATGCCAAAATACGGAAATGAAATGGAGCTATATTTTATGCAAATGCATGCTGCGCCAAGTTGTGAGGACGCAAATGAATCTCTTAGTAAGATGAAAGAGTTCATAAATTTAATGGAAAAACACTGTAATTATAAGCCAACCTCCTACGAAACAAATATGGAGTGCAGCTCGAACAAACACAGGCAGTAAAGCTACGGCCCTTCGGGCCTCTGCGCAATGCTTTATCTTGTGCTCCTTTTGCGCGGGTCACTACGCTCCCAATTTTGCGTAAAAGTAAGCCGCCCCTGCTGTGGTCGTTAGGGCTCCAAGTTCCCCACCTAATGTAGACACCTCATTATCAACTAACGAGGTACCTGAGCATGAGCAAGAAACGTAAGAACAAATACAACCACTACACCGAAAACTTCCGCCGAGAAACTGTACGTCGACCTGAAGACCCCTGCATAAGCGCAGCTGAAGTATCCGAAGATTTTGGTATACAACCCGGACAGATAAACAACTGGCATCGCTAGTACAAGCCGCTGTCGAAAAAGCAGTTCAATAGCATGAATGGGGTGGGCTACTCGGTGGAAGAAGGTGAAGAAGTCGGCTAGCTAAGGCGACAGATGAATGATCTTAGAGAAGAATATGAATTCCTAAAAAGGCAACGGCGAACTTCAGCAGAGACAACTGGTAAAGCACGTTTTTATCGATTCTCCCAGGGGTGAGTACGCGATCTCAAAGATGTATCGTTGGTCAAAGGTTAGCCGCTCTGGTTACTACAAGTGGCGTAGGCGTGCTCCCAGCACCAGGGACGCCAGGAAGCTGGAAGCGGAACGACTCTGATTAACCTGTTTTTCTTGATTCAAGTCTCGCTATGCCCCCCCAGGATGACAGTCAAGCTCAACGAGAGCGGATTGCCGACTAGCGAGAATACAGTTGCAAAACTGATGGCAAAGCAAGGACTTGAGGCAAGGAACGGTAAAGGTCACAAATACTTCCCCGACGTACTGGCCAACAATAAGGTGAGCGATAATCTGCTGAGACGCCGATTTCAGGCAGCAAGCCCAATGAAAAGTGGATGTCCGATATTACTTACATCAAAGTTGAAAGGGGTTTTGTGTATCTTGCGGTGATTATGGACTTATTATCACGTAAAATTGTTGGCTGGTTGCTCGATGCCACAATGACCAACCAGCTGATCATCGATGCCATCGAGATGGCAGGAGCTTCATGTAAGGTAGAGCCAGGCCTGATTCTACATTCAGATCGAGGCGTCCGGTATCGCCCTGGGGAGCACCCGGCGCTATTGCTTGACAAAGGGATCAGGCCGAGCATGAGCTGTAAAGGCAAGTGCTGGGATAATGCAGTGATGGAGTAATTTTTCGCGCTTCAAAGTAGAGGTGCTCTATACAGAAGATGTTACGAAGAAGCAGGAAGCGTATTCCTGCATCTTTGACTATATCGAGCGTTTCTACAACAGCCACCGTCGACACAGTACTTTAGGCTACAAGAGCCCAAACGCATTCGAGCAAGATTATCATTGTATGTGCGCCTAAACAGTGTCTACTTTTGGCGGGGAGGATCACAATAGAGAAATGAGATTTTCACCCGATCAATTAGAGATTAAATGCCTCATGATGGCGCTTGAATAGAGAATCTATTCGGAAGCCATTTCAGTATATTTGAATGTGGCCTTCGCTCATTTTATGAATATAAGACAATTTAAAAAATCATGGCTAAAACTAGCATATTATAGGACAACTTAGTTGAAATACAGAATCCCCGTCAGCAACGAGCTGCTAGCCTACTTTAACCAGAACCGCGTGTACTTTACGCCATTTGGAACTTGTAAAATGCAAGGGCGCTTTAGACCTAATGAACAACTAGCATTTCCTGCAGATGGTGTCATTGAGCCTTATTGCAATTACATTAATGGGAGCATTTTATTCTCAATGGGTTCATTCTCTTTTTCGAGGAGCCCATTGCCTTTGGACACAAAGGTTGGTCGCTATTGCTCCATCGGAGCCAGAGTCAGCGTGTTGGGTATCGATCACCCAATCACCAGGTTTACAACATCATCAATCACCTACGACAAGCAAGCTATTACCAGTCTGAAATTTTTTGAAGATAACCCTGACTTATCTAATTTTCAGGTAAGAAACACCGAACCTAAAAATCAATTGGGCGTAACGATTGGTAACGATGTGTGGATTGGTGAAGATGTTTCTATTGCTAGAGGGGTAACAATTGGTAATGGAGCTATTCTTGCAGCAAAAGCATTGATAACTAAAGATGTACCGCCCTACTCAATTGTTGGTGGCGTGCCGGCCAAAGTGATTCGGTATCGCTTTTCCAATGAAATTGTAGAGCAGTTATGTCAATTGCAGTGGTGGGACTATAAGGTTAAAACGATATTGTCAGACAATGCCGATGTCGACATCCAAGAATTTATTATTAAAGCAGTTCGCTCTATCGAATCCGGCAAAGCTGAGCCATATAGACCGAACGTTGTTGACATAAAAAATCTAAAACCATTTCTAGCGCATGCGTAAGGAATGTACATATAACAGGTGACAATGGCCTCAAGCCGACCTTTTAGGCCATATTTCCTTCTCAGCTAGCCCCATTGCGTACCATGGTTTTTAGGATGACAATCATTTTACGCATGCATGCTAGCAGAGCAAATTTCGGCCGCCTGCCGGCGGCCCTGAGGCGCTCGTAGCAGGCTATAAATTTCTTGTTGCACTGGATCGTCGACATCATCGCCATGAGCATCACTGTGTATTTGATACCGCCCGCCGTGTATTCGGTTCAGACCTGGATAGCGGCCACTCTCGCGGTTGATGAGTGCCACACCGACTGGTGCAGCTCTCTCTTTGTTGTTCAGGGTTCCCAAGTCGGGCAGTGCGCAGGCCATAACCTTACCAATGCCCGGTATACTTTAAAGTATATGTTTTTTCTTTCCACTCATCGGTTTGGGAAATCTTGTCATAAAGGTCTCGTCAAACTTTTCGATCAGCGATTTTGGCATTTTGAGTATGACTTTAATGTTGGTGGGCAGCTCTTTAGGCATGGGGGATAGGCGGTTTACTCTATTGCCTGCATCTCCACCGCCTGTCGGTTACGAACCAGTAAATCACTAATTTTCCGGCTATTTTCTGGTGTTATGCTGGTTTGCCCCGACTTTATGCTGCCGCCAAAATGTGTAATTAACTGGCTATCAATTTTGTGTGTTTTCGCTAGTTGCCCAATGGAGCCAGCAAACCGTCGCAAGTGAAGCGGATTGGCGACGATAACGCTCAAACCCTGTCTGGCAACATCGAACACGAAGATTTCCTCCATACGACCAGTGGCTTCAATGACGATACGTGTTGGCTCCTGTACCTTGATACGCCTGATCGCTTCGCGCACTGCCTTCGCATCATTGCTTGCAGTAAAATATTCACCGATGGAACGAACAAAAAATATCGAGCTCTTTTTCGGCGCCAATTCCGACATTGAATTCATTGTGCTGCGAAGATTTCATTGATAAATTAACTCTTTATTGCTATCGAATCTCGGGGCCCTGATGACTATTCGAGTTGTTACTTTGAGTCTATGCGATGCTCCAACTTGTTAACTGTTTCTCGATAGAGGAGCCAGACAGGCATCGAACCACCGCATAAAAGGCCTCTGGTTGTAGCCAGAGTTGGACCTCAATTTTGCCCGTTTAGAAGAGCATGTACACCAGACAAGCGTAGGCAGCTTACTTCAATTCCTGGAGCGGCTTCTGTGGGACGGCCTACGCTTCGCGTCTGCGGCCCCTGCAACGAGTGTTAAATGGATCGGAGCAGCATGGTCTTTAGCGAATACAAAGCTCAGATGGACAGACTTCGACGATACGAGTCAGACGACGAGTGGTTCTTTGAGAATCTATGTGAGTCTATTCTTAGTCGGAGTGAGCCTTTTGAGGCATATAAGGCCATAGAGAGTGTCGTCCAGGTTGCTGTGTCAGAGAAAGAAGCTGACTTCTTCTATTATCATATCCAGTTCCTAATCAAGCTTGGGCGGGCGGCAGATACCTCTCAGTGTCCAGATGCCCTCATGGAGGCAGCTCCTGCTCTCTGGAAAAAGGCCGGGGAATTGGGCGGGGCCGAGGAAGCATCCGCTCAGGAGTTACTTGCCTGGTGCAGGATTCCATTTAACAAGAAACTGCTGCCGATCGCTGATGTGCCGACTGAGTGAAGTGTTAGAGTTTAAATTACTCATGAACAAAACAATTTTACTAATACCTTTTGTTTCAACTCTTCTACCAGGATTATGATTTTCACGGTAGTCTTGCGAAGAGGAACTAGCAATAGTAACTAAAATCTGCGCTCAGAAAGCTGAAGATGAATATTCTGAAATATTAGAGAATATGCTCCATAAGGGGCAAGATGCGTTAAATGCCATAGACCTATATTACTACAAAGGTATAGACGCTCTTATGCATTCTTATGATGCATATATTGATGCAACAGTAGTAAGTTTGAATGATTTACTTCAGCGCCCTATATCTTCCGAGACGAGGGAAAATGCAGTGAAGTTTTTATCTCGCGCAAAGAAACTGCGGGAATATCACTCTAGCACTGCGAAAGATATGAAGTATTATAAGAAATCAATTGACATTCTAAATAATCTCGAATCATCTAAAGAAGATAGTCTTGGGGAAAAAGAATCAATTCGAGAGCGGCTGAAAGAACTCCGTCGTTTGTCTGAGAGTGATCGTGCCAACTAAATCTAACAATCCACAGCAGGCGCTCCCGGTGGTCGCTGTGACAACCTGATCTTCCCCACCAAAAGTAGACACTACTTAGGCACACATCCGATGATGATCCTGCTCGAATGCATTTGGGCTCTTATATCCCAAAGTACTGTGTCGACGGTGGCTGTTGTAGAAAAGCTCGATATAATCAAAGACGCAGGAATATGCTTCTTTCTTCGTCGTGACATCTTCGGCATAGAGCGCTTCCACTTTGAAGCGCGCGAAAAATGATTCCATCGCTGCATTATCCCAGCAATTGCCCTTACGGCTCATGCTAGGCCTGATCCCTTCATTGAGCAATAGCGCCTGGTACTCACCGGAGCGATACTGGACGCCTCGATCTGAATGTAAAATCAAGCCAGGTTCTACTTTACGTGAAGCGACGGCCATCTCGAAGGCATCGATGATCAGCTGATTGGTCATCGTGGAATCGAGCGACCAGCCGACTATTTTACGTGAGAATAAGTCCATAATCACCGCAAGATACACAAAACCCTTTTCAACTTTTATGTAAGTGATATCGGACACCCATTTTTCATCGGGCTTGCTGGCCTGAAATCGACGTCTCAGCAGGTTATCGCTGACATTATTGTTGGCCAGCACGTTGGGAAAGTATTTGTAACCCTTACCGTTCCTTGCCTTAAGTCCTTGTTTTGCCATCAGTTTTGCAACTGTGTTCTCGCTAATCGGCAGTCCGCTCTCGTTGAGCTCTACTGTCATCCTGGGAGAGCCATAACGAGACTTGAAGCGGGAAAATAGGTTAACCAAGAGGCGCTCCGCTTCCAGCTTCCTCACGTCCCTGGCACTAGGAGCACGCCTCCGCCACTTGTAGTAACCAGATCGGCTAACCTTTGACCAGCGGCACATCTTGGAGATCGCGTACACACCGCGAAGAGAATCGATAAAGGCGTACCTCACCATTTGTCTCTGCTGAAGTACGCCGTCGCCTTTTTTAAGAATTCATTCTCTTCTTTAAGATCGCTCACCTGCCGCCTTAGCTTACGGATCTCTTCACTTTCTTCCATTGAATAGTCCACCCCATTCATACTATTGAATTGCTTCTCCGACAGCCGCTTGTACTGGCGGCGCCAGTTGTATATCTGCCCGGGGTGTATACCAAGATCTTTGGCTACTTCCGCTGCGCTTACGTTGGGATCTTCAGATCGACGTACTGCTTCTCGGCGGAAGTCTTCGGTGTAGTGGTTGTATTTGTTCTTACGCTTCTTGCTCATAATCAAGCACCTCTTTAGTTGGTAATGAGGTGTCTACTTTTGGTGGGGAAGTTGGAACCAAAACGCTACACTCACCCTTCCGCCGCTGCGCGTTGCATTAGGTAATCCATGAATCCAGATAAAGCTGATCGCAGAAAAACCACGAAGTTGACCGACCTCCCTAATATTGGCAAGGCCGGCGCTTCTGACCTGAAATTACTTGGCATCACGAGCCCGGAAGATCTTGTGGGACGCGACCCATACCAAATGTACGAGGAGCTCTGCAGTGCGACTGGCCAGAAACATGATCCTTGCGTAATTGATGTGTTTATATCAATTACTCGCTTTATGGGCGGCGATGAGGCCAGGCCCTGGTGGGTATATACATCGGAGCGTAAAAATGCTCTCGGGCCAAAGTAAAGCCAGCATACCTAGAAAGTCACGCAAGCTTTCTCCGCGCTCTATCAATTGCTTCACGGGTCTGGGGTCACAGCGTCACTCCCTTCGCTGAGCGTTAAAGGAAACTTAGAATGAGATTCGTATTTTTGTTCTTACTGCTACCGGGCATTGCTTACTCAAGCTGTGATCAGTCACAGCGTCAAGTCTATGGTAGTGAACCAACGGCGTCTGAGTTGTATGAAGCGACTAAATCAATCGATAACGGCGCTTGGCAGGATGGTGAGTTTGGAACTGAGAAGTTTTTCTATTTAGGGCACCTCAAGTCTAGAGGGAAGACAGTCTATGCAACCTACTTATCCACCGACTGGGGGCTTTCGGAATGTAGCCGAATTACAAATCGGCTTATTTTTTTCGATAAACATAAAAAAGAGATAGCGCAATACTATGGTGTTCAAAAGCCAGAAATAAAGAATGGGAAGTTAGAATTCCCCAAGGGTGAGACTGGCTTGAGCAGCGTAGACATAATCTACGGTCTCCCTGAGCAACTGAATGACGGGAATGACATCTTTCCCATTGACAGAGCACAGCGTTAACCAGCGGCTGTAGTTGTCCCTGCGGATCTAAGAGAGGCTTTCCTCTGCCTCACAGATCTCAGCACGGCGTCAACTTCGCAGGTCACCCATAAACGATAGGCACCCTGTATAGCCAGATTTGGCTTAAGATGGATTTGCATCATGAGTATCAAAATAATTGAGGAGCAATCATGTTTGATCACGTCGTATTCGGAGTCAGCGATTATGCCGCTAGCAAAGCATTCTATCTCAAGGCGCTAGAGCCACTCGGCATCGCTGTTGTGCTGGAGGGAGAGCTCGGTATCGAGCTCAGCGCGGACGGCCGGTCCTCACTTTGCCTGTTCGAAACCGAGGAGCAGCCAGCGCATTTGCACCTGGCTTTCATGGCCGAAAATCACCGGCAGGTCGAGGCGTTCCATCGCGCAGCACTGGAAGCGGGCGGTACGGATAATGGCGCGCCGGGGCTGCGCTCGCAGTATCACGCGAACTACTTCGCCGCATTCGTCATCGATCCGGACGGGCACAATATCGAGGTGGTTTGCCACCAGCCCGCTACCTTATAAATTCTCCGCGGTAGTGTTCACGGCCCAATTTTCCACAGCGCTCCAAACCCTGCGCCATGTGGTACCAGAACCATGAAACATATGAAAGTGGAACTTCGACATAAGTTGGGCCTCGCGCTCCTGGTGACGATAGCGCTACTGGGCGTACTCTATTACATTTTGAATGCTCACCCACTAAAGATCGCTTTCAATCTATCCGTGATCTCCGCAGGGTTATGGATTCACGCGCGGGCAACAAAAGAAATGTATGTTTCATTCGTGAGTGCAGGATGGAAACCTTGTCGCTATCGTGTATCCGGCACGAATATAACCTTGCGCCAGGATCCGGCCGGTGTGTCAGACAAGTACATACCTTTTTTCCGCATCAACTATCAATTTCAAGGTCAGGATTTTTCCATCACCTCTGAAGATAACCTGAACCTGCACCTTAAAGAAATTTGTTCCACGTCGCAGGCAGCGCGTGAATATCTCGGCAGGATTGCAAACTTTTATTATGGGACCAAGCTGTTTGTAAACCCAGACAATCCACAGATTGCATATCTTCGCACGGGGCTTTCCAGGGATCAGGTCGGCATCTATATTTTTTCACTGGTGTTGATCCTACTCCCGGCTCTAACGCTGCTTGGAGTCATCGAATGGCGCTGATAGCTCGCCGTGTATCAATGCGGAAAATGCTCAAATTATCTACAATTGCTACCGTGTGTCTTTTTTCAAAGTTACCCACAAGACCGATGCATAGCATCCGAGCCGGCGCAATCCCCGGATAATAGACAGAGTTACAACATACTTATGTATTATTTTTTCAAGATATTTGTTACTGCGCTTCTGGTCGTCGCCATTTCCGAGGTGTCCAAACGGAGCTCATTAATCGGTGCGGTTTTGGCCTCTGTGCCCCTGGTTTCGGTACTGGCCATGCTCTGGCTATACATTGACACCCGGGATATCGCAAAGATCAGTGCCTTATCGACCAGTGTCTTTTGGCTGGTACTGCCTTCCCTGGTTTTATTCGTTCTATTACCCGTTTTCCTGAAAATGGGTTGGGGCTTTTACTTGAGCCTCTTTACTGCAATTGCGGCAACGGTTGTCAGCTACTTCGCCATGATTGCTGCGCTGAATCATTTCGGAGTGAAACTATAAGATAGGCGTTCGGAAGTGAGCGGTGGATGCGTTCACCATAAGGAACGCGAAAGCAGCCTTACTGGAGTTATTCAGCACATTGGCGACTTTTTAGCAGTTATTCACAAGCTATTAATACAGAATGCGGAACATTGATGTTATCCCCAGGCTTTCCAATCATCAGTGAGAGCGCATATTGTTCCTGTGGAGAAAAAATGGCAGAAACAGGCAATGCAGAGTTAGCAACCAAATTTCTATCGATGGTCGCGGCAGGCAATGTTCGCGAGGCCTATGATCGTTATGTGGCCAAACATTTCCAACACCACAATGCCTATTTTCCGAGCGATCGCGAGTCCCTGCTTCTAGCTATGGAACAAAGCGCCGAGGCGGAGCCAAACAAGTCGTTTACCATCAAGCAGGTCATTGATTCCGGGGTACGCGTGGCAGTTTATTCACACCTGAAACGTGCGGCAGTCCCGGTGGAGTATGCCGTTGTCCATATCCTGCGATTCGAATGCGGACAAATTGTGGAAATGTGGGATCTGGGGCAGGAGATACCCACAGACTCGCCCAACGACCTGGGCATGTTTTAGCCGCCACGGTAATATGGGTCTCGTCGCAACTGCCGATGATACCGCCGTCCACTGGCTGATCCATCAGGTTTCGATCCACCGTGGCAACCACTGGTAATGCACAATGTTAATAAGACAACCCCACCAACGCGATGCAGCGGCACTGGCCCGCTTTTACACCAGCAATGCCGGGCATCTGCAGCCGTGGGAACCTTTGCGTCCCGAGGGTTATCACAGCGTATCGGCCTGGGAGGCGCGTCTGCGCGAACGCGAGCGGGAACAGGCCGAGGGCCGCGCGGCATACTTTGCCGGATTCGATCCCCACACTGGCGCCACCATCGGTGTCTGCTCACTGACCAATATCGTCCGCGGTGCGTTTCAAGCCTGCCATATGGGTTATGCGGTGGACCTGAGTTACCAGGGGCAGGGGTGGATGAAGGCGATCTGTCTTCATGCTATCCATTACGCCTTCGAAGAACTGCGATTACACCGCATTATGGCCAACTATATTCCGCGCAATGAAAGGTCCGGACAACTGCTGCAAACCCTGGGCTTCGAGCAGGAGGGACTGGCAAGCAAGTACCTGTTGATTAACGGCCGCTGGGAAGACCATGTGCTGACGTCACTGCTCAATCCCAACAGCAGTCACTGACACCGCTGGCACGCCCGCCACATTTTCAGGGGAGCAGCCTGCGGCATGGAGAGGTGAGCGCACTGACACATCCCTGTGTCATAGCGGCATCAGCTGCTGGCGGCGGGTGTGGTTGTTCTGGGGGTATCGCTGCACTGGGCAAAGTAGTCGATACCAAAAAGCAGGGGTTCACGACGGCTGAACTGGTTGGCCCCCTTGGCGGAGGAGAACAGTTTCAGCGCATAGTGATCGTCATTATCGGCATAAACGAGCTTGTAGTCCCGATCTTCCTTGGGAAGGAAGGAAAGGTAGCGATCTGCGTTTTTATCGCCGTAATAGACCGAAAAAGAACCATAGAAAGGCTGCAAAGTAGAAATCTTGACGGTTGCCTTACCCTGCGCAAGGTCGATCTCACCCATATAATCAGTGAGGCAGCGCGATACGGTCAAGTCCATATAGCCCCACGGGACATCTTCGCCCTGCTTCAGCCCCTCCACCTCAAACTTAAGATAAGTGAAATCCTGTTCAGGATTAAATTCGTAGACGGGGAACGCCGCGCACGCAGCCAGCACAAAGACTGCGATAAACACGAATATTTTTTTGCTCAACATTATTGTTAACCCGATAAATTATTAGTTAATAATATAAATTTAAGCGTGCTACTTCTTGGCAGGCAGCTGCTTTTCATTCAGGAATCTGGTCAGCGCATCCAGCAGAGCTCTCTGCCCGGCACGAAGCCTGCGAAGACCTCCAGCACCGTTTATTGACGCCCCGGATAGCAGTACGGAATATTTTTTACTCACAGGAACCTCGTCGCTAATGAGCGTGGCGCCCTGCGACGGCAGGGTATAGGAGTGATGAAATACCGCGCGACCATTCACCGGGATGAGCTTACAGGAGTGCATCATCGGATCCTGCCCAAACGTACTTTTGACTTCCTGGGGCAGGACATTGCATTTCTCTTCCGAGATCTTTTTAGCCTCATCAACAGAATGCAGAATAATCGGCTTGCTCACCTGCAGGCTTATATTGTTTTTAAGCGGGGTTCCCGCGTACTTTCCGTCATAGAAAAACTCAATGTATTGAGAGTTAACCTGCTTGAAGAGTCGCTGCAGCAATTCCTGATCCGTGATCCTGGCTATACCCGAAACGTCTTTAGATGAGGCCTTTGCCGACGCTGCTGATGCACCCGTACCCGCTGCACGCGCCTCTTTCGGCCCAATAACGAACCACTCGGCATCAGGCATTTTGATGGTGAAGCCGAATCGACTTTTGAGCGCAGTATCCGCGTAGAGGCTGGCGCTCGGCAGCGACAGCAAAGCTCCCAGAAAAAGGCTCGCCGGAGCGAAATTACGTTTTTTTTGTTTTATCACTAGTTCCTCCATGGTGTCAGTGGCCATGCGCCCAGCACCGGCGCGCACATCCTGCATGCCGCCGTCATTATTTCCTACTCGTGACCGATTCAGCAAGTTGTGTCACTATCCCTCGATAGTCAGGACAAAAACTGGGAACGGAATCTTGATCAGGAATTTTTTACACTGCGAGCGTGAAACTGCCGAGCACAGCCATGGCGGTGAGGGCGCTATTGAGGTACAGAAGGTATTTCGCCGCGCCGATTTCAGCGGTGCCTGGGACTTTGCCCTGCGCGTAATCATGCCGCCGGGCAGCTCGATGGGATTGCACGAGCACGGCGAGGACGAAGAGATGTACATTCTCCTCGACGGCGAGGGCCTGATGACCACCGACGGCCGTGAGCAGCGCGTTGGCCGCGGCGATATGGTCCTGAACCGGCCCGGTGGGACACACGGCCTGCAAAACGACAGCGACCGGCCGATAGAACTGCTGATTCTTCAGGCCAGCCTCAAATAATTTAGCGCGACAACAGACACAGCCAATGAAACAACTAAAAATGCTCGCGCTGTCCGGCAGCCTGCGCCGGGATTCCTATAACAGCGCCGCGCTGCGCGCACTGCAGCTACTGGCGCCGGCGGCTATCGATATCCGCGTGGGTGATATCGGTGGCCTGCCGCTGTTCAACCCGGACCGGGAAGACGAGGCGATCGCCGCAGTCGCGGAGCTTAAAGCCGATCTGGCGCTTTGCGACGGGCTGGTGATCGCCAGCCCGGAATACGCGCACGGAATCAGCGGGCCGATGAAGAATGCGCTGGATTGGCTGGTGAGCGGTACGGAATTTCCGTCCAAACCGATCATGCTGATCAATACCTCGCCGCGCGCGCACCATGCGCTGGACGCGCTGAAGGAGGTGCTCGCGACCATGTCCGGCACGCTGTTCGAGGAAGCATTCGTGTCGATTCCACTGCTCGGCAGTGGTCTCGACAGCGCAACCATCGCCACCGATAGTCTCTGCGCGGAGCAACTGTGCCGCGGCCTGCAGGCGTTTGCCGCGGCTATCCGCACGCTGCAGAGCGGCTGAGACCCACGCTCGATGGGGACGGCCGCGCCGGTTCAGTTGTAAAAGCCGGCCAGTTGGGATAAAAAGCAGGCCAAATTCAATTCCCTATCCCAAAAGGCCTTTCCGATGCGCTATTTAACCGCATTACTGGCTCTGTTGGTGTCTGTGTGCAGCCATGCCGCAGACGCCCAGCGCCCGCAATTCACCTTCACCGCCATTCCCGACCAGAACGAAGCCGAGCTGGTGCGCCGATTCAGCCAGGTGGCCGACTACCTGTCGGAGGAGCTGCAGGTGGATGTGAAATACATTCCGGTGAAGAGCTACCCGGCGGCGATCACCGCCTTCCGCAACAACCAGGTGCAGCTGGCCTGGTTCGGCGGCCTGTCCGGTGTACAGGCGCGCCGCGCGGTGCCCGGTTCGGAGGCCATCGCCCAGGGCTACGAGGACCAGCTGTTCAAGAGCTACTTCATCGCCCACAAGAGCACCGGCATCAAAGCCGGTGACACGCTGCCCAAGGCCATCGCCGGACACTCGTTCACATTCGGCTCCAAGGGGTCCACTTCCGGGCGCCTGATGCCGGAATTCTATATTCGCCAGACGTTCGGCGAGGCACCGAAGAAGGTCTTCTCCCGCGTGGGTTTCAGCGGCGACCACAGCCGCACCATCGCGCTGGTGCAGTCCGGCGCCTACGATGTCGGCGCGGTGAACTACTCGGTGTGGGACAAGGCCGTTGCCGACGGCAAGGTGGATACCAGCCTGGTGTCGGTGATCTGGACCACCCCCACCTACGCCGACTACCAGTGGACCGTGCGCGGCGATGTGGACAAGCAGTTTGGTGCCGGCTTCAAGGCGAAGCTGACCAAGGCGCTGCTCGAGCTGCACGACAAGAAAATCCTGGATACTTTCCCGCGCAGCAAGTTCGTGCCCGCCAGTAACAACACCTACAAGGCGATCGAGCAGACGGCGACCGATATCGGCCTGCTCAACGATTTCTGATGGGCGACCTGCTCGAGCTGCGCCACTGCCGGCTCACCTACCCCAGTGGCGATCGCCGCGGGGCCGAGCGGCTGGCGCTGGCGATCGACCAACTGAGTATTCGTACCGGTGACCGCATCGCGCTGCTGGGCAGGAGCGGTGCCGGCAAGAGCACGCTGTTGCACCACCTGCGCCGGCAGCTGGCGCATACCAGCAGCTGGTGCCCGCAGCAGGCCTCGCTGGTGCCGCAGCTGAAGGCCTTTCACAATATCTACGCCGGCGCGCTGCAACGCCACTCGGCGCTCACCAACCTGAAGAACCTGCTGCTGCCGTCGCCGCGCTTTCGCGCGGAGATCGCGGCACTTGCAGAACCGCTCGGCATTGCCGAATTGCTGTGGAACAAGGCGGATGCGCTGTCCGGCGGCCAGCAACAGCGCGTGGCCGTGGCGCGCGCCCTCTACCAGCGCAAGCCGGTGCTGCTGGCCGATGAGCCGGTGGCGGCACTGGATCCGCAGCAAGGCGAGCAGGTGCTGGCGCTGCTGCTGGAGCGCCACGACACCGCGGTGGTGGCGCTGCACGACGCCGGGCTGGCGCAGCGACTGTGCAATCGTATTATCGGCCTGCGCGACGGTGCCCTGCTGTTCGACTGCGCCGCCGAAAAGGTGGACGACGCCGCGCTCGCGCAGCTGTACCGATGATCGGTTTCCTCGGCGAAGCGCGCAGCCTGCGCAAACTCACCTTCTATTTTGCTCTGGCGGCACTGCTGTGCGTGGCCTTTGCCGATATCCAGATCACCACTCGCAGCCCCGGCCACGAGCTGTGGCTGATGGCGCACGGGCTGCTGACACCGCGCATCCCCGACTGGCACCAGTGGCTGGATGCCGTGCTCTACACGCTGACGTTTTCCCTGCAGGGCGTGGTACTGGCCGCGATCGGCGGTTTCGCGATGGCGGTGTTTTACCAGCGTGCCCGCGTGCGTCTCGTGGCCGCCTGCCTGCGCTCGGTGCACGAGGTGTTCTGGGCGCTGCTGTTTATCCAGGTATTCGGCATTTCCACGCTCACCGGCGTACTCGCCATCGCGTTGCCGTTTGCCGGCACCATGGCCAAGGTCTACGGCGAGCAGCTGGAGGAAGTGGATGCGGCACCGTCGCGCGCGCTGCGCGCAGCCGGGCGCACAACGCTCAGCGAGTTCTTTTACACACGCCTGCCACTGGCGCTGCACGCGATGCGCCACTACACCGGCTACCGCATGGAGTGCGCCATCCGCTCGTCGGTGGTGCTCGGCTTTATCGGCCTGCCGACACTGGGGTTTCACCTGGAGACGGCGCTCAGGACCGGCGAGTACTCGGCGGCCAGCGCGCTGCTGCTGACCCTATTGGCGCTGATCTATTCGCTGCGCTTCTGGTTCCGCGCCAGATTGCTGTGGCTATTGGTACCGGCGGCGTTTATCGCCAAACCCATCTCATCACCGGCGGGGGTCAGCGGCCTGGGGCAGTTCCTGCACGACTGCATCCCGGCGCCGCTGCGCAGCGACTGGCCACTGGAAAAGACCCTGCACTGGGCACAGTGGCTGGGGGAGCAGGTGGTCACCGGGGTGTGGAACACCGCACTGCTGGCACAGATTGCACTGGTGCTGACGGGCACCTTTGCCCTGCTCGGCTCCACGCTGAACTCCTCGCACTTTGTCAGCGGTGCCGGGCGGCGCCTCGGCGACGGTCTGCTGCTGTTGCTGCGCTCACTGCCGGACTACCTGCTGAATTTTATCGGCCTGATCGTGCTGGGGCCGTCGATGCTGCCGGCGATCATTGCCATGACCCTGCACAACGGCGCCATCATCGGCCATCTGCTGGGCAAGCACAGCGATGAAGTACCGGCGCCGGCATTTCCGGCGCCCAGCCTCAGCCGTTTCGCCTATCATTACGTGCCCACGCTGTACCAGCGCTTCCTGGCCTACTGCTTCTACCGCTGGGAAATCATCATCCGCGAGACAGCGATGCTGGGGGTACTGGGCATTCCGACGCTGGGCTTTTATATCGACTCGGCCTTCCAGTTTATGCATTTCGACGCGGCGCTGATCCTGATCGCCGCCAGCGCCGCTCTGACACTGGCCGCCGACCAGGTATCGCAGCGGCTGCGCCGGCAACTGCGCCCGCCGGTGGCGGCGGTCCGCGCGGTGGTGGCACCAATCACGAGCTGAAACGGGGGATTCCCGATGCCCAACCTCCTTGCCGACCTGCCGCGGAATCTCGACGACGAGGTCTTCGAGGATATCGTGCGCAGCGCCAGTGTGCGGATCGAGCGCATCGTTTCCAATGGGCAGTCATCACCCGAGTCCGGCTGGTACGACCAGGACGAACACGAATGGGTGGCGGTATTGCAGGGCAGTGCAGAGCTGACCTTCGACGACGGCAGCAAAGTACAGCTCGGCAGCGGCGATCACCTCAATATCCCCGCCCACCGCCGCCACCGTGTCAGCTGGACCGATCCACAGCGGCCCACCATCTGGCTGGCGGTGTTCTACCGCTAGCGCCGTTTTTCACTGCCGCGCGGCACTGCTACCATGGCGAAAAAGTAATAAGAAACCCGGATCCCCATGCAGGCAGAGACGAAGAGAAACCTGGCGCTACTGGCGCTGACGCTGGCGCTGGTCCCATCCGCGGTGTACTTTTCCCTACACCGCGCCGGTGACAACTTCCTGTGGTATTGCCTGCTGATCGCCGCCCTGCCGCTCGCGGTTGCCCAACGGCTGTTGAAACGCCTCCTCCCGGACGCACAACGCACGGTGGAAGAACCCCCTATCCGCGGCCTGGAAGAAAACCGCATTTACCAGCCGGCTACCAATATGGTCCCCAAGCTGGTGGCGATATTCCCGCTGGTGTTCGGCCTGGCGATACTGCTGAGCGGCTACCGAAAGTCCTCCGCGGTGCTGCTGGTGGGCGGCGGCCTGCTGTTGGTGGTGGGGCTGTGGACGCTGGCGGCCCAGTCCCACCGCTATATCGATCTGCACAAGCGGCAGGTGGTCAGGAGCAAGCGCTGGCTGTGGTTCAACTGGCGCGAGGCGATACCGCTGGCGCACTTTGATCGTATTGCGATCCTCAGGCACTCGAATTCAAGCGGCTCCGATACACAGGTCTACTGCAGCGTAAACCTGGTCGGCAGGCACGTCGCCACCGCCGCGATCTTCTTCAATATCAATATGCATCTGGAAAACTTTTTCGGTCCCGACCAGTACCCGCGGGCCTGCCGCTATGGCGAGCGTTGTGCCGAGCTGCTCGGGATCAGGTTTGTCGGCGAGGAGGCCGACTGAATTATGCAGGGTTCAGTCGAGGCTACACCTCCACCGCCCGCCACCACCGGTTACCGCTGGACGGTTCCGCGCCTGCTGGTGGCCCTGCGCCTGTTGCTGGCGCCGCTGGCCATTCTACTCGTGCTGCCCGACTGGCCGCGCTGGTTATGGATGGTCCAGTTCCTGCTGGCCATCGTCTCGGATATTTACGATGGCAAGCTGGCGCGCCGCTGGGGCACCAGCTCGGCGGGATTGCGCCGCGCGGACAGTATCGTCGACTCGATTTACACCTTTGCCTGCCTGGCGGCCTTCTGGCTCGCGGAACCGCAGATCATCGCCGCACACTGGCCCGGCATTGTCCTGGTGATGGCGCTGGATCTGATGCGACGGATAATCGACTGGAGCAAATTCGGCAGGGCCGCCAGTTACCACGCCCACAGTATGCGCGCGTTCGGGGTGTCACTGATCCCGGTGGCGATCCTGCTGCTCGGTTTCGGACAGGTGTACTGGGTACTGTGGGCATCACTGGCGATCGGGTGCGTGGCACAGCTGGAGGCGCTGGCAATGTCACTGGTGCTGCCGCGCTGGACCTGCGACGTCAAACACCTCGGCATCGCCCTGGCACTGCGCCGCGCATCCCGCCGCGCTGATTCGCACCGCGGCTGACACGCGCGCTACTAAAATGACGCCAACCGCAGCCGGAATCTACACCGCCATGATGACTGCCTCAACGCCACGCCCTGCACTGTTCCAATTGCTCGCCCTGGCGCTCACCCTGCTGTTGCCGTTCCCGGCACTGGCTCAGGATGCGCCCGACTACCGTATCGAGCAGATGAAAGACAACGTCTACCGCTTCAGTGCCGGCCATTATCGCTCGGTATTTATGGTCACCGACGCAGGCATCTTCGTCACCGACCCGATCAATCCCGACGCGGCCCGCTGGCTGCGGGCCGAGCTGCAACGGCGCTTCCGGCAACCGATCCGCTACCTGGCTTACAGCCACAACCATGTGGACCACACCCTCGGCGGTAGGGAACTGGCAGACAGCGGCACCACAGTTGTGGCGCAGGAGTATGCCGCCGAGGATCTGGCCTGGACCCGGGTGCCCACTGCCCTGCCGGATGTAACCTTTCGCGACCAGCTGACGATAAACTTGGGCAACAGCCACGTTACCCTGCGCTATTACGGACCGAACAACGGCCGCGGCTCTGTGAGCATGCGCTTTATGCCCGCCAACGTGCTCTATGTGGTGGACTGGATTGTTGTCGGCCGCATGCCCTACAAGGATCTGCCCGGCTACGATATCCACGGCATGATCCGCTCCACCCGCGAGGTACTCGCCGGCGCGCCCTTCGACCTGTTTATCGGCGGCCACGCCGATACCGGCAGCCGCGCGGATGTGAAGCGTTACCTGGCTTACCTAGAGGCACTCTACAACGCGGTGCGTGACGGTATGCTGGCCGGCAAATCGCTACAGACACTGCAGGCAGAAATCCGCCTGCCGCAATTCAGTGACCTGAAAATGTACGACGAGTGGCTGCCGCTCAATGTGGCGGGGGTCTACCGCACATTGACGGACATGTCCTATTTCAACCTGCGTAAGGACACGGCTTCGCATGCCCGATAAGAGCAAAACCGTGCTGCTGGTGCCCGGCATCTTCGATCGCGGCTATTCCATGCACAGGATGCGGCGTGCGCTGAATGAGCGCGGCTTCAATGCGCACTATATCCACCTGCAGTACAACTCCGGCTGGCACGGCATGGAGTACCTCTCTTACCAGCTGCAGAGCCAGATCGAGGCGCTGATCGAAACCGGGCACACCTTTGCCCTGGTCGGTTTCAGTATGGGCGGCATCGTGGCGCGGCACTACCTGCAGGCCCGTGACGGCATGGCGCGGGTGCACAAGTTCATCACCCTCTCCAGCCCGCACTACGGCAGCCTGTGGGCCAACTTCCTGCCGTATGCCGGTGGCCGCCAGCTGCGTATTGGCAGCCGTTTCCTGGCCGCGCTGAACCGGGATATCCACAACCTGGCGCCGCTGCAGCCGGTATCACTCTGGACCCCGTACGACGTGACCATCGTGCCGCATACCAGTTCACGCCTGCCGCTGGGCGCGACCTACCAGATACCGGTGAAGCTGCACCGCTGGGTACCGCTGGACGCGCGGGTGATCTCCATCGTCGGCGACGAACTGGCCGCAGCTTTGGACCGCCCCGTCGACGGCGCATAAACTCACCGCTCCGTCGCAACCACCGGCATCGCGCGCGAACTCACGGCGATAGGCTATATACAGGTAAGCGCAAGCAATGGTCGGCGGATGCCATGGAGCAGGATTTCCTCAACATTATCAAAGTGACCGGCTACGCCATTGAGTCTTTCGGCGTCGCCGTGGTCCTGATCGGCTCTATCGTGACCACGCAGCAGTTTGTGCGCAGCTACCGGCAGCTGGAGCCGGGGCAGGCCTACCGCAAATACCGCCAGGACCTCGGCCGCGCGATCATTCTCGGCCTGGAATTCCTGATCGCCGGCGACATCATCCGCACGGTGGTCGTATCCGACTCTCTCGAGAATGTGGGCATCCTCGCCCTGATTGTGCTGATCCGGGCCTTCCTGAGTGTCATGCTGAGCTTCGAAGTCGAAGAAAGAATCCCCTGGCGGCGCAAAGGCACTTCCAACAATTGAGTGACATAGTGGCAAAACGCTGGTACCCGGTTCTTCAGAGCCTCCCCCCTCCTCAACTCCTAGCGCGCCTCGGTACCGGCGCCGATGAGTCTGGCCACCACCAACGGATGAACGTATCCACCGGACGCTTTTTTCGAGACGATAGGGGCCAGTCCGCTCACGTCCGTTGCAATTAAGCCGGCAGTTTGCAAAACGTAAGAAGTTTCGGTTTATTGTCCTCTCCATCTCCGAACGAGCGCCCCTGCCTGGCTCGACGGAGCAACAGAAGAATAAGGATCAACCATGCGCATTCTCTTCCTGATCATGGCAGTTTGCCTGTGCGCCTGCGAGCGCGCGCCGGACGCGCCCACCGGCAGTCAAACCCGGACACTGCCCTACGGTAGCTGGCCATCGCCGGTTTCCGCCGAGTCTGCGATTGCCGGCAGCCGCGCGCTGGGAAGCGTGTCCTTCGACAACGGTTATCTTTACTGGGCTGAGTCGCGCCCGGAGGAAGGTGGACGAATCACCCTGATGCGCTGGAAAGCCGGCACCCAGCCCGAGGAGCTACTTGCCGCGCCGTGGAATGTGCGCACACGCGTGCAGGAGTATGGCGGCCGCTCCTATACCGTGGCGAACGGGGAAATATTCTTCAGTAACTTCAAGGATCAGCAGCTCTACCGGTTTAAGCCCGGGCAGAAGCCGGTCGCTTTTACCAGCGAACCCGGACTGCGCTATGCGGCCTGCCAATTGGACCGGTCGCGCCAGCGCCTTGTCTGTGTCCAGGAGGATCACCGGGCGGAGGGCGAGCCCACCAATGCGCTGGTGGCGCTGCCGCTGGACTCGCAACGCAAACGCAGCCTGCTCTTCCAGGACAGCGATTTTGTCTCCGCCCCGAGCCTGTCGCCAGACGGTAAGGCGCTGGCGTTTGTCAGCTGGAACCACCCGAATATGCCCTGGGACAATACCAGCCTGTGGTCGGCAGAATTCGCGGACAACGGTCAGTTGCAGCAGCTGGTCAATCACAATCCCGACCGCGAGGAGTCTGTCGTTGACCCGCAGTGGGGGCCCGGCCACCAGCTGTATGCCATCTCTGACCGGGATAACTGGTGGAAGCTCTACCGCGTCAACGGCCAGGATTTCACCCCGCTGCAGCCGGAGTTCAAAGAGAGCGAGCTCGGCGGGCCGGCCTGGACACTGGGAGGCCACTATTATCGCCTCCTCGAGGATGGTCGCATCGTCGCCGCAGTCAGGCACGGCGGCACCGAGACAGTCATGCTGATTGACCCGGCCAATAACCGCAGCACAAAGCTTCCGGTGCAGGGCGTTACGTTCAGCAACCTGCTCCCCGAAGGGAAGCAGCTGTTTATGATCGCGGGCCTTACCGACCGTCCGCCCGAACTGGTGCGGGTGAACCTGAGTGGGGATCAGCACAAAGTCATTCGCACCGCCGGCGATGCCGGTGTGAGTGCGGCGTGGATCCCGCAATACCAGCTGGTGAGCTTCCCAACCGCCGGTGGTGCCACCACCCACGGCATCTACCTGCCCCCCACCAATCCGCAAGTGCGGGCCCCGGAAGGCGAGGCGCCGCCACTGATCGTCACCGTACACGGCGGGCCGACCGCGGTCAGCAGCCCGACATTCAGCCGCAGTGAGCTGTTCTGGACCAGCCGCGGCTTCGCCATGCTGAAGTTGAATTACCGCGGCAGCACCGGTTTTGGCCGCGCGTACCGCCGCTCTCTCTACGGACAGTGGGGCGAAGCCGATGTAGAAGATGCCATCGCCGCGGCCAAATGGGCGGCGGACTCCGGCCTGGCAGACCCGGACCAACTGATCATCCGCGGTGGCAGTGCCGGTGGCTTTACCGCGCTGGCCGCGCACGCCTTCCACGATACCTTTGCCACCGGTGCCAGTTACTATGGGATCAGCGATCTGGAAGCACTGGCGCAGGACACCCACAAGTTCGAATCGCGCTATATGGATAACCTGATCGGCCCCTACCCGCAGGACAAGGAAACCTACCGCGAACGTTCACCCATCCACCATCTGCAAGGGTTCACCAAACCACTGCTGCTGTTACAGGGCGAGGACGATCCGGTCGTACCACCCAACCAGTCAGAGATGATCTTCAAGGCACTCGAAGCACAGGGTGTCCCCACCGCCTACCTGGCGTTCCCCGGGGAATCCCACGGCTTCCGCAAGTCGGAAAACCAGATCCGCGCACTGCAGGCAGAGCTGTCTTTCTATCGGCAGGTACTGGGAATTGATGCGGCAGAACAACTGCCGCCACTGAAAATTATCGGATTGGAAAAATAGCGTTTTTCCCAACGCTACTCTGGAAGCAGTTACTTGGGCGGGCGCCGGTTAATCGGGCCCGTTTAACCAGGCCAAGGCCTCCTCTGCATCTTCAAAGAAGCGCGCTTCACCGCCGATAAACCAGGAACCGACTTTGGTGGACAGCTCCTGCCAGCGGCGATTGCCCACCAGCGCCACGCGTTTGAACTCGCGGCCGTGTTTGAGGCCGAGCTTCATGTCGTCCCACGCGGCACGAGGCTCCCACCCTTCCAGCTCGGTGGCGTCGAAGAAGACGTTGATTTTGGGGTGCTCGACCCCGGCGATGGTGGATTCCAGCATCGGCACCAGGGCCTGGTAGTCCTCGTGGGTCAGCTTGCCGCGCACATGCAGCGTGAGGAAAAATTCACCGTTGGTGCGCTCCATGCCGACGGAGAGGCCGTGGCGTTGAACACTCATGGGCAACTCCTGCAGGCAGTCCTATCAATGGAAAACTACCGCCTTTATAAGGTGGTATCCGGGTGATAGCAATCGCTGGTGGAGTAGAAGAGAAGAGCGCAGGGTGAGGAAGAGATTGGTGCCGCGGGCCCGCATGGGCCGCGGCGATCCGGCGATCCGGCGATCCGGCGGCCCGGCAATCAGTGGCTGCGGATGATATCGACGATTTCATGGGTGGCCTGAATCAGGCGCACCACTTCGCCCTCGATGCTCACGGTGACGTAGCCGTTTCTGTCCACCGGCTTGACCACCACCGCGTGACTGTAGATATCCGGTTCGAGCACCGAACCCACCTGCAGCTTTTTCTGCCAGCCCGGGGGCAGTTCGCCGCCGCGCTCAACCTTCTTCTGCAGCCCCGGGGGCAGCTCCTTATTCGGCTTGGCTTCGACGCCTTCGGCCGCCAGGCCGACCGCGGCGGCGAGCCCCACGGCGATGGAAAGTCTGATCATTCTGATGTCCTCAGTCCGACAGGTAGTACTCGATGGTGGAGACTACCCGTACCTTCTTGATATGCGGGTTGTTCTTGTCGCGATCGCTGATACTGAACTGGCCCTGGGAGGCCCGCTTGATCTTGCCCAGTACACTATCCGAGTCCTCGGCAAATTTCTGTGCAACCTGTCGCGCCGCGTTGGTGGCCTGTTCGACCATCTGCGGCTTGATCTGGTTCAATCCGGTGAAGATATATTCGGTCTGGCCACGGAAGCTGTTGCCGGAGAAGGCGATGCCCTCCTTGCCGAGGCTGGACAGCTTGTTCATCGCGGCGCGCACCAGATCGACCTTTTTTGAATATACGGTCACAGTCTGCAGCGCCGTGTAGCGGAACTCCGGCCGCGGGCCGCCGCCGTACTGCTGCGCCGACTTGTCGGTAACGCCCGGCATGGAGACAGTGATTTCGTCCTTGCCGATGCCCTGATTCTGCAGAAACTGCTCGATACGCTCACTGCTGCTGGCGATATCCTTGTACAGCACTGTCAGGTCATTGCCGGCGGTGGTGAACTGGATCGGCCAGATCACGATATCCGCCGGCACCTCGCGCTCGGCCAGCCCCTTGACGGTGACAGTCCGGTCATAGCCCTTGAACTTGTCCACCGCATTGCCAAGCAGGAAGCCGAGCGCGGCCAGGCCGAGCAGGATGCCGGCGCCGAGCAGTGCGGCGGAGGTGGTGTTTTGTACTTTCATCGCTGTTTCCGTCATCCGCGGCGCCGCGCAAAGTCGTGGCGCTTTGCGTGGCCGTATGAGTGTGCGGTTATTGTCGTCGTGGGGGTCTGAATCGGGGCTGAATCAGAGGCAGATCTCATCGTAACCGCGACCGCGGAACTCCAGCAGGCAGAAACCATTGCCGAAGGGATCCGCCAGCCCGGCGATGGCACCCCATTTATTGATGCGGATTTCGGATTCAAGAACGGCGCCGGCGGCGACGGCTTTTTCCACCGCAACCTCAACGTCGTCGACCACCATATCCAGGTGCACCGGCGTCCAGTGGCGCTCGTAGCTGCGCACCTGCGCCAGGGTTTCCACCACCGGTGTGCCGGTCTCCTTGGCAAGCAGGTAAACGGGCGCATCCCCGCCCAGCATCTCCACACCACCAGTGCCGAAATGTCGGCCCACCCGCAGGTCGAAGGCGTTGCGGTAGAACTCGATGGCGCGCTCCAGATTATCCACGTCGATATTGATCAGGAATTGCATGGTCTTATGGTTCGCGGGCTAGTGAACTGGCTGCGGCTCGCCGCAGTTCCAGCAGTAGTCGAATGCCGCACCGTTGTTCTCGCCGCAGTCGGGGCACTGCCAGTCACCGCCGGCTTCGTCCTCTGCATCCGCGAGTAACTTTTGCGCGCGCTCAAAATCCCGCGCCCGCTCCAGCCATAATTCCGGCCAGGTCTGGTTCGGCGCCAGATCGCCGGAGCCGCCCTGGGCAAATTCGTTCTTCATGAAAACCGGAATGCCGGCGAGCTCCAGCTTGCTTCTGGCCAGCTCTACCAGCAGGCGGTTTTCGTTGGTGAAGATGAGTTTCATTGACACATTTTCCCCACTAGAGCCCTAGTCTGCCAGATTGAAATTGAACTTCACTTTCCGGTCAGGGGTATCTACTGGCGCCCCATCGACAAACCTTGGCGCATATCGAGCTTGTTCAAGATACTTCTTCGCAGCATCACCAAAACTCGATGCTCCCTTGGTTTCCAGTATTTCGATATCTTCCGCGAACCCGGAATCCGAAATGGTAAACTGCGCTATCGCGTAACCCTCTCGGCGGAACTCAAGTGCTGACGTAGGATACTCCGCCACACGATTGAACAGGGGCACGAGCTCCTGATCCATATTAAAAGGCGTTGCCTTGCCAATGGCCCGGCACTGCTCAATAGATTTCTCTTTCTGCCCCAGTTTATCGTAAGTCTCCACCAGGAAGGCACGGGTTGTCAGCTCCAGCTGTCCGTCTTTTCCATTTTCAACATCGACAACATCCAGAGCTTCGGCAAGCAATGGCTCTGCCTTTTTATACAAATTTCTGGATAGGTAATATTTTCCAAGATAAAAGGAAGAGTAGAACCTGCCATATGTATCCTTTTTATGGGGACCATAAAAAGCAGTATGCGCCACCTCAAGATAGGTATGTGCGCGCCTCTCCTTGGCGTAATTCAGCGTTATCTTCCCTGCTTCCAGATTGACTCTGGCAAACAGCAGGGAGTCTTTTCCGTCGTTTTCTTTAGCGATATCCAGGGCATCCTCAATATAACGCCTGTACCCCCCATTTCGATTTGAATAAACATCTCTTGCTCTGATTTCAGCCAAAACCAAGAGGGGATCTATAAGCTGAACGCCCTTATCACCATAGATTTTCCGATGGCTTTCCAGGGATTTTTTTGCATAAATCTCAGCGTCCTCAAACTTACCAAGCCCCATTAGCGCCTTGCCATAATTAAGACTGGCCGCGGCGAAGTTCTTATTATTTTTCGGGTAATTTTCCACTACAGAGAAAACTGACTTGGCCGCTGTCGCAATTTTATCTGCATCGTTTTCTTTCAGCGCCTGTTGATACTCGTGAAATCGGTCACTAAGTTCACTGGCGTTGGCGACAGAGCTGATCAACAGCAAGGCTGTCAATATACAGCGATAAAAACAACTCCAATTATTCTTCATTTTTAGTCACTCTCCCTGATAACAGTCATCCAAAACTAAGGGTCGCTTAGCGACCCTTAGCGTAACAGCATTGAGGCAGAGCTTATACGGCCAATCGCCGCGCGGGTATTACGGTCTGTTCGTCTTGCGCCCCTTCGGGATTTCAGACTGGCATTAACGTGCGCTGGATAATCCGCAGTCACCACCGGTACAGGGCCCAGCATCACCCACATGAATTTCCAGTACTGTGCCGCCGGGTGCCTTGCCGTCCAACCGCTCGCGAATACTGACCCGCCCGGGGGCGCGGGCGGTGTACTCCAGCACGATACGTTTGCGGGTATCCATCTGCACGGCTATTTTCTGCCCCGCGCGCACGGAATCGCCGCTTTGTACCAGCAGGTCAAATCCACTCCCGCCGGCGGGCCCGGCGTGGAAATTCAGCACCTGCGCAATCCAGCTGGCGGTGGCGCCGAGCTCGACGCTCCGGACCGGCGCCGCCAGCGCCGCTGCTGGAGTAATGATGAACAACGCCAGGATAAACGGGGGCCGTAACCACTTCATACGGGAGCACTCGCACAGCCTGAAAGGGAGTTAAAAGTTGGCGGCCCCAGGGGCCGCCGCGGTGAGCAGGTCGCCAGACCCCGTTTGCCGGGGTACTAATTTAGGTATAGCCGAGGATGGAAATAGGCGCCATTGACCGGCAGGTACCCGGCAAACGCGCAATAGCAGCAGCCACAAAAAAGGGCCGCATCAGCGGCCCAAAGTCACGGAGTCCGGGCCGGGGTGGTGGCCCTTGAGCAATATTCGTAGCGCCTGCCGCCGCCAGGCGCCCGCGCAGTAGCTTTCAACATTTTTCCAGCTCAACACATGTGAGCGGATTACAGCGTAACGAGCGGGTGGCTGGCGGTGGCCGCCAGCGCGTAGAAAGCGGAGTGCACTTGGAGTGCATGAGCATTTCGAGCACTGCCGGACGCCGTCAGGCGCCCGCGCAGTCGCTGTAATCAGCTCAAATCGATCCAGGTGGATTTCAGTTCACAGTACTTATCCAGCGCATGCAAAGACTTGTCGCGCCCGTTGCCGGACTGCTTGAAGCCACCGAACGGCACGGTGATATCGCCGCCAAAGTAGTTGTTCACCCACACCGAACCGGCGCAGATTTCTCGGGCCATGCGGTGGGCGCGGCTGATGTCTTTGGTCCAGACGCCGGCGGCGAGGCCGTAGATGGAGTCGTTGGCGATCTGCAGCGCGTCGGCCTCGTCTTCGAACTCGATCACCGACAGCACCGGGCCAAAGATCTCCTCGCGGGCGATGGTCATATCACCATTCACACCGGTAAAGATGGTCGGCTCGTAGTAGTGGCCACCGGCCACCGCCTCGGCGGGCTTGCCGCCACAGGCCAGCTGCGCACCCTGTTCCAGACCCTTGGCCACGTAGAACTCCACAGTGTCGAACTGGCTCTGGTCGATCAGCGCGCCCATCACGGTGTTGGGATCCTGCGGGTGACCGGGCACAAAACGCTCGCTGGCCTTCCTGACTTTCTCGATAAAGTCTTTGGCGATGCTTTTCTCTACCAGCAGGCGGGTGCCGGCGGTGCAGGTCTCACCCTGGTTGTAGAACACCGCCAGTGCGGCGGCCTCGGCGGCCTTGTCCAGGTCGGCGTCGGCGAACACGATGTTGGGGCTCTTGCCGCCCAGCTCGAGGAAGGTGCGCTTCAGGTTCGACTGGCCGGAGTACTCGGTCAGGGTCTTGCCCACTTCGGTGGAGCCGGTAAAGGTCAGGCAGTCGATATCCATGTGCAGGCCGAGGGTCTTGCCGAGGCTGGAGCCGGGTCCCGGCAGCACGTTCAGCACGCCGTCGGGCAGGCCCGCTTCCTTGGCCAGGCCGGCGAGGCGAATCGCGGTCAGCGGGGTGTTGGAGGCCGGCTTCAGGATCACGCTGTTGCCAGTGGCCAGCGCCGGGCCCAGTTTCCACGCGGTGGTGGACAGCGGGAAGTTCCACGGCACGATCGCCGCAACCACGCCCAGCGGCATGCGCTGGATCAGTGCCAGCTCGTTGGGGCCGGTGGGGGCCACTTCGTCGTAGACCTTGTCGATGCCCTCGCCGGTCCAGCGGATGGTGGTGACGGCGCCGGGAACGTCGACATTCATGGTGTCGCTGATCGGCTTGCCGGCATCGAGGCTCTCCAGCAGGGCGATCTCGACCTGGTTCTGCTCGATCAGCTCGGCGAAGCGCACCATGATCTTCTTGCGCTCCATCGGCGGCATCTTCGACCAGACGCCGGATTCAAACGTCTCGCGCGCGACTTTGACCGCCAGCTCGGCGTCTTCGGGGCCACAGTTGGCCACCTGGGCCAGCTCGCGACCGTCGGCGGGGCTGATGGTGGGGCGGGTTTTCCCGCCCAGCGCGTCCACGTACTCACCGTTGATAAAGGCGCGGCCCTCGATCTTGAGCGTGGCGGCCAGGTCCAGCCATTCCTGCAGGGATTGTGGGGTCTTTTTGTGTTCCGACATGGCACACCTCATAGCTTGGGGGTAGGCAAAACTGAATAATTATTCAATTTATACTGAAAATGTGATCACAAATCAAAGAATATCAGATTCCCGCCGGTGATCTCCACCGTGGTGATGGGGCCGGGGGTGGGGTATTCCAAGATTCGGCGGGCGCCGGGAGTGCCGGGCCCCGGCCCGGCCGGCGGGCAGCGGCCCGCGCGGGCGGACACAAGGTCCGCCCCTGCAGATCCAGTGCCGGGGCTTGATCCAATCGCCGGCGCTTATGCCCGCCTGCTACTCCACTGCCTCGAAGGTGCCGGTGTCGCGGTTCTTGTGTACGCCGGGCACCGGGAAGACGCGGTTGTGGAAGGCGATATAGAAGCCCGGCGGCATCAGCTGCGCGGCCAGCAGGGCCTCGGTGACATTCTGGCGCGCGTCGGAATCGATGAAGCCCATGGGCTTCATCGCGCCGGTGAATACCACCGCCACTGCGGGCGTACCCAGCTTGCCGTAGCAGTAGTCAGCGGTCACTGACATGGTATCGGTGCCGTGCAGCACCACGATCGGCTCACCCTGCTCGGCGGTGCGCGCCACGGCGTCGGCGATCTGCGCCCGGTCACCGTCGTCCATCTCCAGCGAGTCCTTGTTCAGCACGCTCTCCAGTTCCAGCTGCGTATAGGGCAGGCGCAGGCTGGCAATCAGGCCGTCGCGAATAATCGAGGCGCGGTTTTTCAGCGTGCCCTCGGCTTCGCAGTAGCTCTTCTCGATGGTGCCGCCGGTGGTCAGGATGCGGATCGTGGTCTGCGAATTGAGATCTGTCATCACGTTTCCAGTTCTGTGAGTACGAATGCGGGCATCTTAGTCATGCAAATAGGATGCGACAACTAGGCCACGGCCGTCTCCACCCGCAGCCAGTCTTCTTCCAGCTGCAACACCAACTTGTCACCGTGGTGCAGCTCGCCGACGCCGGCGGGCGTGCCAGTGAGTACCACGTCGCCGGGCTGCAGGGTGAAATAGCTGCTGATATAGGCCACCAGATCCAGGATCGGCGTCAGCATGTGCGCGCTCTTGCCGCGCTGGCGCAAATCATCGTTCAGCCACAGAGAGTAGCTGAGGTTGTCCCAGTCCGGCAGCCAGTCGAGCTTGACGAACGGCGCCAGCGGGCAGGCGCCATCGAAGCCCTTGGCCTTCTCCCACGGGTGGCCGTCTTTTTTCAGCTGCGCCTGCAGGTCGCGCAGGGTCAGGTCCAGCGCCAGGCCCAGGCCGGCGACGGCCGCCGGCACGTCGGCGGCGTTGGCATTGCTCAGGGGCGCGCCGATCAACAGCGCCAGTTCGCCCTCGAAATGGCAGCTGCCGCGCCCCACCGGCAGGTGCAGCGGGGCGGCCATCGGCACCGCGGCGCTGGCAGGTTTGATAAACAGCAGCGGCTCGTCCGGCACCGGGTTGGAGAGCTCCTCGGCGTGGGCGGCGTAATTGCGCCCGACGCAGACAATCTTGCCCACCGGGAGGTCGGTGGCGGTACCGCAGGTATATTGGTGTTCGTACATAACGGAATTAGATGATTAGGATAGATATTTCGAATAAAGCGCCACAGCCCGCTTGTGGTATGATCGCGCCTTCGCCGGGCTCCCGGCGTTCCCCAGTAGTCAATCTACGCTAGGTAAAGCATCGCATTACTCGCGCTCAGTGAAGAGATAGTTTATGGCTCCCAACCCGAATCAGAAAGAATCCCTGCACAAAGACAAGATCCGCATCCTGCTGCTGGAAGGTGTGCACCAGACTGCGGTGGACCTGCTGGCGTCCCGCGGCTACACCAATGTGGAGTATGTGAAGACGTCGCTGCCGGAAGAAGAGCTGATCGAGAAAATTGCCGACGCCCACTTTATCGGCATTCGCTCGCGCACCCAACTGACCCGCCAGGTTCTGGAACACGCTCACAAACTGGTGGCGATCGGCTGCTTCTGCATCGGCACCAACCAGGTCGACCTGCAGGCCGCCACCGAGATGGGCGTCGCGGTGTTCAATGCGCCCTACTCGAACACCCGCAGCGTGGCCGAGCTGGTGATCGCCGAGACTATCCTGACCCTGCGCGGCATCCCGGAGAAAAACGCCGTGTGCCACCGCGGCGGCTGGCTGAAGTCCGCCAAGGGCTCGTTCGAGGCGCGCGGCAAGACCCTGGGTATCATCGGTTACGGCGCCATCGGCTCGCAGGTATCGGTATTGGCCGAATCCATCGGCATGCGCGTGATCTTCTTCGATGTGATTACCAAACTGCCGCTGGGCAATGCCCACCAGGTGGGCTCGCTGGAAGAGCTGCTGGAGCAGTCAGACGTGGTCTCCCTGCACGTGCCGGAGACCCCGTCCACCAAGATGATGTTCGGCGCCAAGCAGATCGAGCACATGAAGCCCGGCGCCATCCTGCTCAACGCGTCGCGCGGCAGCGTGGTGGATATCGAGCCGCTGGCGGAGGCGCTGAAGAGCGGCCACCTTGCCGGCACCGCCATTGATGTGTTCCCGGTGGAGCCGCGCGGCAATGACGATGAATTCGTGTCGCCGCTGCGCGGGCTCGACAACGCGCTGCTGACCCCGCATATCGGCGGCTCCACTGTGGAGGCGCAGGAGAATATCGGCACCGAGGTGTCCGACAAGCTGGCGCTCTACTCCGACAACGGCACCACCACCAGCTCGGTCAACTTCCCCGAGGTGGCACTGCCCGGCCACGTCGGCGCGCACCGCCTGCTGCACATCCACAAGAACGTGCCCGGCGTGCTCGGCGCGATCAACCAGGTGTTCTCGGAGAACGGCATCAATATCTCCGCCCAGTACCTGCAGACCAACGAGACCCTCGGTTACGTGGTGATCGATGTGGAGGCCGAGTACTCGGACCTGGCGCTGGAGAAACTGAAGAACATCCCCGGCACCCTGCGCTGCCGCGTGCTGTTCTGATTCCGCGCGCCTCTCGCGCCCTTGTGTAGGGGCCTGCCGTGCAGGCTCCTACACCGTCCAACACCATATAGCCCGACGCTATAGCGCCAAGCCAATCCGCACCTGACTTTCCTGTACCTTTCCCGGTAGAATCCGCGCAGCAATCCTCCCACCCGCCCGCCGGGCAAACACCTGCGAGTCACTGTGCAAGACGACAACCAATCCGCTGTTACCGGCCTGCTGGCCGGGGTTTCCGCCTTCCTCTTCTGGGGTCTGGCGCCGCTGTACTTCAAACTACTGGACGGCATCTCCGCACCGGAGATCCTCGCCCACCGCAGTGTCTGGTCGCTGGTGCTGGCGCTGGCGATCCTGCTGCTGATCGGCAAGTTCTCCAATTTCACCGCCACGCTGCGCGACGCCGCGAAGATGCGCACCCTGGCGCTGTCCACGCTGCTGATCGGCAGCAACTGGCTGGTGTTTATCTGGTCGATCACCAACGCGCACCTGCTCGACGCCAGCCTCGGCTACTACATCAATCCGCTGATCAATGTGCTGCTCGGTGTGCTGGTGATGGGCGAGCGGCTGCGGCGGCTGCAGTGGATTGCGGTGGCGCTGGCGGCGGTGGGCATTGGCCACGAGCTGTGGCAGTTCGGGCGGGTACCGGTTGTGTCGCTGTATCTGGCCTGCTCCTTCGCCCTGTACGGGCTGGTGCGCAAGCGCGCGCCGGTGGAGAGCCTGACCGGGCTCGCGGTGGAAACCCTGTATATGCTGCCGCTGGCGCTGGGCTTCCTGCTGTGGAGCACGAGCCCCAGCAGCAACCTGTTCAACAACAGCTGGCAGCTCAACGGCCTGCTGTTGCTGACCGGCCCGATGACCCTGACCCCGCTGCTGCTGTTCAATATCGCTGCGCGGCGCCTGAACCTGTCGACCGTGGGCTTCCTGCAGTACCTGGCACCGACGCTGATGCTGCTGATCGCCACCCTGCTGTTCGGCGAGCCGTTCGGGCACGGCAAACTGGTGACCTTCGCATGCGTGTGGGTGGCGCTGGTGATCTACTCACTGGATGCGCTGGCACAGCGGCAGCGGTTGCGCCTGCAGCGAAAAGCCGCGATCTGAAACCGGGGCGCACGCCGCGCCCCCCCGACCACTGCGGTGCGCGCTGCGCACCGTGCACTCAACGGTTCAACCACTCGTCCAGTGCGGCGAGGATCTGGTGCCGGTAGGGCTGGGTCTCGTTGATCATCTGGTGGCGCGCGCCGCGCACGATGATGCGCTTGCTGTTGGGGAAACGGTCGCGAATGGCGCGCATGTTGTAGCGCCAGGACACGGTCTCGTCGCCGGTACCCTGCAGCACCAGGATCGGTTTGGGATTTCTGGCGGTTCTGGGGAAGGTTTTCAGCCAGTCCACCATCGCCGTCAGCCAGCGCATCGACATCACCGGCGACTGCAGCGGATCGCGGTGCGCCTGGCGGCGCGCGAACTCGGCGTCGTGGGTGTTGATATTGAATTCGCGCTCCGGCGCCAGCAGGAAGAAGCGCCCGAGGTAGAACATCCACTTGCGCAGGTGCCAGCGCGCCGGGCGGATCAGCGGCGCGAGCAGCGCCACCTTGTCGAACGGTTGCCAGCGGCTGTACTGCAAATAGGCCAACAGCGCGGCGCCACCGGTGCTCTGGCCCATGGCGTGCCACGGGCCGGGCAGTTTGTCGCGGGCAACCTGCAGCAGGCCGTCGAGCACCTCGCGATACTGCAGGAAGGTATCGATGGCCACCGGCTCACCGCTGGACAGGCCGTGGCCGGGAAAATCGAAAATCACCACATTGAAATTGCGTTCGAGACCGAAGCGGATGGCCGCGCCGTAGATACCGGTGTGGTCGAAATAGCCGTGGCAGATAAACAGGGTGCCGCGCGGTTTTTCCTGCAGCCAGTACTGGGCCACCAGCTCGAATCCCGCCGCGTGGAAAGTGCCGACCCCGGTTTTGTGGGCCTGGGGGAACTGCAGGTTGTAATAATTGCGGTAGTCATTTAGCGACGGCAACAGCGGCTCGCTGCCACTGAAATCCAGTTCGGGCAGCTGTTCGCGCAATGCCGAGTAGTCCGGGCGCCGGATGACGGGACTGTTGTCGACGGTATTGAAATCTTGCAGTAGGTCCATTGCCTCAATGGTACTGTATTTTTGTGTACGGTGGTGTGCGCTGGTCAGCCCCGCCGCCACAACCGCACTGGCGCTCGGGCTGATTTCCGGCAGCAATTGCGCTACCGTGCGCGACTACTGGATTTCCGGAGCCCGCCATGACCGCCGACCTGATCACCGCTTACCGTAACGCGTTCACCACCTGTAGCCACAGCAGCGTACGCCACCCGTCACCGGGCCTGAAGGCGACACTGCAGCAGCTCGCCGACGCCACCGGCGAGGGCGAACAGTCCGATGTCTACGGCAGCGGCGCGCTGATCGAGGACTTTGAGCGCGAGGTCGCGGCACTGCTGGGTAAGGAGGCCGCGGTGTTCATGCCCAGCGGCACCCAGGCGCAACCGATCGCGCTGCGCCTGTGGGCCGACCGCGCGCGCACGCCCTATGTCGCGCTGCCGCACACCAGCCACCTGCAACTGCACGAGCACAACGCCTTCCAGGTGCTGTACGGGCTGAAGGGCGTCACCCTCGGTGCCGCGGCCGAAGTGCCGACCCTGACTGACCTGCAGCAGGCGGCACGCGACCCGCTGGCGGCGGCGCTGCTGGAGCTGCCGATGCGCGAAATCGGCGGCCAGCTGCCGGCCTGGGAAGATCTGCTGGCGCAGTCGCAGTGGGCGCGCGAGCAGGGCATCAAGCTGCACCTGGACGGCGCCCGCCTGTGGCAGTGCCCACCGCACTACAACCGCTCCCTGGCCGAGATTGCCGCACTGTTCGATTCGGTCTATGTGAGCTTCTACAAGGATCTCGGCGGCATCGCCGGCGCCCTGCTGGCCGGCGATGCCGACTTCATCCGCAGCGCCAAAGTGTGGCAGCGCCGTGCCGGCGGCAACCTGTTTGCGCTCTCCCCCTATGTCATCGCCGCGCGCGAGGGGCTGGCGACCTACCTGCCGAACATGGCCAATTACCGCGAGGATGCGCAGTGGTTTGCCGCACAGCTCAACGCGTTGGCCGGTGTGCAAACCTGGCCGCTGCAACCGCAGACCAGCATGTTCCGCCTGCGCGTCGACGCCGACCCAACCGAATTCCTGCCGCGCGCAACCGCATGGCTGGCCGAACAGGATATCGCCGTGCTGCCGCCGCCGTATCGCGCCGGCGAGGGCTCGCTGTGGTTTGAACTGAGTTTTGGTGAAAACTTTCGCCGCCGGGAGCGCGCCGAGTGGGCGGCTGTGCTGGCGCGGTTTGTCAGTGAGGTGCTGGAGTTATCCAGGTCCGGTGGTGGCGGGGAGTAAGGGCGGACACAAGGTCCGCCCCTACAGATCCAACTCGGTGGATAAAACCTACCGCAGCGCTTACGGAGCGCATCGGGGACGGAGTTCGCAGCACCGCAACAACACAACCCACACTAAGACAGCTCTGTGGATAAAAACCAGCGCAGCGCTTACGGAGCACATTGGGCACCGTAGTCGATAGGACCGCAGGGCAGATTCCGTAGGGGCGGATCTTGTGTCCGCCCAACTCCGGCAGCACCAACAAAAAGGGCGGACACAAGGTCCGCCCCTACATGAGTAAACGCTGCGCGTTTACTTGATCTGCGGCTGCAGTTCGCCGGCCTCGTAGCGCGCGGACATGGCGTCCAGGCTCAGCGAGCGGATCTTGCTGGCGTTGCCGGCAGTGCCGAAGGCCTCGTAGCGGGCCACGCAGATATCCTGCATGGCGGTCAGCGCCGCCTTGTAGAATTTGCGCGGATCGAACTCGGACGGGTTCTCGGCCAGGAAGCGGCGCGTGGCACCGGTGGAGGCCAGGCGCAGGTCGGTGTCGATATTGACCTTGCGCACACCGTGCTTGATGCCTTCGCAGATCTGCTCGACCGGTACACCGTAGGTCTCCGGAATCTCGCCGCCAAACTCGTTGATCACCTTGAGCCACTCCTGCGGTACCGAGGAGGAGCCGTGCATCACCAGGTGAGTGTCGGGAATGCGCGCGTGGATTTCCTTGATGCGATCGATGGCGAGGATGTCGCCCGTCGGCGGACGGGTGAACTTGTAGGCGCCGTGGCTGGTGCCGCAGGCAATCGCCAGCGCGTCCACCTGGGTTTTCTGTACGAAGTCGGCCGCCTCTTCCGGGTCGGTCAGCAGCTGGTCGTGGGACAGCTTGCCCTCCGCACCCACGCCGTCTTCCTCACCGGCCATGCCGGTTTCCAGTGAGCCCAGGCAGCCCAGCTCGCCCTCGACGGAAACACCACAGGCGTGCGCCATGGCCACCGCGCGCTGGGTCACGTCGATGTTGTACTCGTAGGAGGCCGGGGTCTTGCCGTCTTCCTGCAGCGAGCCGTCCATCATTACCGAGCTGAAGCCCAGCTGGATGGAGCGCTGGCACACCGCCGGGCTGGTGCCGTGATCCTGGTGCATGACCACCGGAATTTCCGGGAATTCCTCGATCGCGGCGAGGATCAGGTGGCGCAGGAAAGGCGCGCCGGCGTATTTGCGCGCGCCGGCGGAAGCCTGCACGATCACCGGGGAGTCGGTCTGTCTGGCCGCCTCCATAATCGCGCGCATCTGTTCCAGGTTGTTGACGTTGAATGCGGGCACGCCGTAGCCGTGTTCGGCGGCGTGATCCAGCATTTGGCGCAAGCTGATTAGTGCCATGGTTATACCTTTGGTTCTGGTCTGCGTTCTCGTATCTCCTGTGGGCCCTCCAGTCTGACGCCGGAGTGGCCCGCCACCGGCAACGGGGCCGGTATCAATGGCCGGGTGACTCCCGGCTCTGCTTTTCTGGTTTCTCCACGAATTCTAACGCGGGGCGCCTGAGCGCCCCGCCGGCCATTGGCCGCGGGCGTTATTCGCTACCGCGGCTCTCCAGCATCGCCACCGCCGGCAGCGTCTTGCCTTCCACATATTCAAGAAACGCGCCGCCACCGGTGGAAATATAGGAAACTTTGTCGGCGATGCCGTACTTGTCCACCGCCGCGAGGGTGTCGCCACCACCGGCGATGGAGAAGGCATCGCTGGCAGCGATGGCCTTGGACAGGCGCTCGGTGCCGCCGCCGAACTGGTCGAATTCGAACACCCCTACCGGCCCGTTCCAGATGATGGTCTTGGCCCCTTTGAGGATCTCGCCCAGCTGCGCGGAGGACTGCGGGCCGATATCGAAAATCATATCGTCCTCGGCAACCTCATCGGCGGACTTGGTTTCGGCGGCGGCACTCTCGCTGAACTCCTTGCCGGTCACCACATCCACCGGCAGCGGGATGTCGCACTGCTGCATCAGTTTGCTGGCGGTATCCACCAGGTCGTGCTCGCACAGGGATTTGCCCACCGGCTTGCCGGCCGCGGCGAGGAAGGTGTTGGCGATACCACCGCCGACAATCAGCTGATCGACCTTGTCGGCCAGCGTCTCCAGCACCGTCAGCTTGGTGGACACCTTGGAGCCGCCAACGATCGCCACCAGTGGGCGCGCCGGCTTGGCCAGCGCCTTCTCCAGTGCATCCAGCTCCGCCGCCAGCAGCGGGCCGGCACAGGCGACCGGCGCAAACCGGGCCACGCCGTGGGTGGAAGCCTGGGCGCGGTGCGCGGTACCGAAGGCGTCCATCACGAAGATGTCGCACAGGGCGGCGTAGGCCTTGGACAGGATTTCGTCGTCTTGCTTTTCGCCCTTGTTGAAGCGCACATTCTCCAGCAGCGCCACCTGGCCGTTTTCCAGTTCCACACCGTCGCGCCAGTCCTTGATCAGCGGCACGTCGCGGCCGAGCAGCTGGCCGAGGTGCACCGCTACCGGCGCGAGGGAGAATTCTTCCGCGTACTCGCCCTCGGTGGGGCGGCCCAGATGGGACATCAACAGGACTTTGGCGCCGGCATCAATCGCGGCCTGGATGGTGGGCAGTGCGGCGCGGATACGCGCGTCGGAGGTGACCTCGCCGCCTTTTACCGGCACGTTCAAGTCTTCCCGGATCAGGACACGCTTGCCCGCCAGATCCAGATCCTTCATCAATTTAACCGCCATAGCCAATCCTCTTGCTGGTAACCGCATAGGTGAAATTCCGGCGCCGATTCGGCTCCGGAAACGGGCGCGGATTATAAGCGGTTAGCCCCCTGACGCCCACCGCGGGGGTTCGGGCGCGGAGTATATCAAGCGGTTCTGTAGTTGGATTACCACAGGGGCGCCGGGGCACCACTGATAGCGCTATCATGACTACAGGAACGGGAAATTTGCCGCTGCCGCGATTGCGGCCCTACCATTGGCCGCTGGTACGGTGGATCCGGGAAGCAGTACAGATGGACAGAGGCAAGCGCCGCCGGCGCAACAAGGTGCAGTTTACCGGCAGCGGCGGTCACGCCCTCGCCGGCATTCTCGAACTGCCCGCGGACAAGCCCCGCGCGCAGGTGCTGTTCGCCCACTGCTTCACCTGCGGCAAGGACGTGGTATCCGCGTCGCGCATTGCCCGGCGCCTGACCGCACATGGCTTCGCGGTACTGCGCTTCGATTTCGCCGGCCTCGGCGACAGCGAGGGCGATTTCAGCCAGACCAACTTTTCCACCAATGTGCGGGACCTCGCCTGCGCCGCGCGCTACCTGCGCGAACAGCAGCGCCCCGCGGACCTGCTGGTGGGCCACAGCCTCGGCGGGGCCGCCGTGCTGGCTGCGGCGGCGGAGATCCCCGAAGCTAGGGCCATCGCCACCATCGCCGCGCCGGCAGAGCCGGACCACGTGCTCGGGCAGCTGGCCGGCGCGGTCGATACCATCGAGCAGCAGGGCCGCGCGGAGGTGGTGCTGGCCGGGCGCCCGTTCGTGATCCGCAAGCAGTTCCTCGACGATCTCGAGCGACACAAAATGGACTACATCCACACACTCGAGCGGCCGCTGCTGATCTACCACTCGCCGGCGGATCGCACGGTGTCCATCGACGAGGCCGCGGACCTCTACAACCGCGCCATGCACCCGAAGAGTTTTATCAGCCTGGACGGCGCCGATCACCTGCTGACCCGGCGCGCGGACGCCGATTATGTCGCCGATACCCTGGCCGCCTGGGTATCCCGCTATCTGGAGGACCCTGAACAATGACACTGCAGGACGAAGTGGGCACATACTGCCCCTACTGTGGCGAGCCCATCACGCTGCTGGTGGACCTGTCCGCAGGCGACCAGCACTACATAGAAGACTGCGAGGTGTGCTGCCGCCCGATGGCAGTCTCCGTCACTATCGACAGCGACGGCAGCGCCAGCGTCACCTTGCGGGATGAGAACAGCCCCGGCTGACGCCGCCGTCGCCAGCGTCCCGCAACCTTCCCTGGCCAGCGCGCGGCCGCCGAAAAAAGCCTTGCAGCATCACCGCCGCCAGTTAAAATCCGCGCCGCAAATCCCCACAAACTGTATGGCTATGGCGCAAGCGCGCATTCAGGGAACCCACCACATGGAAACCACCGACGCCGACACCGTTTTCCAGAGCTACGGCCGCTGCTGTATAAACGAAAGCTTCTTTACCGACTTCTACGACCGCTTCATGAGCAGCGGCGACGAGGTGCGCGCAATGTTCGTCGACACCGACATGCCGCAGCAGCGCCACCTGCTGCGCAACGGCATCATGCAGCTGATCCTGCACGCGCGCGGCATGCCCGACACAAAATTGCGCGCGCTGGGCGACAGCCACTCGCGCACCGGCTACAACATTCGCCCCGACCTCTACCGGCAATGGCTCGACGCCCTGCTCGACACCATCCGCCAACACGACCCCGAATACCGCGATGCGATCGGCAGCGCCTGGCAGCGCGCGCTGCAACCGGGGATCGAAGTGATCCGCGGCGCCTACTGATTCCCGCCACCGAACAGCCGGCCGCGCCAGCGAGTCCCGCCGGCGCGGCCGGTTTGCCATCCCCCGGGGCCCTCTGTATAAATAATTCTGCCGCCTGTCCGGCACCCCCGACTGCCACCACCCCTGGTACGGACGTTGCAGTTCTGGAGCGATAACAATAAATGCCTGCGCAATCTCAGCGGTAACGACCGCGCCCCTGCAGGCCAAATGCACTTCTACGGGAAACCCAAAGCAAGGAATTCGCCCATGAAAATAATCCACCAACTCTGGCTGCCCGCCGCCCTGGCGCTGGCCGTTTCCGCCTGCGGCAAATCCGCGCCGCCGCCATCGAGCGCCGCCGCAGACAACAGCGCGACACCGGCCGCACCGATGGCACAGAGCAGCGCCGCGGCCACCGAAGCGCTGCATATCCCCTATAAAAAATTCACCCTGCCCAACGGGCTGCGCGTGATCGTGCACGAAGACCACAAGGCACCGGTGGTGTCGGTAGGGGTCTGGTACCACGTGGGTTCCAAGGACGAGCGCCCCGGGCGCACCGGTTTTGCGCACCTGTTCGAGCACCTGATGTTCAACGGTTCGGAAAACTACAACGACGAATACTTCAAACCCTTTGAGCAGGCCGGTGCCACCGGCATGAACGGCACCACCTGGCTCGACCGCACCAACTACTTCGAAACCGTGCCCAGCAACGCGCTGGACATGGCCCTGTGGATGGAATCCGATCGCATGGGCCACCTGCTCGGCGCCCTCGACCAGGCCAAGCTCGACGAGCAGCGCGGCGTGGTGCAGAACGAGAAACGCCAGGGCGAGAACCAGCCCTACGGCAAGGTATGGGAGCGCATGCAGGCGGCCACCTACCCGGCCGGTCATCCCTACTCCTGGGAGACCATCGGTTCGATGGCAGACCTGAATGCGGCCTCCCTCGACGATGTCAAAACCTGGTTCAAGACCTACTACGGCGCCTCCAACACCGTGCTGGTGCTGGCCGGCGACATCGACGAGAAAACCGCGCGGGAAAAAGCGGCCAAGTATTTCGGCGATATCTCCGCCGGCGATCCGCTGATCAAGAAAAAGGCCTGGATCGCCAAGCGCAACCAGCCCAAGCGCGACGTGATGTACGACCGCGTGGCCCAGCCGCGCCTGTACAAGGTGTGGAACACCCCCAACATGGGCCACGCCGACGCCGATGCGGTGAGCCTGGCCGCCGCGGTGCTGGGCCAGGGCAAGAACTCGCGCCTGTACAAGCGCCTGGTGTACAAGGACCAGATCGCGACCGACGTCAACATCGAGCTCGACGAGTTCGAACTGTCGTCGATGTTCCAGATTATCGCCGACGTCAAATCCGGCGTGGATCCGGCCAAAGTGGAAAAGGCGATCGATGAAGAGGTTGCCCGCTTCCTGAAGGATGGCCCCACGGCCGAGGAACTGCAGCGCGCCAACATGACCGAGTACGCCAGCACCGCCCGCGCGCTGGAGCAGGTCGGTGGCTGGAGCGGCAAGGGCGTGATGCTGGCCCGCGGCGAACTCTACCTGAACGATCCCAACGGCCTGCTGAAATCCCTCAACCACAAGCAGCAACTGACCCCGCAGCAGGTACAGAAGGCGGCGCAGACCTGGATTTCCAGCGGCGATTACAACCTCGACGTCATGCCCTTCCCCGACTACAAGGTGGCCAGCAGCGGCGCCGACCGCTCCAAGCTGCCGGACCTGGGCAAGTTCCCGTCGGTGCCCTTCCCGCAACTGCAGACCGCGAAGATGGACAACGGCCTCCAGGTGATACTGGCCGAACGCCATTCAGTGCCGGTGGTCGATATGTCGCTGCGCTTTGACGCCGGTTACGCCGCCGACAAGGGCGCCAAGCTGGGCACCTCCAGCTACGCCATGTCGATGCTGACCGAGGGCACCGCCGATCTCAGCGCACTGGAAATCAGCGCGCGCGAGGAAACCCTCGGCGCCGAGATCAGTGCCAGTGCCAACATCGACACTTCCACCGTCGAGCTCAATGCGCTGACCGCCAACCTGGACAACTCCATCGACCTGTTTGCCGACGTAGTGCTGCACCCGGCCTTTGCCGCCGACGAAATCGAGCGCAAGCGCAGCCGCTGGATCGCCAGCATCCAGCAGGAAAAGACCCAGCCGGTGCAGATGGCTCTGCGCACCCTGCCACCGCTGCTGTACGGCAAGGACCACGCCTACGGCGTGCCGCTGACCGGCTCCGGTACCGAGGCCTCGATCCAGTCGCTGACCCGCGCCGACCTGCAGCAGTACCACGACACCTGGCTGCGCCCGGACAACGCCACCCTGGTGGTCACCGGTGATATCACCATGGACGCGCTGATGCAGAAGCTGGACAAGCACTTTGCCGACTGGCGCGCGCCGCAAAGCGCCGTGCCGCAGAAGAACCTGGCCAAAGTCGCCTACCCGCAGCACAGCAGTGTGTACCTGATCGACAAGCCCGGATCCGAGCAGTCGATGATCATCGGCGGCCTGCTGGCGCCTTCCAACGGTATCGCCAACAGCGACACGCTGCACATGATGAACGATATCCTCGGCGGCACCTTCACCGCGCGTATCAACATGAACCTGCGTGAAGACAAGCACTGGGCTTACGGTGCCTACACCTTCATGACCGGCGGCAAGGGGCAACAGCCGCTGCTGGTGTATGCGCCGGTGCAGACCGACAAGACCAGTGAATCCCTCAATGAGCTGCGCAAGGAGCTGCGCGCCTATGTGGGCAACAAGCCGGCGCGCGAGGACGAGCTGCAGAAGCTCAAGGACAAGCGCATCCACGAGCTGCCCGGCCGCTTCGAAACCATCGCCGCTGTGTCCGGTGCGGTGTCCAACATGGTCACCTACGACCGCCCGCTGGATTACATGGACGGTTACGCCGAGCGCATCCGTACCATGGACCTGGCCAGCATCCGCGAGATGGCCAAGCAGACCATCAAGCCGGACCAGTTCATCTGGGTGGTGGTAGGTGACAAGGCGAAGATCGTCGACGGCATCCGCGATCTGGAGCTGGGCCCGATCACCGAGATCGACGCCGACGGCAAACCGATGACCAGTGCGGTGGCCGGCAGCCGCTGATCCCCGCGAGCCGCCGCCGATTTACCGCGGCGGCTTTTGCGCATTCGCGCAGACGCGAACGGCGCCCACTGCGGGCGCCGTTTTTTATTGGGGGCCGGGAGATAGCAGAAGAAGGTGCCGAGACGGGAAATTGCTGCCGGACGGGAAGCCGGGGCAAGCGCAAGCAGTACGCCTGTACTGCTCTTTTTTGCAGGACGCTAAAGCCGAGACGTAATTCGGTTTTCCTCCCTCAGTGTGATTGCACGCCAATCGGCTTAGTAAAATCATTTTTGCCAAGGGCATCACGACTGCGGCAGTTCTCACTTGGCGAATGGGGCCAAGCTGCTACTTTTTAGATTCCCACCGAGCAGTCGGTCCTGTGGCGCTGCGGCCTCCGCGCCGGGCACGTATGACCGGGTGGACACAATAATGACAGGGCACCGCACCGCGGACGCCCGATAATCACCTCGTGTGGAGCTTTCAATGAAGAAAACCCTATCGTTGTTCGCCGCCGGCGCCATCGCGCTCGCGGTTTCCGCCCAGTCCAGCGCCGCCGATGCGCGCTACATCGTCAAGTTCAAGCCCGGCAAGGGCGCCGCCGTCAAGGCCATGGCACAGCAGCGCGGCGGCCACGCCAAGCTGGCTCTGGATGCGCACAACGCCTTTGCCGCCGAGTTACCGGCGCGCGCTCTGCAGGCGCTGCAGAATAACCCCAACGTCGAGTATGTAGAAAAAGACGTCAAGCGCTTCCCGATGGCGCAGACCGTTCCTTACGGCATTCCGATGGTGCAGGCCGACCAGGTCAGTGATGCGCAGGCGGGCAACCGCACCGTGTGTATCATCGACTCCGGTTACGACATCAACCACGAAGACCTGTCCGGCAATGCCGTGACCGGTTCCAGCGATCCCGGTGGCGCCGGCGACTGGTTCCAGGACGATGTGCACCACGGCACCCACGTGGCCGGCACCATCGCCGCGATCAACAACAGCGTCGGTGTGGTCGGCGTGATGCCCAACACCAACGTGAACCTGCATATCGTCAAGGTGTTCGACGCGAACGGCTGGGCCTACTCTTCTTCCCTCGTCGGCGCACTCGACACCTGTGTCTCCAACGGCGCCAATGTCATCAATATGAGCCTCGGCGGCACGCTGAAATCCCGCACCGAAGACCAGGCCTTCGCCGCCGCCTATGCCAATGACGGCGTGCTGTCCATTGCTGCCGCCGGTAACGATGGCAATACCCGCCAGTCCTACCCCGCCTCCTACGACTCGGTCGTGTCCGTGGCGGCGATCGACAGCGACAAGGTGGTCGCCGGCTTCTCCCAGCAGACCGATCAGGTCGAGCTGTCCGGCCCCGGCGTCGGCGTGCTCTCCTCCGTGCCCACCGGCACCGGCCTCGCCACCACCCTGACAGTGGCCGGCGGCGATATCGAGGCCTCAGCGATGGAAGACAGCCCGCAGGCGTCTGTCACCGGCGCGCTGGCCGATTGCGGCACCGCCGAAACCGCCTGTACGGCGGCTGCCGGCAAGGTGTGCCTGATCGCCCGCGGCAATATCAGCTTCGCCGACAAGGTACTCAACTGCCAGGCCGGCGGCGGTATCGGTGCGGTGGTCTACAACAACGAGCCCGGCATGCTGTACGGCACCCTCGGCGGCGTCGCGACGACAATCCCGTCCGCCGGCATCTCCGACACCGACGGCGCGGCGCTGCTGAATCAGCTCGGTGCCACAACCTCGCTGACCATTGCCCCGAGCAACTATGCCTACTTCGACGGCACCTCGATGGCGACGCCGCACGTTGCCGGTGTCGCCGCGCTGGTGTGGAGCCTGTATCCCAACTGTGCACCGGGTGAAATCCGCGCGGCCATGGATGCGACCGCCGAAGACCTCGGCGCAGCCGGCCGCGACAATGCCTACGGCTACGGCCTGGTCCAGGCCAAGACCACGGCGGATTACCTGAGCGCCAACGCCTGTACCGGCAGCAACCCCGGCGGTAGCGGTGGTGGTGGTGGCGGTAAAGGTGGTAAGGGCGGCGGCAAGCCGTAAGCTGCACACCCGTGTCATCAACGATGACCGCAACGTAAAAAGGGGCCGCGAGGCCCCTTTTTTATTGGCTGAAACAGAGCGTTGCGCAGCGCCTGCCCGGCGCCACCAGCGGGCGCACCCGGATCAGGGTTCACTGCCCGGCAACACCGCCTCCTTCTGTGCCTCGCGCAATTGTTGCAGGCGCGCGCTGGTCTCTGCCGCGCTATCCCGCTGCGGGGCGATACTCTGCACCGGCGCCGCCTCGGCGCGCAGCAACTGCTGCTCCGCGGTCCGCTCTGCCGCATCGTCCGGCACCAGTACCAGCTTGGGCGCATTGCTGTTGAAGCCCAGCAGCACCCAGATAAAAAACAGCAGGCACAGAAAGCGGATCACCAGGGTGCGGTCGAGCAGCCAGTGCAGGCTGTCGCCGCGGTTGCGCAGCAGGCGTGCGCGGTAAAACACATTCAACGCCAGCAGAATACAGGCGGCGATCACCGCCCAGGTTGCCAGGCCGCCGAGGGCGGACACCAGCCAGTTGGAAATCTGTGAATTGATTGTCATCTGAACTTTCTCCCTCGCCGGCCGCTAGCGGCCCTTGCGCGCCACCTGTTTCACCTGACTGCTGAACACCGCCTGTTGCAGGCCGATGGTGCCCAGCGCCTCCACCGGCAGGAAGACCTTGTTGTCGGACTCGGCCATCTTGTCCAGCACTTCCAGCGTGCGGTAAGCCAGGTACTTGTCGGTCACCGACTTGGCCAGCAGGTCGTTAACCTCCTTCTGGCCGATGGCCTTCTCGCGGGCGATGGCGCGGTTCATTTTCTCGCGCTCGAGGTCGCGCTCCATCTGGATTTTCTGGATCTCGAACTGCGCCTTTTCCTGCTCGATCAGTTCGCGGCGCTCGGCGGCGCGCTCCTTGGCCTCGGTGATGACCTTGGGAAACTGCACATCGGCGAGCCCCAGGCGCTTGATCGCAATCGGCGTGCCCTCCAGCGCCTGGCTCACTTCGGCGAACAGCTCGCGGCTCAGGGCCTCGCGGCTGGAGGCAATCTCGTTGATCGAATACTTGGCCACCACCCGGCGCACCACGTCGCGAATCACCGGCTGGGCGTAGGTGTCGTACACATGCTTGACCGAGATATTGTCGTTCAGCGGCGGGATACGATCGAAGATGTTGTCGATCATCTGGCGATTGATCGCCGCGGTCATGCGCACATCGAAATTCATGTTCAGCTGGTCCTTGGGCATAAACAGCTTGAACTTCTCCATATGGCCGAAATCCGCCGTGGCCAGGGTGACCAGCTTGTCGCAGTAGAAGAGGCACATATCCAGGCGAAACTTGGACGGCGGCACGGTTTCCGGCTTGTATCCGTTCTTGGTCAGAATCTTGCCCACATGCGCGGGCGGCACCTCCACACGGTCGGCACAGGCCGCCAGGCTCAGGAACAACGAAATAGTCAGTAATTTGTACAATGTCCGCATTGCGCAACCCCGAATTGCTGCATGATTTATAGGTATGGTTTCGCGCCCAGTGTACCCCAGCAGCGCCCCGCCTGTATGAGCCGCGTCGATGGGCCGGGGCGGCAAACTGTGATTCAATAGCGCCCCCGTCAGAGACACCGAGACCAACAACAACCTATGGAACTGGAATTCTTGACCGCCACCCTGTTCAACCTGGGCATCAACCTGTTGTACACCTTGCTGGCGCTGTTTATCGGCATCCTCGCGCTGCTGACCATTGATAAAAAGTTGCTGAAAAACGTCGATATCGAGTTGGAACTGAAGAACGGCAACCTCGCGGTAGCAATCTTTTCCTCCACCGTCCTCATCTTTGTCGCCCTGATTATTTCCTTCGGGCTGAAAGGCTGATGCGCGGCTGGCTGCTGCTGGCGGCACTCGCGGCGGCGCTGCTGCTGCCGGATCTCGCCCTGCGCCAGCAGCGCCCCACCCCGCAGCCGGACAACACGGCGCTGCCGGGCCTGGCCGAAGCGCGCCGACAGGCCGTGGGCGCGACACAGCCGGCCAGTTACCACCGCGACCGCCAGGCCGGCGTGGTGCGGGTGCAGGGCACCAGCAAACCGCTGACCGAGGCCTACGTGCAGCGCGCCGTGTCCGGACGCAGCGCCGCGCAGAGTGCCTATATGTCGGTGTGGAACTGGCAGGGCATTCCCTCGGCAACCATTTCTGCGCGCGGGCTCGACAGCCAGCACCACTTCGCCAACAGCTACCTGGTGGGCTTCAAGCCGTTCAAGACCCGCCAGCTGTGGGTACCGCTGTATACGCTGGCGGTGCGCAAGGAATACCAGTACGACGCACAGCAGTATGGCGGTCTCGCCGATGTGTGGCAGACCTCACGCCAGTCCTTTTATCAGAAGCGCGGCGACTGCGAGGACCACGCGCTGCTGCTGGCGGATTGGCTGATCGAACTCGGCGTCGATGCGCGGGTGGCGGTGGGCACCTACAAGGGCTCCGGCCACGCGTGGGTGGTGGCGATTGTCGACGACCAGGAGTACCTGCTGGAAGCTACCAGCAAGCGCCGCATTTCCACCTGGAAGGCGCTGCCGCTGGCGCAACTGGTGGACGGCTACAATGTCGAATTCCAGTTCAACCGCCACTTTTTCTGGGCGCGAAAAAACAATACGCCCACGCGCCGCTATCGCGGCAACCAGTGGATCAAAAAGTCACAGTTTATCCATAGCTGACAAACCGCCCGACGATGCGCCCGCGCAGCGGAGCTCGGGCCGCTAGCTGACAGAGACCGGAAAAGCGATTTCGGCACCCCGGACGAGTTACAACCATGCTGCCCCTCGACTACATATTTTTTTCGGTGCTCGCCACCAACGCGATGCTCGGCTCCATACTGCTGATCACCTGGTGCAGTATCGAACGCAAGCCCCACACCTTCTACTGGGCCCTGCTGTTCTGGCTGCTGGTAGTGAATATGCTGCTGAATGCGGCGCGCGACCTGTTTCCCGACCGCAATGTCTACTGGCTGATCGTCAACGCCACCTCGCTGCTGGTGCAGGGGCTGGCGGTGGGGGGCTACCGCTACCGCGCCGGATTGCGGCCATTCCCACCCATACTGATCGGCTACCTGCTGGCGGTGGAGCTGGTGATCGCCTGGTTCACCTTCGGGCACCCGCATATGGGCCTGCGCATGGCGCCCACACCGCTGTCCGGCGCCGTGGCCGCACTGCTGTGCATCCGCACCCTGGCCCGCAAGGAGGGCAGACTGCGCCCGGCGGAGTGGGGCACCATCAGCCTGTTTATTCTCTACACCCTGGCGCAAGTGTCTTACGCGGGTGTTGCCCTGATGCAGGGCGCCGAGCGCGACGACTACTGGTTGTCGATCTACAGCAATATGAATTTCCTGATGATGCCGGCGATCAACGGCGGACTGGGGCTGTTCACCGTGCTGCTCGTCGCCGACGACCTGGCCGTACGCATGCGCCGGCTGGCCACCACCGACCAGCTCACCGGGCTGGCCAACCGCCGCGGCTTCTTTGACACAACCGAACAGATTTTCGAGCACTGCCGTCGGCAGAGTTGTAATGCCTATCTGGCCCTGGTGGATGTCGATCACTTCAAAACCATCAACGACCGCTACGGACACCACGCCGGCGACAGCGCACTACGGCAGTTCGCGCGGCTGCTGCTACTGAAAACCGACTGCCGTGATATCACCGCACGCATGGGCGGCGAGGAATTCGTGGTGCTGTTTCCTGCCGGCGATATGAGCGAGGCCAGTGCCAAGGTCGAGCAGCTGCGCCGGGATATCGAAGCCATGACCGTCATCGCCGGGCAGCAGCGCTTTTCCCTCACCGCCAGTTTCGGCCTGGTGAGTATTGCGGCCCACCACGGCAATATCGTCAGCGCCGTCAATCGCGCCGATGACCTGCTCTACCGCGCCAAGCGCGAGGGCAGAAACCGGGTGGTGCACGAAACCAAAGAGAATGCAGAAACCGCTCCGCCGGCAACTGTGACACAGTAGAACCAGGATGCGCCGCGCACCCCAGCGGCGCTCCTGTTATCGCGCAGCTCACTCCTGCCACCGTCGCTCCCCCATCCCACCCGGACTTTGGCACAGTTAATGCTTTATCTCCTCTGTACAGGGGAGTGAAGTGCCCGCAGAGACAATCCCCTCGATCCATCAGGCAACTGCGAACTCGAGTTTCGCCGGGTTGCGGCGATATACCACCGCAGCCGGCATTCCCTCGAGAAATCTAATAATGATCAGGGGGCCGCATGAGTATTCACGACATAACACTATTTATTCTCCTGCTGTGCTGTGCCGGGTTGATTGCCGGCATCACTTCGGGACTGTTTGGCAACGGCGGCGGGTTTGTGGTGGTGCCGGCACTGCTGGCGGTATTTCCGTTTCTCCCCAACAGCACCCATGAAATCATGCGCGTGGCGGTGGGCACCTCGCTGGCCTCGATCGTGATCTCCTCGGCGCGCTCGGTGCAGGCCCACAGCCGCCGCGGGGCAGTGGACTTCAAGGTACTGCGCGACTGGTCCATCTGGGTGCTACTGGGTGTGGCGGCGGGGCTCTATATCGCCTCGTTTACCGAGAGCCGCAACTTGATTGTGGTGTTCGCCACCGGCGTACTGGTCTACTCCATCTACTTCCTGTTCCCGCACCTGTTCGATCGCTTCAAGGGCCGGCTGACCATGCCCACCGGGATGGCGCGGGCATCGCTGGCAAGTTTTCTCGGCGGCTTTTCTTCGCTGCTCGGTATCGGCGGCGGCACCATAACGGTGATGACCATGGTGCTGTGCAACAGGCCGGTGCACCAGGCCGTGGCAACTGCTGCCGGCATCGGCTTCCTGATCGGGCTACCGGGCGCCATCGGCTTCCTGATCATGGGCCTGCACGAGCCGGACCTGCCGTTCGGCTCGATCGGCTACATCAATATCCCGGCACTGCTGGCCATCTCCGCATTTTCAGTGATCTCCGCACCGATCGGTGCGCGCTGGGCGCACAGTCTCGACGAGGTCAACCTGAAGCGCCTGTTTGGCCTCTACCTGGTGCTGGTTTCCATCACCATGTACGCCAAGACCATCAGTTGATCGCGCGGCGATAAGCGAATAGTCCGTCTCCGCGCAGCACCTGTGCGGAGACGTGCTTGTTTGTGAGGTTCCTTCAACAATCAGGGGAAAAATAATGACGCAGAAACTCAGCAGGCGAATGTTCTTGGGGGGAGCGGCCTCGGCCCTGTCACTGGCCGCCGCCAGTGGTAGCGGCCTGGCGCGGGCCGCCGCAGAGGCACCGACACCGATACGGCCACTGTACGGGCCGGCGCCGGGGGTGGCCAAACTCAATGCCAACGAAAACCCCTACGGGCCCAGCCCCAAGGCACTGAAAGCGATCATGCAGGCGAGCCAGAAGGGCGCCTACTATGTCAGCGACAGTGTGATGAAACTGAAATCCATGATCGCCGAACGTCACGGGCTGACACCCGATCACGTGGTACTCGGCTCCGGCTCCAGCGCCGGCCTCACCGCCGCCGCTATCGTCGCCGGACACAAAGGCAATATCCTCGGCCCGGACCTGTTTTGGGACACCACCGCAAAAGTGGTGGAAGTGCAGGATATCGGCACGATCAAGCGTTTGCCGAAACTGCCGTCGATGGCCATCGACCTGGACGCCATGTACGACGCCATCGACGATTCCATCGCCATGGTGCAGGTAACCAACCCGAACAATCCCACCGGCCTGCTGATCGAGCCGGCGCGCATGCGCAGCTTCTGCATCAAAGCCTCGAAAAAGACCACCGTGCTGGCCGATGAGGCCTACAACGAACTGACCGACGGCGGTGAAGCCAACAGCATGATTCCGTTGATCAAGGACGGCCACGACGTGATCGTCGCGCGCACCTTCTCCAAGATCTACGGCCTCGCCGGTATGCGCGTGGGCTACCTGATTGCGCAGCCCGAACGCATCGCGGAAATGCAGCGCTTCGGTATCGGCTGGTACGGCCTCAACCAGGCCGGCCTGGCCGCGGCCATTGCCAGCTACGAAGACCACGAGTTCATGGGCTTCTGCCGCAGCAAGGTCAAGGAGGCGCGGGAAATGGTCGGCGCGGCAGTCAAGGAGCACGGCCTCACCGCACTGCCATCGGTCACCAACTTCATGTTCGTCGACCTCGGCAACCTGAATGCGGAAACCTTCCGCCAGGAAATGGCCAGAGAGAGAGTACTGATTCGCGGTATTTACCGCGATTACACCCACTGGTCGCGGGTCAGCATGGGGTTGCTTGAGGATGTGGAGAAGTACACCAGGGCGCTGCCGAAGGTACTTTACCGCATGCGCGGGTGATAGCCACAAGCCAGGCACGCCGTTGCCCGCAAACCAGGTAGGGTGCGCGCGGCGCACTCCACAAGCCAAAAAAAATCCCCGCACTGCGGGGATTTTTTTATCTACATCACTCAGAAATTGTGATTCAGGCGCATATAGTAAAAACTGCCCTGCCAGTCCACCACTGTGGCCGAGGAGTAAATACGGCCACAGCAGTAATCCTCGATCGCATCTTTTTCCGGATACTGGTCGAAGATATTGCGCCCGCCCATGCTCACGCTGGTAGCGTCGCTAAAGCGGTACTTCCCTTCCAGATCCACCATGACAATCGGGTCGAACTCCTGCACCTGTTTAACCCCGCCCACTTTGTTGTAGTTCTCGTAGGAGCCATACCAGTTGGCGCGCGCCAGCAGGGAGAAATCTCCGAACTCCTGCATCGCACTCAGCACACCGCGCAGCTTCGGATCGAAGTGCTCGAAATCGTACTGGTCCTCGTCATTGAGGTACTCGCTGGGGTCCGAAGTGAACTCGGACGCATTGTAGTTCACTGAGGCGGTAAGGTTGGTGGTAGCGCCGTTGGACCACTCCAGCGGATAGGTGGCCACTACATCCACGCCCTGGGTACGGGTGTCGAACGCATTGGTGAAGTAGAAGACACCACCGATGGATTCCGCTCCGACGACACCGGCGTCCACCAGTGCCAGGTAGTTGTCGTAGGCGGCGCCCGAAGCGGTGTCTGTGGACACATCCAATGTCGAGATCGCATAGGTGCGGTCATCCACATCGATGCGGTAGAAATCCACAGTCAGTGCCAGCTTCTCCCAGTCCGCCGTCAGGCCCAGTGTGTAGTTGGTGGAGGTTTCCGGCTTGAGGGGTTTGGCCCCCAGTGCCCCGGCCACATCGCCGCTGGCCGGGAACAGGCCGGTAGCCACCGGGAAACCGTTAGGCAGCCGTGTGGATACATTGGTGGTGCCCTGCTGCCCCGGTGTCGGTGCGCGGAAACCGGTACCCACCGAGGAGCGCACACCCAAGTGGTCGTTGATGTCGTACTGCAGCGCCAGCTTGCCCACCAGTTCCGAATCGAAATCCGAATAATCCTCGAAGCGCATCGCTGCCTGCACGAACAGGTCGTCGGTCAGATCAGTGCTCAAGTCTGCATACAGCGCATAGGAATCGCGCGAGTAGCTGCCGGAGTATTCCGGTGAATAGCCGGGGAAACCATTGGAGCCGACCCCGACCACGGTGTAGACCGGATCGTCCGGGTTGGCGCAGTCGAGACTGGAGCCGCCAGCGATGACTCCCAGCCCCGCGCTGGTGGCGGTACCGTCGGCGTTACAGAAACCCCAGGGATCCTGGGTGGCGTAGGGACCGGCGGCATAGGACATCGCGTCACCGCCGGTGATGTCGTAGGACTCGTCCATATAGCTGAAACCGAAGGCGGCCAGCAGCGGCTGCGCACGGCCGATATCAAAATCGCGCGAGAAATCCGCCTGCAACTGGGTTTCCTCGTTGGCGAGAGTACCCGGCTTGAATGAAGTGGGCGTGTCCGGCCCCAGCGACGGGTTGATGGTATTTTTCAGCGTGTAATCAATTTCGCTGTAGCCGTAGCGGGCACTGACATCATAGTTGAGGCCGTTGCCCCACTCACCGCGCCAGCCGGATACCAGCGAGTAATCGGCCACGTCGCCGGAGAAACGCGGGGTGAAACCGCCGGGGAAAATTTCCAGCGGGCTGTAGATGCTGCCATCTTCGGTGCGCAGGTCTTCGATGGTGCCATTGCCCGGGTAACGGTAGTAAAAGCCACCGTCGGCCGAGCTGCTGCTGTAGTTACCGAACGCGTAGAGTTCCGAACCGCCGGACAGGTTGTAGCCGGCGTTAAAAAACAGCCGCGCCGCCTTGCTATTGGGCTGGCCCCACGGGTTGACCACGTCGCTCTCCAGCGAGGCCGTTTTGCTGCCAGCCATAAAGGCGTCGTCTTCGGTGTACCGGGCGTACCCGGCGCTGGGGTCGTACAGCGGATTATTCTTGTCGAGGCAGAACCAGGTTTCGCAGTACTGCTCCGAGCGCGAGGTAAATTCCGATTTGGACACCTCGGTGGAAATACTCAGGAAGCCATCACTGCCCAGCGGCAGGCCGATATTACCGCTCGCAGTGGTCTGCAGGCCGTCACCCTCGCTGTACTGCCCGCTGCTGACACTGAACTCGCCACCCTCGGCGTTATCCTTGAGAATGAAATTGATCACGCCGGCGATGGCATCGGAACCATACTGGGCCGCGGCGCCATCGCGCAGCACTTCCACCGACTTGAGTGCAGAGCTGGGAATCGTGGCGATGTCGGCGGCCTGGGTGCCGGATCCGCCGATTTCCACCAGCGCCGCGCGGTGACGGCGTTTGGAGTTGACCAGCACGAGCGTCTTGTCCGTCGGCATACCGCGCAGTTGCGCCGGCCGAATAAAGGTGCCGCCGTCGCTGATTGGCTGGCGCGACACATTGTAGGAGGGAACCAGTGTTTTCAGCACGTCGTTGGTGTCGGTATAGGACACCGACTCAAGGCTCTCTGCGCCGAACACATCCACCGGCACCGGTGAGTCTGAAACCGAACGCGGCTTGCCGCGCACGCCGGTGACCGACACTTCCTCCAGATCATCCGCTATCGCCAGCGGACCACCACTGATCGCGGTAATTACGGCACAACTGATTGCTGTCAGCTTGGTATTCATAGCCTGCCCCTTAGCTATTAGCTATTTATCGTCAAAACCCCGGGTACATCGATTCAAACTATTGTGTTGTGTCGCCACGCGCGCACTTGTGGTGCGCGGCAGCTTCTTTCTTTTTGAAAACAGTGAAGGTTTCCCGGGGCGCCACGGAACGCGACACCCCACTAGTGAAGGAGCAATATGTATGCCATACGCTGGCGGGGAGGATTAAGTCAGAGCATCAGCGATGCGGCGCAGCACAGTAAGAGCGTCGCTGCTTAAAGACTGCCGCCAGAGCTAAGTATTGGGAAAATTTAGATTTTTATTTTTCCACCGCGGAAAATTTCCTGATGCAGAACGAGGCACGAGTATGGAAAAGTTCATCCGCGCAGTGCGCCGCGTCCGCGCAACACGGAGCGGGACTGTGCTTTGGCATAGTGCAGTAACCGCGGCGACGTCTGAGCGCGTGCGCCGAAATAGAGAAATCACTCCGCCCAACATTGGCGCAGGACAGGATTATTCGCGCCACGGAAAAACTGCGCGCGCCTCGCGACAGTGCGCACGGTGCGGGCCACACGACAGCCTTGAGGTTTGAGAGAGGGGGCGTTCGGCGGGGCAATGACAAAGACCGCGGATGGCCCTTGTCATTGACCCGGCAATCCAATCTTTCAGGGCCGCAGATGCCGCGCGCGGCATCTGCGAAAGTTTGCTTGCCGGGTCAATGGCCAGGAGTCAGATCGGCGAGCCCGGCGGCATCTGTTTCAGGTCACCGGCCTGCACCTGCAGCTTGCCGTCCATAAACGCGGCAATACGGCGCGCCTGGAAGTAGTAGTGAGCGTTGTAGCCGTCGGCATCGTCACCGAACAGCTTCATACCGCCCACCGCCTGCTGGAACTTGGCCAGCTCCAGGTTGGCGGCGGCGCGCACCGGCTCCGCCGCGCCCTTGTCTTCCGCCAGCAGCATCAACTGGTGCAGGTACACGTAGTTGACCCGCTGGTGAATCGTCGCCTGCAGGCCGCGGTACTTGTTTGCCGCCAGGGCCTCGCGGTTGAGCCGTTCCAGCAGTGCCGCGAAGCCCGGCTCGTCGCCGCGGCGCGCATGCTGCTGCACCATGCGTTCGGCGCGCTCCGGGTCCAGCAGGATCGACAGCGTATGGCCGGCGGCCGCCTCGGCCAGCGCCACCGCATCGAAAGCGACACCCGTGTAAGCCGGGAAGCTCTCGTCGGTGCGGCCGTAGCCGTACGCCTTGGGCGGCAGCAGTTGCAGCACCGGTTCCGGCAGCGCCAGGAAATCCGGCGTCAGCGTCGACAGCAGTTCATCGATGGCCTGCTGCTGGCGCTCAGGCGCCACCATGGTGTAGCTCTCCGGCGCGGCATCGTTATAGAGGTAGTCGTAATCCAGCCCGCCGATCAGCTTGCCGACCGCCTCAGCCTGGTAGCGGTGGCCGTAGTAGACCGGTACCAGCGTCTCCTCCAGCGACGAGCGCGGCGCGCCCTGCGGATTGGCGGCGGGGGAGAAGTGATCCAGGGCGTAGCGGCGCAGCTTGGCCATACGCTGGAACTCCGCCAGCGGATCGCTGCCGTTGTCCCACAAGTGGGAATCGGCGTGGGCATTGTTGATCGAGCGGGAATCCGGATCGGAGATAAAGCGCAGTTTCTGCTGCCTGGCGGCATCGATGACCGACGCCAGGTAGCCGGCCTCGTCGCCGCCGGCATCGCCGTAGCCGTAACGGATCGCCAGCTTGTCCCAGGCGCCGATACCGGTGGCGTAGGCGTCCTTGAGGCCGAGGTCCATACCGCGCAGCGTCACCAGCGGCGCCGGGTAGTCCATCACCGAGGCGCGCCCCTCGGTGCTGGCGATAAAGTTGTGCGCCAGCCCCAGGGTGTGCCCCACCTCATGCGCGGCTAGCTGGCGGATGCGCGCCAGCGCCAGCTGCTTGAGCGCTTCAGTGTCCGCTTTGTTGTCGCCGTAGGGCTGCAGCAACCCCTGCGCGATCAGGTAGTCCTGGCGCACGCGCAGCGAGCCGAGGGTGACGTTGCCCTTGATGATCTCGCCGGTGCGCGGATCGGCAATGCCGGCGCCGTAGGACCAGCCGCGGGTGGAGCGGTGCACCCAGCTGATCACGTTGTAGCGCACATCGAGCGGATCGGCATCTGCTGGCAGCACCTTCACCTGAAACGCGTTCTTGTAACCGGCTGCCTCGAACGCCTGCTCCCACCAGCTGGCGCCCTCGATCAAGGCGCTGCGCACCGGTTCCGGCACGCCCGCATCCACGTAGTAGACGATCGGCTTCACCGGTTCGTCGCTACCCGGCTTTTTCTGCAGCCGGTGGCGGTAGATGAAGCGCTGGTCGAGCGGCTGGTCGATGGCACTGGCGTAGTCGCGGTACTGCAGTGGGAAGTAGCCGCTGCGGCTGTGGAAGCGTCGCGGTGTGTAACCGTCGTCCGGCAGCTGTACCAGCGAGATGTGCTGGCGCAGGGAGACCAGGCTCGGGGTCGGCACCACCTCGCGCAGGTAGTTGCCGGGCGCACCGCCGCTGAAGGTCAGCCGCGCCTCGAACTCGCTGTTCTGCGGGAAGTTCCTGGTGCGCGGCAGGTACACCGCCGAGCGGGAGTCATCGACGCTGTAGCTGCCCTGGTCGGTGGCCTTCAGTGACTGGGCCACGCCATGCTGATCGGACAGCAGGAACGGGGTGAAATCCACCAGCGCGCGCTCGCCCTCGCGGGCCAGCACCGGGAAACCCCACAGCACCGAGGTGGCAAAGGCTTCGGCCACCGCGCGGCGCTCGGCCGCGTTGTCGGACTGCGCGCGGTATTGCAGGTTCAGCTGGTGCAGCAGCACCTTGTCGCCCACCCGCTGGAATTGCACCAGCCGGCTGTCGCCGACCTGGTTGCGGTCCAGCCCCACCGGGTTGGAGCCCAGCCCCTGGGCGAGACCGGTCAGCAGCAGGAACTCCCGATCGAAGTCGGCGATCTCCAGATAGATGTGGCCGCTGTTGTCGTCCCAGTAGTAGGGCTGGAAGCCGGGATGCTTCTCCATTCCGGCGGTATATTCGGTGATGGTTTTGGCTCCGGCCGCCGCGCACAGCAAAAGCAGCAGAGCGCCGACCAGTAGTCTGATTGTTCGCATGGTCCTCCCCCGTTTATTCGATTTATATCGCACCAGCAGTTGCGAGGGTGCAGCGGGCTAGGTTACCACTAAAGGGAAACGGGGAGACGCAGCAGACCACCCGACTGATCACAAAATAACCGGGAAAAAATTTTCCGATGCTGCATCCGCTGCGCCTCCGGCGTGCGTCCTATTGCCAAGAACACCAAAAGAGAAACCGGACCCATGTGGAAACCCCTAGCTATTGCCGCCGCCCTGGTCGCCAGCGGCCCGGCCCTTGCCCACGGTATCAACCTGAATATCGATAGCGACAGCGAGTGCAGCGCCGATCTGCATTACCAGCTGCGTGTCGGTCCGGATTCCATGGCCGCATATCAGGAGGATGGCTCCAAGAAGCCGCTGTTTGCCTTCCTCGCTCCGGACCAACTGGTCGTTGACGGCAAGGTCGTGCCCCTGAATGCCGAGCAGCAGGCGCTGGTGCAACGCTATCGCGGCCAGCTGCACGTGGCCGGGCGCCAGCTTACCGATATCTCAATGGATGCGGTGGAACTGGCCCTGCAGGGGGTCAATATTGCCCTGGCAACCCTGGCCGGTGCCGATCATGAAGACACCCTGGAAGTCGAGCAGATGTCTGCCGAGATTCACCGCCGCGCCGAGCAGCGCTTCCGCGGCAAGGACGAGATCTACACCCTCGGCGATCCACAGATCGACGACTTTATCGAGGAAACCGTCGACAAGGACCTGGAACCGCGCATCGAGAAACTGGCGATGAAGTCCGCCGGCAATATCGCCTGGTTCGCGCTCAAGGCCGCGCTGACCGGCGGCGCCAGCATCGACTCCCAGGCGGAAGCCGCGGCACAGAAAGTGGAAGAGAAAATGGAAGCCAAGGGCAAGGTGCTGGAGAAGAATGTCCAGGGCCTCTGCACCCAATTACAGGCTGTTGATGCAACCGAGCGCGAGATTCACACCGCAATCCCCGCACTGGCGCCCTACGACATTGTCGAGATGAATCCCGACCGCGACAGCGCAGACGAATAGACCGGCAAACCGGATCTACCGATTCGCCCCCCAGCGTGGCCGCTTCTGCGGCCTTTTTTAATTGCCCGGAAGAAGCCCGATCAGCCCGGGTTCAGTGTATAGCCCTGCTGCTGCAACAGCGCGTGGGCGGTCATCGCCGACAGCGCCACTTCCACGCCGGGCAACAGGTCCTTCGCCTCGATCCCGTGGGCCGCAGCCGCCTGCCCGCACAGAATGATGCGCACCTTGTGCTTGAACAGCTCGGCGATCAGCGGCGCGTTGGGGTTGTCGCGCTGGAATTTCTTGCGGTACGCCGCATTCGTCAGCAGATCAAAACTCGCCTTGCCGTGCACCACCAGCGCCAGCTCTACCTGCTCGGGCTTCACCCCGGCGCGCGCCTGCATATTGAGGAAGCGGGCCAGGCTGTCGAACTTGCGGTTGACCTTGTCTCCCTCACCCTGCTGGGTGGCATTGAACACCACCTTGAAGTGTTCGTCCCCTTTGAGGGGATGGGTTTGTTTCACATCCGCGACTGCGCCGAAGCCTTTGATCACCGGGCCCGGGGTGAACTCGGCGGCGCCAGCCAACCCCGGCAGCAGCAGAGCGACGAGGCACAGCTTCAGTGGCAGGAAAAGCCTGTTCGAGGTAAGCATCGTGATCCCCTCATTGGTCGATAGTAATCTTTCGCCTTATTGGCGGGTATTTTTCAGCAGAAGCGCGTCATCGATCGGGAAGAATCGCGACGCCGCGCGCTGAAGTGATCGGGCCGCGAGCTTCGCAACCCCGTAGACCTCGACAACAATACCGTATTTCGTGCGAATCCGCTCCACCAGCATATCAAAGTCGCCATCACCGGAGGCCAGCACCAGTACATCCGCATCCGCGGCACACTCCAGCGCATCGATGGTAATACCCACATCCCAGTCGCCCTTGGCAGAGCCATCCGCGCGCTGGATATACGGCTTCAGCTTCACCTCGAAACCGATCGCCCGCAGGATATTCTGGAACTGGCGCTGCTTCTCATCGCCCCGGTCGATGGCATAGGCAATGGCGCGCGTCACCTCGCGACCACCGGTTACCTGCGCCCAGAAGGCGTTGTAATCGAAATTTTGCCCGTAGACCTGGCGGGTGGTGTAGTAGATGTTCTGGACGTCGACCAGTATGGCTACGCGAGTTGGCATGGTTTTATCTGGAAGTGGCGGAATTGGGAGGAAATAGGATCAGCCCAACATTATGGCACGAAAACCTATATCTAAGATTCGCTTAATTTGAGGCCGCCCCAACGGAGACTCTGTAACACGCCGATCAAATCGGGATTCCAGCGCTCGCTTAAACTTCTCGTTCCCCAGCGCCAAGTCTTTATTCACTGACTGGCGGATTTCATCGATCATCTTTGCGTCGAGTTGGCACTGGAAATATGACCCATACTGCTTTCACCACCAGCAAATTTGGGCTTGACCAGCAGGTGTACGTGACTGGTTATAAACAAAATTTTACGCTAACTCCATTACGATGGTGATACACTCAGCAACCACCCAATGGCCTGCAAAAGGTTATAGGTGTCTTGGGATTTCAAGCCTGGTCCATAGTCCGGAATCTGGACCAGAGAAATCATAATTAACCCTCCCGTCAACATACAGGCGCAGTCGACAATATGACCTACCCTACAGGTCAAGTCGCGGCCTCCCAGCCACCGCTGGCATGACCCGCCGCCGATACTGCCTCTCTATCTCTTCCTTGAAATGATCACTGCCCAATGCCAAGCCTTTATTGACCGCGGACGAAATATCCTCGGTAAGCTGTTGATCAACGTGACCTGAAAACAACGCACGATAGCGCTCCCGACGCTGTTTGGGATAGCGTCCCAACCGAAGATACTCGGGATGCGGCACCAGCAGGCTTGACTTTTTGCCCAGCGCATTGCTCGTATAACTGGACCAATAGTAATCGGCGGGATCGAAAACCATATTGGCCCGGACAGGATTCAGTTCTATATAGCGATAGCACTGCAACAGATACTCTTCCGACTGTACCAGGCAGGACTTATAGCGCCCCTCCCACAAAGTACCCGAACGCCGGTAGGCACGATTGAAATAGCGCACGTACATGCGCCCCAGCGCTTGCATCATCCTGGCCACGGCATCTTCTTGCCGTGGTGTCACCAGCAGATGAACATGGTTGGTCATAAAGACCCAGGCATGCACCTCGACCCGATACTCGTCGGCATAGTCGCGGAGCCAACCGGCATAGGCGATGAAGTCATCTTCACAACAAAAACACGGCTGCCGGTCGTTGCCGCGCTGAATGACGTGCTGGGCGATTCCGACCGGGGCGAGGCGGGGTAAACGGGCCATAAGTTCCTCCTTGAACTTTTGGCTTTAGCTTAGATAAGTAAACTGCGTATAAGTGGGATTATGCGTCAAAATTTTACTCTGACCCCGATTATTCCGTCAAAATTTTACTCTGACCCCGATTATTCCTGCGGCGGATGCAGCAAATTGAGAAGTTAGACGCCGCCACCAAGCGGCAGGTGATTCAGGTGATCGATACTTTTATCGAGAATGCCAAGCTGAAGAAGCAGGCTTGATTGCCCACAACAACAAAGCCCCGCCGGGATCACCAGCGGGGCTTTGTGTGGGTGTCCAGAAACAACCGTTCTCCTTGGCTAAATAATTGAGACATACTGCTATCAGGGCCGAAGTAAAGACTTTGACCGTCACCATTTTGAATAACCGTTCCTCCAAAATACTTCAAGAGGTCGGCAGGCGACATATTATTGATTTGGTCTTGGGTCAGCCCCTCTTGTGCATAAGGGGACAACCGTCGTCGTACCCTAATGTCAGAGCTCTGGCGTAGGACCAGAGCTTACTGAACTTAGCTTTGTCTCTTAATTCCAAAGTAAATTGGATCAGCGCTCAAAGTGAATGTATATTCACCTGCAATTAATCTAAATTCAAAGCTATCTGACATGTATAGATCTTTAGCAAAGGATCGTAGATTTTTAGAAAAAAGTTCGGAATCAATAATGTAATGGTTTTTTTCTTTCTTGTCCATAACATAAAGGGAAAAATCAATGGGCCTAGATACACACAATTCAATCTCGTCAGCCAAAAAACCAATATCCCTAAGCATGCCGCAAAATATTTGGCAGAAAGCGTCAAAGTGTTCGCCTTCTTTTAATGTGCTAGCATCATCAAATGAAATTGATGCATTCGTTAAATATCTAAAGTCTATTTCCATCGCCAAGGTCTTCCGTTATTCCACCAATCTTTCCAGTTGAACCCCCCTTTTCCGAAATTGGGGTTTCTTGGGCCAAAATGATACCTTGGATGCTGAGAGCCTGGCCATTTCGGACCGTAATGCAGGTGTGGACCCAATCCTTTATGAGGTGCGTCAGTCGTCACAAATCTGAATTTATTATTTAATGCTCCCGCAGTAGCTATTGTTCCAGTAGCAGCCCCCGCTACAAAACTACCTTGATATAAGGCGGATCCCTGATCCCCGCCGCCAGCACCAATAAACTCCCTTATTTCAGAAAAGCTGGCCCCATACCCAAATACGTTCCCCAACGTGATAGCCCAAAAAACTCCATCACCAAAGCCCGTTGCGGCGTCAACGACTCCCTGGCTCGGTGACCATAGGTGAGCACCGGGGTTATCCCAGAACCCGCTCCCCTCTTGTGCAACTCGCAGGCTTTCTTGCCTTTTCTCACTGGATATAGCCGCTCGCATAACAACCTCATTGTCATTGCTTGCAAGCATAAATGCGCTGTCACCTTTAATTGGATCAGCCGAATCACCACTCTGCCCACTAGCATCTTTTACCTGCTGCACATTCTCTCGCGCACCAAGAGACAATTTTTCCGAGGCAGCCCCAGGTATTTTTGCTTTAGATAGCGCATTATTTATTGCTTGATTATTAAACCCATTACCTTGTGCCGACACAGCATGATTCTTTCTAGCCATATCGGTTACGCTTCCACCCCAATTCGCCGTTGGCAAATTACCGCAGATACTTGCCAGCCTGGAAGCAGCGCACCCCGTATAACCCGAGGGATCGGTACCGGCGAGCGGATTATTCATTATATAGCTGTAAGGATTCAGCGACTGACTATTCCCCGGCGCCTGAACAACCGGATCAACCGACAGGAACCGCCCAAGATTGTAATCATAAGCCCGCCCATTCATATGAATCAACTCGACATCATCCAGATGCTCGTGATCCGTAAAGCCCCGGGTGGTGAAGCTGCTCTCCAGCGTTGGCACCGCCTTGTCGAGGATATTCCCCTGGCGCGGCTTGCCGAACGGATCGAAACTGTGGGTTTCCTTCAGGTTGCCCGACTCATCACCAATGGCTACCGTCGACCCCAGGCGGTCGCAGTGGGTAAAGCCGACGGCGTAACTGGTGCCGCTGGCGCCCGAGGTGTTGGTGACCACGGCAATATCGTCAATATAGTGTCGGTACCTGGTGTCCCCGCCGCCGCTGATACGCTCGAACAACTTGTCGATATAGACCGTTGTCTTGCCCGAGGTCTGGTTGATCTGCCTGTAGCGCTTCTGGTCGGCGCCGTAGGAGAAGTACAGATCGGTGCCATTGCGGCTGATATGCAGTGGTTTGTTAAAGGCGTTGTACCAGATATTCTGGTTGCTGCCCGGTGAACAGCTTCCGCCTGCGGCTTCGCCGATGCGGTTGCCGTTGGCATCATAGCAATAGCCAACGCTACCACCGCCGATCAGGGCGACACTCTTGACCGCACTGGGCCCGCCGGTACTACCGCCTGCGTAGTCGTAGCTGGTGGCGAAGTCGTCCTTCTTCAGCAGGTTGCCGATGGCATCGTAGTCGTAGTCGATTGCGGGGCCATTGGTTCTGCTGCTGTAGTCGAGACGATTCAAGGCGTCGTAAGTGTAGGTCTCCGTGTTCATGGACGCGTCAAAATTTTACTCTGACCCCGATTATTTATGACGGAAATTTATCAGCTCAGTAGTAAAAGCGTGGATGGGCACACTGCGCTTTTGCTGTTAATTTCAAAAATGATTCAAAAATCGGGGAAATTCGGTATTTCACACTGGCGCAGGAAAACAGCAACCAGTTATTCCGGCCAATCCAGACAGGGCCGGCCGGCAACGCGAGGCGTGACTCGCCGCTGATACTGCTGTTCTATCTCATCCTTAAACCGGCCACTTCCCAGCGCCAGCCCTTTGTTCACCGCAGATGAAATATCCTCTGTAAGCTTTTTATCAAGATGAACTGAAAATAAGGCGCGATAGCGCTCCCGACGCAACTTTGGATACCGCCCCAGTCGAAGGTACTCTGGATGCGGCGTCAGCAGGCTCGACTTTTTACCCAGCGCATTGCTCGCGTAACTGGACCAATAGTACTCAGCGGGATCGGCTACCATATTGGCGCGCACGGGATTCAGCTCTATGTAGCGATAGCACTGCAACAGGTAATCTTCCGACTGCACCAGACAGGACTTGTAGCGCCCCTCCCACAAAGTACCAGAACGCCGGTAGGCGCGATTGAAATAGCGTACATACATACGCCCCAGCGCCTGCATCATTCTGGCCACGGCCTCCTCCTGCCGCGGCGTCACCAATAGGTGGACGTGGTTGGTCATAAAAACCCAGGCATGCACTTCTACCAGGTATTCCTCGGCGTAATCGCGCAGCCAGCCGGCATAGGCAATAAAGTCATCTTCACAACAAAAGCACGCCTGCCGGTTGTTGCCGCGCTGGATAACGTGCTGGGGAATTCCGATCGGGGCCAGGCGGGGTAGGCGAGCCATGAGTTCCTCCTTGAACTTGTGACTTTAGCATAGATATTAAATATATAGAGAAGGGGATTTTGATGTCAAAATTTTACTCTGACCCCAATTATTCAACGACAGCGCAAGCCCCTCGATCCAGGCCGCATCATCGCCGAACTCAATTTCGGGTTCTGGACCAGCCTGCTCGACCGGCGCTATGAACAGGTGCTATGGCCGCGCCTGCTCAGAGCCGTTTTCCCCGAGATGCCCCGCCGCCAGCGCACCCGGCAAAACCTCTCCCGGCGTTTTCAGCGCATCCGTTATCTGCGGAACCGGATTTTTCATCACGAACCGATTTGGCACTGGCGAGATCTGACCCAGCAGCACCAGGAGACGCTGGAGGCCATCGCCTGGATCGAGCCGGCGGCGCAGGCATTGGTGGCCGCCGTGGATCGGTTTCCGGGGGTGCACCAGGAGGGACTTGCAGAGGTTGAGCGGCAGCTTCGGCGGTTTTGTTAATGACAAAGCCCCGGCAAGGAATCTGCGCCGGGCGTTGTATTCTAGATTTAAGCTAATTTAACCATGGGCAGCCCAAACAGCGTGTTTGTTCAGCCTTCCCCCGCATTTCGGACAACCAACTACAGGGAGCGCTTTAGCACGATTAAACGCCGCAATTCGATCAGGGCTTCCTGTGTAAATGTCATTTGATAACGGGGTCGCAACCCACCCTTTCCAATCACATGACTCGCATTCGCCCTGCAAAAGCTCTACTCGCCTATACTCATCCCCGATTAAACAAAGGACCAGAAACCACCACTGCCCGAACGTTTGAGGCCCTCTATGCAAGGCAAGAGCTAATCTATCGGAGCCAGAAATTACCTTCCACCAAAACTGCGGAATACCAATTTCCGAAAGGGGCTCTCCATCTATGTCAGCCCCTTCCAAAATCGCTATAGACTCATCACCAGAAAGAACAAAAATCTCTTCTTCATCAACAACAATCGAATGCAAGGAAGCAGAATTCAAGTTGCCCATCATTCAATCCTCTCCATCATCATTTGAGCCCGAATAAAATATTCCGACTCGCTCCCATTCACAGGGGTTTCAATCAACTTGTGCCTATTTACTCTTTGCATATAAACGGCTCCCCCTCTTGCAAACTTCCTCGCTACGCTCAAGTCTGTGGTCACTGAAAACATACTTCTCGGAGGATTTGGAAATTCCGTTCCCGCGCTAGTTTGAACACGAGCTAAATTTTCCTCTCCCCCATACATAGCTACAAGCTCAGCGTGACGCCTCACAGCAACAACCCCGGCTTTTGCGGCAGTTTCCATTCTCATACGAGCGGTAACTTCTTCACCAGACCAAAATTTATCTCCGATCTTTTCCTGATAATAATTTCGAGCTGCATCACTCATTATCAGACCAGTTTCTTTTTGAACTTCTATTTCAGACCGTAAATCCGTACCTCGATAGACAGTAATGTAATCGTCTGGATTATCGTAGCTACTCGATGTTAATAACGTGCTCATGCCAAACAGGCTTGTCAGGAAGCGGGCACCAACACCAAGCAGGCTTCCGGCAGCCCCCCAAGGTAATACTCCCGTTGACGCTGCATTAACACTCTGCCCACTAGCATCTTTTACCTGCTGCACATTCTCTCGCGCACCAAGAGACAATTTTTCCGAGGCAGCCCCAGGTATTTTTGCTTTAGATAGCGCATTATTTATTGCTTGATTATTAAACCCATTACCTTGTGCCGACACAGCATGATTCTTTCTAGCCATATCGGTTACGCTTCCACCCCAATTCGCCGTTGGCAAATTACCGCAGATACTTGCCAGCCTCGATGCGGCACAATATCCACTCGGGTCAGTACCCGCCAATGGGTTGTTCATAATGTAGGAATAAGGGTTCAGTGACTGACTATTCCCCGGCGCCTGAACAACCGGATCAACCGACAAGAACCGCCCAAGATTGTAATCATAAGCCCGCCCATTCATATGAATCAACTCGACATCATCCAGATGCTCGTGATCCGTAAAGCCCCGGGTGGTGAAGCTGCTCTCCAGCGTTGGCACCGCCTTGTCGAGGATATTCCCCTGGCGTGGCTTGCCGAACGGGTCGAAACTGTGGGTTTCCTTCAGGTTGCCCGACTCATCACCAATGGCTACCGTCGACCCCAGGCGGTCGCGGTGGGTAAAGCCGACGGCGTAACTGGTGCCGCTGGCGCCCGAGGTGTTGGTGACCACGGCAATATCGTCGATATAGTGTCGGTACCTGGTGCCCCCGCCGCCGCTGATACGCTCGAACAACTTGTCGATATAGACCGTTGTCTTGCCCGAGGTCTGGTTGATCTGCCTGTAACGCTTCTGGTCGGCGCCGTAGGAGAAGTACAGGTCGGTGCCATTGCGGCTGATATGCAGTGGTTTGTTAAAGGCGTTGTACCAGATGTTCTGGTTGCTGCCCGGTGAACAGCTTCCGCCCGCGGCCTCGCCAATGCGGTTGCCGTTGGCATCATAGCAATAGCCAACGCTACCACCGCCGATCAGGGCGACACTCTTGACCGCACTGGGCCCGCCGGTACTACCGCCCGAGTAGTCGTAGCTGGTGGCGAAGTCGTCTTTTTTCAGCAGGTTGCCGATGGCATCGTAGTCGTAGTCGATTGCGGGGCCATTGGTTCTGCTGCTGTAGTCGAGACGATTCAAGGCGTCGTAAGTGTAGGTCTCCGTGTTCATGGACGGACTGGCACTCGGCACCTGCACCGTCTTGTGCCACAGGTTGCCGAAGTTGTCGTAATCGTATGCCAGGGCTTGATGGTTCTCGATCAGGTTGTCGAAAGTGGACCCGGACATCTGCCCAGTCTGGTCATAGAAATCGCGCCCGATCGTATAGTTGCCGGCGGCAACATTGGCGAACTCCCACTCGCCCCACGCATCCATCTGGGTGATTTCCCGGTAGGTGTAGTCACTGCCCGCGTTACTGGTGCGGTAGCGGTACCCTGCGCTGTTGTAGCTGTATTGCAGCGTCAACCCATCCGGATAGGTCATTCCCTTCAGGCGACCGAGGTTGTGGTCGTATTGGTTCAGGGTTACAAAATCTTCACCAGCAATGGTGGTCGTTACCTGATCCGGGCGACTCAGGGCGTCGTAGTGGTAACTGCGGCTGTAGTCGCCATCACCGGTCATGGCCTTATCGGGCAGGCCGATACCATTGGCGGCGGCGTCATAAGTCCACGAGGCATCGATTGTGCCGTCCACCAACCGCTGATCGATCCGGCCGAGCTGGTCGTAGTGATACTCGACCACCTGCAGCTTGGCATCGGTCTCGGACTCCACCTCGCCGAAGCCGGTATAGGTAAAGGACTTGAGGCCCATGTTCGGGTCGTCCACCGACTTCTTCTGCCCCAGGGCGTTATATTCGGCAATGATGCGGTTGCCGAGGGCATCCTGCAGCACTATCGGGTTGCCGGCGCCGTCGTAGGCATAGTCGGTGCTGCCCTGTAACGCATCCACCGTCTGCGTCAACTGCTGCAGGCCATTGTAGGTACGGTACATCAGCCGGCCATTCACGTTGACCTGTGTGGTAAAGCCCAGGTTCTGCTCGTGGGTGTAATGGATATCCAGCAGCTGACCGTTGGTCTGATCCACCGTCTTGTGCAGCGCGCGGCCCAGGGTGTCATATGCCAGGTAACGGGTGCCATAGCTGTTGGCAGCGCTGGTGTAGTGGGGCACGGATTGGAAGGTGACCTGGCCGAGCGCATTGAACTGCTTCTCGGTAACCACCCAGTCGGCACCGTCGAATGCCTGCACCTCGTTGCGGATCACCCGGCCCAGGCTGTCGTGGTAGCTGATCTGGGTGGGCTTACCGGCCTGCTGCTTGATGGTCTTGTACACGGCACTCGGCGCGCTGCTGCAGGGGCTACACCACTGCAGCGCGGTATGCGCATCCGGCGCCGTCTTGAGGCCGAGGGCACTCGGTGCCGTGACGGTGATGGCACGGCCAAAGGCATCGTAGCCAAAGCTGGTGGTCAGCCCATTGGCATCGGTTACCGAGTCAGGCTTGCCAAATGCCGCGTTGGTTACGGTAGTCACCGCATGCCCCAGGGCATTTTTTACGGTTTTCGGGAAATACCCATCAGTACTGAATGCCGTTGTCTGCACAAAGCGCGACGCGGTCTCCCCCTGGGCGGTCGTGGTCACTTTCGTGGGCAGGCCATCGCTATTGTAAATCGTGTCAACCTGGCTCCATTTGCCATCGGAGGGTGTCGTTTTCACCTGTGAGGGTTTACGCGCGTCATCATCCCAAAGCAGGTAATCCACCACCAGGGACTCGTCGTTATCAGTACCGGAAGCTATCGCCACACCATTGCGGTTCTGAATGGCGTGCTTGGTGACCGTCTGTTGCAGCGGCTTATTGAGCCACCAGTTGGACTGGTCCGCAGTCACGTACTGGGTGTCCGTGGTACTGGAGACGATATGTGAGCTGTTCGCCTCTTCGTAGCGGCTCTCCGCCGACAGCAGGTTGCCCCACTGGTCAAAGCTGCTGGTCTGGCTTTGTGTATACAACTCCGTGCGAGAGTTGCCGGACTTCCCGAGCGTCCGGTGGACGGTACTCTGCTCCTGGGGGCCGACAAAGTAGGGATCGTTTGCGGACACACTCCAGTTATCGGCGAGCGTACTTACCGTTACCGGCGAGGCCTGGCCACCCTTGGGCCAGAACTGCCACACAAAGCTGCTCTCCTCGAAAGGATCAACGCTGTCGCTATCGGAGACCCGGTCACCCAGCTCCCACTTGCGCTGCTTGTACAGCTTGCCGGCCAGCGGGAATATCTGGTGGAAGTCGGACTGGGTCTCGATATTGGCTGCCTGGTCCTCCTCGATAATGGTATGGAACCCCTGGAAGCCGCGACCCTTGTGGTTGTATACCGCCCCCTTGTAGCGATACTCGGTCGCATTCAGGCCGCCGATACCGTTGGATTCGCTGTGTTCCGCTACAACGTACATACTGGAGGTAAACTCGAAATGGTCAAGTCGAGTAGCCTGATCCAGGTTGTCCAGGTAACCGCCGCGTTCATAGAACGGCCTGTCGTCGATTACCCCGTCACCGTCGCTGTCGCGGGAAGATAACGGACGGTAACGCCACTCATCGCGCACTCCAAAGCCATCCTCTGCGGCCACCAGCATATCGGTCGGCTCATAGCGCTCGCTGCCGGTCGCCGAGCCGCGATTGCGGTTGATGTAAGCACCGTAGGCCTTGCCCGACATTACACCGCTGTCGCTGGAAATCGAGCACCACTCATTGCGACAACCGTAAGTGAATACCAGGTCCTGCAATCCGTTACCAAAACCGTCGAAAGCCGCAGACTGGGTGGCTGAGCCGACTATCTCGGTAGGAACAAGTTCGGCTTTAAAGGTGCCATCGCTGTTCTCAACAAACTTAAGCGCATTGTACTGGTAGACACTGTCGTCCAAGTTATCGACATCTATGGCGTGCCACTGGCGCCCTGCATCCGAGGAGTAGTCCAGAAGCTTGTCATACAAGTCATCGCCGCAGACAGTAATTTGCTGCAGTGTCGATGTACCTTCAAAGCTACTCAACTTCTGGCAAGAGGTAACCAGCCTGGTACCGGGCATCAATATCTCATTGCGCCCATCGGCATCTATATCAAACTGCCGAAAACCTCCCGAATACCTGGCATACACGGCGATCCGCCACTCAGCGGAAGCGCTGTGATAGTACGGGAACTTCTTGGTTTCAATAAGGCCGGCACTGTCTTGAATGGTACTCCAGTCGGAGAATACGCCGCCCCCCTGATTCAGGCTGAGCAGCAAACCGCCGCCATGCTCCCAGGTGATCCAGTCGAGCAGACCATCACCATTAACATCCAGGAAATAGTGGAAATAATAGACCCCTGTTGTCATATCCGGCTGGGCATGCGCACTCATAGTAACCGGACTGAATGTCACCGTACTGGGGGAAGCACTCTCGGCCAGGAACATACGCACCGGCATGGGCTGGCGCGACAGGTTGCTGCCATTGTTAATTGGGAGATCGTTATTGAACTCTACAAAGTCCGGCACCCCATTGCCGTCCATATCGCCAACAAACTGTACGGAGGTAGTGCGGTGCACTCCATCGGAAGAGTCATAGCTATATATCTTCTTGCCGTTATCAACGAATGGTGCTGAGTCATCTCCGGTATGCAAGTAGAGATATATGTCGCCAGAGCAGCAGTTACCTCTCTCTATCACAATATCCGGCCGGCCATCGCGGTTAAAATCGGAGATATAAGATACAAACTCTCCGCCCCCACTACCGGCCATTGGTATCCCGGTGGAAATCCAGTTGTTCGACGAATAGGCGATCTCCAGGATTCCATTCTGGGATCTCCAGCTGTCCGTTTTTCCGTCCTGGTTAAAATCTCCGGAAGCACAATTACGGCTCTGGGTTATAAAGCTATATTGACAGGTATGCAGGTCATCTGATTTTGTGCTGACAAACCGTCCTTCAGCATCCTGCTGCCAGGTCGGCCAGTCCACCACGCCATTGCCATCGGCATCGCCTTTCGGACTGACATCAGCTATCTCGCGAGCACCTTGAAGCTGCTCAACGAAATTTCCCGAAGAATCCACATAGCCTACTTTCTCCAGCGCAAAGCTCTCAGCGGCGTCTTCCCAGGTAAAGTTCGTCGCAGTATGGCATTTTGTGCTGGAACCCTCGTAACCGCACTCCTGGAGGCTGCTCAGCAGGCTCCGCTGCGAGGCATCACTCACCTTATACCCTGTACGATACTCCAGGACCTTGGCCGAACCCACATAGGTAAAAATTTTGTCCAAACGCTTCGTCTGCCGGGTCAAACCTCCCGCCAGGTAACGGGAGGAAACATCTGGCCTTGGCTCATAAACAAAATTGATCCGTCTATTACCCTGCGTTGATCCATTTCCGGTGTAATAGATGTTGTCAAGGAGATACTCTCCACTGCCATTATTTCCATATTTGTACACTATGGAATTGGCAGATACGGTCCGATCCTCTTCGCGGCTAATAGCCCAGCTCAAGGGTGCCGGTGCGCCTGCCGGAGTATGTCGGCTATCCGCGCTATTGCCGTAATAGCGAATTCGACCATTCTTCAATTCTGCAACAAAGTAGGTTCCAGAGGAGTTGATCCCTCCGGACTGAGTGATCCGGGTAAAGTCATCCAGCTCTTTCCGATACACCGCCCCGGAACTTCCATATGTACCGCTGATTAGTAGCAGACGCTGACCATCCAGGCACAGCCGATCATCACTGGAACTGTATTGGACTGGCTTGATAACGCCGTCATGCACCAGTGTTTCGCCACAGCGACTGATCGCGGACGTCGCGGAGATTGACCAGCCCATACCGAGGACACCATTGCCGCCCTGACTGGAGTAGGACAGGTTCACGCTGGGCTGCACCTTATTTCTACCCGGCGGAATATGAATTTGAACTCTATAACTCGCTTGGCCACCGCTGACGCTACCAGCCGCGGACAGCGCTCCAACGGTCCTAGCGTGCGCTGCAGACGCACCCATGGTATTCAGGGCATTCTCGACCGAGACATAATCCGTATTTGCCCAGCCTGGAGCAGGCACCACCGCCACAGCTGCAGAAGCGGGGCTGTAATCGCTACATGACCACGCGTACTTGTTACAGGCTCGCACCGAGAACTGCCAATCCGATTGTGTCAGCCCCCTGACGATGGCCTCGTTATACTGAATAGCACCAAGGCCGCTATCGGACCAAGTGCCATCCACTTCGCGCTGCTGTAACTCGTAATAGATATCAGCTCCAGGAGCGACATCCCACGTCACATATACGGAACCACTGCTGGTATCCGCATGAGACGGCGCCCCGGGATCTGTGGGCCTGTGCGCAACAATTAATGACCTGGAATTACTGGGGGCGGAGCAGCCCGCGGGGTTACAGGCCACAACAACATAGCTGTAGCTGCCATCGGCCAGTTCAGCGGGTTGATAACTGTGAGGCGTATTTGGAGCTTTTTTATTCCCGGAGTTGCTTGTCAGCGTATACGTCGGTGAGGTTGAACCGTTTTCATAAATCTCATACTTATCTGCAAACTCACCGGTCAAATCCTGCCAACTAATATTTACCAAACCATCAGTGCTGTTTGAAATAGCATTGATTACTGGCTGTGATGGCGGGTTTATTTTCCAAATTTCAGCACCTGCTGTGGCACTCCAGTTACTGCTGCAGCCCTCGGCATTACAGTTTTTACTACGGAACTCATAATTTCCGTCTGCCAGATCAGAAACGGTAAAACTCGTACTGGAGGAGATCTGGCTTTGCGTAGGCCAACTTCCACCTGCGGTACGCATCTGCCATTGAACCTGATCGATAGGCCCGGTACTTGTCGATGTAATTCCCAACATCCCACTATAAGAGGTATTGGTCGAGCTACCAGTATCAATACTCAAATTGGGAACGCTGGGCTCAATAAGCACATCAGCACTTACCGGCCCCCGGCTTCCCAAGGAATTCTGTATGCAGGAACCTCCTGCCCCCTCATTAATGCACTGCCATCCCACAAGGGTATAGCTGTAACTGCCACTTACTGAGAGCGTATCGGTATATGTACGACCCTGACCAGAATAGCTCCATCCGGAGTCATAGATGGTAACTCCACCTCTTTTCAGTGTTACTTTATCGACAGCCCAATCTTTCCAAACCAACTGAACTTCACCGCGATCCACATTCTGCACGAAGAAATCCGGCAACGTGATGACCACAGTTTTCAGGCCGGTCCAGCCGCTGCAGGAAGTAACACCACTGTAGATACTGCAAGACTGGACACGATATGAATAGTTGCCATCGGTGCTTTTGGTGAAGGTCCTGCTGATGCCACTTTGGGTCCAGCTTCCCGATGATGCACCACTCTCTTCCAGGTTGTAACTCTCTGCTCCGGAAGTCGAATTCCAGCTCACAGTGTAGATTCCGTTAGAGGAGCTGCTGGGCACCGTAAGCCCAGCAGGAACCGCGGGCGCACGAGACACAATGACATTACCGGATGTCTTATAGTTTCCGGTGACGCTATTTTCTATCGCTGCCACGCGGTATACGTATGTACCCGTCCCCCTGCCGGACAAAGTGGTACTGGTTCCAGTGCCGCTGTAGACATTCGACCAGCTACCACCGTCTTTCTGCTCCTGTAGTTGATAGCTCGCCGCACCAGCCACACTCGCCCAGGAAATTGCGACACTACCGTTGGTACTGGATGCCGGAACGGTAATCGAAGAAGGAGTGCGGACTACGGTTATACTCTTTGTTGCCGAATAGTAGCTACAGCCACTGAAACAGGCGCGAACTCTATAGTCGTAAACGCCTGTTGCCCTCGCAGATAACGAAGCTGATGCAGAAGAGTTGCTATACACAGTGGACCAGCCGCCACCGTCCTTATTCTCCTGCAATTCATATCTACTCGGCGCCCCAGAAGCGGCACCCCAGCTTACGGTATACGATCCCGTTTTATTATTTGCCGAAAGGGAAATGGCACCCGTCTTGGGAATATCCACTTCAACTGTAGCTTGTCCCTTGAGAGCCATGAGACCAGGTTCTGTGCATTTCCCCTGCATATCGTATTGCCGACATTCTGTGCCAGACAAAAGTTTATAATCCCAGGTTCCGGAATCAGCACTGCTAACCGGAAAAGTACCACCAGAGGCGCTTACAGCAGGATCTCCCGCAAGAACATCATTATGATAGATCTTTAACTTGGCATCCGGGCCTGATGTAGCAAGGTAGCTAATCGTATAAGAGCCAGTTGTACTGCTGCCTGGGCCGGAAATTTTCGGGATGGTTACTGAGACGGTACTCTTGGCTGTCCAGCTTCCGCAGGAAATGACACCGCTATAGACATTACAGGCCCGCACCCTGTATGAATAATCTCCATCTGAACTCTTGGTGAAGCTTTTGCTAGTTCCGGTTGGGGACCAGTTCCCTGTTGCCGCACCACTTTGCTCCAGTCTATAGCTGTCTACCCCACTAACAGCATCCCAACTTACAGAATAAGATCCTGAAGAGGCTGCAGGCACGGAAAGACCAGTAGGCACGCCAGGTGCCCGGGAAACTATTACGTTGCCAGAAGTTTTATAGGAACTGGTAACGCCACCCACAGTGACAGAAATACGATATTTATAGGCGCCCGTTGCGCGCCCCGTTAGCGTTTTACTCGTTGACGACCCAGAATATACATTTGACCAAGAACCGCCGTCCTTCTGCTCTTGTAGTTTGTAGCTGGTAGCACTCGATACACTCGCCCAGGAAACAGCTACACTACCACTCGTACTTGAGGCCGGTACAGAAATCGATGTGGGGGGAAGCACCACAGCAATAGTACTTTTTGCTGTATAGGCGCTACAGGACTTTACACTGCTGTAGACATTGCAAGCACGCACCCTATATGAGTAACTGCCATTCGCAGTCTTGGAAAAACTCTTACTGGTACCTGTAACAGTCCAACTACCGTTGGCGGCATTACTTTGCTCCAAGGTGTATTCACTGGCATTGGTTACTGAACTCCAGCTTACGCTATAAGAACCATTACCAGAGCTAGCGGGTACAGTGATAGACGAAGGAACGGCCGGAGCTCGAGAAACAATTACTGTTGCAGAGGTTTTGTAATTACCAGTGTATCCATTTTCGACTGCCGCCACTCGATACACATAGCTTCCGGTGCCGCGTCCCGTCAGCGTTTTGCCTGTTCCGGTGCCGCTATATACATTTGCCCAGGATCCGCTATTTTTTCGTTCCTGCAGCTTATAACTAGCCGCACCGGATACAGATGACCAACTGACAGACACACTGCCATTCTTACTGCTTCCGGGAACACTAATGGAACCGGGCGTGCGGATAACTGTAATGGATTTTATTGCAGTGTAATTGTAACAACTGATCTTTGAAGAATAATCGCTATCATTACACGCCCTGACACGATATTCGTATATGCCAGTAGCCTTTCCACTGACACTTTTACTTCTTGCGCCACCGTTATGTATTCTGGACCAACTACCGCCATCTTTGCGTTGTTGTAATTCGTATCGGTCTACAGGCCCGGTCGCAGCCCCCAACTTATGGTATAGGAACCGTCTTTATCTGTTGTAGCCAAGCTAATAGACCCCGGGACACCCGGCCTTTTTAGCATTTCTACTTCAGCGTCACCGATATACTCTCCTGCATACGCAGAGGAAGCCAAAAAGAACAGCGGGTTTTTCTTTAACCTTTCCCAAAAGGCAAATGGACAATTAGGAATACATCCGCCACCGCCGCCAATACTTGTAGGCTCACCGGAGACGCTATATTTCCAGATCCCTTCGGACCTATTTGTCACCTTGTACGAACTTATTATCCCAGAAGGAGTTATAGTTCTCTGGAAAACGCCATTCTTATATTCGGCCAAGTGAACCAATGAATATGAGCCGGACCAATCGACAAAAATAGAACCATCCGACCCATTTGCAGTTGCAGTAACTGCTGCAGCATTGACTGAAACACAACACCAAAAGGCGAAAAAAAGTAATCTATTAATTACACTTTTTGACTTGGCAGTTTTCCGTTTTTCGGTAATCGAATATAAATTTTTGAATTGAATTTTTTTGTCAACCCAAACATTTATTATTTTTCTGTATTCCAATTTCTCAGCCTAATAAAATCCGCAGACGCAAGGCCGAGAAGTTTACCTCTGGGCGACACGGGAAAATAAGGGCAATAGATATACAACTGTCAGGATATTCAGGTTCAATTAGATAAAAAAGCGACAGACGTGATAAGCGTCACAAATACGGAAGCGTCCGGAAAATTGACAGGTTCAGACTCTTGCAAATCGCAACTGTTCAGGATTTTTATTAATTGGCATCGACTGCAATGACCCACAGATCGACATTTACAGTCGATTCGCCACATCCAGCATTCTGTTGGCAAAGCCCCACTCGTTATCGAACCAGATCAGTACCTTGACCAGCCTGCCGCCGGCCACCCGTGTCTGGCTGGCGTCGACGATACCGGAGCGGGTGTCGTGGTTGAAATCGCAGGACGCGAGGGGCTCCTCGGTGTAGCCGAGAATACCGGCGAACTCGGATTCGGCGGCGGATTGGAGCAGGGCGTTCACTTCGGCCTGGGTGACAGACTTGTGCACCTGGATGGAGAGGTCGATGGCGGACACGTTGACCGTGGGAACGCGCATCGCCTGGGCTTCGAACCGGTCGGCCAGGTGCGGCAGTATGCGCTCGATACCGCGGGCGAGGCCGGTGTCCACGGGAATGATCGAGGTCATTGCCGAGCGCGTCTTGCGCAGGTCGGTGTGGTGGTAGGCGTCGCTTACCGGCTGGTCGTTCATGGCCGAGTGAATTGTCGTGATAACACCGGCGTCGATACCGAAGGCCCGGTCCAGGGCGTAGATCACCGGCACGCTGCAGTTGGTGGTGCAGGAGGCGGCGGAGACGATGGTTTCGCCCCCGGTCAGGATTTTATCGTTGACGCCGTAAACGATGGTGGCGTCCACGTCGCGACTGGCGGGCTGGGAGAAAAGCACCTTTTTTGCACCTGCTTTCAGGTGCAGTTCGGCCCGCTCGCGCTCGGTGAAGCTGCCGGTGCACTCCAGCACGATATCGATATCGTGTTTGGCCCAGTCGAGGTCTTCCAGCGCTTCGTGGTGAGTAACCGCGATGGGATCGCCGTTGACGATGAGCGTTTCGGCTTCGGTGGAGACGTTACCGGCAAAACGGCCGTGGACCGAATCGTATTTGGTCAGGTGGGCGATGGTGGCGCAGTCGGCCAGTTCGTTGATCGCCACTATCTGCATGCGGTCGCGGGCACCGGATTCATACAGGGCGCGCAGTACTGACCGGCCGATGCGGCCGTAGCCATTGATGGCGAGGCGGATAGTCATTGAACAGTCGCCGGCTTTGGCATGGGGGTTAGCTCCGGGGAAGACTGGATCCCGGCCTGCGCCGGGATGACAACTCTAAATAACGATCAATTCGTCATGCCGGCGCAGGCCGGCATCCAGTTCACGGGTATGGTAGGGAATTACTTCAGCAGCTTTTCCACGGTCTCGACCACGTTGTCGACGGTAAAGCCGAACTCCTTCATCAGCGCGCCGCCGGGGGCGGATTCGCCGAAGGTGCTCATGCCGACGATGGCGCCGTCGAAGCCGACGAACTTGTACCAGTAGTCCTTGTGGGCCGCTTCCACGGCGACGCGGGTGCGCACGTTCGAGGGCAGTACGGATTCGCGGTAGGAGGCGTCCTGCTCCATAAACAGTTCCGCACAGGGCATGGAGACCACGCGGATGTTCTTGCCGGCCAGTTTTTCCTTCGCGCCCATGGCCAGCTCCACTTCCGAGCCGGTGGCGATGATGATCGCTTCCGGTGTGCCGTTGCAGTCCGCCAGCACATAGCCGCCCTTCTCCACAGCCTTCAACTGCGCGTCGTCGCGTTTCTGCGGCGCCAGGCCCTGGCGGCTGAAGATCAGTGCACTGGGGCCGTCTTTGCGCGCCACGGCCGCCTTCCAGCTCACCGCGGATTCGGTAGCGTCGCAGGGGCGCCAGGTGTGCAGGTTGGGGGTCGCGCGCAGTGCGGTCAGCTGCTCCACCGGCTGGTGGGTGGGGCCGTCTTCGCCCAGACCGATGGAATCGTGGGTGTAGACGAACAGCACGCGCTGCTTCATCAGCGCGGCCATGCGCACGGCGTTGCGCGCGTATTCCATAAACATCAGGAAGGTCGCGCCGTAGGGCACGAAGCCGCCGTGCAGGGCGATGCCGTTCATCATCGCGCTCATGCCGAATTCGCGCACGCCGTAGTAGACGTAGTTGCCGTCGGCGTCATTGGCGCTGATACCCTTGGAACCGTTCCAGATGGTCAGGTTGGAACCGGCCAGGTCGGCGGAGCCGCCGAGGAACTCGGGCAGCAGCGGGCCGAAGGCATTCAGGGTGTTCTGGCTGGCCTTGCGCGAGGCTACCTTCTCGGCGTCCTGCTGGCACTGCTTGATGTATTCGTCGGCTTTTACCAGGAAGTCCGCCGGCAGTTCACCGCTGACGCGGCGCTCGAATTCCGCCGCCAGCTCCGGGAACTCCTCGCGGTAGTCGGCGAGAATATCCTTCCACTCGTCTTCCTGCGCCTCGCCCTTACCGCGGGCGCTCCAGCCCTCGTAGATGGCTTCGGGAATCTCGAACGGCGCGTAGGGCCAGTTGATGGTCTCGCGCACCAGTGCCACTTCGTCTTCGCCCAGTGCGGCACCGTGACACTCTTCACGGCCCTGCTTGTTGGGGGAACCAAAACCGATCACGGTCTTGCAGCAGATCAGTGTGGGCTTGTCGGTTTCCGCGCGGGCCTCCTCGATGGCCTTCTTGATCGCCGCGGAGTCGTGGCCATCCACGCCCGGGATCACGTGCCAGCCGTAGGCTTCAAAGCGCTTGGGCGTGTCGTCGGTAAACCAGCCTTCCACTTCGCCGTCGATGGAAATGCCGTTGTCATCGTAGAAGGCAATCAGCTTACCCAGGCCCAGGGTGCCGGCCAGGGAGCAGGCCTCGTGGGAGATGCCCTCCATCAGGCAGCCGTCGCCGAGGAAGCTGTAGGTGTGGTGGTCTACCAGCTCGTAGCCGGGGCGGTTGAACTGTGCCGCCAGCACCTTCTCCGCCAGCGCCATACCCACGGCATTGGTGATGCCCTGGCCCAGCGGGCCGGTGGTGGTCTCCACGCCCGGCGCATAGCCGTACTCCGGGTGGCCCGGGGTCTTGGAATGCAGCTGGCGGAAGTTCTTCAACTCCTCGATCGGCAGGTCGTAGCCGGTCAGGTGCAGCAGCGAATACAGCAGCATGGAGCCGTGGCCATTGGACAGCACGAAGCGGTCGCGGTCGGCCCAGTGCGGGTTGGCCGGATTGTGCTTCAGGTAATCGTTCCACAGGACTTCGGCGATGTCCGCCATACCCATGGGCGCACCGGGGTGGCCGCTGTTGGCTTTCTGGACGGCGTCCATCGACAGGGCGCGAATGGCATTGGCCTTTTCTCTGCGTGACGGAGTAGAAGACATAGGGGAGCTCTCTGGTTCTCGGGTGAGCCGCAGGCCCGCTTCTGGCGGCGGCGCTCCACGACGGCAATGCAAAATTGGGGGCGTATTTTCCCGTAATCGCCGCCCCGGCGCAAAGGTAACCGGGGGCTATTCTGCCGCCAGATCGCAACTTTTTCCCACAAAAGCCGCCTGCAGCAACACAACCCAACTGCATCAAAAAAATTTTATGCAGCTATATCAAAACTTTTTGATATAGCCCTCAACCGCTGCTAGACTCCCGGCCATGCTCAAATCCGACAGCACTGCAGTCCAGTCGCAGCCCGCCGACAGTGATTCGGCCCTGCCGCAGCTGGCGGCGACCCTCAAGGCCGCCGGCGACCCGCTGCGCCTGGAGATACTGCGCCTGCTGAGCCAGGACTCCTACAGCGTGCTGGAACTGTGCCGGATCTTCGAGCTGCGCCAGCCGGCGCTGTCCCACCACCTGAAGGTACTGGCCCAGGCCGGCCTGGTGAGCAAGCGCCGCGAGGGCAACAACCTCTTCTACCGCCGCACCGGCAGCAGCCCGCTGCTGCAGCGGCTGTTTGCCAGCTTAGACCAGTTGCCGCTGACCGAGTCGCGGGCGGAGGCGGTGGGCCAGATCGCCGCCGAGCGCGCCGAGGCCTCGCGGCGCTTCTTCGCCGACTATGGCAACCGCTTCCGCGAACAGCAGGAGCTGATTGCCAGCTACAGTGTCTACGGCCCGCAGGTGGCGCAGCTGCTGAAACCGGGCCGCCACGCCATCGAGGTGGGCCCCGGCGAGGGCGAGTTTCTGGAGGAGCTGGCGTCGCGTTTCGCCACCGTCACCGCGCTGGACCTGTCGGCGACAATGCTGGAGCGTGCCCAGGCGTTTGCCGATGAGCGCGCGCTGGCCAATATTGAATTTGTCTGCGGCGACACCCGCACCGCCGCGGCGCGCCCGGGCAGCGCCGACAGCATTGTCGTGAATATGGTACTGCACCACACGCCGGAGCCGGCGCAGATACTGCGCGACTTGCAAGCGGCGCTGAAAAGCGGCGGCCAGCTGCTGGTGGCGGAGCTGCAGGATCACCGCCAGGACTGGGCGCGCGAGGCCTGCGGCGACCTGTGGCTGGGTTTTGCGCCGGAACAGCTGAGCAGCTGGGCCGAGGAAGCGGGGCTGGATAACGGGCGCAGCGTGTACAGCGCACTGCGCAATGGCTTCCAGATTCAGATTCGGGAATTCATAAAGCCGTAAGCAGGATGGGCAGTGCACTGCACGCCTTTCCCATCCCGCAAATTAATTGCACTGTTTTTATTTTTGCCGCCGGCAAAACATGGAGAGCATCACAATGAGTGAATACAGACTGTTTACCTCGGAGTCCGTGTCCGAAGGACATCCGGACAAGATCGCCGACCAGATTTCCGACGCAGTGCTGGATGCGTTGCTGGCGCGCGACAAGAACGCCCGCGTGGCCTGCGAGACCCTGGTGAAAACCGGTATCGCGGTCATCGCCGGGGAGATTTCCACCAGTGCCTGGGTCGACCTGGAAGACCTGGTGCGCAAGGTGATCACCGAGATCGGCTACACCTCGTCCGACGTCGGCTACGACGGCGAGACCTGCGGCGTGATCAACGTGATCGGCAAGCAGTCGATGGATATCGCCCAGGGCGTCGACCGCGCCAAGCCGGAAGACCAGGGCGCCGGCGACCAGGGCCTGATGTTCGGCTACGCCACCGATGAGACCCCCACCTTCATGCCGGCACCGGTTTACTACGCCCACCGCCTGGTGGAGCGCCAGGCGGAAGCGCGCAAGTCCGGCCTGCTGCCGTGGCTGCGCCCGGACGCCAAGAGCCAGGTGACTTTCCGCTATGACGAAAACGGCCAGCCCTGCGCCATCGACGCGGTCGTCCTGTCCACCCAGCACAATCCGGAAGTCAGCCAGGAAGACCTGCGCGAGGCGGTGCTGGAGCTGATCGTCAATCACGTGCTGCCGGAAGAGTGGCTGCACGAAGGCACCCAGTACCACATCAACCCGACCGGCAAGTTCGTCATCGGCGGCCCGGTGGGTGACTGCGGCCTGACCGGGCGCAAGATCATCGTCGACACCTACGGCGGCTCCGCGCGCCACGGCGGCGGCGCCTTCTCCGGCAAGGACCCGTCCAAGGTGGACCGCTCCGCGGCCTACGCCGGCCGCTACGTGGCGAAGAACATCGTCGCCGCCGGCCTCGCCAACCGCTGCGAGATCCAGGTGTCCTACGCCATCGGCGTGGCCGAGCCGACCTCGGTGTCGATCAATACCTTCGGTACCGGCAAGGTAAGTGAGGACAAACTGATCGAGCTGGTGCGCGAGCACTTCGACCTGCGCCCCTACGCGATTTCCCGCGCGCTGGACCTGCTGCACCCGATGTACCAGCTCACTGCCGCTTACGGCCACTTCGGCCGCGAGCCGTTCGAGCACACCTACGAGTGGACCGACAGCAACGGCGAGCAGCGCAGCGAGACCTTCACCGCGTTTCCGTGGGAGAAGACCGACAAGGCCGAGGCGCTGCGCGCTCACGCCGGCCTCTCTTAACCCTCAACCAGATAATTCGTCCATGAATTATCTGGTTGTCGCCCGCCAAATTCTGGCGCAGAGACGTGACTCTGCTTGAATTTGGCGGGCTCGCGCCGGCTCTGGCCGGCGGCGGCACATCTGACCGCCAGGGATGGCGGAAATGCAGAATTTGCAGGAGCAAAAATCTGCACTGTGCCACTGCAAAACAACGAACAAATTATTAGGTTGAGTAATGAACCAGATGAGCACCGAATTCAAAGACTTTAAAGTTGCCGACATCTCCCTGGCCGATTGGGGCCGTCGTGAAATCGAGATCGCCGAGGGCGAAATGCCGGCGCTGATGACCCTGCGCGAGAAATACCGCGCAGCGCAGCCGTTAAAAGACGCGCGCATCATGGGTTGCATCCACATGACCATCCAGACCGCCGTGCTGATCGAGACACTGGTGGCACTGGGTGCCGAAGTGCGCTGGTCCTCGTGCAATATTTTCTCCACCCAGGATCACGCCGCCGCGGCCATCGCCGCCAGTGGCATTCCGGTGTTCGCCTGGAAAGGAGAGACCGAGGAAGAGTACGAGTGGTGCCTGGAGCGCACTGTCGGTGACGACGTGGCCGGCTGGCAGCCGAACCTGATCCTCGACGACGGCGGCGACCTGACCGAACTGCTGCACCGCAAGTACCCGCAGCTTCTCGACAACTGCCACGGCATCAGCGAAGAGACCACCACCGGCGTACACCGCCTGCAGGACATGCTCAAGGCGGGCACGCTGAAAGTGCCGGCGATCAACGTCAACGACGCGGTCACCAAGAGCAAGAACGACAACAAGTACGGCTGCCGCCACAGCCTCAACGACGCCATCAAGCGCGGCACCGACCACCTGCTGTCCGGCAAGAAGGCGCTGGTGATCGGCTACGGCGATGTGGGCAAGGGCTCCGCCGCCTCGCTGCGCCAGGAAGGCATGATCGTCAAGGTATCCGAAGTGGATCCGATCTGTGCGATGCAGGCGTGCATGGACGGCTTCGAACTGGTATCCCCGTATAACGACGGCATCAATACCGGCACCGATGACGGCGTGAACAAGGCGCTGCTGGCCAACACCGACCTGATCGTCACCACCACCGGCAACACCACCGTGTGCGACGCGCCGATGTTGAAGGCACTGAAGAGCGGCGCCGTGGTGTGCAATATCGGCCACTTCGACAACGAGATCGACACGGCCTTTATGCGCAAGAACTGGGAATGGCAGGAAGTGAAGCCGCAGGTGCACAAGATCGTGCGCAACGCCGCCACCAACGACCACCTGTTGCTGCTGTCCGAAGGCCGCCTGGTGAACCTGGGCAACGCCACCGGCCACCCGAGCCGCATCATGGACGGCTCCTTCGCCAACCAGGTACTCGCGCAGATCCACCTGTTCCAGGAAAAATTTGCCGACCTGCCCGCAGACCAGAAGGTGTCCGCGCTGTACGTCAAAGTGCTGCCCAAGCAGCTCGACGAGGAAGTGGCGCGCTACATGGTGGAAGGCTTCGGCGGCGTGATCACGCGCATGACCGAGGAACAGGCCAAGTACATCGGCGTATCCGCCGAAGGCCCCTACAAGCCGGAAAGTTACAAGTATTAAACAAGCCTCTCCATTCCGGGTGCCGGCACTGGCCGGCACCCGGAAAACCGAGGGACTGGAAGTGAGCACTATGACCGACACCCCCAGAATCAGCTTCGAATTTTTCCCCCCCAAAACCGAAGAGGGGCGCAACAAGCTGTACGCGACCCGCGAGGTGCTGCAGGCGTTCGATCCGGACTTCTTCTCCGTTACCTACGGCGCCGGTGGCACCACCCGCGACACCACCGCCAATATCGTCACCGAGCTGCGCCGCGACGGCATTTCCATCGCGCCGCACCTGTCGTTCGGCGGCGACAACGAAGAGACGGTGCTGGGCCTGCTGGAGCGCTATAAGGAGTCTGGCGTCGATCGTATCGTCGCACTGCGCGGCGACATGCCATCGGGGATGGGTGCGGTAGCACAGCTGGTGTACGCCAACGAACTGGTGGCCTTTATCCGCCGTCACACCGGCGATCACTTCCACCTCGAAGTGGCGGCCTACCCGGAAATCCACCCGGAGTCGGAGAGCTACGACGACGATATCCGCTACCTGAAGGGCAAGTTTGACGCCGGCGCCAACAGCGCGCTGACCCAGTACTTCTACAACCCGGATGCGTATTTCTTTTTTGTCGACCAGTGCGCCAAGGCCGGTATCGACGCACCGATCGTGCCCGGCATCATGCCGATCACCAACTTCACCAACCTGGCGCGCTTCTCGCGCAACTGCGGTGCAGAGATCCCGCGCTGGCTGCGCCAGCGCATGGAAAGCTACCGCGATCCGGCGGATATCAGGAAGCTGGGCCTGGAAGTGGTCACCGACCTGTGCGAAACGTTGATCGACGGCGGCGCGCCGGGACTGCATTTCTACACCATGAACCAGGTGAACCCGACTGCGGAGATTCTCAAAGCGCTCGGGGTTGCGGAGAAATAATTCAGTAGCGTGCTTACCGAGCACCACAGGCACTGACCCCGCCCGAACCACTGCACGACTTCCGTAAGGGCGAACCCTGTGTTCGCCCGACCCCGCCCACCGACAACCGCCCCGCACGCGCGTACCCACTAAGCGGCACTACCGGGCCAATCTGCTATAAGAGAGAAAACCAATAACCACCGGGAATCGCCCATGGTCGACCATCCTCTCGTGCCCGCGGAGCGCATCATCAACGAAATGACGGTGAAGGCGCTGATCCTCGGCGCGGTGCTGTCGGCGATCCTGGCCGCCGCCAACGCCTATATCGGCCTGCTGGTGGGCCTGACCGTATCCGCATCGATTCCCGCCGCCGCCTGCTCCATGGGCATACTGCGGCTGTTCCGCCGCTCCACGATTCTCGAAAACAACATGGTGCAGACCGCCGCCTCGGCGGGCGAGTCGCTGGCGGCGGGGATCATCTTCACGCTGCCGGCGCTGGTAATGATGGGCGCCTGGGGCGGCTACCACTGGGGCACCATGACGATGATCGGCATTCTCGGCGGGGTACTCGGCGTGGCGTTTACGATTCCACTGCGGCGCGCGCTGATCGTGGAGGCAGACCTCACCTTTCCGGAGGGCGTGGCCACCGCCCAGGTACTGAAAACCGGCGGCGTGGAGACGGACCACGATCACCCGGAACTGCGACCGGGTCCGGAGGCCAAGCGCGGTTTCCGCCTGCTGCTGGCCGCGGCCGGACTGGGCGGCCTGGTCAAGCTACTGGAATCCGGTGTCGGCCTGCTGGCCGGCGGCGTCGCCACCACCAAGAGCTGGCTCGGCGGCAAGTGGCTGTTCACCGGCGATATCACCCTGAGCCCGGCGCTGCTCGGCGTCGGCTATATCGTCGGCCTCAATGTTGCGGTGCTGGTGTTTCTCGGCGGCGCCATCGGCACGCTGCTCGGCGTGCCAATCAACTGGCTGCTCAATAGCGACGAGCTGCGCCAGATCGCCGGCGTCAGCGGTGATATGGGCAGCTGGACGGCGCAGGACTGGCAGGGCCTCGCCGATGCGTCGTGGCAGCAGTGCCGGCGCATCGGTGTCGGCGCGATGATGGTGGGCGGGGTCTGGTCACTGATCACGCTGGCCAGGCCGCTGATGGACGGGGTCAGGGCCTCGCTGCAGGCACACCGCGAGGCCAAGGCCGGTGCAGTCGCGCTGCGCACCGAGCAGGACATGCCGATTCCCTACGTGTCGCTGCTGGTGCTGCTGTCGGCGATACCGCTGTATTTTATTTTCCTCAATGCGCTCGACGGCTTTCCCGGGCGCTACTGGATCGCCGCGATCATGTCCGCACTGATGCTGGTGCTGGGCTTCGTGTTCGCCTCGGTGGCCGGTTATATGGCCGGCCTGGTCGGCTCGAGCAACAACCCGATCAGCGGCGTCACCATTGCCACGGTGATCGTGTCGGCGCTGATCCTGCTGCAACTGATGGGCAACGAGGGCATGGCCGCCAAGCTCGGCCCGATTGCAGTGATGTACCTGGCCGGCATGATCTGCTCGGCAGCGGCCATTGCCGGCGACAACATGCAGGATCTGAAATGCGGCCATATCGTCGGTGCCACTCCCTGGCGCCAGCAGGTATTCCAGATCATCGGCGTCGCCGCCGCTGCCGGCGCCATCCCGCTGGTGCTGTCGATCCTCGACCAGGGCTACGGCATCGGCCGCCCCAGCCCGCTGAACCCGGAGGCCACACCGCTGTCGGCGCCGCAGGCGAGCCTGATGCGCGAACTGTCCACCGGTATCTTCGGCGCCGGTATCGAGTGGGTGTACATCTTTATCGGCTTCGGCCTCGCCATCCTGCTGATCGCACTGGACGAGATCCAGAAGCGCCGCAGCGCCCATTTCCGCTTTCCGGTGCTGGCGGTGGCCGTGGGGGTCTACCTGCCGCTGGGGCTGTCGATCCCCATCCTGCTCGGCGGCCTGCTGGCCCACTGGCAGCAGCGAAGACGCGGCGGCGAAGTGGAAGGCGACGGCCTGCTGCTGGCCTCGGGCCTGATCACCGGCGAGGCCCTGATGGGCGTGCTCGTTGCCGTCGCAGCGGTCAGCGCGCCGGGCAAGGTCCCCTACCTGAGCGAGTTTGCGCTATCGCCCTGGTTCGGGCTGGCGGGCCTGGCAGTGTGCTTCCTGTACCTGGCCAGGAAGGGCTGACAAGGCGCGAAAGGCGGACAAAAGGCGGGCAGGATCAGTGGCGCGCGCCCGGCAGCGCGACCTCTATCGGCGCCGAATCGAAATTGAGTACACGCACCACCAGGCGGCGGTTTTTTTCCTGGCCGGCCGGGGTGCTGTTGTCGGCAATCGGCTGGGTATCGCCGAAGCCCTCCGCTTCGATACGCGCCGCGTCAATGCCGCGCTCGACCAGGAAGCTGCGCACCCAGTCGGCTCGCCACTGCGACAGTTTCAGGTTTTTCTGTGCATCGCCGGCGCTGTCGGTGTGGCCCTCGATGGCGATGCGCAGGCGCGGGAAGTCGCGCATGATCACCAGCAGCGCCTCCACGTCGCCAATGCTGTCCATTTCCGGTGCGAAGCCGCCGGGTTCGAAGTCCACCCGCAGCACAAACTCGTCGCCGCCGCGACGCGCCTTGCCGCGCAGGTAACGCACCATGGCGTCGCCAAACGGCGCCGCGCGGCGCGCGGCCTGCTCGTCGGGGCCGTCGGCGATCCGCGCCAGCGGGTTCAGGGGATAATTCGTGTATTGCTTGTGCGGGTCGAAACAACCGCTCAGCAGCAGGCCGCAGAACAGCAGCACGGAGGAGAGCAGCAACAGGCAGGAGGCACTGAACGCACGGCGCGAACGGAACATTCCGGGGCTCCAGGTGACTGGTGTCGGCTGCATTATAGTGTCGCGCCGGCCAATACCCAGACGGCGATGCGCCCGCGGATAACGCGGCTCAACCACCGCTCACAGGTAATCGACCACCGCCAGCAGATCGCCGACCACCCGCGCACCGGCCTCGCGCAGCTGCGGTGCGCGCTTGGGGTGGTTGCTGTAGCCCACCACCGGCATGCCGGCCGCCACCGCCGCGGTAACCCCGGCGATGGAATCCTCCACCACCAGGCAGCGCTGCGGCTCCACCCCCATGGTCTGCGCCGCAAACAGGAACAGGTCGGGGTGCGGCTTGCCGCGGGAGACGTCGTCGGCGCTGAAGATGCGACCGTCGAAGTAGTCGTAGAGCCCGGTCTTGTTCAGGGTCAGGCGCATCTTGTCATGGGAGCCGGACGAGGCCACACAGGTGCGCAGATTGACCTGCTGCAGGTGATCCAGCAGGTCCCCGATACCGGCCACCGGCTCCAGCTCCGTGTGAAAGGCCTCGCGGATGCGTCGCTCGGTGTTGCCGAAATAGTCGTCCGGCAGCGGCCCGCCGTAGCGGGTCTCGATTTCCAGCAGGCAGTCTTTCGCCGGGCGGCCGCTGAACTGTTCGTCCAGCGCTTCCGGCGTGGTGGTCATGCCGAGCTTGTTCATCTCCTCGGCGAGAATGCGGCAGACGATGCTCTCGCTGTCCACCAGTACGCCGTCGCAATCGAAAATCACCAGTTCAGTGGCAAACACCGGGCACTCCTCATCGGGCCGACAGCAGCAGTATGCCGAGCAGCACACCGATCGCGCCGCTGATGCGCAGGAACATCTCGTTGCCGCCGGCGATTTTCATCGCCAGCGCCTTGCTGCGCTCGAAGCCGATAAACAGCATATAGGCGCCGACCAGCACCACCAGCACCCCGAGGGCATTGATCCAGATGGTCCAGGCAGAGCGGGTATCGGCGATCAGCAGCAGTATCAGACCGATCACCACCCGCGCCCAGGCCGCCACCGCGTAGCCGGTTTCATTCATGCGCTCACTGATACTGCGCGCCAGCTGCGGTTTGAGAATGATGGCGATAGACAGCACCACAATGGTGAGGCCAATCAGCCACAGGATTAATCTGACCATTTCTTTTTCCCTGAATTGGTTTTAATGATTTCGGAAAAACCTGCGCAACCAACACCGCAAACAACTTTTCAATCGAAAATATCATTCTTGATCGCGGAGCGCCGGGTCCGGGTATACCTTTCCGAGACACGCTGTGAATACATCCCTGTACGCTCGGCGTCGGCATCCATGCCTCCGACGGTCCCGGAAAGGTATACCCGGACCCGGCTTGTGCCAACCAGAGCGCCTAGAGCCCTGGATCTGATTTTTATAAGTCGCCCCACTGGTACTGCAACACCGACAGCGCCGCCACCGGCGCCGTCTCGGTGCGCAGTACCCGCGGCCCCAGCCGCAGCGGGGCGAAGGATTGCGCCAGCGCCGCGTCGATTTCCGCCTGCGACAGGCCACCCTCCGGGCCCACCAGCAACAGCGCTGACTGCGGCCGGCCGCGTTCCGTTTCCAGGTCGCGCAGCTGCTTGTCGGTGCGGTGGTGCAGTACCAATTGCAGGTCCACCGCCGGGGGCTGCTGCAGGAAGTGGGTGAACTTCTGTGGCTCGGCGATCTCCGGCACCCGGTTGCGGGCGCACTGCTCGCAGGCGCTGACCGCAATCTGGCGCCAGTGACCGAGCTTCTTCTGCAGCCGGTCGCCGGACAGTTTTACCTCACAGCGCTCGGTAAACAAGGGCTGGATACGCGCCACGCCCAGTTCGGTGGCCTTTTGTATCACCCAGTCGAAGCGATCGCCGCGGGAAATACCAATCGCCAGCGTCAGCGCCAGCGGCGACTCGCGGTCGTCGGCGGTGAAATCCCCCAGCTGCACCCGCGCGCGCTTGCCGCTTTCCAGCAGCTCCGCACGGTACTCGCCGCCGCTACCATCGAACAGTACCAGCGGCCGCCCCGGCGCCAGGCGCAGTACCTTGACCAGGTGGCGGGAGGCATTTTCATCCAGTTCGACTGCATCGCGACCGGCGAGAGGTTCGGCGGAGTAGATACGCGGGATGCGCATGGGCGGGTGTTCCTGTGAGGTTGTCGTTCGTGAGGATACAAAAAAGCCGACGCGGAGTCGGCTGTGGTCGAGAACATTTTAGGCAATGGTGCCGTTGCGGATCAATCGCCCGGGCGCCGGGCCCGGGCACCCCGGGGCTCCAGCTCCGCTGGCGGGTCTGCGGCCCGCGCGGGCGGACACCAGGTCCGCCCCTACGGAACCCGCTCAATCATTCCATGTAAACCCGGTACCAATTTAGCTCCGCAAGCACCGCACCACGCTATTCCCACAGATGGCACCGGGCCAAATATCGCTAGCGGATCAGGCCTTTTCCAGCGACACCGGCAGCTCTTCGTCCAGGCCGCGCTTGCCGCGCACCTTGGCGCGCAGCATCTCCGAGACCCGGTACAGGTTCGGCACCAGAATCAGCGTTACCACGGTGGCACAGAGTACGCCGAACGCCAGGCTCACCACCATCGGAATCAGGAACTGCGCCTGGATCGAGCGCTCGAACATGATCGGCACCAGCCCCAGGAAGGTGGTCAGCGAGGTCAGGATAATCGGGCGGAAACGATCGCGCCCGGCCTGTACCACGGCCTCCATCACCGCCACGCCTTCAGAGCGCAGCTGGTTGATGCGGTCCATCAACACCAGGTTGTCGTTCACTACCACGCCGGCAGCGGCGAGGAAGCCGAGCATGGACATGATGCTGATGTCGTACCCCATCAGCAGGTGACCCAGAATCGCACCGAGGAAGCCAAACGGCACCGCGGTCAGGATCAGGATCGGCTGCGAATAGGAACGGAACGCGATGGCCAGCAGTGCGTAGATCGCGAACAGCGACAGTACGAAGAAGGCTACCAGCGAACCGCTGAACTCTTCCTCTTCCTGCATTTCACCGGCGGTTTTCAGCGAGAAGCCCTGGAACTGCTTTTCCCACTTGGGCACTTCCTTGTCGCGCAGCTGCTTCAGGATCTCGTGCGACGAGGCCGCGCCCGGGGTCAGCTCGGCAGTGATCTGCACCGTGCGCTCGCGGTCGTGGCGGCGGATAGTGGTGTAGCCGGGCACATAGACTGCCTTGGCCACCGCACTGAACGGAATCTCGCCCTGGTTGGTGCGGATGCGCATGCGATCGATCTGGTCCTCGTTGGAACGCTCGTCTTTCGGGTAGCGCACCATCACGCGCACATCCTCGCGGCCGCGGGGAATACGCTGCACTTCCTCGCCGTAGAAGCCCTGGCGCACCTGGCGCGCCACGTCGGCGAGACCGATACCGAAGTTGCTGGCCTGCGGCTTCAGCTGGATCTCGATATCGCGGCGGGCGCTGACCAGGTTGTCGCGCACGTCGTAGACGCCGTCGTACTTGTCCAGCGCATCCTTGACCTTGTCGGCGGCGCGGCGCAGCTCGTCCATATCGCCGGACGCGGTACTCAGGTTCAGGGAGATACCGTTGCCGCCGTCGTTGATGGTGTGCTGGATATCCATTTCCTCAACGCTGGCCGGCAGCTCGCCGATATATTCGCGCCAGCGGTGGGCCAGGGTTTCCGAGGTGACGTCGCGGTGCTCGCCGTCGGTCAACTGCAGCAACACGGTGATATTGCCGCGCCACAGGAACACCATGGTGTTCTTGACGAACGGCTTGCCGCCGTTTTCCGCCAGCAACTTCTTGTCCTCCGCCAGCTTCTTGCCGGCGCTCTCGAACTGCTCCATGACCCGCTTGGATTCCTCGAAGGATTCCCCCGGTGCCATGGTAGTACTCAGCTGCAGCAGGTCAGATGGCACTTTCGGCGAGAACGCAGTGCCGATGTAACCGGCCTTGAACAGCACGCCGGTGGCCACCAGCGCCATGACGAAGATCATGATGGTGGTGCGGCTGTTGGTCAGGGATTTTTCCAGCAGCGGCAGGTAGTACTTTTCGCTGGCCAGCTGCATGCCGCGGGCAAACTTGCCGCGCAGCTTCTGCAGCTTCAGTCCCAGGCCGGATTTCGCCGGCTGCTCCGGCTTCATCTTGACCAGGTGCGCCGGCAGGATCAGCAGCGACTCGATCAGCGAGAAGCCCAGCGCCAGCAGCACCACCACCGGCAACGGCAACATCATCTGCGAGGTATAGCCGGGCAGGAACAGCATCGGGATAAAGAACACCATGGTCGACACCACGGCGAAGATCACCGGTGAGGAGACCTGCTTGACCCCCATTTCGGCCGCCGCCAGCCCGGTAATCCCCTTGTCGTGGGCGGCGTGCACCGCCTCGCCGACGATAATGGCATCGTCGACCACGATCCCGAGAATCAACAGGAACGCGAACAGCGACAGCATGTTGAGCGTGACCCCGGTGGTGGGCAGCAGCCAGAAGGCGCCGAGGAAGGCGGTGGCGATACCCACCGTCACCCACACCGCCAGCGCCGGGCGCAGAAACAGCATCAACAGCACGAACACCAGCAACAGGCCGCCGAGAGCGTTGTTGGTGAGCAGGTTCATGCGGCCCTCGTAGGCCTTGGAAAAATCGAACCAGGTTTCGAACTCCATGCCCGGTGGCAGCTGCTTGCGCGCATCGGCCATGAAGTCGTTGATCCGCCGTGCGGTATCCACCACGTCCAGCGGCTCGCCCTGCAGCACCCGCAGGTTCATCGCCGGCTTGCCGTTGAAGCGGATGATGGAGCCGTCTTCCTCGAAGCCGTCGGTGACCTTGGCCACGTCGCCGACCAGCAGCTTGGTGCCGTCCTTGCGGCTGATCAGCGGAATACGCTCGAAATCTTCCGCCGTGTAGGCCTGGCCGCGGGTCTGTACCTGGATGTCGCCGCGCTCGGAGCGCACCATGCCCGCAGGCAGGTCCAGCGACGACTCACGCACCGCCTTGGCCACATCGTCGAAGCTCAGGTTGTAGCGGCGCAGGTCGACTTCGGACACCTCGATCGATACCTCGTCGGCGCGGTCGCCCCACACATCCACCCGGCGCACACCGGGCAGCAGCGTGAGCTTGTCGCGCAGGTCCAGCGCCGTATCCTTGAGTTGCCGCGCAGAGACGGGACCGCCGATGGCGATCATCATCATCTGCTGTTCCCATTCCTGCAGCGAGACGATCGGGCGCTCGATATCGGCGGGGAAGGTGTTGATGCTGTCCACCTGCACCTTGATGTCGTTCAACAGGCGCAGCTGGTCGTAGCCATCCACCGCCTGGATGCTCACGGAACTGCGCCCGCGCGCCGACCAGGAGTTGACCTCCTTGATGCCTTTGACCTCGGCAATCGCCTGCTCGACCCGCTGGGTGACCTGCTGTTCCACTTCCGCCGGGCCGGCGCCGCGATAGGAGATATTCACCTGCACGACACCCGGGTTGATGGTCGGGAATACCTCGCGCCCGATATGCTTGATGCCGAAAAAACCGCCGATGATGATCATGAACATCAGCAGGTTGGCGGCCTTGCTGTTACGCGCGAACCACTGAATGATGCCCTGCATGATCAGCCCTCTCCCTGCGCGGAGGCGCTGGCACTGGCGTTGCTGTCAGTGCTGGTTTTTGCCGCCGCCTTATCGGAATCCTGCGGCTCGCCCTCGTCGCCCAGCATCAGCCCGGACGGCTTCTCGTTCAGCGGGTTCGGGGTCAACACCATGCCCTCGCGGGAATACCCCAGGCTGGATACGATCACGCGTTCACCGCTGGTCAGTTTGCCGCGCACCCAGGCTTCATCGCCGGCGGTCTGCAGCAGCTGCACCTTGCGATGGTGCAGTTTGTTCTCGGCATCCAGCACCAGCAGCTGGTTGCCCTCGTGCAGCGCCTGGCGCGGCAGGCGGGCGATATCGTCGAAGGTCTTGCCGGCGATGTCCGCCTCGACGAACAGGCCATTGAGCAGCGGGGCATCGCCCTCGTACGGGTGTTGTACCTGGGCCACGGCGTAGACGAAGCGGCTGTTGGGATCGACGCTGGCCTCGGTGCGCACCAGCTGGCCGCGCCACTCGCGCTGCTGGCCGGCCACCTGCGCGGTCAGGCGCACGGAGGGGCCGTTCTCGATCGCCTTGCCCAGCGGCAGGCCCAGCAGGTACAGCTGGTGATCGGTCAGCGGCAGGCGCACTTCGGCGACGTCGGTGCTGTGCACCTTGGCGAGCTTGGTGCCGGGCGTGACGTACTGCCCCACGTCGACAAAGGTCTGCACCACGCGACCGGCGAACGGCGCCTTGATATCGGTGCGCGCCAGGTTCAGCCGGGCCTGGTCGCGGTCCGCGCGCGCGGCGGCCACGGCGGCCTCGGCCGCCTGCAGCTGCGGCTTGCGCAGGAACAGCGCGTTGGCCGAATCACTGCCCAGGTCGCGCCACTCGCGCTTGGCCTGCTTGGCACGGCCCTGCTCCTGGGCGAAGGTGGACCTGGCATTGGCCAGCTGCGACTCGGCGCGGGTCAGCTGGTAGCGGTAGTCTGCCGGCTCTATCCCGACCAGTGAGTCACCACTCTTGAAGAAACCGCCGGCGACAAAACCGTGGTTAACGCTCTGGATGACACCGCCGACGCGGGCCACCAGCTCAATCTCGTGGCGCGCGTGCACCGTACCCTGGCTCGGCACCAGCAGGGTCTGGCGGCCGGGTGTCGCGTAGACCACATCGGCCACCGGCGGCACCGCCGCCTCCGCAACTTTTTCCTCAGGTTTGGGCCTGAGCAGGTAAAGTGCCGCTGCCACAGCGACCCCAGAGACAACAACAATTGCCAGAAGCTTGTTCTTATTCGACGAGTCCACAATTACTTCCATTGGTTAAAAAATAACTAGCTTCGCATTCTACTGAAGTTCGACGATGAATGGAGCGCTTTCAGATGCAGACCGTCGCAACGGGATGCACTTTGCCGCAAACCTTTCTCGGCGCGCCCGGCTCGCGCATAATGCCCCACCGAATTTATCCTGTTGGCCGGTGTCCGAACCGGGTCGCAGAGGAAGTAGCACCGCAGAACGGATGTAACAATAAATGCTGGATATCAACGCTCGAATTGCCGAAGAACTCAATGTACGCGCACAGCAGGTAGCCGCCGCGGTCGCACTGCTGGATGAAGGCGCCACCGTGCCGTTTATCTCCCGGTACCGGAAGGAAGTGACCGGGGGGCTGGACGACACCCAATTGCGCAACCTGGAAGATCGCCTGCGCTACCTGCGCGAGATGGAAGAGCGCCGCGCCACCATCCTCAAAAGCATCGACGAGCAGGGCAAACTTACGCCGGAATTGGCCGAGCAGATCAATGCTGCCGACACCAAGAACCGGCTCGAAGACCTGTACCTGCCCTACAAGCCCAAGCGCCGCACCAAGGGCCAGATCGCCATCGAGGCCGGGCTCGAACCCCTCGCCGATGCGCTGTTCAGCGACCCGACCCTGAACCCGGAGGAGGCGGCGCAGCCCTACCTCAACACCGATAACGAAGACGCCTCGCTGCACGTCAAGGACATCAAGGCGGCCCTCGACGGGGCCAAGTTCATCCTGATGGAACGCTTCGCCGAAGATGCCGAGCTGCTGGGCAAACTGCGCGACTTCCTCAAGCGCGACGGTGAGGTCAAATCCAAGCTGCTCGACGGCAAGGAAGAAGAAGGCGCCAAGTTCCGCGACTATTTCGAATACGCGGAAAACTGGGCCAAGGTGCCGAGCCACCGCGCACTGGCGATCTTCCGCGGCCGCAACGAGGGCATCCTCGCGATCAGTATCGGCCTCGAAGGGGATGAGGAGCGCCCGGCGACCGCCGGCCACCCGTGCGAGGCGATGATTGCGAAGCAGTTCGACATCAGTGACCAGGGCCGCCCGGCGGACAAATGGCTGGGCGAAGTCGTGCGCTGGACCTGGCGCATCAAGCTGCTGACCACGCTGGAAACCGACCTGCTCGGCGAGCTGCGCGAGAAGGCGGAAGAGGAGGCGATCAAGGTCTTCTCCCGCAACCTCAAAGACCTGCTACTGTCGGCGCCGGCCGGGCAGAAGGCCACCATCGGCCTGGACCCGGGCCTGCGCACCGGGGTGAAAGTGGCCGTCGTCGACGCCACCGGCAAGATCCTCGACCACACCGCCATCTTCCCCACGCCGCCGCAAAACCGCGCCCGCGAGGCCGCCGTAGTGATCGCCGCCCTGTGTGAAAAACACAATGTCGGCCTGATCGCGATCGGCAACGGCACCGGCAGCCGCGAGACCGACAAGTTCGTCGGCGACACCATCAAGCAGTACAAGCTGTCTGCACAGAAAGTCATGGTCAACGAGGCCGGCGCCTCCGTGTACTCCGCGTCCGAATTCGCCGCACGCGAATTCCCCGACCTGGACGTGACCATCCGCGGCGCCATCTCCATTGCCCGCCGCCTGCAGGATCCGCTGGCCGAGCTGGTGAAGATCGAGCCCAAATCCATCGGCGTGGGCCAGTACCAGCACGACGTATCGCAGACCCAGCTGGCGCGCTCGCTCGACGCGGTGGTGGAAGACTGTGTGAACGGCGTCGGCGCCGAGCTGAACTCCGCCTCCGCACCGCTGCTGTCGCGGGTATCCGGCCTCACTTCATCGATCGCCGCCAATATCGTCAGCTACCGCGACCAGCACGGCGCCTTCAAGAATCGCCAGCAGCTGATGGACGTCTCGCGTCTCGGGCCCAAGGCGTTCGAACAGGCCGCCGGCTTCCTGCGCATCAACAATGGCGAGAACCCGCTGGACCGCTCCGGCGTGCACCCGGAAGCCTACGTGGTAGTGAAGCGCATCGCCGAGAAGAACGGCCGCGAGATCAATAGCCTGATCGGCGACTCCGCGTTCCTGCGCCGCCTGAACCCGGCCGACTACACCGATGAGAAATTCGGCGTACCCACCGTGACCGACATCATCGCCGAACTGGAAAAGCCCGGCCGCGACCCGCGCCCGGAATTCCGCACCGCCAGGTTCGAAGATGGCGTGGAGGAGATCAAGGACCTGCGCCCGGGCATGGTGCTGGAAGGCACCGTCACCAACGTCACCAACTTCGGGGCATTTGTGGATATCGGCGTACACCAGGACGGCCTGGTGCACATCTCCGCGCTGTCAGAGAAATTCGTCAAGGATCCGCACGAAGTGGTCAAGGCGAACGACATCGTCAATGTAAAGGTCATGGAAGTGGACGTGGCGCGCAAGCGTATCGGCCTGTCCATGCGCATGAGCGACGAGCCGGGTGAACAGGGCAGCGGCGGCGTCAAGCGTGGCGATCACCGCGAGAGCCGCCAGGCGCAGCGGCACAATAACCGCAACCGCCAGCAACAGGGCGGCGGCAAGAGCCAGGGCAGCATGGGCGACCTGCTGATGGCGGCGATGAAAAATAAAAAGTAATCCGCACAGGGGCGATCTTCGGATCGCCCTTTTTTTGCCTGCCCGCAGCACCGCGGGCAATAGAAAGACGGCCGCCGCTCAGGTTAGCCGCGCGCGGTACGCCGTCGGCGCGTCGCCGAACCATTCGCGAAACGCCCGCGTAAATGCCCCCGCATCACAATAACCGAGCATAAAGGCGATTTCCGTTACGTTGTAACGCGCATCGCGCAGGTACTGCCGGGCAAGCTGGATGCGGACATCCCGCAGCAACTGGCGAAACGTGGTGCCATCCTGACTCAGTTTGCGATGCAGGGTTCGCGTCGGGACATGGACCGCTTCGGCTATTTTTTCCAGCGCCACCTCCCCGGTCGGTAATTGTCGCCGGATTTCTGCTCGCACCCGCGTCACAATATCCGATGCCTCCTGCTCCGCCCTGGCGTGCACAAGCGTCGCGTGATGCCGCTCAAAAATTTCCGCGTGCGCCGTTGGCAAGCGCCGCTCGGCAAATTCCCGGCCTACAAACACAGAATTATGCGGTGCATCGAATTGAACCGACACGCCAAAATAGTCGTCCCAGAGCGCGCGATTCTTTGGCACTGGTCGACGCAGTGAAACCGCCAGCGGCGTGAACGACTCGTCGAATTGAAAGCGGCAAAATCGCACCAGCCCGCCAATTTCGCAGTCTGCTGCAATTCCCGGAAAGGGGGCTTCGCGGTGACGCTGGTACACCAGGCCAACGCGGTTCGAATCCGCGGCGAGGTGCACCTGCAGATCGCTGTTCAGCACACTGAGACAATTCTGCGTCATATGGAAGCCTGCCAGCAGCGTCGGAGCTGCCATCCAGGCGTGACCGAAGATATCGAGATGGCTCGGATGCAGTACCGAAGCCGCGCGCACTCCCACCGCCTCGTCGTCGATGACCCGCAGCGTATTGGCGATAACGCCATAGTACTCCTGCGCCCGGACAGAACCGCATATCGGCGCCGCCTGCCCCGGCCGGTATAGCGATTGGTGAATTAGATCACCGGGATCAACCTGATAGCTTTCCAGTACCCGCCATACCAGTCCGAGCAAGAAGGGATTCACGGACGAAGCTTTATTATTTTTTTTCGCTGCGCGGGAATGGCCGAATTCGTCAATGCCATGTCCGGTACTGCACAGCGCCTCAGCGCTTTCTCTCATAGTCTCTCTCCACCGTCATAACAATACGGCGACCGCCTATTATTGCCGGTAAATCATTTCGCAACCAAGGGAAACAGCAGGTTATCAGGCACTCAGGGATGAACCGATTCGGGCGAAGAGTCCACCCAATAATAATTAAACCCAAAACAGGAGGTCACTGTGACCAACGCTAAACGTTGTCAGTTTCGCGGTTTCGCATTGCTTGTTTCTATCATCATCCCGATGTTGAGCATCAATGCGGCGCACGCAAGCCAGATAAAAAAACAGAATCTACTCGAACTGATGAGACACACCGAATCGATCATTGTCGGCACTGTGTCAAAAAAGGAAGACGGCTTTCAAGACGGGCTACCCTACACCGAGATCACCATTGAAATCGGCCAGAACATAAAGGGGGACAAGGGCTCGAGCTACAGTTTCCGGCAATTCGGCCTCATAAAGCCGAAACCCACCGGCGATGGTCGCGTCAACCTGATGGTCACACCGCCTGGCTGGCCGACCTACAGCGTTGGTGAGAACGTCATGCTGTTCCTGAACAAGCCCGCATCAAAAACCGGCTTCCAGACCACGGTTGGCCTGACCCAGGGCAAGTTCGTGATTCGCGGCGACAAGATCAGCAACGGCCTTAACAACGAAGAACTGTTTGCGCGGATCAAGTTCAGCGGCCCGCTGAAACCGACTCACCAGGACCTGGTCAGTCAGCCCGGTGGCGCCTATGCAGCAAAAGCTTTCCTGTCGCTGGTAAGAACCGCGGTGCAGGAAAACTGGGTGACAAAAGGAGTGATGACTGATGCTCAATAATAAAAAGATATTCCCGAAATCAGCACTGGCGGCCTGCCTCCTTGCCGGTACCTCTTCTGCCTTCGCTTACGGCCCCCTGTATGTCTTTGACTACGAGAACGGCATCCCCTACCGCTGGGACGTCAGCTCGCCGGTCAAGGTCTACACCGACGGCGGCAACTTCGCCTCCGGCACCGTCAAGCTGTACAAGAGCACCCCGGAAACCTGCAACGAAGACGACGGCTGGGTATGCGGTCACTATGAAGATGTCTACGTCGAGTTCGCCAACGAGCAGGGCGTCGCGCGGGTCAAGGATGCATTAGCCTCCTGGACCAAGGTGCCCACCTCCACTTTCCAGGCCGAGGTTGCCGGCAGCTTTGCCGATATCGGCATCGGCGGCGAGGACGGCGATATCACCGGCGCCGCGGAGGAGTTCACGACCGATAGCGCGGGCAACGTGGTACATGAAATTATCGGCACCGTGAACAATGGCGGTATTCACGTGATGTTCGACGAGACGGGCTCGGTCATGCGCGACGTGATGGGCGCGCCCCCGGGTGTACTCGGTATCGCCTCACCGGAATGGGCCGATGAAGAGACCGGCATCATTACCGAGGGCTGGGCCGTCATCGGCGGCGCCAGTACTTACTACAACGACACCGACCTGCGGCAGATCAACGGGGTGATTACTCACGAACTGGGCCACTCCTTCAACCTCGCGCACACCCAGACCAACGGCCACATCATCATGTACGGAAATTATGATGCGCTGACCGCGGGTCCCAGGGACTGCTCGGCGCACCCGCTCATCGGCGGTGCCTACCGCCTGCCGTTCCCGCAGGATTCCGCTCCGGCGCTCTCTGATATCTCGGTCATGTATCCGTATATCAACACCAACCCAACGAGCAGCGGCGCAACCGGAGATCAGCAGGCAACGGCTACCACGCAAGAGGATTACGCGGCGATCTCCTCGCTCTACCCCGCCAACAGCTTTACGTCGCAAACCGGCACCATCAAGGGAACTGTCACCTACGCATTCAGCAAGGAAGGGGTCATCGGCCTGAATATTGTCGCGCGCAATATCGACGATCCCTGGCACGATGCAATCACCGCGATGACCGGCGACTGGAATGACGGCGATCCGGAGGCAGCGCAGGGCAGCGGTGAGTTTATCCTGCAGGGCCTTACGCCCGGGGCGCAGTATGTGATCCATGTCGAGAAGATCTTTGCGGGCGGCTTCCCGACACCGCAGTTCGGAATGCCCGGCCCCTCCGAGTACTACAACGGTAGCGGAGAAAGCGACGACGCGGTGCAAGATGACGCCTGTGACTATGTGCCCGTTGTGGCAGGTGCCGGTCAGGTCGTCGAGCACATCGACATCCAGATGAACGGTATGAAAAACACCCCGCAGCTGATCACCTCTCCCGCGCCCAACGGCAACCAGGTCACCGAGAGTGGGCAGACAACGGCAGGCACCATAGCCAATTCTTATGGTGACGCACTGAGCTGGGTCTATCAGGATGGCAATGAGGACTACACCATCCTGCCGATGGGCGGCATTGCCATGAGTGACAACGGCGCCGTGATCAGCGGGCGGGTCAGTCAAAACAGTTCGTATCTGCCTGCCCGCTACACACAAGGCCGCGGCATCGAAGTGCTGCCCAGTGCCGGCAACACCGGCTGTGATCAGGGCGGCGGCATCCTGGAGATGTACTCCAACTTTGCCATTTCACCGGATGGACGCACCATGGGCGGCTTCCTGTGGAACTGCGACAACGCGGCGGAGTACAGCAACTACCGTGTGTCCGCAGTGACCTACAGCGATGACGATGGCTGGACCATCCTCGACAGCCACAAGGACGACAACAGTTCCCGCGTCAACGCACTGTCGAACACCGGTGTCGCGGTCGGCTGGGAATCTGACGCCGTCGGCTGGTGGGAGGGACGCGTGTGGAAAAACGGCGAGGAAATCAATCTGCAGGATGCGGCTCCGTCCGATATCGAGTACGTCGGCCAGGCCACGGCAGTGAGTAGGGATGGTACCTGGGTCACCGGTATAGACACCTATAACGCGCAACTGGAACCCAACCAGTACCTGTATAACACCGAGACCGGCGAATTCAGGTTGCTGGATATCAAGGAAGCCTGCCCCTGGTGGGACTGGTTCTGCTGGGGTGACAAGCCGTTCAATCCGTATGACGTTGCCGATGACGGCACACTGGTTGGTGCGATCGGCACGGCCTCCGGCGCCGGAGCGATGATTGTCTCTGATACCCTCGGCGGCGAGTATCGACTGGCCGATTTCCTCAGGGGCCAGGGTGTGATGAACGCTTCGGATCTCGAGGTGGTTTCGACCGCAACCAAGATTTCCACCAATGGCAAGCACATTGTTGGCTGGACGGCACTGGACGGCTACTTTGGCTCGTTCAAGCTCACGCTGGACCAGCTCTATGTGTGCAACAACGACAAGACGCTGAAGGTCGGATATCCGGTGGGCGTGGCGACGCAACTGCACAACGGCGCCGAACTCGGCATGTGCGCGGCAGACCTGCCCAAGCAGTACAAGTAAATAGGTATCAAATACCGACCTGCAAATAAAAGGTGGCCCCCGGGCCACCTTTTCTATTTTACAGTGCGGCTTTACGGGCGGGGCTCTTCGACCTTGAAGAAGCTGATACTGAGCGGGTAGCGCCACAGCTTGCCATCATTGGCGTTGACCGCCGCAATGATGACAAAAATCAGATTCAGCAATAGCAGCCCCCAGAGCAGGAATGCGCCCACAATCACGAAAATCAGGGCGAAGCAGATCACCGAATAGATCAGTAGGCTCAGCATCCAGTTCATTATCATCTTGCCGTGCCGGTCGACTTCAGCAGACTGGTCCTTGTTGGTGGCCCACATGATGACTGGCAGTAAGAAACCGGCGCCGGGCATAATGTAACTGGATAACTGGCTCAGATGCATCAGCATCAGAAAGGTGTCGGTGCGCAACCCCCAAGGCTCGTACTCTTCCATAAGTCGGATCCCTCTATTAATCCATCAATACAATCGCCGCTTAATCCATTGCGCGAATCGCCGTCGTCCCCGGGTAAGCGGCAATCACACACCGCCTGTGGTTCCGATCAGTCTTTCAGGGCAATAAATTTGTCTTTATCCAGGTATTTCTCGAAACCGGACACGGACTGCACCACATGTTTGTCGGCCATCAACTCCCGCATAGCGACCTTGCCCACCAGGCCAAATGCCTGCTCGAACGCCTGACCGCCGTCTTCCTTGAGTGCCCGCTTGGCCTGGTTCGGGCAGTCTTCGGTGATCAGCCGCGTGACCAGATTGCCGACAAACCGGTTGGCCTGGTCCTGATCCTTATCCGTCATCTTGGCATAGGATTTAATCTCGGGGTGTGCGGCAATGGCAAAGAAGATCCACTTGGCAAGCGTTTTTCTTTCCTTGCCCGTCAGTGAATCGGTCAGGCAGATACCGAACGCCTGGGTAGCCTGACCCGCATACAGGTTTACCGAAAAAGAAGCAAAAACGAAGATCGCAATGGCGGTTATAATATTTTTCATGATTACCAATCCCAAAGACCAGAAATAAAACTCAAGTTGAATGCGCTGCGCGCTGAATTCGCGCCTCCCCGGCGCGGCAGCCTTCTCACGCGAAGACAGGCAGGCAGTGCCTGCCCGCGGTTACTCTAACAGATAACTCTCCCCACCCTTGAATAACGCCAGCCGCTTCTGCATCCCGGCCAGCGTCTTCTCATCGGCCGCACCATTGCGCGCCAGATAGATCGCATACTGCTGGGTCTCTACCGCCCGGTCGAAATCGGCGGTTCTGGCATAGGCCGCGGCGAGGGTATCCAGGTAGGCCCACTGGCTCCACAGGCTCTGCTTGTTGAGCTGCTCCGCGAGCCGCGCGGCGTTTTTCAGCTGCTGGACGCTGGCGCCGGGAAAGGTGGCCAGGGCCCAGGCCAGGTCGTTGATCGCGCGCAGGTTGTGCGGCTCGCGCTGTAGCAGTGCATCGAGCATTGCCACGCCGACCGGCGTGCTGCCGCCGTTGATCACCCGTTCGGCCTGGCGCAGCAGTTCGAAGCGCGTCAGGCCGGGTACGATATTGTCGCCTTCCTTCCGGTACAGAAAGGCCAGCGTCGGCACATCCAGTGCCGGCGTGCTGTGCGCTTCCAGCACCACAAAGCCATCCTCCAGCTCGCCGATCAGGCGCAGGTGTTTCTGCTTCAGTAGCGCCTTGAAATCCTGAATGCTCACCGGCTGCTCGAACACCGGCATTCCCTTGACGATCGCCAGGCTGCGCTGCAGCTCCTGAGGGGAAATCTCCCCGCTGCGCACCGCGCGGTAGGCGCTCCAGTAACGCTGCTTGTCCGCACAGTCGCTCAGCTGCCTGGCGTAGTCGCCACACAGGGACAGAACCCGGTCGATGGCATCGGTGTCGGTCGGCGCGGCGGCTTCATACAGCTGCAGCGCCTTGCCGAGATCCCGCGGCACCTGCTTGCCGTCGCGGTAGAAGTCGCCCAGATGCCGGGAAGCGCTGCTGTTGCCCTGCTGCGCGGATTCGGAATAGAGCTGGAAGGCCCTGCCCGGGTCGGCTGCCACGCCGGTACCGCGCTCGTACATCTGCGCCAGCCGCGCCTGCGCGCCGGCGTGACCCTCCGCCGCCGCGGCGCGATACATACCGGCGGCGGTCTCGATATCGCGTCCTTCGCCACTCTGGAACTGCTTGCCCAGCTGGAAGTAACACTCGGCATCGCCGCGCCGGGCGCAGAGGAAATACCACGCGATGGCCCTGGACGTATCCTTTGTCACCCCTTCGCCATTCAGGTAGGCCCAGGCCAGGGCACGCTGCGACTGCGGTATCAGCGGGCTGCGGGTGTAGTCATCGATGGCCGCGGCGATATCGGTCTTGCCCAGCACACCGTAGGTATTGATTCTGCCCAGCAGATTGTAGGCACTCTGGGACGAGCGCTGCGTGGCGGACTCAAGCAGCTGTCGCAGCCGTTCGACATCCTCCTGAGAGCGGCGACCACTGCTGAGCACCAGCCGCGCATAGGCTACCTGTGCGGGCACATAGCCAGATTCCGCCAGCTGCTCCATCTGCGGCAGAACCGCCGCGCCATCGGCCTGTTTGCCCCTGAGCTGTTGCTCCAGCACGGCGAATTGCGCCGGTGCCGAACCCAGTTCCGCGGCGCGTTGCAGGGCCGCGTCGCCCGCGCTTGGGTTTTTCTGCCCGGCCGCGCCGCCGTAGAGCCCGGCAAGCTTGCGCCAGGCCTCGCCCGGCGCCAGCTTCTGCTGGGCCGCGCGCATCAAGCGGCGGAAGCCCTGCGCACTCTTGTCGACGCCGAGGCCCTCGCGCTGCACATAGGCCGCGCCGACCAGCGCATCTACGAAGCCGTTTTCCGCCGCCGAGATCAGGAAGTCGGCGCAGTCACCGGGGGCGAACTGCTTCAGCCCACCTTGCAGGCACAGCAGGCCCAAGTGGTACTCGGCCACCGGGCTGCCGTTGCCGGTCGCCTCCAGATAGGTCTCGGCTGCGGCCTTCGTGTTGCCCATACCCTCCTGCACCAGACCCCAGCCCACCTGCGCGCTCAGGTCGTTACCGGACAGCGGCTTCAACACCTTTTCCACATAGGCATCGGTAACGCCGGCAAAGGGAAATTGAAGGCCCATCAGCTGGTGCAGGACGCGCTGATTCTGAAACACGATCTGCTTTTGCTCGCCGCTCTCGGTATCGTTCGCTACCACCACGTAGTAGAGGCCCTGCCCGCCCAGGCCGAGCTGCAGGTAGGTGTCCACCACCTCGTAGCCCGCCAGCTTGAGGATGTCCTCCGAGTCGTCCCACATGGCGACTTCATAGGCGGTGTCGAAGCTCTCACCATCGCCGCGGCTGAGGATGCCGCTCAGCAGGTAGCTGATCACGCGCCCCTCGTCGTCCGCGGCCGCACTGTTGCCGGTGGATTCATAGCAGGCCTGCGCGGACAGGTGTGGCTGCAGGGAGACGAAGTTCTGCTCGGTCAGTGATTGCCAGTCGACGCTGTCACAGGGAATATCGCCGGCATCGATTCCGGCCTGCTGTTTCAGATAGGCAGAATGCTTTTCCGGGGCACTCTCGTACTGCGAGCTGTCGAGGTAAGCCCGCCAGAATTCGGCAAACGGCACCGAATCCGGCTGGGTTTTGAGGCGGTTCAGCACCGCGGCGAAGCGGGCATCTCCATCTTCTGCCGGCGCGCCCTGTACCCGCTGTGCCGGATCGGCGGCGCAGCCGGCGAGCAGGGCCCCGCCCAGTAACAGCGTGGCGATGGCTCTCACGGTGCGCCTCCGTTTTCACCCGGCTTTTCGTGTTTATTCATCAAGTTGCGCGCCAGATCGCGCAGGCGCTGCTGGCGCTTCTTGCGCGCGTTCGCATCCGGCTGCGACGAGAACCACACCGAATAGGCCAGTTGCGAGTCCAGTTTGTCCAGCGCATCCACATACTGCGGGAAATCTTCTTCCGACACGGATTTCGCCGCGGAGTGATAGTTGAAATCCACCTGGATGGTATTTTTTTCCCGCGTGATATCGCGGCTGAATTTGAACCACTGAGTGTCGGTGATTGATCCGCTGTTCTTTTCGAACCACAGGATATCGTCAGCGTGATCGGTCTCGATGCGCACCTGCTGGTGAATGGTGAAGTCTCCCGGCAGCTCGAACGGATGCTTGCGCTGGCGGGTCTTCGGCAGGCTGAAGTTGTCGGCGATACTCGCAGCGACAAACTTGACCACATTCTTGCCGCCGGCAGATTTGCCAACTTTGGGCAGAAAATAGTGCTCGGTGACCACCAGCCGATTGTGATCGTCGGAGTCGCTCACCTCCACCGGCCCGCGAGATTCAATCGCCGGGAAGTACTTGGCGTAATACTGGCGGAAGTTGTTGGCCACCTGCTCGCGGCTGTAATAGCCGAAGTAGCTGCGCATCTGCTCTGCGCGCCAGCCGGTATAGCTGGTGCTGACCTGGAAATCGGCAGAATCCCGGTTCTCGCCCAGCGAAAACTCCTCGCGAATATCGGTGGAGGCCTGCATCTGGCCGGGTACCGCCGGCGCTATGCGCGTGAGGTGATCGCCCTTGCCGTCGACCAACAGCGCCCAGTGGAAGTCCGGTAGCGACATCTCCACGACGGGCCCGCGCTGGCTGTTGTCTGTGGGGTCGATCCAGTAACGCTTGCCGCGATACTGGAAGGTGGTGATGACATGGTTGAACAGCCCCGGCGAAGGGAGGTTGCGGTCCAGGTGCAGGTTGCCTTCAGTGGAGACCAGCGCCGGCGCCGCATCGATACCGAGCGCGTGCAGCGCCGCCACCAGCAGTACCGTTTTGTCTTTGCAGTCGCCGAAGCGCCGGCCCAGGGTCTCCGCCGGCGCACTCGGCAGATGGGAATTCACCCCGTGCTCGATACCAAAATAGCGCACATTCTTCTGGATCCACTGGGCCACTTGCGCCACCTGTGCCAGCTTGTCGCCGTCACCCATGCCCCGAATCTTCTGCAGGAAGTCTGCCGGTAGCTTGTCGTCGAGGCGGTAGAGACCCGCAGCCCAATGGTTTACCGCAGCCCAGCTGCCGTACTCGGTGAACTCCATGTAGGGGTACACCGATAACCAGCTGGGCGTGCCGTCTTCAGACTTGACCACTTTTGTATCGGACAACTCGATGGTCTGGCGACGCAGATCGCCCTCACGGGTTTCGCGGACCTTCGCATCGACCCCCTGCACCCGCACATGGATGTCCAGCTGTTGCGGCCGCAGCAGGCTCACCCGCAGGTGTTCCACCGGTGTGCCCCAGCCGAGTGTCTCGTGACCAAACTTGCGGCCGCCGAGCACCGGATTGGAGCCACGCACCGTATAGCTGTACTCGACGATATCGTCGACGCGCACATCCTTCAGAATCGAAAGCGCCGTCCAGCCCTCGGCATAGATATCGCTATCCAGCTCGTTTTCCTGCTGAAACAGCTTTACATCATCCACGTCCAGGCGGCTGCTCTTGTGCCCGCCCCGATACACGCTGATATCGTGCAGCACGAGATCTTCATAGTTGGGAAAGAAGCCAATACTGATATTGGACACCTGCTGCAGACCCTGCTGGTTCAGCGGCTGCATCACCAGATGAACGTAGCGCTCCATCTTGTCACCGGACAGATTGATCTGCCGATCGGAGAGCAGGAACCGCACGCTCTGATTGCCATCCGGCGCCCGCTGTAGATCCACCGGTACGGCCTGCACCCAATCCGGACGCGGCCCGTGCGAGAAGTGTTCGGCTCCGTTGACGGCCGCTGCCGCGAAAGACAGCGGTGCGACGGCCATGATTGCCAGCGCAATGACGGCGAGTATTCCCCGGGAGATTCCCTGCATTATTCTTTCCCCATTTTGCCGCGCCCGGCACAGGCGTGGCACACATACGACAGGCCTCATCATATAGGCTCTCCGACCGCGGATCTATCCGCTGTGCCCGGCTGAAATCCTACCGGGTGCAGGCTTGCGTGGCTTGGAAGCTGCCGAGCCAAACCGGCGGCGGGCCGCGAGCCGGCCCCCAACCAAATGGTGCCGCTGCTGCCCTCTTAGCCCTGGGGTGCATCGACCTCGTAAAGCTCCAGCCCCCACTGGCCGGATTCAAAGGACCGCACCTTGCCTATAAGCGGTAATTTGGACTCCTTATACGCCATATTCTTGAACTGCGCTCTGCAGGCATAGGTCTTTCCCGCCTCCAGATGAATGGTCTTTCTGATCGGCGCGGCATCAAAATTGAGCTGATACATCAGGAACAGGGCATCATGGTCGCCCGGCAGCAACTCCAGCGCGTCGTAATCCAGTGTGACCTCCTGACCATCGATCCGGTAGATATAGCACTCCGGGTTGGTCGGTGCCGCAAAAGAGGTTTTATTGATTATTGTCGCCACCTCGCTCGCCGGCCGCTTGCCTCCGGCGTAAACCTGATATGTTCCGCAGCCGGTCAGAAGCAGCGAGAGAAACAGGAAATGAATTGTTTTTATAATCATATTCGCCCATCTTATTATTTTCATAATGCTCCGACAGCGCACCTGCCAGCGCGAAATACCCAGATCTGACAGAAGGAAAATTGAATCCGCAACAAACTGCGAATCAAATCCTCCCGGGACACTCCTTACAGCGCCTGACATTCTATCCTTTAAATATTTAAAGAGCTCTAATAACCGCGCATCGCCCCTAGCACCCACCTGAACTGAAGCCGCCTATTCTCGGAAAAGAATAACCAGGCAACAATCACCGAGAATATGACAGCGACCGGATAGATAAAGATCGTAAATTCTATAGAGGGAATCTTCATACTCAAGGGTAAAATAAAAACTGTAAATACAGATAAAATCAGCCCACTATATTTGGCAAGCAAGGCTCGCCACAAGAAACCCCAGACCGATAGACCTCCGGAATCCAGTCGATACTCTTTCACAGCTCTGAGAACAGCAATCAGCACCGCTGCCCAAGCCACATTAAAAATAAATGCTATTTCCAGATTTAATCTCGAGAACTTGCCGGGCTCTAAAAACTGCACGAAGGAAAAAACTACAACAAGAGCCAACAAAAGCAGCAAAGCTATCTTCATAGTTTTATCAAAATAATTCACAGCCCCCTCTGCCCCCTGATCTTTTCTTAAAAGATATCGCACTCTACTGCTTCTCTTGACTACTAAAAGCTACTACTGGTTACTAACGTCAGCCTTACCTGCTTCCTGACTTGCTCGCTGACTATAGTCAGCCATGGTAGATTCGATCCAAGTAACGTAGTGAGAAATACGAACATTATTGCCGCCATCCCCGTAAAGCGCACCGTGATACGTGCGTAAGTCCCTTTCGCTGGAATCCCAGGAAACAAGGCCGGCGAGCTGCCATTCGCCTTTTTCCTGGAGAAGAACGGGACTTCCGCTATCCCCATTTCCTGCCATCCCCTCAAGTGGAACAGCGGACTTGGGCGAATCAAACGTGTAGGAAATCCAGCGCGGATTAACACCGGAAATAACATTGAAGGCCCTGCGCAAGGCAGTACGATGTGGGCTGTGAGGGACCACGCCCTCTTTCCCATTACCAGTAGCGCCCTTACCGATCAACTCTACGGTCCGGCCCAGTTCGTTGCTGCCCGCATAAAGAGAGATTGGCGTAACATCAGTAATGGGGGCTTCCAGCTTGACCAGCGCGATATCATCGCACGACGCAAGAAATGCTCTTAACTTAGTGCCATCCCCGGAAGCTAACGCTTGTTTGACAAGCGGCTCGGGTGTCATCTTGTATCCTGTATGAACCACAACAGATGCAACTTTGCGCACTTGGCCGTTAATAGTGACGCCCTGAATATTCCGCATATGAACCACATGCGCGACCGTAACCACCCACTGAGGGCTAATCAGCACACCGTGACCTTCACCCGGGAAATCGACCAAAGCAGGGAGAGTAGAGGACGGAACCTGATACTTCTCATCCTTAATGTCATCACGAATAATGATCGCACTGGCAGCGGATGAAACGGCCAGCAGCACAAAGAGAAAATACTTTCTCATAGACTTAAAATCCTTTAAATATTCTTCGGCAATCCATCGTCGCCCTCACCTATAGACAGCCTTGTGAGCATTGCGCACAAAATGGGGCATGGCGACGGCAAATAAAGTGTGCAAATTAATGAGTCAAACCAGGATCAGGTTTATTTCCTGCCCGCTTCATTTTAATAAATACCAGGTGCGTTATCCCCAAAGTAAAAATCGCGAAAATCAAGCGACACTTGCATTAGTTGGCTGTGCTTCTTTATCAAGGTTACTTTTCACGAAAGTTGCCTTCACCCTTTTTGACAGCAACATGTAGGGGACCCAGATGAAAACCATGACCGAAGAGCGCATAAGCTCCTTCACTGTATCCGGGTCAAATACAGGCTCATTGGGTAGCACAAGCTTTATTGCATAGGCATCGGCGACGATAGAGGTAAGGCTACATACGGCTATACCAATATACCATTTCGGAAAATCTCTACTCTTGGTGAAAAACTTGTATGCCATATAAAGCCAGACCACCAATAGCCCAGAATTGATCAATAGCTCCCCAAGAATAATTGATGCCCACATCGGACTATAGGCTTCACTTCCTTTACTGGTGATGGCGTCCCATATACCTGAAGTAAATATTTCCGGATAGGTAGTCAGGATCAACGTCACAATCCTTATTGGAGTAACAACGATACCAATGGCTACCAGTATCAACCATCCCCCAATCCCTTCAATGCTTTTTTCTTGACTCATATTTCCCCTTATTGCTTTTCCAACATTGGCCTTCAGCACGGCCAGAATTATTTATGTACGTCCTACAGCCCGACCCGATTATTGGCTCTTCAGCCTCCGATATACCAGCGCTGACCGAAAACCGAGAACACCCCCGCCGGTTATTAAACATTCTACAAGACCAACAGGCATTATCATAAAAGTCACAGCGGCATCCTGCAGCCGGCCACTTTTCGCAACCCAAACATGGTTACAGATTAGTCAATTTGGAGCAGTAGTGAAAAATTGAGCGTCTTGATTCAATTGTTAGGATATTTTCTGGCACGCTCAGTTTGCTAAAAAATACCGAAAAGAACCAACAAATTCCTTCAGGCTCCTACAACCCAATTAAAACCCTCCTGTCTCGTTTTAGACAAAGAGAGGAGCGCAATGACCGCTCAAAAAAGGTGCCTATAGGAAGCTGCCCCTCAGCAGAGAATTGTTAGCCGGCCGACTGGCACGAAGCTTCCCCACCTCCACCTCCAAACCGATATTTATTTTTAGCGACCACCACTAACTGGTAGGCAGCAAAACCATACCAGAATAACGCCCGGCTTTTGGGCGACTGTGGAGCCGCGAAGCGGCGGAATGGCCGTCCCAGCGCCGAAGGCGCGATAACAGCCGCTTGTTAGTTACCATGTTTCGCTAACCTTTGGAAGCGTTCCACAGCTAACTTCTCTACTCGGATCCCAACATATTTATATGCTTTTAGGTGTTGCTCTATTGCGGATACTGTCTGCTCCGAAACATCAGAATCGAAAGTTAAGGAGATTTCGCCTCCGCATTCCATGTATATTTTGAAGTAATATCCCTGGAAAGTGCCTGTCACATCCAATTCGTCAGTCGACATAACATAGTGAAAAGCTTTGAATTCCAAGCCTTCAAGTGATTCAACATATGCCATCAGCTTTAACACAGAAGGCTGGAAGAGGCTTTTCCACCAACTTTTAGTTTCTTCTTGGATGGTTATGTATTTCATGACGGCTGATCCATGCGACAATTAACGCCGCGCTCAGCCGCAGCTTACTTTGTGCGCATTTTGCGCAAAAATGGGAAAGACAGCGACTGCGCAAAAGGTGTGTATAGTAAGCTGTTGGCCTGCAGCGCTTTGTTACGTGGTTAGGCCGGCTCCGGCTCGAATTCCGCTTCGATACTATTAATGACCTCTGCAATCATATTCTTGGAGATACTCAAAACTACGGCTCCACCTTTTTTACCTTGCTCTACATCGTAGCCTCTTGACTCCAAAAAATCCCGAATCTCATCAAAAACAGCTTTACTTCTACCAATTGCAAGGTGATGCTTCCCAGATTTTCTAGCATTAACATAATATGTTAATTGCTTGCCATCGCTGAAAAAAGTTGGGCCTGCTTTCCTAGAACTTGATCGAAGTGGCATATCTAAAAGATTTGCCACTTCAGCTAAAAGAATATGATCTGTTTTTTCCCGTTCTTCACTTTCTCTTTTTAGAATACTACGAGTGTATTCATCATCACTCTCTTCTATAACTAACTCGTTTGCCCCAATAAGTTCCATTATGGGCTGCATTCTCTCAACAAGAGTGTCATCTTTATCTAGAAACCACTCTCCCTCTATGCGGCTATCCTCTAACAGCATGTGTAACGCTGTTTCAACAGCCCTAGCATCCTGATGCTCCCATGCCGCGACACACTGGGCTTTGATAGGAGATTTAGTGTTACTAATTTGCTGAAGCCGCGAGCTTAATGTAGCGTTTCCAGCACCAGTAATTCCGACTTTTTTGTACGGAATGTCTATGTGACCACCAATATCAATATGGCGCATCACGTAAATTACTGTATGCATAATCTCTCTCATCGTTTGAATGGTGCTGACACGTAACGCCGCCAGCGGGGGCAGCTTACCTTGTGCGCCATTTGCGCAAAATGGGAGCGAAGCGACCCGCGCAAAAGGTGCACAAAGTAAGACGTCCCGCGGAGGCCCGAAGGGCCGTAGCTTTACTGCCTGTGATTGTTAGGAATACATTACTCTGCATGGCCCGCTACCCTTAATTTGCGGTTAACCGCCATACATTGCTCCCAAAGACTTCCGCTTGATACACCCCAGGCATCTTGGCCTCGAACAAGCCCCTTAATCGCAGGGCTTTTATTTCCTGCTTTGATTTCAGATCTGGTTGTTTGGAAGTACTTGAGAATTGCCATTCTAGATTCTTCAGTCCATGAATGTGCACAATCATCCTTACTTAGAGGATTGGATAGCTCGTTGATGATTTTATCCAACGATTCCATCTCTGTGCGATACATTCCCAGTATTCCTAACGCCCGCAGCACGCGTGGATTTTTAATGGAGGCGCAGCCACAATTAAAAAGCCGTCGCTTTGCCTGCGATTGTTAGTTTTCATTTCCAAGTGCATAAACATCAACGCGCTCCCCAAATATTACAGACTGAGCCAATTCACTAGTTTTCGAAAGAGCTCCCCTCAAATCGTCGATTGAGCCTACTGCGGCTGATATTGCCTGCTCGCGCGAATACGACGAAGTTATCGAAATGAACCGTTCCTCCATGGAGTCCATTGAGTTATCAACGACCCTCAACCTTTCATGGATGATATGAAGGCAGTCCCTTTCCCACTCTTTTAGAATCTCCGGCGTCTCTATAATTATTCGTGAATATATATCCCGAGGGAAGCGGGTTGATTGAGTTGGCATAACACGCTCGGCCTTAAAGTGGCTCTCAGCCTGATTCAAAACGTCCACCTTGCTTGGCACCATACGTATGATTGATTGGAGCTCTGCTACAAGAGACTTCCGAAGGCGGATTCTTAATCTATGCCGCTTTAGCCATTGCGCACCCTCGGCCAAAACAAACCCCAATACAACACCGAGAAGTGACCATATTGCTTCCATCATTCGATGACTCTCCGGTGGAAAGCTAACGCCCGCATTTGGGGCCGTAGTGAAGCGGAGCGAAACGAAGGTCCCAGCCCACGTAGTGGGCGACCAACATGCGCTTGTTAGGCCTTTGATTTGCACCCATTTATTTTTTGTTCCAAGTTGCTTACCAATGGCTCTACTGAAACTAGTAGTTCTTGGATGTTACCAATAGTGCTTGGCAGCTTTTGTTCAATTATTGACTCCGAAATCATTACGTGAACTTCATCCGTTGTAATTGGATAGTTGCCACGTAATCCTTTAGTTATTAAGTCTTCGCCTGCCTTAATAGCCCAGTCACCAGAATATCCTATGTCTCCTCCGACATCTGTACGAAGACCACACTCAATCCTCTTGGTTTTAGGAATTTCCCAATATTCCTCCTTACACCATAGAAGCCTGTCGTACAGCTCTCTTAATCTCATGGCATTTATTTCATGACTGGCTGTACTTGCAGCTTCGACCAAAGAAGTGACGTGAACATTTGTCAGTGCCGCTGCCTCTATAGCGCCACTTTGAAATCCATTTTCTGCCAAGAGGATTCCGCGATCGGCCCCGGTATCATTAACTATTTCGCGAAGTCCAAGTACATGGAGTTTAGAAACTTTGGACTTCCAGTGTTTACACTCAACAAGCCAGGTTATATCAAAACCAGCATGGTGTGATTTTACCAATACATCAATATCGTGTTTTGTTCTTGCTCCTTGGATAGTAACGTCAGTCTCGGCTTCCAAACCGAGAGAGCGGAAAAATTCAGTAGCTTCTTCTTGATAATCTTTCCAATCCAAGTAAGTCTCCTTATGCACCGGATGAACTATGTAGGCTGATCTTCCCCGCCAAAAGTAGACACTACTTAGGCACACATCCGATGATGATCCTGCTCGAATGCATTTGGGCTCTTATATCCCAAAGTACTGTGTCGACGGTGGCTGTTGTAGAAAAGCTCGATATAGTCAAAGACGCAGGAATATGCTTCCTTCTTCGTCGTGACATCTTCGGCATAGAGCGCTTCCACTTTGAAGCGCGCGAAAAATGACTCCATCGCTGCATTATCCCAGCAATTGCCCTTACGGCTCATGCTAGGCCTGATCCCTTCATCGAGCAATAGCGCCTGGTACTCTCCAGAGCGATACTGGACACCTCTATCTGAATGTAGAATCAAGCCAGGTTCTACTTTACGTGAGGCCACGGCCATCTCGAAGGCGTCGATAATCAGCTGGTTAGTCATCGTGGAATCGAGCGACCAGCCAACTATTTTACGTGAGAACAAGTCCATAATCACCGCAAGATACACAAAACCCTTTTCAACTTTGATGTAAGTGATATCGGACACCCACTTTTCATCAGGCTTGCCGGCCTGAAATCGACGTCTCAGCAGGTTATCGCTGACATTGTTGTTGGCCAACACGTTGGGAAAGTATTTGTAACCCTTACCGTTCCTTGCCTTAAGTCCTTATTTTGCCATCAGTTTTGCAACTGTATTCTCGCTAATCGGCAGTCCGCTCTCGTTGATCTCTACTGTCATCCTGGGAGAGCCATAACGAGATTTGAAGCGGGAAAATAGGTTAACCAAGAGGCGTTCCGCTTCCAGCTTCCTCTCGTCCCTGGCACTGGGACCACGCCTCCGCCACTTGTAGTAACCAGATCGGCTAACCTTTGACCAGCGACACATCTTTGAGATCGCATACTCGCCGCGGAGAGAATCGATAAAGGCGTACTTCACCATTTGTCTCTGCTGAAGTACGCCGTCGCCTTTTTTAAGAATTCATTCTCTTCTTTAAGGTCGCTCACCTGCCGCCTTAGCTTACGGATCTCTTCACTTTCTCCCATTGAATATTCCACCCCATTCAAACTATTGAATTGCTTCTCCGACAGCCGCTTGTACTGGCGGCGCCAGTTGTATATCTGCCCGGGGTGTATGCCACGATCTTTGGCTACTTCCGCTGCGCTTACGTTGGGGTCTTCAGATCAACGTACTGCTTCTCGGCGGAAATCTTCGGTGTAGTGGTTGTATTTGTTCTTACGCTTCTTGCTCATAATCAAGCACCTCTTTAGTTGGTAATGAGGTGTCTACTTTTGGTGGGGAAGTTGGACGCTTAACGCCCACAGCACGGGCGGCCGGAGCGCAGCGTAGGCCGTCCCGCGGAGGCCCGCCGGGCCGCAGCAAAGTGCCTGTGATTGTTAAGCATTGAACGCTCTCCGCTCTTCACTGAAGTCCATTCCCTTGCCACCTTGAGTACAGCCAGGAAATACCCATCCGCGAATAAATATCTCTCTATACTCATTTGCCAATGTTTGTGACATACCACTGTACCGAAAAGCTACTTTAGTTGGGTGTCCCCCATTGCGAGGCACATTAAATGTGAATTCAATGCTGCAGTGATCGCACTTCAGGTAAATCGGCTCAAAGACAGCTATGGGGAGTAGTTGCCCCGAATTATCCCTTTGCTCCTTGCCGCACTCTTGAACTTGAACAATCTCTTTATCTAGAGGGATTGTGCTAGCCATCAGTAGGCTTGGAATGAAGACAAATATCAGTGGTAAGAATTTCATCGCTAATGATGCTTAACGCCGCGGTTTGGGGCTGACATGGAGCGCCAGCGGAATGGCGGTCCCAGCCGAAGGCGACAACACCGCCTTGTTAAGCTTGGTCCTGCTCACAACCCTCAGGCTCTTTCTCTAAAGATTGAATTGCTGCCTCCAAGAAATGATCTGGGATTTTTGGATCTAGCCCCAACTGCTGCCATTTTATAAAGGTGGCTATAACAAAGTTTTGCAGCCACATGGTTGACTCCAGATCAAATACCTTGCCAGCATATGTATCATAATGCTGATTTCCTCCGACCATAATATGAACAAACGGCGATGAATCTTTGTACTTTTTGTAGTCACTCAAGTTGACACCTGATGCTAATAAAGCAGAAAAGTGTTCAGACTCATCTACTCTCTTTAGTGTCTTTCTAAAAGCATCTTGAAGGTCGCGACTAATACCTGAATGCCCTAAGCTAGATGTAATAAAAAACTCCGAACTTGAATTTGGTATGAAACTTGAAACAGATAAGGAGGCATACTCAAATGCACCTGCCGCAAGACAGGAGGCTGAATTATAGTCTCCATCTTCCAAATCTTTCTGAGACTTTTCAAGGAACTTCCTTAGACCTTCGTCATCAATAAACGATATACGACTAACTTGATCAAAGTCTATTTCGAAATAGCTATCAAATACTCTTTTTAAAAAACGGTAAGAAAACAGGCGCCAATCATCCATGCTACTCTCATCTGGTTCAATAACGTGATGCTGAACCATATTTCTCATTAGATTGAGGTTCCTTATTTCCTGCCTGTAAGGAAGCTTTAAGCCTCTATCTTTAAAGTCTTGAAATTGATCTACTTCATTGAGCATGGATTCAAAGTCAATATTTAATGTTTTTTCATTTCTAATTTCGTATTTTAGTAATATTGATTTGACCGCTATTTCGATTGATATGTGAAAATTATGAACCGCCATCATCTTATTTAATGGGTCGCTCTTCCTCGAACTTTCAATTCCATTTAGATGGAATTCTTTAGCTAAAAGAACCCTCTTCTGTATTACGTCTTCCATAAATTTATTTCTCGGATTAGTAGCTTAACGCCCGGCACACGCGCCGGTTTGGAGCCGCAAAGCGGCGGAAAAGCGGTCGCTTTGATACCGCTTGTTAGGAGTTATTCCACTCGAACTCAAGCCCATCCAAGGGATGTACTATTCCTTGTGGCCCTTTGCAAAGTGCACCACCAGTTAATTTAAGCTTCGAATCGAGGTAATCTATGTGAAACATCAAGCTCACCCCATCAATTTTCCGATTGGATTTGGGGATCGCTGTGGCAAGGAAATACATGTCCCTTATTCTCCCACTTAAATAGTACTCGTCTATTTCCTGATCTTGCTCTTTGTGGATGTAGGAACCACTAACCAGCTCTCCTTTCTGCCGAAGAACCATTTTCATTAGCATTTCATTGTTCTTCATAAGCTCATCTATCTTATTCCCTTCGAATTTTGTCGCCTCCCAAGTGCCATCGATCCTGACACCCCGATAAATTTTATCTGCATACCACGGGAGTATGACTTTCCGAATAAACTCACTAAGCGAAATGAAAATTGCTGTAGCAACCAAGCTGCTACCAATTCCTACAACTAATGAAACTCCGATTTCTTCCAACTTTAACTCCTAACGCCCAGCGCAGGCGCAGCCAGCGCGGAGCACGTTTTGTGTTAATTTTTGAGCGCCAGCGAGTAACACAAAAGGTGCGTAGCGTTGGTTGTCGCTCTGCCGCTGATTGTTAGGTTTTTTACTCAAAGAGCCCTAAAAATAGCGACGCCGCAATTGATACAAAGAAACCTATTACCACTGCAAATCGGAACTGATCCTGGGTCTGATACCGTCTGACACCCTGCCCAATTGCAAAATTAGCAACAGGAAAAAGGTAATTTTTCAGGTGAGTTAGCAGCTTGTGAGACAAGAAAAGAGCCAGAATGCCAAGGAGCAGAAAGCCAATCACTTTTGCGCTTTGCATAAACGTTAACGCAGTTTTTTGTGATTTAGATGAGTACATCATGTCCGCAAACAAGTAAGCCAGAATAAGTGGAGCATAAAGCAGCCAAAAAACATCTACTCGACTGATAAAAGAGTACCAAGGTCTGATACCGCTAATAATTTCCGGCATCTCATCACTGACTTTAGTGACCAACTCATCATTACCTGATGCCCAAACCGAAATCGTACGGAAACTATAGTCTTCAAACTCGATTCTAACTCTATTATCACGCTCACTCGAATCCGCAGTAATATTGATCCGAACAATCTTTCTTTTCTCTGAGTTTTCAAAACTCACTAAATCTTCAATGTTATCAACTGTCCTCTCGACTTCATCGCTAAAGAGTACAGTAGCTGTAATATGGCAATCATAAGATTCCAGCTTTGCCCAAACTCTGCGCAAATCAGCCTCATGCAAAACAAAGGCGTGATTGATTTTTGTATTATAAGTGGATTTCAATTTTAACCCCTTTCTAAATTACCACTTTCTGTGGGTAACTCGGAAACCTAACGCCTTGCTCAGCGGCGGCTTACTTTGTGTATTTTTTGCACGAAAATAGGTGCGCAGCGACCGTGTAAAAAGTGCACAAAGTAAGACGTCGGCTGCAGCAAATTGTTAGGTGAATTACGTGCAATCATGGCTAATGTACCACCCCGCACCAAGAGGTGTAATTTCGCTCGAGTAACTCGGTTTAACATCTGTTACGGGAACAGATTGATCTCCATTTATGTTTATAGAAGTCAAACATCCGGAGACAGATAAACCACTACTATGAACTATAATGCGTGCCCAACTTGGATCTTTTGGACAATAGGAAATTCTATTGGAACCGGTCTTTTCAAAGAGACTTAGATACTCTTGATAACGTTGATCTGAAAGACCTACCTCTTCAAGAACCTTTGCAAGTGAAATTTTGCGTTCGTAATTTCTATTTGTATTCCACTTCCCATTGTGCCGCCAATATTCTCCGATGTGATCGGCACCAACAGAGAAGCAAGGAATTGCCGAAGTATCCTCTTTGATCATTAGATAGAGACGTTCGAAAGAACTTTTGTTGTCGGCAAAACCTTGCTTGATTCCCTCTATGTCAGCGTCACCACCACAGCCAACCAACATAGACATTAGAGCTATAAAGATGTAGCGAACTCTCATACTCACCTAACGTCGCCCACAACGGCGAGCGCTTGCGCGAGTCCAGTAGCCGAAGGCTACGCGTTGATGGGCCTTGTTATGAGTTTTTATCATAAACATGTTCCCGTACTGGAAACGGAGTAGCTTGATATTTTATCACTTGAGTCAACTTGTATAGCCAAGTAAATAAACCACCTCGAACACACCAACCCATTGCCCTTGATCGATTCGAGGATAACTCCATTTTTATTCGGAAATGAATTTAATGGCACTCCGTTTTTGTTTTGCCAATCCAACAATTCTTTTCTCGTTTTTCCGACAGGCTGAAATTGTGCCAGCTTAGTTCGCCACGCCTGCTCCTTCGCCGCAACAGTATCATTAGCGGAACAACTAACAATTATGAATAGAAGCGTTGAAAATATTATCCAATTTAAAACTTTGCTCATTTCTCACTTGTACTCATAACGCCCACAGCAGGGGCGGATTACCTTGTGCGCCTTTTGCGCGGAAATGGGAGCGAAGCGACCCGTGCAAATGGTGCACAAGGTAAGCCGTCCCGCGGAGGTCCGAAGGGCCGTAGCACACTGCCTGTGATTGTTAGGCATGAATCACCCACTATGGCTGGATATTTACCTCCAAGCGAACGGGCCAACCATTTCTTGGTGGCTTTGGAAACCTATTATTCGCAAACCAGATAGCCACGCACGATGAGTAATGGTTTATGGGGCGCACCTCAACCATTTTGGCCTTGCCGTCCAGATCTATAGTGGCAACTAGTTGATAGTGTCCTGAGGCTGCTCTAATTTTTGTTGAAGCCTCAAAGCACTCGCTATCCGCGTCCCACGTACTTTCCCGTACCAATTTCTCGTACGTCTTTCCTTCATCAGATTGCATAGCCGCTTCAGCAAAGAGAATTCTTGCATCGAAGTTTTCAGCACAAACTGCACTTGAAAGGACAGGAAGTATCAGCAACCACAATAATTTCATACTGGTCATTGCCTAACGCCCGCAACAGGGGCGGCCAATACTTTGCATATTTTGTGCGAAACTGGGAGCGTAGCGACCCGCACCAAATATGCATAGCGTTGGGCGTCCCGCGGAGGCCCGAAGGGCCGTAGCAACCTGCTTGCGTTTGTTAACTCTACTGGTAGTACTTATCCGCTGTAATTGGCTCATACGTGTTATATGTTGATGGCCCGATTCGCACAATCTGTCCAGAAACAAGGCTGAATGAAACCCAGTATGTTGTATAAACGTACTCACTTATGTCACTACTCTTGTGATTTCCTTTATCAAGAAACTCAAATAGCAATAAATTTTTTGAAAACTCCTTATCTCTATCATTCAGTGAAACACTAACAAGAACTAAATCATCGTTTCTTATAGTTTTTTTCCTTTTCAATATCTCGGCTTTAGCCATTTTTGACATTGCTACTATATTGCCTATTTCACTTGAAGTTGCTGAAAAAGAGAGAGTCATCAAAATTGCTAAGAAAAATAGATTTTTCACATTTCCTCCAAGTTAACGTTCGGTTTAGTGGCGGCTGGAGCGTAGCGTATGCCGTCCCAGCCACGCTTTGCGTGGCGACTACAACCGCTTGTTAACTTTTTCTCCGTAGAAGCACTCGCCATCCGGCCGTTCCCAGGTTGTATTAGCCGGGTTATTATTTATCTTGAAAATTACCGATTTCCCGGTATTACTGCGACCATCATCTAAGCGAACTATCCATATTTCGCCCTGACCAATCATGACTCCCTCATAGTTAGAGCGAAGATTATCGATATTTGAACAATATACAGCCTGTATAAGCCTGTCGTTAAGGATCTGATCCCCGAGACGGACAAACTCTTCTGCCGTCTCTACTGTTGTTGGATTTCCCCCTATATATAAACCAGTAGGGAATAGCATTAACTCCGATAGGCCTTGGTAGTCCTTAGAGAGTATTGCTTTACGGACTTTTAAGTAAAACTCTTCCAACTCTTTCTTATTTTCAAATCCGGCTCCCGCGTGCTCATATCTTTCTGCGACCGCAATGCAACTTTGAAGCAAAAGAAAGAGTATAAGGATGTACTTCATGGATTCCCCAAAAAAAGTTAACGCCGCAATCAGCCGCGGCTTACTTTGTGTGTTTTTTGCGCGAAACTGGGAGCGCAGCGACCGCGCAAAAAGTGCGCAAAGTAAGACGTCGGCTGCATTGCTTTGTTAAGCGCACCGGACTACGCCGCTCTCCAAAAGCCAATTAAATTTACTGAGATTGAAAGATGCTGCATAAACATGTGTAGACTTTGGAGACTCTGTTAGCTCCTTAAGTGACTCGATTTCACTTTTTTCCCACGCGACATCACCAGATCTCAAGTAAATTCTAAGTGGAGCAATTTTACTTAGACATTTGTTGTACTTTTCCAAACCTAGACCTGGGACTCTTCTGCTGCCGTCTCCGAAACCATAGGCTTCTGCCAAAATATCAAATTTCCCATTGGCAATCTCATTTTCCGCATCTGCCTTTCCGGCAGCTGACACGTCGCGTTTTAGGCGGTCTAAGTTCTTTCCGCCTTGCTGAATATTGACGATGCTAAATGCCAATATAAGAAAAATCGTTACAGCGCCTAGTATTGCTATTGATTTGCTCATTTTCTCATGACGCTTAACGCCCACAGCACGGGCGGCCGGAGCGCAGCGTAGGCCGTCCCGCGGAGGCCCGCCGGGCCGCAGCAAAGTGCCTGTGATTGTTAAGCATTGAACGCTCTCCGCTCTTCACTGAAGTCCATTCCCTTGCCACCTTGAGTACAGCCAGGAAATACCCATCCGCGAATAAATATCTCTCTATACTCATTTGCCAATGTTTGTGACATACCACTGTACCGAAAAGCTACTTTAGTTGGGTGTCCCCCATTGCGAGGCACATTAAATGTGAATTCAATGCTGCAGTGATCGCACTTCAGGTAAATCGGCTCAAAGACAGCCATGGGGAGTAGTTGCCCCGAATTATCCCTTTGCTCCTTGCCGCACTCTTGAACTTGAACAATCTCTTTATCTAGAGGGATTGTGCTAGCCATCAGTAGGCTTGGAATGAAGACAAATATCAGTGGTAAGAATTTCATCGCTAATGATGCTTAACAGTTTATTAAAAAGACGCATCTTTATATCTAGTTGGCGCCTATCCACAGAACCAAGATCTCGAAATTTCCGGTTTTTTGCCTAAAAATTAGCGTCTTACAAAATTGCGTTGGGTTTTCTCTACCGGATATAAGGCCAGCGCGGATGGCGTGAATTTATGTGGCTGGCTCTATATCCCGTTTTAACCCCACTATAAATCAACAACTTAAGGCATTTTTCCGGTGGATAGAAGACGCGGCTCTTGAATTCTGTTGCTTGCGTCTGAATTTGGCCCAGCGTCAGCTTATTTTCATTAGTAGCGCCAGCAGTTGCCCTTATCAGCTATAGACATCGTGCAGTTTGTCCCCAGGTTTCTGCTTGTCACGGAAAATGTGTCGTAACAGAGGCAGACCCCGGCGAATACCGAGGATGCTCTGGGCGGTGGCCAGGCCGGCGAACATGGCGCCGGCGACGCCGCAGCTCATGATGTCCTGGCCGGTGAGGTACAGACCCTTGATGCGGGTTTTGGGGCGCAGCCAGTGTTGCCGGAAGCGACTGGGGTCGTGATCGAGGCCGTAGATCTCACCACGTGAATAGCGGCAGAAGTAGTCGGTAGACAGCGGGGTGGACAGTTCGCAGTAGTCGATCTTGCCGCGCAGCTGCGGGAAGTGTTTGTACAGGTGTTCCAGCAGCCGCTCGGTGAAGCGCTCTTTCAATGCTTCGTAGTCGTCGCCGCGCTTACCCCAGGGTTCACCGTGCCAGCGGGCGAACCAGTCGTATTTGCCCGGGGCGACAATTTCGATGGTGGCGCGGCCGGGGTAGCGCTGGGTAAAACTGGGATCCTTGGCCGACGGAAAGGAGAGGTACACCAGCGGGATTTCCGCTTCCGGGTCGTCGAGGAATTTCTGCATATCCCCGTCGTAGTCGGCACTCGGGTAAAGCCAGTAATTGGTTTTCGGCAATCCGAGTGTCTCGGCAGTCTGCTGCAGGCCGATATACAGGCACAGATGCGCCATAGAGGGCTGCACTTTTTGCAGGTCGCGATGGTAACCGGCGCGCTCGCAGGCGCTCTGCGGCAGCAGCTTTTCGAAGGTGTTGAATACGCCGGCCCCGGAAATCACCAGTGGCGCTGCAATTTCAGTGCCGTCGGCCATGCGCACGCCGCGAGCGTGGTTGCCGTCCAGCAATATGGTTTCTGCCTCGGCATAGGTAAACACGTCACCGCCACCGGCCTGGATCTGCGGAATGATGGTTTCGGCAATTTTGCTGGCGCCGCCGACCGGGTAGTAGCCGCCGTAGAGATAGTGCTTGGCGATCAGCGCGTGAATGATGAAGCTGCCGCAACCCGGGGTCATGCCGTTGTCGCCCCACTGACCGGTGAGCACGGCAATCAGTTTTTCGTTGTCGGTGACCTGGCGCAGCACCTCGTAGGTGGTTTTGTTCAGCCAGTCGGGCCAGCGCAGCTTCTTCCACAGCGCGGTCAGTGGCGCACACCAGCGCGGCAATAGCTTTTCGGCCGTGATCAGCGGCATGGCGGCGGCCACGGCATTGACCCGGCGCAGGTATGCTTCGATCGCCGCGCGCTCGCCCGGGAAGCATCGCACCAGCTCATCGACAAACGCGTCGCGGCCGGCGCGCAGGTCGAACTGTTCGTCGCCGAGGCAGATCCGGTCGTAGGTGCTGTCCATCGGCGCCCATTGCAGCTGCCCGGCGGAGAGGTAGTCGAACAGCTTGCGGGTCATGGTGGGGTGGTCGCCCACATCGCCGATATAGTGCACGCCCACGTCCCATTCGTAGCCGTTGCGATCGTAGGCATGGGTGAAGCCGCCGGCGGTGTAGTGCTGCTCCAGTACCAGCACTTTCCTGCCCGCGGAGGAAAGCATTGCGGCAGTGGTGAGGCCGCCGATACCGGAACCAATCACGATGGCGTCGTAGGGGCCGTCGAGCCGGTTGGCGCGATAGCGCCGGCCGATACGCAGGCGGCCGGGCCTGGGAGCGGCGCTGCTATTGGGGCGGCTATTGATACTGGTCTCGGCACTGGAATCCGGGCCGGAACTGGACGCGCTGCAGTCTGGCACCTTGGTGGACACGGTCATGGGGCGACCTCGCGATTTATCGTTATTGGTTATCGGTCTACCTTAGCGCCGCCTTTCTTTGTATGCAATAAATTGCATAGCGAGCACAACCTCTGACTGACTTGCCATAGAAATATACATTTCGTATATACTTCGTATATTCCATTTAAGGGCAGGGATCATGGGTATCGTAAAAGTTTCCGACCAACTCCACGACGAGATACGTCGCGCCAGCTCGGTGATGGCCCGCTCGATCAATGCGCAGGCGGAGTTCTGGGTGCGTATCGGCATGCTCGCGGAGCTGAATCCGGAGCTGACCTACAACCAGCTGTGCAAGAAACTCCTGCGCGAACCGGCGCCCACCCTGGAGTCTCTCGCGCGTGAATAACGTTACCCGCAAAACTCCGACGGAGCAGGCGCTGATGCGCGAGTCGGGCCGCCTGCTAAGCGCGGTGTTCGATATGCTGGATGAATTTGTCGCGCCCGGCGTGTCCACACTGGACATCGATCGCCGCGTCGAGGACTTCATCGTCAATACACTGCAGGCGCGGCCGGCCAGCAAGGGTCAGTACAACTATCCCTTTTCCCTCAACACGTCCGTTAATGAAGTGGTCTGCCACGGCATGCCGCGGGATTCGCAGGTGCTGAAGAGCGGCGATATCGTCAACCTGGATATCACCCTGGAAAAGAACGGGTTTATCGCCGACTCCAGCAAGATGTACCTGATCGGCGACGTGTCGCCGGCGGCGCGACAACTGGTAAAAACCGCTTACGAGGCCATGTGGTGCGGCATCGACACCGTGCGCCCCGGCGCCACGCTGGGCGACATCGGCTACGCGGTGCAACGCCATGCGGAAGGGCGCGGCTACAGCATCGTGCGCGAATACTGCGGCCACGGCATCGGCCGCGAAATGCACGAGGAACCCAATGTGCTGCACTACGGCCGCCCCAACAGCGGCGTGGTGCTTGAGGAAGGCATGACATTTACCATCGAACCGATGGTCAACCAGGGCAGTCACAAAACCAGGGTGAAAAAAGACGGCTGGACCGTGATTACCCGCGACCGCAAGCTCTCCGCCCAGTGGGAGCACACGGTGCTGGTGACCGCCGGCGGTTGCGAGGTGCTGACTTTGCGGGCAGAGGAACGCGCCGCGAAGGCACCAGCACCCAGGTGACCTGGTACACGACCTTCTTTCCCACTGCCTTCCACGCGCCAGCCAGACATGCGGCAGCAGGTCGGCAACTGGCGGCCGGAACAACCCGTCTTGCGCACCCACGCGGATTGCCCCGCTACCCGGCGTTACCGCATCCGGGGCGGGGAAACTTAACGGCATTGATTAAACACTGAAGTGGCAGGCCGGGGCGCCCCGGGGTCGTGAACCCTGCACCCGGCCCCTCCCCGGAAGGAGAGGGGCGCAAGTGACCCGGGAGTTGGAGAAAGGCGGTACTTTAGAAGTTGTACCGCACTTCTGCGCCAAATGTGCGCGGTTCAGAGATGCTGGTGTAGGGCGTGCCGAATACTTCCAGTGTGCGGCCACTGGGAATACCGGCGCGCTCGTTGTCGAGCAGGTTACGGCCCCACAGCGCCAGCTCGTAACCGTTTCTCTGCCAGGACAGGCGCCCGTTCAGGCGCTTGTCGTCCACACCGACACCGTCGATGGCGCTGAAGCGTGCCAGGTAGCCCGGCTCCAGCTGATCGGCATTTTCAGCGTAGATGTAGTCCATATGCAGGTTCATCGATCCCACCGGGATCTGCGGCGCCCAATCCATGGCCAGCGTGTAGGCGGTGTTGGTGGAGGACTTGCTGCTGTCCTGCTGCAGTTCACCCTCGGCGTCGTAGAACGGCTTCCACTGGGATTCCTGATCGCGAATAGTGGTCACCAGGCCGAAGCGCAAGCTGTCCAGCGGCAGCCAGTCGACGGTCACTTCAAAGCCATTGAACTGCTGGTCGCCATTGATGACTCGCGGCAGCGCGTTGGCAGAGCCCGGCGGCTTGCTCTCGACACTGCGCTGGCGGTCGTTCACGGTCATGTCGAAATAGCTGAGCTGTACGCGCAGGCTGTCGAGCAGGTCGCCCTTCACGCCGAGCTCGATGTTATCCACATTTTCCGGGGCGATCGGGGTGTCGGCGGTGCGCAGGTTGAGGGAGTCGTAACCACCGGACTTGTAGCCGGTGGAGTAGGACAGGAACGCCATGGCGCGATCGCTGAAGTGGTACTGGCCCACCAGGCGGCCAGTGGTCGCGCTCCATTCATCACTCGCTTCACGCTGCCCCTGGGCCACATTGTAATTGTCGGCAGTGGAGAAGATCACCTCTTCCACACCCGGGCGGATATCCCGGTAGTTGGTGCCGGGGGTGAGCCAGGTGAAGCGCTTGCGGTCGTTGCTGTAACGCAGGCCGGCGAGGACATCGATCTTGTCGGTGAGCGAGTAATCCACATCGACATAGACGCCCCAGTTGGTGAAGTCGCCGGTGTTCTCCACCCGCTCTACCCAGTTCTGGCCAGCGTAGTCGGGGCCGAACAGCATGCCGGTGCCGAGCACGTTGTAGGCGAGCATGTCGTACATGTCGCTGGTCTGCGGCAGCGGTCCGCTGGCACCGATCGCCGGCGAAATCAGGCTGGTGAAGGTGGCCCAGTCGTCCGGCTCCCACAGGTGGTCGACACTGTCCAGCGCCGCCAGCGCCTGGCCGGCTGCCATATCACCGATGCCGCCATCGCCGGGGTAACCGCCCGCCGACAGCGCCGCGCCGCCGGCGATCTGCTCGCGCAGCGTCGGGTCGTTGACGATATCGGTGGTCACCAGCCGCGTGATGGAGCTGGCGGTGGCGGTGACATCGGTGCTCTGGTAGATATTCTCGCTCGAGTAGTTCGCCCCCATCACCGCGGTCAGACGCTCGCCGGTGAAATTCACCTGCAGCTCGTGGTAGCTGATATCGGAATCGAAAATATTGTTGGTATCCAGGTAGCGGCTGGTATCGGCGGTGCCGTCCTCATCTTCGCGGTTGTAGGTTTTCCACTGGCGGTAGTTGGAAACCCATTTCAGGCTCCAGGCATCGTTGAAGGTGTGCATCAGCTTGCCGTTGACGGCGGACATGGAGCGGGTCTCGACGCCGTTCATCACGTCGTTCTCTACCTTGCCGGCAAAGGGATCCGTGCTGTAACTGTAGGGGCTAACACCGATGGCCTGGCGCGATGCGTTATCCACGTCATCCCAGTCGTAGGCCAGCTGCGCGGAAGTGCTGTCGCTGATCTGCCACAGCGCCGCCAGGCGCCCGGTGAGGATATCTTCGGCGCCGGAATCGGTGCCGCCAGGGTAGACGTTATCCACAAAGCCGTCGCGCTGGAAACTCATCAGGTTGCCGCGCACGAACAGGTTGTCGGTCACCGGTGCGTTGATCATGCCCTCTACATGCTGCAGGCCGTAGTTGCCTACGCGCGCCGACACAAACGCATCGAAATCTTCCTGCGGCGGGTTGGGCACCATATTGACGGTGCCGGCGGCGGCGTTGCGTCCGAACAGGGTGCCCTGCGGGCCTTTCAAGACTTCCACGCGCTGCATGTCGGCGAACGACATCGACGTGGCCGGGCTGGGCACATAGGCATCGTCGTAGAACACCGCCACCGACGGATCGCCGCCGGCGCTGATGCTGGGGCTGCTGACACCGCGAATACTCAACGCCGACTGGGTAATGCTGGAGCCGGCCTCGAAGCCGGGAATATAGTCGGCCATGTCGCTCAGCTTGAGCGTGTTGGTGTTGTCCATGTCCTCACTGGAAAAGGTATCCACGGTCACCGGCACTTCCAGCGCATTCTGCTCGCGCTTCTGTGCGGTGACGGTAACCTCTTCCAGGGCGAGATCCTCGGCGAGTACCGGGGCACTGGCGGCAAGCGCAATCGCCAGCGCCAGCGGGCGGCGTACGATCTGAGTGGGTTTGAGCATCGGTATCTCCAATCGATTATTGTTATTTGCGGCGCGCGGCCGCGGTAGGAGAACCACAAATAATCGATGGCCACAGGCACATCACCGGCGTACCGGAGCGTACCAATTGCGGCGCATTATTATTTTCTCCGCAAGCCTTCCCAAAGCTGTCTGATCGAAAATTATCATAGGGATATTTTCCTGGCTATACGATCGTACCAAAACCAAGCAAAATGCTTGTTCCAGTTGGCCGCCGCGTCGCCAACGGACAAGTTATATTGCCGGTTACGCTAAACTGGCAGGCACCACTCACTACCCATCGTCGGAACACCATGGCCAAAAATTCTTACGAGGCGCTCAAGCTCGACAACCAATTGTGCTTTAGCCTTTATTCAACATCGCTGGCCATGAGCAAACTGTATAAACCTCTGCTAGAAGAACTGGGCCTGACCTATCCCCAGTACCTGATCATGCTGGTACTGTGGGAGGACGACGGCATCACCGTCACCGAACTGAGCGAGCGACTCGCCCAGGACAAAGGCGCCCTGAGCCCGGTCATCAAGCGGCTGGAAGCCCAGGCACTGATCGACCGCCGCCGCGACCCCGCAGATGAGCGCAGGGTCCACCTGTGCCTGACCCCCAAAGGCAAGTCCCTGCAGCGGCGCGCCGCCGATATCCCCGCCCAGGTGTTGCGCGCCAGCGGACTCGACCGCAACGCCGCCCGCGATCTGAAGGCACAGATAGAAACGGTGCGCCACGCGCTCAACAGCCTGATTCGCGATCCTGACTAACGGGCCACATTGCCCCCAGAGTCCCGCCAGGCCCCGCCATTCCTCACCTTTGAATCGAGACTATCAAGGTCATAGCAACATTCGATTATCGCAATAACTGTTATCGCGATAACTTTCTCTCCGTGCCCAGCACAGCAATCCACACTTCTCCATCACCGATTGAGGTAACAGCCATGCAAGTTCTCTACACCGCAATAGCCACAGCCACCGGCGGCCGTGACGGCCAGGCCAAATCTTCCGACGGCATTCTCGACGTCAAACTGACCACGCCGAAAGAACTGGGCGGTCCCGGCGGCGACGCCACCAACCCGGAACAGCTGTTTGCCGCCGGCTACTCCGCGTGTTTTATCGGCGCGATGAAATTTGTCGGCGGCAAGGAAAAAATCGCTGTGCCGGAAGACGCCAGCGTACGCGGCGAAGTAGGGATCGGCCCGACCGACAACGGTTTTGGTCTGGATATCGACCTCTATGTCGCCCTGCCCGGACTGGAGCAGGCGGTCGCAGAAGATCTGGTGGCAAAGGCGCACCAGGTATGCCCTTACTCCAACGCCACCCGCAACAACGTGGATGTGCGCCTGCACGTCTCCAGCTGAAACAAGGTCGGGTTTGATCCCGACAAATCAGAGGTAAACGTCATGAAAAAGCCATCTGTATCCAGACTGCTGTTGTCCCTGTTCTTCGCCCTGGATACTGCCGTCGCCTTCGGCGCCGGCTCCCCGGGAGTGGAACAGCACACGCAGCAGTTCCTCGAGGCGCTGGAGCAGGGCGGCGGCAAACCGCTCGAACAGCTGTCACCAGCCGATGCCCGCGCAGTGTTGACGGGCGCCCAGCAGGGCGCCCAATTACCGCCAGCGGATGTATCGGATAAAACCATCCAGGCTGACGGCAAGCCCCTGCAGCTCACCATTGTTAAACCAAAGGGCACCAGAGAAACACTGCCGGTATTCATGTTTTTCCACGGCGGTGGCTGGGTACTCGGCGACTACCCCACCCACGAACGCCTGATCCGCGATCTGGTCAATCGCTCCGGTGCGGCGGCAGTCTATGTCGACTACACGCCATCGCCGGAAGCCCACTACCCGACCGCGATCAACCAGGCCTACGCGGCGACCAAATGGGTGGCAGAACACGGCAAGGAAATCGGTGTGGATGGCTCGCGCCTGGCAGTGGCGGGTAATAGCGTCGGCGGCAATATGGCGGCGGTAGTCGCCCTAATGGCCAAGGAGAAGGGCACGCCCAAGATCCGCTTCCAGCTGCTGCTGTGGCCAGTGACCGACGCCAACTTCAGCACTGCCTCCTACCGGGAATTTGCCCAGGGGCACTTCCTTACACGCAACATGATGAAATGGTTCTGGGACAATTACACCACCGACCCCAAGCAGCGGGCGGAGATCTATGCATCACCCCTGCGCGCGAGTAAGGCGCAACTCAAGGGGCTGCCGCCGGCACTGATCCAGACCGCGGAAAAGGATGTGTTGCGCGATGAAGGCGAAGCCTACGCACGCAAGCTGAACGCCGCTGGCGTAACCGTCACCGCCGTGCGCTACAACGGCATGATTCACGACTTCGGACTACTGAATCCACTGAGCAGAGTGGCAGCCGTTCAGGATTCGCTGGATCAGGCGGGGACCGCACTGAAACGGCATCTCCGCTAAAACGTTCCGCCCAGGGCCCCGCAAGGGGCCTTTTTTTCGGGCCGCACAACGACCCACCACCTGTATCAAACCGCTACCTGGCAAGAACCGCGCATTGCTTCCCCTTGCTCATATAGACGTATTCCGAACAGGCACCGGCGCCCTGCGTGCACCGGTGTCATAGATCTGCGTTAAAGCTAGCCCTTCATCCCATTGGCGATCTGAAACCCGACCCGCGCTGCTGTGCGCGCGGCGTGGTCTTCGATATCGAAATAGGGATTGAACTCGGCCATATCCGCTAGGCACACCTTGCCGGATTCCAGCACGGTATCGAGCAGGGGCTCGAACAGTTCCAGCGGCACACCGCGGCCGGCCGGCGCGCTGACCGCCGGCATTACCGCGGCCGGGAAGACATCCAGGCACACGGTCAGGTACACGAAGTCCACGCCGTCGATATAGTCGCGAATCTGCTGCTTTACCACCTCCAGGTTCCACGCGGTGATCTCGCGATCGCGGATCACCCGGGCGCCCAGCTCGTCGGCGCGGTTGTACAGCGCCGGCGTGTTGGCGTTGTCGGCGGCGCCGATACACAGGTAGTGGAACGGGCGGCCGTTGATCTCGCACTGTTCCGAGATCTGGTAAAACGGCGTGCCCGAGGAGCCCTGCGGGCTGGGCACGCGCAGGTCGAGGTGCGCGTCGAAATTGATCACGCCGAGGGTCTTGTCGCGGTGCAGCTCGCGCATCCAGCGGGCGATGCCCTGGTAGCTGCCGTAGGCGATCTCGTGGCCCCCACCGAGCACCAGCGGGAAGTGGCCGCCGTCGAGCAACTCGGTAATACGCGCACCCAGCAACGCCTGGGCGGATTCCAGATCTTCTTTTTCCACCTTCACGTTGCCGGCGTCGTACAGCGGCGCGTCGAAAGTGGCCGGCAGGTTGGCCATGGCCAGGCGCAGGATGCGCGGGCCCTTGGCAGCGCCGATGCGCCCCTTGTTGCGACGCACCCCCTCATCCGAGGCAAAGCCGAGAATGGCGAGTCCGGGCGGGCTGTCCAGCTGCAGCGGGGTAATGCGCTGGTGCCAGCGCTCACCGGCCTTGCCGTCTTCGCTGTCGGTGCGCCCGCTCCACAGATTCATATCAGCCAGCTGTAACATCTCTGCCTCCGAAAAAGATCTGTGACGGTTTCAGCGCGCCCACTTCATAGGCCAGCTGGTCGGGGGTGTCCATCGGCCACAGCACCATGTCGGCGCGCAGCCCCGGGCGCAGCACGCCGCGGGAACAGCACAGGCCCAGCGCGCGCGCGGCCGAACGGGTGACGCCGGCCAGCGCTTCGGCCGGGGTCAGGCCGAACAGGTTACAGCCCATATTCATCATCAGCCGCAGCGACGCAATCGGGCAGCTGCCGGGGTTCAGGTCGGTGGACAGCGCCATCGACACGCCCGAGGCGCGCAGCTTGTCCACCGGCGGCACGCGGGTCTCGTGCAGTGTGTAGAAGGCGCCGGGCAGCAGTACCGCCACGGTGCCGCTGTCGGCCATCGCCGCGACGTCGGTGTCAGAGATGTATTCGATGTGGTCCACCGACAGCGCGCTGGCTTTGGCGGCCATGGCGGTGGCGCCGGTGTGCGCCAGTTGTTCAGCGTGCACTTTTACCGGCAGATCGAGCTTTTGCGCCGTGTCGATCACGCGCTGGCACTGCTCAACCGAGAAGGCGATGGATTCGCAGAACATATCCACCGCGTCGGCCAGCTGCTCCTTGGCCACCGCCGGCAATATCTGCTCGCACACCAGGTCGATGTACTCGTCGGCGCGGCCGTCGTACTCCGGCGGCAGCGCGTGCGCGGCCAGGCAGGTGGTGGCGATCTCCACCGGGTAGTGCTGGGCCAGCCGGCGCGCAGTGCGCAGCTGTTTCAGCTCGGTGTCCAGATCCAGGCCATAGCCGGATTTGATTTCCAGCGTGGTGACGCCTTCCGCCATCAGCGCGCGCAGGCGCGTCTCGGCGCCGCGATACAGGTCTTCGGCACTGGCCGCGCGGGTCGCGCGCACGGTCGACAGAATACCACCGCCGGCACGCGCCACTTCCTCATAGCTCTCGCCACCGAGGCGCCGCGCGAACTCACCGGCACGGTGGCCGCCGTACACCAGATGGGTATGGCAGTCGATCAGCCCCGGCGTCAGCCACTGGCCCTCACCGTCGACGGTGCGGTCGGCAGTGCAGTCCGGCAACTCGCGGCGCGGCCCCAGCCACACGATCTTGCCGTTGGTCACCGCCACCGCGGCATCTTCCACGGCGCCGTAGCCACCGGCGATGGACGGATCCATGGTGGCGGCGTGGACGTTGGTAATCAGAAGGTCACAGCGTTCTGTCATAAGCTCTCTTTGCTCCGGCTCGCGGACGCAGGGGTCCCGGCGCGATGGCGCGGGGACCGCAGGTATACCGGCGGCGCGGATTTCCTTTTTGTAACGATAGTCGCTCGATGGTGTGGACGGGCGGTTCCCGGTTTCAACGCGGTTTCGGCGCCCCGCTACACGCGGGCGCGACGCGCGGCTTGACACCGGCAACGGCGGCCACCATAGTAGCCGCAACCTTGTATATACAACCCTATACAAGCCTGCAAAGCACTGTACCTGAACCCATGAATACTGCAAGCGCGCCGACGACACCCAGCAACGAACCACGCTATGCGGCGATCAAGCGGCATATCCGCCAGCAGATCGAGGCCGGCCACTGGCCCGTGCACTTCCGCGTGCCGTCAGAAAACGACCTGGCGCGGGAGTTCGGTGTCAGCCGCATGACCGCGCGCCGCGCGCTGAGCGAACTGACCGACGAGGGTGTGCTGATGCGCACCCAGGGGCTCGGTACCTTCGTGGCCGAACCGGTGCCGGCGGGCTCGCTGCTCGAGGTGCGCAATATTGCCGACGAGGTATCGGCCCGCGGCCACAGCTACAGCAGCCGCATCCTGTTACTGCGCGAAGACGCCGCGCCGGCGGATGTGGCCCGCGCGCTGGGCGTGCCGGAGGGCGCGCGACTATTCCACTCGATCATAGTCCATTGCGACAACGACCTGCCGATCCAGTGGGAAGAGCGCTTCACCAACCCGGCCCTGGCCCCGGACTATCTGCAGCAGGACTTCAGCGCCACCACCCCCAACGCCTACCTGTCGCGGGTTGCGCCGCTGACCGAGGCCGACACTACCGTTGAGGCCATCGCCGCGGAAGCGGACGTGGCCGAGGCGCTGGTGCTAGCCCCGCACAGCGCCTGCCTGCAGATCTGGCGGCGCACCAAGAGTCGCGCCGGCATCGTGAGTTTTGCGCGGCTGGTGCACCCCGGAAACCGATACCGATTGGGCGCACAACTGAGGTTTTAAAAAAAGAGGAGCTACGAAGCTCAAACCGGGAATTGAAGGCGGGGTGCCGGGGAAGGGTTTTCAGGAGCGTCGGCGACAGGACGTCGCCGCCGCAGCGCCCAGGGATGGGTACACAGCGATACTGAAAACCCTTCCCCGGTATCCCGCCGCCACAGAACCAAAATCCGCAGCACGTAATACGGCGGGCCAAAAGCCCACCAAAAGCAAATTCAAACTTATCCACAGAATTTGGACAAAAGACGAGGCAACCATGACCGATAAACGCCACGACCCCAGCCGCAAAATTGCCGCCCCCACCGGCACCAAACTGAATGCCAAAAGCTGGCTCACCGAAGCGCCGCTGCGCATGCTGATGAACAACCTGCACCCGGACGTGGCCGAGCGCCCCGAAGATCTGGTGGTCTACGGCGGTATCGGCCGCGCCGCGCGCGACTGGGAGTGCTACGACAAGATCGTCGAGGTACTGAAGCGCCTCGAAGACGACGAGACCCTGCTGGTGCAGTCCGGCAAACCCGTCGGCGTATTCAAAACCCACGCCGACGCCCCGCGCGTGCTGATCGCCAACTCCAACCTGGTACCGCACTGGGCCAACTGGGAACACTTCAACGAGCTGGATAAAAAGGGCCTGGCCATGTACGGCCAGATGACCGCCGGCTCCTGGATCTACATCGGCTCCCAGGGCATCGTGCAGGGCACCTATGAAACCTTCGCCGCGGTCGCACGCAAACACTTCGACGGCGTGGCCAAAGGCAAATGGGTCCTGACCGGCGGCCTCGGCGGCATGGGCGGCGCCCAGCCGCTGGCCGCCACCATGGCCGGCTTCAGCATGATCGCGGTCGAGTGCGACGAAACCCGCATCGACTTCCGCCTGCGCACCGGCTATGTGGACAAGAAAGCCACCAGCCTCGACGAAGCGCTGGCGATGATCAACGAAGCCATGGAAAAAGGTGAAGCCATTTCCGTCGGCCTGCTCGGCAACGCCGCCGACGTCTTCCCGGAAATCGTCGAGCGCGGCATCCAGCCGGACGTCGTCACCGACCAGACCTCCGCCCACGACCCGCTGAACGGCTACCTACCGAAAGGCTGGACCATGGAACAGGCCGCCGAAATGCGCAAGCAGGACGAAGCGCTGGTGGTCAAGGAAGCGAAGAAGTCCATGGCGATCCAGGTGCAGGCGATGCTCACCCTGCAAGAGCGCGGCGCCGCCACTCTCGACTACGGCAACAACATCCGCCAGATGGCGTTCGAGGAAGGTGTCGAGAACGCGTTCGATTTCCCCGGCTTTGTGCCCGCCTACATCCGCCCGCTGTTCTGCGAGGGTATCGGCCCGTTCCGCTGGGCGGCACTGTCCGGCAACCCGGAAGATATCTACAAGACCGACGCCAAGGTGAAGGAGCTGATCCCAGACAACCCGCAGCTGCACAACTGGCTGGATATGGCCCGCGAGCGCATCCAGTTCCAGGGTCTGCCCGCGCGTATCTGCTGGGTCGGTCTGAAAGACCGCGCGCGCCTGGCACAGGCCTTCAACGAGATGGTCGCCAACGGCGAGCTGGAAGCACCGGTAGTGATCGGCCGCGACCACCTCGATTCCGGCTCCGTGGCCAGCCCCAACCGCGAAACCGAATCCATGCTCGACGGCAGCGATGCGGTATCCGACTGGCCGCTGCTGAACGCACTGCTGAACACCGCCTCCGGCGCCACCTGGGTGTCCCTGCACCACGGCGGCGGCGTGGGCATGGGCTTCTCCCAGCACTCCGGCGTGGTCATCGTGTGTGACGGCACACAAGCCGCCGGCAAGCGCATCGGCCGCGTGCTGTGGAACGACCCCGCCACCGGCGTGATGCGTCACGCGGATGCGGGCTACGACATCGCCAAGCAATGCGCGAAGGAGCAGGGGCTGGACCTGCCGATGCTGAAAGACTGACAGAAAACTTTTTACGCCGACTGCGCGTGAAACGCTTTCTGACGAGAATTTACGATTTTATTTTCGGTGAAAAAATCTATGTACCAACTGGAAATCAACCCCGGCCAACTGAGCCTCGCCGACCTGCGCCGCGTCGCGCGCGAGCCGGTCGAGCTGTCCCTGAGCAAAGACGCCTACCCGGCCATCGAAGCCTCCGCCCGCACCGTGGCGGAGGTGCTGGAGCAGGGCCGTACCGTTTACGGCATCAATACCGGCTTTGGCCTGCTGGCCAACACCCGCATCGAAAAGAAGGACCTGGAAACCCTGCAGCGCGCCATCGTGCTGAGCCATGCCGCCGGTACCGGCGACTTCATGAACGAGGCCACCGTGCGCCTGCTGATGGTACTGAAGATCAACTCGCTGTCGCGCGGCTTTTCCGGTGTGCGCCCGCAGGTGATCGAGGCGCTGATCAAACTGGTCAATGCCGGCGTCTTCCCGGCGATTCCGGAGAAGGGTTCCGTGGGCGCCTCCGGTGACCTGGCCCCGCTGGCACATATGAGCGTGGTGCTGCTGGGCGAGGGCGAGTGCTTTATCGACGGCCAGCGCAAAGCCGCGGCCGAGGGCCTGAAGAAAGCCGGCCTGGAACCCATCACGCTGGCGCCGAAGGAAGGCCTGGCCCTGCTGAACGGCACCCAGGCGTCCACCGCGTTTGCGCTGCTGGGCCTGTTCGCCGCCGAGGACCTGTTCGCCGGTGGCCTGGTCACCGGTGCCCTGACCCTGGAAGCGGCCAAGGGCTCACGCCGCCCGTTCGACGACCGCATTCACCTGGTGCGCGGCCAGCAAGCGCAGCGCGATGTAGCCGGTATTTTCCGTGCGCTGCTGGGCGAGAAAAGCGAGATCGGCGAATCGCACGAAAACTGCGAGAAAGTGCAGGATCCCTATAGCCTCCGCTGCCAGCCGCAGGTCATGGGCGCCTGCCTGCAGCAGATCCGCTTCGCCGCCGAGGTACTGCTGGCGGAAGCCAACGGTGTTTCCGACAACCCGCTGGTGTTTACCGATGAACAGGATCCGGCCAACTCCGACATCATTTCCGGTGGCAACTTCCACGCCGAGCCGGTGGCGATGGTCGCCGACAACCTGGCGCTGGCGCTGGCGGAAATCGGCGCGCTGTCCGAGCGCCGCATGGCCCTGCTGATCGACTCCAACCTGTCCGGCCTGCCGCCGTTCCTGGTCGACAACGGCGGGGTGAACTCCGGCTTTATGATTGCCCAGGTCACCGGCGCGGCCCTGGCCAGTGAGAACAAGTCCCTGGCCCACCCGGCCAGCGTGGATTCCCTGCCGACGTCCGCCAACCAGGAAGACCATGTGTCCATGGCCACCTTCGCCGGCCGCCGTCTGCGCGACATGGCCGACAACACCTGCGGCATTCTCGCCGTGGAACTGCTGGCCGCCTGCCAGGGCCTGGACTTCCGCGCGCCGCTGAAGACCACCGAAAAACTGGAAGCGGCCAAGGCGACGCTGCGCGAGCGCGTCCCCTTCTATGACAAGGACCGCTACTTCGCGCCGGATATCGAGGAAGCCAAGCAGCTGCTGGCCGCCGCCGACTATCTGCAGTTTGTCGACAGCGCGCTGATGCCCAGCACGCATTAATAGTTTGTAACCGTCCGCAAAAAGGCACCGCGTCAAACCGGTGCCTTTTCTTTTTGGCCGCAGTGACCGGCGACGCAAGCCGGCATCTCTACAGTATCACCCCGGCGCGCCGACTCTTCTTTCCCTCTCACCGCGACACTATCGTTCCCACTTCAACGACGCGCATTTTCAGGTCTATTTGAAAAACTTGCGTCCAGCCTGCGAAGCGGGCCAATTTGCGTTTTACCCGCCCTCGGTGCGGAGGTTTCAATGAAACGGCTGACCCAACGGCTGCTGCTTGGCGGCGCCGGCTGCGCGCTGCTAGTGACGGCAGCGCTGTCCCTACCGGCCTGTACTAACACCGGCATGATGACTAGTAGTTCGGCCCACTCTTCGGGCAACTCTTCAGTCCATTCGGGCGCGCATCTCTATCAGCGCGCCAACAGCCGCTATTACCACTGCCATCCCAACGGCCTGTGCCACAACGCCCGCGACTATTACATGCACGGCATGGGCGGTATGCACCACATGCACGACTATTACATGAACAGCATGCACGGCGACTACCGCTCGCCCAGCCGACCACTCAGCGGGCGACCACGCTGATTCAATATTGCACCACGACAACCGTTCAGTACTGGCCGACATCCAATCGACTGGCGAGCGACACCCCGGTGCCGCAGGGAGTGCCGTAACCAACGGGATTTACCCGAATTAGGAGATTGCGTTATGAAGAGAGTCATCAAAACCGGGCTGCTGGCCGCGACGGTGTGCGCGGCACTGACCCTGGGTGCCTGCGCAACGGACGGCTATTACGGTGGTCGCTACTACTCCAACGGTTACTATCCATCCAGTAACATTTCCCTGTACTACTCATCGCCGCGCTACTATCGCTACGATCGACGCTATTACCGCGGCCACTATCGCTATCGCGGCCACCACCACTATCACAACCGCCCCGGATATCGTCCCGGCCGCCCCGGCGGCAGCTATCACCGTCCTGCCGGCCGCCATCAGGGACATCGCCGTTAATCCGACCTGGCCCCGGGGTCGGTCATCGCGCCGACCCCGCACTCTCGCCAACCACGCGAACTCTTTTTGCCAATTTGAGGAAATCTACGCCAGGCCTGCTAGGCTGATTATTAGACGTTTTACCCGCCACTGGGGCGCGGAGGTCTGACATGAAACTGCTGCCCGGCAAGCTGCTGCAGGCCGGCACGCGTTGCGCGCTGGCGGCCGCGGCGGTCCTGGCTCTCGCCGCCTGCGCCGAGACCGGCTATTCCGCCTACCCCGGCTACTCCAGTTACTCCAACTGGGGCGCCGCCACCTCGACACCGGGTTATTACCGGGTGAAGGGGCGCTACTACCACTGCCACCCCGGCGGCATCTGTCACAACCAGCGCCATCCGAATTACTACTGGAACGGCAGCTACTATCGGCCGCGCCCACCCCGTTACTACAGCCGGCCCGTGTATCCCAACCCGGTGCCGATCACTCCCCCGCCGAGACCGCGCCCGCGCTGATGTGCGATCCGGCAGCCCCGAACCCAATCGACTGGCGAGCGACACGCTCCTGTGCCGCAGGGAATGCCGTAACCCACGGGTGATTCCCCACTGAGGAGATTGCGTTATGAACAGAAAACTCAAAACCGGACTGGTCGCCGCCACGGTGTGCACGGCGCTGACCCTCGGCGCCTGCGCCACCGATGGCTACTATGGCGGCGGTTACTATGGCGGCGGTGGTTACTATGGCAGTTACTACGGCGGCTACCCGTATTACTACCCGTCAAGCAGCATTTCACTCTACTACTCATCGCCGCGGTACTACCGCTACTACCCGCGCTACCGCTACTACCGCCACGGCTACCCCAACTACCGCTACCACAACTATCGCGGCCACCGTTACTACCACAATCGCCCGCACTACCAGAACCGGCCGCATCACCGCCCCGGTGGCAGCTATCACCGCCCCAGCGGCAGCTACCACCGCCCGGCAGGCGGCCATCGCGGCCATCGCGGACGGCGTTGAGCGAGCCGCTGCGCTTCATACCTTGGTCATACAGACCGGCGCTCTCGCCACTGCTAGGATTTTTCCAATCGCAAGCAGTAGAGCGCCGCGTTCCGCCTTCGGAGCGCGGCGCTCGCCAACCAAGCGCGGGAGTAACCAGTGCAGCGGAACCAATTACAACCAGCCCTTATCACCGGCTCCACCAGCGGAATCGGACTCGCCATTGCCCATGCAGTCGCCGATGCCGGTTACCCGGTGATGCTGCACGGTTTGCAGTCTCCCGCCGAGGGGGAATCGCTGCGGCAGGCGTTTAGCGACCGCTACGGTATCAACTGCGGTTTCAGTGATGCCGATATCTCCAGCGAAGCCGGCTGCGCCCAGCTGGTGGCGGAAACCCGCGAAGCGCTGGGCAACCCCGGCCTGCTGGTCAACAACGCCGGCGTGCAGTTCACCGCTCCGGCGCACGAGTTTCCCGGCGAACAGTGGCAGCGGGTGATCTCCATCAACCTGAGTGCCGCTTTCTACCTGTCGCGCGACCTGCTGCCGGCCATGCGCGCCAGCCAGTGGGGCCGCATCATCAATATTTCCTCGGTGCACGGCCTGGTGGCCTCGGAACACAAGGCGGCCTACTGCGCGGCCAAACACGGCCTGGTCGGCCTCACCAAGGTGCTGGCCCTGGAAAACGCCGACTGCGGCGTGACCGCCAACGCCATCTGCCCCGGCTGGGTGGAGACGCCGCTGATCCAGCCGCAGATTGAATCCATTGCGCAAGAGCAGGGCATCGATCTGGATGCGGCGCGCGCGCAGTTGATCGGCGCCAAGCAACCAATGACCAGGGCCACCAGCCCGGAAGCCATCGGTGCGCTGGTACTCTACCTGTGTGGCGACTTTGCCAGCACCATCACCGGCACCGCGATGCCGGTGGACGGCGGCTGGACCGCACAGTAGTATCCTGCACACCCATAAAAATAATGTATCGGGTGTGATGTGAATTACCGACTGCTGATTGCCGACGACCACCCCCTCTACCGCGACGCGCTGGCCACTACGCTGTCGCGCCAGTTCCCGGATTGCGCGCTGGTGCAGAGTGAAGACCTGCAATCAACCCTCGCGTGCCTCCGGGATACCGAGATCGACCTGCTCCTACTCGACCTGAACATGCCCGGCAGCGAGGGCTTCAACGGCCTCGCGCAGATCCGCAACGACTTCCCGGCGGTGCCGGTGGTGGTGGTCTCCGGCAGCGATAAAAACCCGGTGATCCAGCAGGCGGCGGGCTTTGGGGCCAGCGGCTTCCTGTCGAAGACTGCGCGGCCCGAGGAGATCGTCGAGTGTCTCGACAGTATTTTTGCCGGTGGGCAGTGGTTTAGCCAGGAGGCCATGGCGGAGACGGAAGAGGTATCCCTGGCCGAACGCCTGTCGCGACTGACCACGCAGCAGCTGCGTATTTTCCAGATGATCGCGCAGGGCATGCTCAACAAGCAGATCGCCTACGAACTGGACATCACCGAACCCACCGTAAAAAGTCATGTAACGGCCATTCTGCGCAAGCTGGAGCTGCGCGACCGCAAACAGCTGATTCGCGAAGCGCAGTCGCTCGTCCAGTTCTGATTTCCCCACCAGCGAACCGTGGAAAAGGCGGCAAACGCCTATCCGGCTTTTGCCCCGGTCTATGCCGCCCCCGGGTTGACGCATAGACCGGGCGGCCTGCACGTTGTAGCGCAGGGTGGTGTGTGACTCGCAGGTGAGCCCGGCTTATGTGGCCGGCGTCAGCACTGGAACAGCACCAGTGCATCGCCGTCACAGATCAGGCGCCCGCCGTCGCCGGTGCAACGGGTTTGCAGATTCACCAGCGCCTTGTCGGGGCGCCGCCGGGTCACCGCGACCGTGGCGGTGAGCAGCTCACCGGGCTGGGCCAGCGCATGGAACCGCATGTGCTGTTTGAGATAGTTGGTGCCGTGGCCGGGCAGCTCCTCACCGAGCAGGTAGGAAAACAGGCCGGCGATCAGCGGCTCCGGCACTTCCCCGCACGTGCCCCCGACGTTTGCCAGCCGGCCCCATTCGGCCAGCGCCTGCCGGTCAAAGCTGCGCTGCACGGCAACGCTGTCGCCCAGCTGCAGGGCGTGGAAACGCGGCAGTGATTCCTGCGTGGCTTTTTTTGCGCTCGAGGTCTTTTTAGTATCGCTCAAGGCTGTTTCAGATTCGCTCATGGCTGTTTCAGTTTCGCTCATGGCTGCTCCCCCTCATTCAATACCAGCCGACAACGGCCCTCCAGGCAGACCTTTTCTTCGCCGCGGGTAATCCGCGTGACCAGCTCGATGCAGCCATCGGCGGCCGGCGCCTCGGCGACCAGAGTGGCGGTCAGCTGCTCGTCGGCGTAGGCCGGGGCGGGAAATTTCAGGTCCTGGCTCTGCAGCCGCGCGCCGGGATAGTGCGCGTGAATCAGGCCGCGCAGCACGCTAAACAACAACATGCCGTGGGATACCGTGGCGCCGAAGCGGGTTGCCGCGGAATACTCCGGATCCACGTGAATCGGATTGTGGTCGCCGCTCAAGTCGGCGAAGCGATTGAAGTCGTCCTGGGTAAGGACGAAGTCCCGCTGAAAGTCTCTGTGCATTTTGGTTATACCTCTGTGGATAAGTCTCAGCGCCGGGCCGCGTCGTCGCGCAACGCCTGCTTGATCACCTTGCCGAGCGCATTGCGCGGCAGCGCCTCCAGTACCTGGAACGCCCTGGGCACCTTGTAGCCCGCGAGGCGCTCGCGACAGAATGCGTGCAGCTCGTCTTCGCCCGGCGCGTCGCTGTCGGCGCGCACGCCCAGGTAGGCCTTGCCCACCTCGCCCCAGCGCTCGTCGGGCATGCCCACCACTGCCACTTCGGCAATCGCCGGATGCTGCTCGAGCACTTTTTCCACTTCCGCGGGATACACATTCTCCCCCCCGGAGATGTACATATCTTTCCAGCGGTCGACGATGTAGTAGCAGCCATCCGCGTCACAGCGCGCCACGTCGCCGCTGTGCAGCCAGCCATCACGGATTGCGTCGCGGGTGGCATCCGCGCGGTTCCAGTAACCGGGGGTGACGCCGGGGCCGCGAATCAGCAGCTCGCCGGCCTCGCCCGTGGGCAGGTCGCGCCCGTCGCGGTCGACGATGCGCACCTCGGTAAGCAACTGCGGGCGCCCCACCGAACCGATCTTGTCGAGCACCAGGTCTTCGTCGAGGAGAAACACCGTAGGCCCGGTTTCGGTCATGCCCATGCCGGTACGGATACGGATGCCCTGGGCCACGTAGCGCTGCGCCACCGGCAGCGACAGCGGCGCACCACCACACCCCCAGGAGCGTACGTGTTCAAGCCGCTTACCGTCGAACGCCGGCTGCTCCAGCAGCGCCTGGTAGACCGCGGGTACCGCGAAGAAAATCGTGGCGCGGCTTTCCAGTACCTGCAGTACCTGCGCGGGATCGAAGTTGCGTGCCACCAGCACGCAGCCGCCCACCAGAAACACCGCCGAGGAATACAGGTTGATGCCGGCGGTGTGGAACAGCGGCAACACGTTGAGCAGTACATCGTCGGCGTTGAGGTTCACCGCCAGGCCGATATTGAAGTGATTTGCCAGCATCATGCGGAAGGTCTGGATCACCCCCTTGGGTCGGCCGGTAGTGCCGGAGGTATAGAGCAGGTACCAGGGCGTGTCCGGGCTCTTGTCCGGATGCGGCGCCAGGTCCGGCTCGGTCGCGGCCAGGTCGCGGTGGTAGTCCCGGCAACTGTGCCGCTGCGCATCGCCGGCACCGTCCAGCGTTACCAGGGTGAGGGACGGCCGGTGCTCGCCGAGCGCCGCCGCGACTTCGGCAAACTCGCCGCCGAACACCAGCGCGGCCGGGTCGCAATCGTCGATCAGCACTTTCAGCTCCGGCGTCGCCAGACGCCAGTTCAGCGGCACCAGGATCAGGCCGGCCTTGGCACAGCCGAACAGCATGGCGAAAAACTCCGCGCGGCTGTGGCCCAGGTACGCGAGCCGGTCGCCCTCACGCAGGCCCCACTGCCCGCACGCGGCCGCGGCCAGGCGCGCTGCGCGCTCGTTGAACGCGCGGTAGTTATAGCGCTCGCCGCTTTCCAGATCTTCGAGCGCGGGCCGCTCCGGCGTTACCCGTGCCCGCTGGGCCAGCAGGTCAAACATTTCCATGGTTACCTCCGTATTCTTATTCTTTTGCCCGGGAACGGCGCGGCGCGCCGCTCCCCGGCTTCAGGCGCAGCTCAGGGGTTGATCTCGCTCCAGCTGAACTTGGTAATGCGGTTGCTGATCAACGAGAACACGTAGACAGACCCATTGCCCGCTGCGATTTGCTCGGCGTCGAACAGACCACCTGCGCGGGTACCCAGGGCGGGGTCGAGCCAGTGGCCCTGGTAGGCCGGGCTGATCACACCGCTGGTATCCGGGCTATAGCCGTCGGGGTTGTCCCAGGCCCGGGCCACCATATTGAAGCCATCGGCTACCAGCAGGGCGTCTTGCTGTGCGTCGTAGGCGAGGCCCGCGGGCAGGAACAAGCGCTGCGGATCGAGGCTGTCGGGGTGTTCATAGGTTCCGCCGCCGATACCCATTTGACCGATCAGCGCACCGTTGGCCGGGTTCAGGGCCTGGATGCGCTGGTTGCGCCGGTCGGTGACATAAACCCGGCTCCCGAGTGCCAGTACACTGCCGATCTGGTCGAAAGTGCCGGCCGCCCCCTGGGCAAAGAAATCCGGCCCCAGGCTCCAGCCCGCGCCCAGGTCATTGCCCTTGTTGGCGTCGGCGCCACCGGCATACCAGTTGCCATTCAGGGTGCCGCTGCCACTGTCGTAGTCGAAGCGCCATACATAGTTACCGAAGCTGGAAATAAAGATGCCGTGCTCGTCCGGGTTGGCACCGGTACTGGCCGACACCGCTACCGGGTAATTGCTGTTGCTGGTTGTCAGCGCGATGGCTGGCACCGACAGCCCCGAAGTGCGGTAGGTAAGATTGAACAGCTCTTGCAGGTTGCCGTCCGCGTCGTAAATTCGCAGGCTGGCGTCGCCGGTATAGGGCCACGGCAGGGTCGCATCCGCCCCCACCAGTACCGCCACAGCCTCGCCAATGTTGCTGTCGGTAAAGGTGGCGATGCCGGTGACACCGTAGCTGATATTGGTGCCGGGAAAACGGCCGAGGTAGTTGCCGCTGGCATCGTACATATTGATGCGCGTGTTGGGTGTATCACTCACCAGCAGGCGGTTCTTCGACGACAGCCAGGCCATGCCACTGGACGAATGGAGCTGGCCCGCCAGGTCACGGGGGTGCCCCCAGAACTCGTTGTGGGCCACACCGCCGACCCCTTCCGATACCGAGCAGCGCAGCAGGCTGGTGCCGTCGCTGCTGCTCCAGCACTTCTTGATGCGATTGTTGCCGGCGTCGCTGACCAGGTTTACCCGCGCATTGGGAAAGTAGTAACCCCATGCATAGATATTCTCGCGATAAAAATCCCCATTCGGACCGATCACCGGCACCAGGTCATTGGGCAGCTGGAACGCCTCATCCTCGGTGGCGGAGGCCGAGCGCATCTCCACCTGATGGATGCCGAGGTGGCCGTACACCCAGGTGGCCTGGGCATCGGCGCTACCGCTGCTGCGATAGCGCACCGGGTTGGTATCACTGGTGCTCGCCAGGTTCGGGAAGCGGATGATGCGGCCGTTGTAGGTATCGGCCACGTAGAGGTTGCCGTCCAGATCCGTGCGCACGCCGCGCGGGCGCTTCAGGTGATCGACATTGCCATCGTCATCGCGAAAACGCCCCAGCATGTCGTCCAGCGTGAGCTGGCCGGTAGTGGTATCGACGCGGAAGATTTTGATGCGGTTGTTGCCATTGTCCGCCACATACACATAAGTCGCGCCATTGTCCGGCGACTGGTAGTAGGTCATACCCTGTGGAATACGGAACCCATCGCGCTTGTCCGGTTCACCGGCGTAGTCATCGTAGTCAGTAGAGTCACTGCCGTAATCCTTATCCACGCCGCGGATAATGGGCCCCGCTTCCACGTATTTACCGCTGCCGTCCTGGTAGCCCAGTGTCTGCAGCAGAGTGACCTGGTAGCCGTTGTCCGGGTCGATGCTGAACGCCTTGACGCGATGGTTGAATTCATCCGATACGTAAATGAATCCCTGCGGTGTGATCACCATGTTCCGCGGCAGGTAGATGTCCTCTCCACCGCCGTGGCCGGGCTGGCCGAACGAGGTCACATACTCGAAATCGCCGGCGGCACCGCTGACCGTGCGGAAAAAGTGGATCTGCTGGCGCCCGACATCGTTCACATACAGGCCGGCGAGGCGATCGTCATCGGCCTCGCTCCTGGACAGGAAGGCAATACCCAGCGGCGCGCGGATATCCGGCACACTGGCCGCCGGGCTGTCGGCGGCCAGGGTCTGGTCGGCGTCATCCAGGGTACCGATCAGGGCGCCGTTCAGATTCAGGACCTTGATCTCGTGGTTGCCCATATCGGCAACATAGACGCGCGTGCTGGCCGCGCCCTGGGCCAGGGTGTCGCGGTCATAGGTGATCGTTGTGGGTGTATTGAACTGGTACTGCTGCTGGGCCGGCTCGCCGCTGAGTTCCGCAGAGCGGTCCTCATCGGCAAAGGTAACAGCGGCGGTGGCAGTGAGGGGCTGGGCCCCGATCAGCATTGCCAGGCCCAATCCGCGCAGGGGAGTCATCATTCGCATAGTGCACACTCATTATTTTTATTGGTGAGGGTTTTACTACTTCTGGTTACGACTCGTTAATGCCGAGGAAGGCGGCCATACCCCTATCCGCCTCCTCGCTGTCGATCAGTTCCACAAAGTGCCGCAGCTCGGCATCCAGCGCTGTGGCTACGTGCCGTGGATCCGGGCGCGTCAGTTTGAGGGTGTTGCGCACACTGCCGGTTTTGGCACTGCGCAGGCGTTCGACGACTTCACTGACCTTGTCGCTGACCGCACCGTCTTCCGCCAGGTACTGCACCAGCCCCCATGCCAGCGCGTCGCCGGCCTCGATACGGCGATTGGTCAGCTGTACGTCCAGTGCCCTGCCGCGACCGATACGCTCGGGCATCAACGCGGTCCAGCCGCCATCCGGGCTGAATCCCACGGCGGTATACCAGGGTGCGAAATGGGCACGGGGCCCGGCCACCACGATGTCGCAGGCCAGCACCAGCCCCAGTGAACCGCCGGTTACCATGCCGTGCACCTCCGCCACCGTGGGCACCGGCAGCCGCAGCAGGTCCAGCATGACATCGTTGAGCGCGCCGACCAGACGCTCGGCGTAGGCGCGCCGCTCGCTGCGGTGCACCGCGTAGAAGGCACCGACGTCACCGCCACTGGAAAAGGAGCGCCCCTCCGCGCGCAGCACCAGCGCCGCCGGCTGGTCTGCCCGGCAGCGCGCCAGCGCCGTGCGCAGGCCGTCCAGTAACTCCTGCACCAGCGCGTTGTGGCGCTCCGGGCGATTCAGGGTCAGCGTGGCCACGCCGTTTTCCAGCTGGTAATGCACGGGGGCTGTCATTGTATTTTCTCCTCGCTGCTGCCCGGGGTGAGACCGTGGCGAAACAGGTCGGAGACCGCGGCCACAATGTCATCAAACGGTGTTTCCTGGTCCCACAGCGCATAGCGCATGCCGAGGAAGTTGGACATGCCCATCAGCGCCCAGACCCGCACCTCGTTATTGCCGGGGCGAATCTCGCCCTTGCCGGAGGCACTGGCGAGCATGTTCAGGTAGCGCTCGCCAAAGGCCTGGTAGTAATCCCGGTAAATGGCTTCGTCCACGAACTGGGCTTCCTGCAGCACCCGGTAGAGCGCGGGATTGGCGCGCAGGTACTGCAGAAAAGCGCGCAGCCCCTGCTCCTCGGCCTGCAGCCGGTTGGCGGCCGCGGCCGTTTCCGCCTCCAGGTGCGCACGCAACTGGCGCCCCATGTGCTTCACCAGCTCGCGCAGCACATCTTCCTTGCCGGCGAAGTAGTTGTAGAAGGACCCCAGCGCCACGCCGGCGGTGCGGGTAATGTCGGCGATACTGGCGCGATGGAAACCGGCGCTGCCAAACGTCTCCTCGGCGGCCTTCAGAATACGGGCGCGGGTGCGCGCACCGCGGGCGGTCTTGGGCAGCCCCGGCTTGGCAGCGGGAGCGGTTGTAGCGGCGAGGCTGGCGCTGGAAGCAATACTCATGGGCAGGTCTTCTATTGTCCGGAAATGCATGAAACCTGAATCAGTATTCATGTTAAGCCACACGCGAACACAAGCCACTCATACCTTGGTCATACAGACAGGCCCGTCGAAAGCCGGCAGACGCGCTAAACCAGCAGATATCAACGCACTGCGAGAGAAGTCGGGGCGAGAAATCGACGGAAAGAAATCTACGGAAAGGAATACAGGCGCGCGCGGGCCAGGACGGCGCCGCGCGATGGCCGGGCCCGCTCAATCGAGACCGGTTACAAACTCCGCCGCATGGCGATAGAAACGCTGGCAGTCCTCCGCCACCAGGGATTCCATATTCAGGAAGGCGTGAATCATGCCGTCAAAGTGCAGGCTCTGCACAGCCACTCCCGCGTCGTCGAGGCGCTGCACATAGGCGAAGCCCTCATCCCGCAGTGGGCAGAACTCGGCGGTAACCACCAGCGTCGGCGGCAGTTGTCCGGTGAACTCGCCATACAGCGGCGAGCACTGATAACGGTTCTCCGCACCCTGGAAATAGTTGTCGAAGTACCAGCCGATCTTCTCTTTTTCCAGCAGGTAACCGCGGCCATTCTCCTCGATCGAGGGCAACTGCAGCGTGTAATCCAGGCTGGGATAGATCAACACCTGGCCGATCACGCGATGGCGTTCATGCTGTAGCAGATGGCTGGCCGTGGCGGTCATGGCGCCACCGCCGGAATCGCCCATCAGAATCCAGCGCCCGTCGCACTCGATGCCTTTTTTCTCCAGGGTCGCGGCGGCACCGCGCACCACGGTGAGCAAATCCTGAATACCGGCCGGATAGGGATTTTCCGGCGCGAGGCGGTAATCGGGCGCGATCACCACCCGCTGGCAGGCGTCGGCGATACGGCGACAGATCGAGTCGTACACCGCCACGCTGCCCGCCATATGGCCACCACCGTGGCTATAGATAATTACCGGGCCCGCCGGCGCGCCCTCGGGCTGATAGATGCGCACCGGCACATTGTAGTGCGCGCCATACACCAGGGATTCACATACCGCCATCTGCGGCCCCGGCGCCACAAAGCCGCGGGTCAGGTTGGCGAGCCCCTCGCGCGCGGAGATCGGTGTGGGCTCGAAGCCCGCCGCATTCAGCTGCGCCACCTGGGCATTAAACGTCTGCAGCCACTCCGCCAGTTTTACATCAAGCTGTCGCACGCTTCTCACCACCCTCTCCGGTTACCGCTTTTTCTTTGCCAGATCTGCTGCCGCTCTCCGGCAGCAGGAACGAGAATATGAACATGGTCGCCGAGCAGGCCCCGGCAAAGTAGGCAGCCGCCGCCGGCTTGCCACTGAGATCCGCCAGCAGCCCGGCAACATAAATCAACAGGGTGGCGACCAGATAGGAAATCGACCAGAACATGGCGAAAGTGATGGTAATACGCTTCGGCGTCATACCCGGTAATTCCTGTGGCAGGGTCATCAGCGCGGCCATCGGAATGAACATGACAACACCCGCCATAAACGCTGCAATCTGGGCAACGGTCGGCTCGCGACTGATCAGCATCAGCGCCGCAAACGCCACCAGTCCCAGACCCGAGAAACGCAGCACCGGCAGCCGCAGTGGGAAACGCTTGGTCACGGTGATGCCGATGACGGTTCCCAACATACCCCCGGCAATCAGCAAGATCGCGAGGTCTTCGGTGGCCACCGCAAACCCGTCAATGAGCGGAAACAGTGAAAAAGCGGCAATATAAAACGTCAGGACGCCACAAAACGCCAGCGGCAGCCACCAGTTGAAGCCCTCGCGCACGCCTTCACGCAGGCCGTATTTTTCCGCGGGGGTATTCGCCGCACTGCCGCCGCCCAGATGGAAATTTTCCGCCGTCAGCCACCACAGCAGCGCCAGAGCCGCCACCATGACACCGTACAGGCCTACCACCGGCTGCCAGGTACCCATCTGCGCAAACCACGCCCATGTCCCCAGCCAGGCGGTGAGTGCGCCGGTGCCCTTTAGCGCCAGCAGGTTGCCGGTATTGAAGGCTGCGGCGTTGATGCCATTGATCAACGGGCGCTCCTCCGCGCTGAAGTAATGCATTACCACCGGGTTGAAATACACAATCACCAGCGCGCCGCCCAGGCCCATGGCCAGGCGCGACAGCAGCCAGCCGGTGTAGTCATCGGCGAACGCGCCGATCCCTCCGGCGGCGATCAGCAACATCGCCAGGGTAAAGGCGCGCTTGGCGCCCAGTCGCACCAGCACCATAGCCGCCGCCAGGTTACCGACAATTTTGGCCAGGGTGATCATCAACGTACCCCAGGTGGCATTGGCGAGCCCCTGCTCGCCGAACGACGCCTGGATCTGGGGTGTCAGGATCGCGCCGGACACCCAGGCCGCCGCAAACAGCGCATAGGCGCTGAACATCAGAATTTCCAACAAATATTTCTTCATCGCAAATTGACCAATTTTTATTATTTGCCGCGTGCAGGAAAGCGCTGAACCAACCTGCCTGAATTCAACCAGACTGCGCTGCGCAGGCACCCTTGCCTATACGACCTTGGTAGCAGACCCGCCCGGTACAACGGCGTGGTCGGCAGCGCGCCGCTGCCACTTCTGCAGCAGTGCCCGCAGGGCCGCCGGACGCAGCGGCTTCTGCAGGAATTGCCAGCCTGCGTCCTGAGCCCTTTGCTTAACCGTATTGGTATTTTCTGCCGAGATGATCACGCAGGGGACCGCGCTCTCCCAGGCGGCGATCAATTCCGCCGCGAGGTCGATGCCGTTGTCGCCATCGTCCAGGTGGAAATCCATCAGCAGTAAATCCGGCTCGGGCAATGCCATGGCCTGCGCGCGATCGCGGGCGCAGTGCACGGTGCAGCCCCAGCTCTCGAGCAGTGCGGTCATGGCCTCGAGAATGGAGGGCTCGTTGTCCACACACAGTACGCGCAGATCCAAAGTGGCGCCGCGCGCAGCCGCCGCCCCGGGCAGCAGCCGCGCCTTCGCTTGCGGGGTCGCCGGCGTCAGACGCACGCGAAAGACACTGCCGCGCCCCGGGCGCGACATCAACGTAATCGGCGAATTCAGCAGTCGGCACAGGCGCTCGACCGTGGCCAGCCCCAGGCCATAGCCCTGTTGCCGCTGCGCGCCCTGGGGCAGATCTTTTGGCGTCAGGCGACAGAACTCGCGAAAGATATCCTGCTGTTGCTCGACGGCGATGCCGACGCCGGTGTCCCAGACCTCCAGCGATACGGCCTGCCCGCGCCGGCGTACGCCAATCAGCACGCCACCGCTGCGCGTGTACTTCACCGCATTGTCGAGCAGGTTCTGCACAACGCGACGCAGCATTTTTTCGTCACTGCGCACCCACAGCTGGCACGGGTGATAGCGCAATTCGATGCCGCGGCTATGGGCGGCAATACGTGCCTGCGCCACCGCATCGTCGAGAATGCCATCCAGGGCGACGGCACCCAGGTTTGGCCGGATATCCCCGGCATCCATGCGCGCGATCTGCAGCATATCGGTAATCAACTGCTCGGCGGCGGCCAGTGCGCTGTCGGCGCGGGTCAGCAGCTGGCGGCTGCCGTCCTCCAGCTCCCGCGCGGCAAGGGCGTCGAGGAACAGGCGGCTCGCATTCAACGGCTGCACCAGGTCGTGGCTGGCGGCGGCGAGGAAACGGGTCTTGCCGGCACTGGCCGCGTGCAGCTCCCGGTTCAGATCCTGTAATTCGCCATTGAGATCCTGCAGCTCGACATTGACGCTCTCCAGTTCCGCGGTGCGGTGCGCCACTTTGTGCTCGAGGGAATTGCGGACTTCGGTCAACTCGGCGAGGGCGCGCTGGTAATCGGACACATCGGTGTAAGTGGTCACGAACCCGCCGCCTGGCAGCGGGTTACCGCGGATCTCCAGCACGGTACCGTCGGTGCGGTGGCGCTGTACCCGGTAGGCGGTGCCGTTGCGCAGATGTTCCACCCGCTTCTGCACATGCTCTTCCACATCGCCCGGGCCACACTCACCGCGGCTGGCGTTGTAGCGCACCAGTTCCGCCACCGGGCGGCCGACATAGATCATTTCCTGCGGATAGTGGAACAGCGCCAGGTAGCGCCGATTCCACGCCACCAGGTTGAGGTTGGCATCCACCACGGAAATGCCCTGATCGATGTTATCGATACTGCTCTGCAACAGGCCGCGACCAAACTGGTAGATGGCGGAGGCCTGGTCCAGCTGCTGGGCACCCCCGGTCGGCTCACTCAGCTGCCGCACCAGGCGCCGGGCACTGGTACTGCCGACGATACCGGCAAGAATTTTCTCCACCGCCTCGCGGTAGCCCCGCGCCGCCATCTTGCCGGTGGCAGACTTGAGCAGCGGCGCCAGTGCGCGATCGGCCGCATCTTCACCGACGAATCGGGCCAGCAACTGGCGCAGGCGCGCGCGATCCACCGGTGCCGCCTCGGCCAGGCCCCGCGCCGGCTTAATGTAGTGCTGTAGCAGGGAGACCAGAATCAGGGCAGATAGATTCAACCCGAGGCCAAACACGCAGCTGATGGTCAGCGGGTTCCACGACAGCCCGAGCCAGCCGGCGAGCGTATCGGCATTACCCAGCGCCGCCGGCAGCGCGGAGAGAGCCCAGACGGCGGAGCCGAGCATCAGGCCGAGCACCACCGCCGGCGCGCGCAGCCGCGGCCAGTGTGACGGCCAGGTCACTGCGGCGATCATCGCCGGTGCCAGCTGCGCTACCAGCGCCAGGGACAGCAGGCCGAAAGTACCCAGACTGACACCGGGCCCAATGGCTTCGTTGACCCCCAGCGCGGCCAGCATCAGCAGCCCGATGATTACCCGGCGCACGCGGCGCAGATCCGACCCCAGCACCTGATTCGCCGGCCGCTGCTGCAAGCGGCGCAGCCACCAGGGCACGATCATGGTGTTGGCAATCATGGTGGAGAGGGCGATGGTGGCAATGATCACCATACTCGAACCGGCGGACAGCCCCCCCACGAACGCCAGCAGTGCCAGCCAGGGCGTACCACTCTCCAGCGGCACACCCAGCACAAAGCGCTCGAGGTTGTCGTAGCTGTCCGGCAGCCACAGCAGGCCACCGTAACCCACCACCAGCACGGCCGCCGACAGGACGCCCAGGTAGAGCGGGATCAGCTTGCGTACCGGGCCGATATCGCGCTCGTCGTCGCTCTCGATCATCAGGATATGGAACTGGCGCGGCAGGCAGAAAATCGCTGCCATTCCCAACACCACCACCGCGAAGAACCCGGTATCCTCGCCGCGCGCCGCCGCCAATGCCGCGACTTTGTCACTCGCGAGCGCAGTGCGGGTGAGATCCGCGGCGCCGTCAAACGCCGATTCCAGCAGAAACCAGGCCACCGCCACGATCGCACTGATCTTGATCAGCGCCTCGAACGCCACCGCCAGCAGCATGCCGTTGCGGTGCACACTGCTGTCGATATGCCGGGTACCAAACAACAGCGCGAACAAGCCCAGCGTCGCGGCCACGATCGCCGTGACCAGCGAGGCACTGATATCGTCGCTGCGTGCCAGCAGCAGAAAACTGTCCGCCACCGCGCGCAACTGCAAAGACAGGTAGGGCACGATCGCCACCACCGCCAGCAGCGCTACCGCCGCAGCCAGCCAGGGTGACCCACCAAACTGGGCGCTGATGAAGTCGGCAATCGAGGTCGAGCCCTGCTGCTTGGATAGGCGCACGAAACGCATCAGCAGCGGCGCACCGAAGATCAGCATCAAGCTCGCCCCGACAAACGTCGGCGGCAGCATCCAGCCCTCGGTTATCGCCTGCGCCGGCACTCCGAAAAACATCCACGCACTGGTATAGGTTCCGGCGAGGGCCAGCAACAGCGGTTTGACGGGACGAAGACGCACCACTGGCAGCCGGTCACCCCAGAAGGCGATGGCAAACAGCAGCAGCAGGTAGGCGAGGCCAACAGCGGCCAGCAGCGTGAGGCTAAACACGGGTGCCCTCTCTTTATTTTTGTTCCCGGCGCTGTGAGCGCTTTTGGCCATTGGTGACAGGGGCGCGCGGCACCCTGGAGGCCAACCGCACGCACACCGCAAAACGCGGATTTGTTACGCCTGTGCCGCCCCACAAACAATGGATTAGACGCCATATTGCCGGTATTCTGCACAGAAGACTAACCGATTGTGTGTTTTTTTGTCCTCCAAGAACCGACGGCATTCCGTCATACCTTGGTCTAGCAGGCAAGGCACTGACATCTCGATAAAGTGGCAGTCCGGAACATTTTTATAAAAACCATAACTGGTGATCGGAGAGAGCCATGCGCAAAACAATAAAATTCAATCCTATCGCCGTGGGCGTCATACTCGCCTGCGGTGCCAGCTTCTCCTATGCGGACGCACAGCTGGAAGAAGTGACCGTAACCGCGCAGAAGCGCGAGCAGTCCCTGCAGGAAGTGCCGGTGGCGGTAACGGCCTTTGGCGAGGCAGCCCTGACCGAAAACGGCATTACGGATGTGACCGATATCCAGAAAATGTCTCCCAACACCACCCTGGAGGTCGGTCGCGGCACCAACTCTACATTGACCGCCTTTATCCGTGGCATTGGTCAGCAAGATCCGCTGTGGGGCTTTGAACCCGGCGTCGGCGTATACGTAGACGATGTTTATATCGCTCGCCCGCAGGGCGCTGTCATGGATGTCTACGACGTGGAGCGTATCGAAGTACTGCGCGGCCCCCAGGGCACCCTGTACGGCAAGAACACGATCGGCGGCGCAATCAAGTACGTCACCAAAAAAATGACCGGCGACAATGAGCTCCGTGTCGGCGGAACTCTGGGCAGCTATAACCAGCGCGACCTGAAAGTCGCCGGCACAATGGCGGTCTCCGACAAGATTAATGTTGGCGGTGCCATTGCGAGCTTCCAGCGCGACGGTTTCGGTGAAAACGTGCGCACGGGTAAAGACCAATACAACAAAGATGTCATGAGCGGGCGGGTCTCCGTTGAGATCAACGCAACGGATGACTTATTTATTCGTTTCGCCGCGGACAAGACCCGCGACAAATCGGCGCCCAAGCACGGCCACCGCTTCGGACCCGGATACCTGGGCGAGCCCGTGCTCGACAGCGTTTACGACACCGAGTCCAACCTGCCCTCAGAGAACCTGGTAGAAAACAGCGGTGCCTCTCTGACTGCGGAGTGGAACGTTTCCGAAAATATGTCGGTGAAATCCATCACTGCCAGCCGCGAAGGCTACACCGAGACGGTGATCGACTTCGACAGCACCAATGGCCCCTGGTTTGACGTGCCGGCGGTCTACGATGACGAGCAGTTCTCGCAGGAGTTCCAGCTGAACTGGCAGGGCGATGGCGCCGACCTGGTGACCGGTATCTACTACTACGATGGCACCGCCGCCGGCAGCTTCGATGCCGTTCTGGGTTATCTTGACTTCAGCGCGCTCGGCCTGCCGGCGGGTTTCACCCAGAATGTGTCCGGCAAGGTAGGCACCAAGAGCCTGTCCGCCTATGCGCACTACAACTGGCAGTTCGCGGATAACTGGAACCTGAATCTCGGCGGTCGCTACACCAACGACAAGAAGAATGCGGAAGTCTTCAAGGGCAATTACTTCGGCCTCGGCAGTGACAAGTTCCACAACCAGTATTATTCCGACACGCCCGCGCCGGTGTTTGGCGGCGCACTGACCGACTACACCAATGAAAAGGAATGGAGCGAGTTTACTCCGCGTGTCGGTCTCGACTACCAGCTCAATGACGATGCCATGCTGTACGCGTCGTACAGTGCGGGCTTCAAGTCGGGCGGCTTCGATATGCGCGGCGACGCGACCGAGTTCCCGGATACGGTTAATGGCTACGATCCGGAAACCGTCGACACTGTCGAGTTCGGCTGGAAACTGGATCTGCTGGACAACCGCATGCGCATCAACGGCGCCCTGTTCCATTCTGACTACACCGATATGCAGGTCAGCCAGCAGCGTCTGAAAGCGAGTGGTGCAGGCTTCGTCAGTGCCGTGCTGAACGCGGGTAAGTCGCGTATTCAAGGCCTGGAACTGGAAACCTCGTTTGCAATGACCGACAACCTGTCAGCCATCGCAACACTGGGCTTGATTGACGCGAAGTTCGTGGAGTTCATCAACGGCGACGGCACCGATATTGCGGACCAGCTGTCGATGCAGAACACTCCGGACACCACCGCCATGGTGCAGCTGAACTGGTCCACCCCCGTGGCCGGTGGCGAGCTGGTCGTCGTACCAACCGTATCCTACCGTGCGGACACCCAGATCTTCGAAACACCGGGAATTCTGGACCAGGATGCCTACACGCTCGTTGATCTGACCGCGACTTACTACAGCCCGGACGGCAAATGGAACCTGGGGCTGCAGGGCAAGAACCTGTCGGACACTGAATACCGCGTTGCCGGCTATGACTTCGGCGCGCCGTTCCAGACAGGCTTCTATGGCAACCCGCGTACTATCGCCCTGACCGGTAGTTACAACTTCTAAACCAGCAACCCACGTTGCGCGTTTTCTCCAGGGGGCCGTCCTCGCCCCCAGCTCAGTGAGCTACGTCTTGCCGCCGTTTTTTTAAACGGCGGCTTTTTTATTTATTGGTCGTCTATTTCAGCGGCACGCTTGTCGGCGGCGTCCTGCAATTCCCCCTCGACCTTCTTGGCCTTCTCCATCGCATCCAGCTGGTACTGGGGAATAACGCCGCCCGGCTTGTCCGCGGACTTCTCCGTCGCGCTATCCGTCGCCTGGGGCATCTCGCTGTCACCGGTGGTCTTGTCGGCATGCGGCGCTTCGCCGGCGCTGCAGCCGCCGAGAATCAGTGCCATGACCAGAAAGGCAAACTTCGTGTTCATGTGTACTCCGTTATTCAGTGGGTAATTGGTCGGGGCATTGTAGGCGGGGTCGCGCGGGCGAAATAGCGCCGGGATCACAGCGGAGATGACGCGGCTTTACACAAATTGGCGCGTAATGCGTCACTGTGGCGCTCACCTCCTCTAGGCTGAAACAGAGCGCGGAGCAAATTCGCGCCGCAAAATTTTCAGTCACGAGGTATCTACGGTGCAGAAATTGAGCAGTATTCTGCTGGCCGTGGCCCTGGCGACAGGAGTTGCCGGTTGTTCGACAACCGCGCCCAAAGGAAGCCCCAAAACGCTGTCGATGAACGGGCAGCAGTTCCACTGTGTAGAACAGGAGCTGGAAACCAAGGTGCTGGTGCGCTGCACACCGGTGGGCAGTTAACCGGCCGTTGCAGCCAGGGTTTTAACAGCCCGCTAGACGCGCACGATTCGCAGGGTGTCGGTGCTGCCGCCGACATCCTGGTGGTAACCGCGGGACACCAGCACATAATCGCCGTTGCGCAGGAATTTACCCCACTTCAGGTAGTCGATCGCCTGGCGGTCGCGCGACGGACCATCGAGGCCCTCCACATTCATCAGTACCGGATCCACACCGCGGTACAGCGCCACCCGGTTACAGCTGGTGCGGTGTCGGCAGAAGGCAAAAATGGGGATATCCGAGCGCACCCGCGACATTAGCAGCGCGGTGTTGCCGGTCTCGGTCTGGCAGACGATCGCCTTGATATCGCGGCAGTGGTTGGCAATGGTCATGGCCGCCATGGCAATGCAGGCGTCGCCGGCGGGGTAGTTGTCCTGCATGACCCGTGGCGGCCGGCGACCGGCACGATGCTTTTCCGCGCCGACGATCACCTCCGCCATATGCTCCACCGTCTCCACCGGGTAGTCGCCGGCGGCGGTTTCCGCCGACAACATCACCGCATCGGTGCCGTCGAGTACCGCGTTGGCCACATCGCAGACCTCGGCGCGGGTCGGCACCGGGCTTGAGATCATCGATTCCATCATCTGCGTGGCGGTGATCACCACCCGGTTCAGGTGGCGCGCGCGGCGGATCAGGTGTTTCTGCACGCCCATCAGTTCGGCATCGCCGATCTCCACCGCCAGGTCGCCGCGCGCCACCATGATGGCGTCACTGGCCAGAATCATGCGGTCGAGATGCGCGTCGCTGGCCACCGCTTCGGCGCGTTCGATCTTGGCAATGATATGCGCGCTGCCGCCGGCCGCCGCCAGCAGCTTGCGTGCCTTGTCGAGGTCGGCGGCTTCGCGCGGGAAGGATACCGCCAGGTAATCCAGCGCCAGTTCGGCGGCCACTTTGATGTCCTGGCGGTCTTTCTGGGTCAGTGCCGGTGCGGTGAGGCCGCCACCGAGCCGGTTGATGCCCTTGTTGTTCGACAACCAGCCGCCGACCTCCACCCGCGTCTGTACCCGCCGCCCGTCGATCTGGCGCACAGACAGGCGCAGGCGGCCATCGTCGAGCAGCAGGATATCGCCGGCGGCGCAATCCTGCGCCAGTTCCGCGTAGTCCACCGACACGCCCTGCACATTGCCGCCGCCGGCGGGCCAGTCAGGATCCAGAATAAATTCCGCGCCGCGTACCAGATCTGCGCGGCCCTCGCTGAATGTACCCACACGAATTTTGGGGCCCTGCAAATCGCCGAGAATCGCCACGTGGCGCCGCTGGCGCTCGGCCTCGGCGCGCACCTGGGCGGCCCGCCGGCGATGATCGGAGGCCAGGCCGTGGGAAAAATTGAGGCGCACAGTATCCACGCCCGCCGCGATCAGCTGAGCGAGGATATCCGCCCTGTCGGTTGCCGGACCCAGCGTGGCAACGATTTTGGTTCGCCGGAACATCGGTGGCGCATCCCTGTAACGTACAGTCACAACTCAGCAAGCATAGCTTGTCGCCGCAAACCTCTCCCCGCGGACCCCAGCAACTAAGCTTTTTACGAGCCCGCGCATTGCCGGGCATGGACAGGGAGCGAGACGCAAATGAGCAAAGTTGTACAATTGTGGCTGCTGGGCCTTGCCGCCGTTGTCGCCGGATGTATCGGCATGGACACCAGCGAACCGCAGATTACCCAGTCTGCCGGCACCATTCAGTCGGTGTGCGGCCCCAAATGGCAACTCAACCGGCTGCGGGTCAACGGCGAGGCCGTCGCTATCGACGATCCAGCGCGCTTTACCTTCCTCTGCAATATCGATGGCAATGTGATGGGTAAAAGCGGTATCAACACCTACCGCGGCGCCATGCAGGTGACCGACAACGGCCAGTTGCTGTGGGACACTTCCAGTTTTGCCTCCACCAAAATGGCCGGCCCGGAGCCGCTGATGCAGAAGGAAAACACCTACCTGCGCGCGCTGTCCGGCACCCGCCAGGCATTCACTAAATCCGGTGGCGGCAGGCTGATACTGCGCGATGCCTCCGGTGAAATCTATATTGAATATGTCAAGGCCGCGCCATGAACACGGCCACAGACAGTCGCTTTTATTTGGTGTTAAATGTCACAAAAATAACGAGACAGACACCATGCGACATCCCTGCCGACTACTGCCGCCACTACTGACCGGACTGCTGCTCATCGCCCTCGGCGGCTGCGGCACTCTGGACGCAGTGGAGCCGGCGGAAATCCGCGCGGACGAACAACCTGCCATCTGCGACCACCAGTGGCTGCTGGAAAGCCTGTCGATCGACGGCCGCGAGCACCGCTCACGCCTGTTGTGGCAGAAACTGTGGCGCGACCGCCCGTACTTGACCTGCGACAAACTCGGCTATGTGCGCGGCAGCGCCGGCACCAACCCCTATCTGGGCCGCTTCGCACTTTCCGGTGACGGCGACATCAGCTGGTCACAAATCCCGGTAATTTCACGTATGAGCGGCGCCCGCGACAGCAGCGAGCTGGAACAGGATTATCTCGAGGCACTGCCAAAAACCGAACACATGGAAATGCAGGGAGATTCGCTGATTCTGGAGAGCAATAGCGGCGAGACCCGACTTAAATTCAAGCGCGCCGAAGAGCCGGTGCGCTGAGCTAATCCCATTGCTGACACCGCCGATCTCGGGCTCACCTGACTTTCGGCAGATTAAAAACACGGATAAAAAAGGGCGGCCAATAGCCGCCCGACGCTTTCAATCAAGAAGGGTCATCAACAGATCCACACTGTGCGGATCAGAGAGAGAAGAACAACGCTGACTCAACCGGTGCAAAACCCCGGACAAGCGCTTCGTTGTAGTGCGCAATTTACCTGTCAGACATGACAGGCAAATGACAGGCCCACCCGAATTTCAATTAACGCTTCCCGCAACCATGAGCCTTTGCGAAAAGAAGTATTGATCCGAGCACAGGAGACCAATGCGGGTGCGCAGCGCGTATTTTTCCAGGCTGGGTAAACCCTCGTGTGATCTTTTCTGCGCACGGTGCACCCTACGGAATATGCACAGGGACCTACAGATTTATTGCGACGGGTATCTAAGTCTTTTTATATACCCAGCAGCAGTAGCTACCAGCGGCGCTGATGCCGCTCCAGGTTGTCCTGGCGTTTGCGTTCGCTCTTGCGCAGTAGCACATAAGTGGCGCCGAGGCCGCCGTGCTGTTTCTGCGCGCTGTGGAAGGCCAGCACTTCGTGCAGTTGCGGCAGCCAGGCGTTGACGCAGCTCTTCAACACCGCCGGCTGTTTGCGCCCCTCGCCCTTGCCGTGGGTGATCAGCGCACAGCGCACATCCGCCGCCATGCAATCGCGCACGAATTCCAGCACCGCACGGCGCGCCATCTCCACCGTGTGGCGGTGCAGATCCAGGCGCGCATCCACGGAGTATTTGCCCAGGCGCAAGTTGCGGTAAACACCGTTCTGCACACCATCGCGCTTGAATTCCAGCGGATCCCACGGATCCACCGGATCGACACCCTCGCCGGTCAGCGGGTTCAACTCGACACTGGCTTCGGCGGTGGCCGCCTCGCGCCGCGCGCGCTGGTTGTGTTGCGGCTCCGCGCCCTTCTGTAGCGCCACCCGGCGCTCCTGTGCCAGCGGCTTCACGCCACCCAGCTGTCCCAGCGCCTGCTGGAAAGTATCGCTGTCACTATTCATCGGTAACTCCCCCACTACAACCGGCTCAGGGATCCAGAAACAGGTCCAGCGCCAGGTTGTCGGCGTTGGCCGGGTTGTGCGCGTATTCGGTAAAGTTGGTCACGCCGCGCTCGCGCAGCAGTTCCTCGTCAATCAGCTGGCGGCCGTTGAGTGCGCCATTTTCTGTTATCAGCACTTCGTAGGCAGCGTCCGCCATGATCACCGGCTTGCGGCTCTGCTCGAACATCTCGCGACTGCCCACGGCGAATTCGATCGCCGCAGTGGCTACCAGCGTGCGCGGCCACAGCGTCGCCACACTGATGCCACTGTCTTGCAGCTCTTCGGCGAGGCCGATACTCAGGAGCGTCATACCGAACTTCGACAGCGCGTAGGGCGCGCAGGGGCCCAGCCACTTCGGCTGCACATCCACCGGCGGCGACAGGCTGAGAATATGTCCGCAGCCGGACTTCTTCAGGTAGGGAATCCCCACGTGCGCAGTCAGGTACACGGCGCGACTGTTGACGCTCTGCATCAGGTCGTAGCGCTTGGGCGATGTGGACTCGACGTTGGTCAGGTTGATGGCGCCGGCATTGTTGATCACCGTATCGATGCCGCCGAAGGTATCCGCCGCTCTGGCCATGGCGTCGACCACCTGGCGCTCATCGCGCACATCCACCTGCAGCGCCAGGGCACTGCCGCCGGCGGCTTCCACTTCCGCCGCCACCGTGTGAATGGTGCCCGGCAGTTTCGGGTGCGGCTCGGCAGATTTCGCCGCGATGACGATGTTGGCCCCGTCGGCGGCACACTTGAGGGCAATGGCCCGGCCGATGCCGCGGCTGGCACCGGTGATAAAAATCGTCTTGCCCTGCAGGGCACCGGTATTTTTGGTCAGGGTAATCGGATCTTCGCTCACGATGGCTCTCCATTGACTTGGCGCTCGGGGGCGACGACGGCGGGGCAGTAGATATCCTTGAACACCTGCGGCATGCGCCTGGGTTTGCCGCTGGACAGCTCGATGCACACCATCTGCCACTGGGCCCGCAGTATCAACGCCTGGTCAGCGGTGCGGAATACCTGGAATTGCCGGGTCATGTTCAGGCGCCCGTCAACCTTGGTCAACCAGGTGCCGAACTGCAGCTCATCGCCCTCCCTGGCCGCCAGTATATAGTCGTACTCCCCGCGGCGAATGGCCATACCGCGATCGAGCCCCTGATAATTTGTGACATCCAGGCCCAGTTCCACACTGTGCGCCCAGCCGGCGCGCTCGCACCAGCGCACATACTCGGCGTTGTTGGCATGGTGCAGGCCGTCGACATTCTCCGCCTGCACGGTCACTTTCCAGATAAAGGGTTGCGGTAGATCCCACTGCATGGTGTCGCCTTAACTGCTCGATTGATTGTTCGCAACAGGATGCGCGGCGCGCATCGGCCGGTCAATGGTGCGCTCGGCGTCCCCCGCAATCGGGGGAGAATCGTGGCAGCGGGATGCGCAGGCGCTGCTGGCGGGGCCGTTGGTGAAACGATTGCCGATGAAGGCTGTTGCGCAAACGGCCCCGCCAACAGCCCCGCCACCACCGTCTTTTATTGCCGCGCCGGCTTCCGGGCGCCCAAAACGCAAAAAGGCCCGCGAGGGGCCTTTTCGTGCGAGTCGCCGGGGTTGATCAGGCTTCGGCCTGCTCTTCCTTGGCGCCTTCGGAGCCTTCCGCCTGCTGCTGTGCCTGGGCCAGGGCCGCGGCGAACAGGGCGTCGAAGTTGATCGGCGGCAGCATCAGGGCCGGGAAGGAGCCCTTGGTCACGGCGTTGTCCACTACTTCACGCGCGTAGGGGAAGAGGATCTGCGGGCAGGCGGTGTTCAGCGCCTGGGCCAGCTCCTGGCCTTCCAGGCCCACGACGGTAAACAGGCCGGCCTGCTGTACTTCCACCAGGAAAGCGGTCTCGTTTTCCAGCTGTACAGTGATGGTCAGAGTCAGCGCCACCTCGTAGAGATCTTCGTCGATCTTGGCGGTTTTGGTGTTCAGCTCCTGGTTTACCTGGGGCTGCCACTGCTTCTTGAATACTTCGGCACCCATCGGGGTTTCGAAGGACAGGTCTTTCAGGTAGATGCGCTGCATCTGGAATTGTACGTTTGGAGCCTCTGCGCCGTTTTGTTCTTCAGCCATTTTACTGCCTGTTCTTTATATTTGGTGGTTCGTTAATGCCTTCCGTGAGAAAGCCTCCCTGTAGAGACTTTCAAATGGGGCCATTGAATACCGTTTCAAGGCCAAAAAGTGCGATTGGCGGCTTTTTGTCGCCGCGCGGCAGGTCAGCCCAGCATTTTGTCCAGCCGGCCGCTGCGCTCGAGCGCCATCAGCTCGTCGCAGCCACCCACGTGCTCGTTGCCGATCCAGATCTGCGGCACCGTGCGGCTGCCGGCCTTGGCGGTCATCTCGGCGCGCTTACCCGGGTCGTTGTCCACCGCGATCTCGCGGTAACGCACGCCTTTCTTGTCCAGCAGCCACTTGGCGCGTACACAGAAGGGACAGAAGCGGGTGGTGTAGATGACGATATTTTGCATAACCGAATACCAACAGGCTGCGTTTGCCCTACCCCTTGACCAGTGGCAGGCTCTGGTTGGTCCACTCGGACACGCCGCCCTGCAGGCGCCGCACCTGGAAGCCCTGTTTCTTGAGCAGGCGGCCCACGGCGCCGGCGTGCTGGCCCATCTTGTCCGCCACGATCAGCGGCTTGTCCTTCAGCGGCGCCAGCTCGCCGATACGGTCGGCCACTTCACCGTGGGGAATATGCACCGAATCGACGATATGACCAGCCTTGTAGTCACTGCGATCGCGCACGTCCAGCACCTTGGCGCCGTCCACGTTGATCAGCCGTGTCACCTCGTGTATCGAGGCCGGCTTGCCCGCGCGGGCGCGCTCACTGAACGCCAATGCGTAGAGTAGTACCACCAGCGCACTGACCAGCAGCCACTGCTGGCTGATAAAGACGAAAAAATCCACTCGCCCCCCGAATCCTTCTGTCGTTGTTGTGGGCGGCGCCCGCGGGCGCCCGATGCGGCGGGAGTATACACGATTGTGGCGAAATCTTAACCAGAATTTGCCAACCAGATCCCCCTCGAAACGGGGCCCCGGCGTGGTTAAACGGTGCGCAATCAGGTTAAAATCCGCGTCCGATTCCCACCAATCCACCCGCAAAGGAACCCATTCGCTATGGCCGCCGAGCAAACTCCGCACAAACGCCCCCTGGTCCTGTTGATCCTGGACGGCTTCGGCCACAGCGACAATTCCGAGCACAACGCCATCCGCGCAGCCAAATCACCGGTGTGGGACCAGCTCTGGAGCACCCGCCCGCACACCCTGATCCAGACCTCGGGCATGGCCGTGGGCCTGCCGGAGGGACAGATGGGCAACTCCGAGGTGGGCCATATGACCCTCGGCGCCGGTCGGGTCGTGTACCAGAACTTCACCCGTATCAACAAGGCGATCGCCGACGGCGACTTCTTCAAAAACCCGACCTACACCGCCGCGGTGGACAAGGCAGTGGCCAACGGCGGCGCCGTACATATTCTGGGCCTGGCCTCCGAGGGCGGTGTCCACAGCCACGAGGACCATATCGTCGCCATGATCACCCTGGCGGCCCAGCGCGGCGCCAGCAAGATCTACGTGCACGCCTTCCTCGACGGCCGCGACACCCCGCCGCGCAGCGCCGAACCGACGCTGGCACGCCTGAGTCAGGTATGCGACGCCGTCGGCAGCGCGCGCATCGCCAGCCTCGCCGGGCGCTACTTCGCCATGGACCGCGACCAGCGCTGGGACCGCGTGCAGCCGGTCTACGACCTGCTGACCCTGGGCGAGGCGGAGCACTCGGCAGCGGACGCGCAGGCGGGCCTCGCCGCCGCCTATGAGCGCGGCGAGAACGACGAGTTCGTGGCCCCGACCCTGATCGGCACACCGGCGCCGATCGCCGACGGCGATGCGGTGATCTTCATGAACTTCCGCCCCGACCGCGCGCGCCAGCTGACCCGCGCCTTCACCGAGACGGACTTCGATGGCTTCCAGCGCAAGGCCACGCCGAAGCTGGCGGACTTCGTAATGACCACCGAGTACGCTGCGGACATCAACGCCAGCTGTGCCTTCCCGCCGGAGAAGCTGGTGAATTCCCTCGGCGAGTACCTGTCCGGCCTGGACAAGACCCAGCTGCGCATCGCCGAGACCGAGAAGTACGCCCACGTGACCTTCTTCTTCAGCGGCGGCCGCGAGGAGCCCTACCCCGGCGAGACCCGCGAGCTGATCAAATCGCCCAATGTGGCCACCTACGACCTGCAGCCGGAAATGAGCGCGCCGGAAGTGACCGACAAACTGGTGGCCGCGATTGAAGGCGGCAGCTACGACGCCATCATCTGCAACTATGCCAACGGTGACATGGTTGGCCACACCGGCGTGTTCGAGGCGGCCGTCAAGGCCGTCGAGGCCCTCGACCAGTGCGTCGACCGCGTCGTCAAGGCGGCACTGGCGGCCGGCGGCGAGGTACTGATCACCGCCGACCACGGCAATGTCGAGGAGATGTACGACGCCACTTCCGGCCAGGTGAGCACCCAGCACTCCACCCTGCCGGTGCCGTTTGTCTACGTCGGTGCGCGCAGCCTGAACCTGCGCGATGGCGGCAGCCTGGCGGATGTGGCCCCGACCATGCTAGCGTTGATGGCACTGCCGCAACCGGCGGAGATGACGGGTAAGAGCCTGGTTGAGTTCGAGTAACTGACGATGTTGATTGCAACTGTAGGATGGGCAAAGCGCAGCCTGCCCATCAAGCACCGCCTGATGGGCACACTCGCGGCACTGGTTTTGCCCGTCCTGCTGATGCTCGCCACGCCGCCGGCAATGGCGGACGAGGACCAGCAGGCGCGCCTCAAGGAGATCAAGCAGCGCATCGAGTCGCTGCAGAAGGAGCTCGGCGAGGTGCGCGGCCAGCGCGACCAGCTGCTCAAGGACCTCGAAGACAACGAGAAGGATATCTCCGAGCTGCACCAGCGCGTCGACAAGATCAAAAGCGATATGCGCAGCCGCAGCGAGAAGCTGCAGAAGCTGAAAAGCGAACAGCAGCAGCTGGAGGAATCGCGGCGAAGTATGCAGCGGCGGGTCGAGCAGGAAGTCGCCGCCGCTTACCGACTAGGCAAACAGGAGCAGATCAAACTGCTCCTCAACCAGCAAGACCCGCAGAATATCGCCCGCCAGCTCCGCTACCATCAGTACTTCCTCCAGGAACGCAGCCACGTCATCGACGACTACCTCGAGACCCTCAGCTCCCTGCGCACCGTCAGCGACACCATCCAGCAAGAGCGCGACACCCTCGACGGCGAACGCCGCCAGCTGGAGGCCAAGGAGCAGCGTTTGGTTGGCGCACGGCGCTCGCGCCAGACCACGCTGGACAAGCTGGCCGCGCAGCTGGTGGACAAGAGCAGCCAGCTGCAGCAACTCAAGGGCGACCGCTCGCGCCTGCAGAAGCTGGTGGACGAAGTCGGCCGCGCCATTGCGTCGCTGGTCAGCCCCCACGACGAAAAACCGTTTGCCAAGCAGCGCGGACGCCTGCAGTGGCCCGTGCACGGGCGCCGCGCCAACGCCTACGGCCAGCGCCGCGCCAATGGCCTGACCTGGATGGGCGTCACCATCCGCGCCAACGAAGGCGCCCCGGTGCACGCCATTCACCGCGGTCGCGTCGTGTTTGCCGACTACCTGCGCGGCCAGGGCATGCTGGTGATTCTCGATCACGGCGACGGCTACATGAGTCTCTACGCCCACAACCAGTCGCTGACCCGCAGCCTCGGCGAATGGGTGGAGCGCGGCGATGTGATTGCCCGTGTCGGCAACAGCGGCGGCCTCGAACAGAGCGGCCTCTACTTCGAAGTCCGCTACCGCGGCAAACCCCAGGATCCCACTGTCTGGTGCCGCTGAACCGCGGCACACATTCCCGCCGGGCTGTTAAGCCCGCCTCGGCACCCCACTGGAAACCACTGCGCGGCAAGCGCGTCCTGCCACGCTGCGTAAAATTGTCGCGCAGCGCGAAAACGGCCGCGCGGCAGAATCCCCCGCCAACTTGAAAACCCCCACCTGCCGGGCGGTCTACACTTTCGCACAGAAAGGCACAAAAAAGGCAGAGGCTTCCACGATATGTTCACCCCCAAATCGCTGACCACCTTCCTCGGCGCCGCAGCGCTCACCGTTCTGCCGCTGATGGGACTCAGCGAAGGCGACCCGGCCGAAAAGGCCCTTCCCGACGCCACCAGTCGCCTACCACTGGACGACCTGCGCAGCTTTGCCAAGGTGTTCGAACAGATCCGCCAGGGCTATGTGACCGAAGTGGACGACAGCACCCTGCTCGAGTACGCCATCAAGGGCATGCTCGAAGGGCTGGACCCCCACTCCGCCTATCTGGACCGCGCCTCCTTCGAAGACCTGCAGGCCAACACCACCGGCGAATTCGCCGGCCTCGGCATCGAAGTGGGGATGGAAAACGACTACATCACTATCGTCACGCCGATGGACGGCACACCGGCGGAGCGCGCCGGGCTCAAGTCCGGCGACGTCATTCTGCGCCTCGCCGGCAAGTCCATGCGCGGCGTCACCCTCGACCAGGCGGTGGAGCGTATGCGCGGCCCGGTCGGCAGCTCGGTGACCCTGACCATCGGCCGCAAGGGGCACAAGGAACCGTTCGATGTCACCCTGAAGCGCGATACGGTGCGCGTGCGCAGCGTGCGCAGTGAAATACTCGACGATGGCTACGGTTACGTGCGCATCAGCCAGTTCCAGATCGACACCGGCAAGGACGTGGCCCAGGCGGTCAGGAAGCTGCAGAAGAAGAACAAGCTCAAGGGCCTGATCCTCGACCTGCGCAACAATCCCGGCGGTATTCTGCAGGCTTCGGTAGAGGCCGCGGACACCTTCCTCGACAGCGGTCTGGTGGTCTATACCGAGGGCCGCACCGAATCCTCCAACATCAAATATTCCGCCGAGCCCGGCGACCTGACCGACGGCGCGCCGATGGTGGTGCTGATCAATGACGGCTCCGCCTCCGCCGCGGAGATTCTCGCCGGCGCCCTGCAGGACCACCGCCGCGCGGTGGTGATGGGCACCGACAGCTTCGGCAAGGGCTCGGTACAGACGGTGATTCCGATCAACAGCGAGCGCGCGATCAAGCTGACCACCGCGCTCTATTTCACCCCCAACGGCCGCTCTATCCAGGCCCAGGGCATCACCCCCGATATCGTGGTCGAGCGGGTCAAGGTGACCCGGGTACAGAGCCACGCGCGCACCACCGAAGCGGACCTGGCCGGGCACCTGGACAACGGCAATGGCGGCGCCGAGCGCAATGCCGCCGACCGGGTGAAGGAGATGGAAAAACGCGAGGACTGGTTCAGTCGCGACAACCAGATCTTTGAAGCGCTCAACGTGCTGAAGGGGCTGAACCTCTACGCCCAGCACCAGCGCCATCGCGAGCATGTCGCCAGCGCCGACTGAAGCCGGTCGGCCCCTGGCGCAATAGCAGGCATTCAGCAGTAAAAAGCCGCGCGGCGCTCACCTGCGCGGTTTTGTGGAAGGCAGTTATGCAGCAGTACCGCGCCGGCGAGGCGGGCAGGCGAATTCCCCCGCGCTCAGATCGCTTCTTCAAATTGGGTGACGACTGGTATTTCCAGATCCGCGGCGGTAACCGCTTCGGCCCGTTCAGCTGCCGCGATATGGCGCAACGCGCGGTGTGCCAGATGTTCCCCCGCCCCGGACATGGCGGTGCCACCGTGCACCCCTTCGGCAGCCTGCGCGCGCGGCGCTGGCGGCGCAATCACAGCTCCTGAATCCATTCCTCTGCCGGCAGCGAGTCGGGCGGACACAAGGTCCGCCCCTACAGGTCGGCTGCAGAAGTTGTATAAAGCGGCATCACTACAGGCCTCCCGAGGCACTGAATTCCTTAAGAAAACCGCGCCGCCTACCGTAGGGGCGGACCTTGTGTCCGCCCAGCCTGCCGCCGGCAGTGCACGCGACTAGATCCGCATCTCTATACCGGCTTCCTGCATAAACGCCTTGGCCTCGCCGATGGTGTACTCCCCGAAGTGGAAAATACTCGCCGCCAGCACTGCATCGGCGCCGCCCCCGAGCACGCCGTCGACCAGGTGCTGCAGATTGCCGACCCCGCCGGAGGCAATCACCGGCACCGGCACCGCGTCGGCCACGGCGCGGGTCAGGGCCAGGTCGAAACCGTTCTTGGTGCCGTCGCGGTCCATGCTGGTGAGCAGGATTTCGCCGGCGCCGTAATCGGTCATTTTCTTCGCCCACGCCACCGCATCGATCCCGGTAGGCTGGCGGCCGCCGTGGGTGAAGATCTCCCACTTGCCGTCGGCCACCTGCTTGGCATCGATGGCAACCACGATGCACTGGCTGCCGAAACGCTCGGCGGCCTCGCGCACGAACTCCGGATTTTTCACCGCGGCGGAGTTGATCGCGGTCTTGTCGGCGCCGGCGTTGAGCAGGTTGCGAATATCCTGCAGTGTGCGCACGCCGCCACCGACGGTCAGCGGAATGAAGACCTGCGAGGCCATCCTCTCCACCGTGTGCAGGGTGGTGTCGCGGCCCTCATGCGTGGCGGTGATATCCAGGAAAGTAATCTCGTCCGCGCCCGCCTCGTTGTAACGGCGCGCGATTTCCACCGGGTCGCCGGCATCGCGGATATCGACAAAGTTCACGCCTTTCACCACGCGCCCGGCGTCCACGTCCAGGCAGGGGATAATCCGTTTTGCCAGCGCCATGTTATTTGCCCCAGTCGTCGCAGAGCTGCTGCGCCTCGCGCAGGTTCAGCTTGTCTTCGTAAATCGCGCGGCCGGTGATCGCGCCGTAGATATCGCCGGCTTCAAGCAGCTCGCGCACATCGTCAATACAGCTGACGCCACCGGAGGCGATCACCGGAATATCCACCGCGCGCGCCAGTTCCAGCGTGACCGGCACATTGACCCCCTGCATCATGCCGTCGCGGGCGATATCGGTGTAGACGATGGCGCTGACACCGCAGTCGGCGAAGCGCTTGGCCAGCTCGGTAGCCTGCTGGTCGGACACCTCGGCCCAGCCCTCGGTGGCTACCAGGCCATCCTTCGCGTCCAGGCCGACGATGATGTGGCCCTCGAATTCGCGACAGGCTTCTTGCACCAGGTGCGGGTTCTTTACCGCGGCGGTGCCGATGATGGCCCAGCGCACGCCGGCGTCCAGGTATTTCTCGATCGTGTGCAGGTCGCGGATACCGCCGCCGATCTGCACCGGCAGGTCGGGAAACTGCTTTGCAATCGCGGTAATCGCCTCCCCGTTGACCGGGTTGCCGGCGAAGGCGCCGTTCAGGTCTACCAGGTGCAGGCGGCGCGCGCCCTCGTCGACCCAGTGCTGGGCGGTGGCGAGCGGATCGTCGGAGAAGACAGTGGCGTCTTCCATTTCACCCTGGCGCAGGCGCACGCACTGGCCGTCTTTCAAGTCAATTGCGGGAATTACGATCATGGTCTGTCTTCAGGTCTGCGGTGAATTGGATTTGCGTGGAGAAATGAGTTCAGGCCTTGCCGTTCCAGCCGACAAAATTCTTCAGCAGCAGCAGGCCGGCGTCGGCGCTCTTCTCCGGGTGAAACTGGGTGGCGAAGACATTGTCCCGCGCCACCGCGGCCGCCAGCGACACGCCGTAGTCGGTGCGCCCGGCAATGGAGGCGTTATCGTCGGCCGGCACATAGTAGCTGTGCACGAAGTAGAAGCGGCTGCCGTCGTCGATCCCGGCCCACAGCGGGTGCGCGCGGGTCTGGGACACCTGGTTCCAGCCCATATGCGGGACTTTTAGCCTTGAGCCGCCGGCGCCCAGCCTTGAGCCGCGGGCGCCATCTGTTCCCGTTTCATACAGGTCACTGCCGAAAAACTTCACCGGCTCGGGAAACAGCCCCAGGCAGTCGACACCGTTGTTCTCCTCGCTGCGCCGCATCATCAGCTGCATACCGACGCAGACGCCGAGCACCGGCACGCCGGCATCGATGGCGCCGCGCAGCAGCGGCTCGAAGCCGGCGTCGACAAAGCCCGCCATGCAGTCGCGGATCGCACCCACGCCGGGCACCAGCAGGCGGTCGGCGCCGGCGGCCTGTTGCGGCGTCGCCGCCAGCACCACCTCGTCCTCGGGCGCGACCCGCTGCAGCGCGCACTGCACCGAGTGCAGGTTGCCCATGCCGTAGTCGAGTACCGCGATCTTCTGCCGTGCGGCCATCACAGCACGCCTTTGGTGGACGGCATGGTGCCGGCCATGCGCGGATCCGGGGTCAGCGCCATGCGCAGCGCGCGGCCGAACGCCTTGAATACCGTCTCCACCTGGTGGTGGGCATTGTGGCCGCGCAGGCAATCGATGTGGACGGTCACCAGGGCGTGATTAACGAAGCCCTGGAAAAATTCGTAGAACAGCTCGGTATCGAACTTGCCGATACGCTTCTGGGTAAACGGCACGTTCATGATCAACCCGGGGCGGCCGGAAAAGTCGATGACGACTCTCGACAGCGCCTCGTCCAGCGGTACATAGCTGTGGCCGTAGCGGGTCATGCCCTTCTTGTCGCCCACCGCCTCGGCAATGGCCTTGCCCAGGGTGATGCCGATGTCCTCCACCGTATGGTGGTCGTCGATCTCGATATCGCCATTACAGGTGATATCGAGATCGATCATACCGTGGCGGGCGATCTGGTCGAGCATATGCTCCAGGAACGGCACGCCGGTATTGAACTGGCCGCGGCCGTCGCCGTCGAGATTGAGGCTGACCTTGATCTGGGTCTCCAGGGTGTCGCGGTTGACGCTGGCAGTGCGCATCGGCGGTAACATCCTTTTGTCGGGAAGGGTTTCAGGCATTTGAGACAGAGGGCGCGAATTATAGGGCGAAACGCCGCCGCTGTGGCCGGTTAGTGACAGATGAAACTTGATTCGTCACGGCGAGTATCTATGATACGCCCCATGAATATGTACCGCCGCCCCGGGTCCCGCTTCTGGACCGCCCTGTTGTTGCTGTTCGCGCTGTTTGCCGCGCAGCAGCTGGTGGCCGAGCATATTCATCTGGACAAGAAGCCCACAGAGTTCTGTAACCTCTGCTTCAATCACATGCCCGCGGCGGCCGAACGCGCCTTCCAGTTGCCACAACCGGCGCCGCTGGTCACTTACCGCGAACAGAGCGCCCCGGTTCCGCGCGATTGCCAGCCGGAACGCCAGAGCGCGCGCGGCCCTCCCGCCCCCCTGCAATACACAGCCTGAAAAACCCGATTCCAGATTTCCGGTGGTGACGCGATCTTGCGCGTCGCTGCCCTGTATTGCAGGTAAAATGCCATGAATAACATCCGCAAACTGGCCCTGGCCATTGCCAGCGCCGTTTCTGTCTCCGCCGTGCCCGCCGTTTACGCCGCCGGCGACGAGACGCTCGAAGAAGTCAACGTGACCGTCTCGCCGCTCGAGCAATCCGCCGACGCGGTGGCCGCACCGGTGTCAGTACTGTCCGGCGACAAGCTGCGCAACGCCGCCTCCTCCACTCTCGGCCAGACCCTGAAGAGCCAGCTGGGCGTGGCCGATGCCTCCTTCGGCGGCGGCGTCGGCCTGCCGGTAATCCGCGGCCAGAGTGCCAACCGGGTCAAGGTGCTGAACGACAACCTGGACAGCGCCGATGCTTCCAATACCAGCTCCGACCACGCCGCCACCATCGAGCCGCTGCTGGCCAAGCGCATCGACATACTGCGCGGCCCGGCCACGCTGCGCTACGGTAGCGGCGCCATCGGCGGCGTGGTCAATGTCACCGACGGCCGCATCCCCAGCGAGCAGCCGGAGCAGCTCGAAGGCGCGGTGGAAATGCGCCACGACACCAGCAACAACCAGAATGCCGAGGTGTTCCGCCTGTCCAACGGCCTGGGCGAGCACCTGGCCTGGTATGTGGACGGCGTCTACCGCGAGAACGGCGACACGCAGATTCCCGGCAAGGCCCTCGACCGCGAGGCACTGCAGGACAGCGGCAGCAACTTCAACACCGACGGCCATGTCGCCAACACCAATGCCCGCGCCAAGAGTGGCAGCGGCGGCATTTCCTGGATCAGCGACAGCGGCTACCTGGGCCTGTCGGTCAATCACCTGGCGAATAACTACGGCATCCCGCCGGGCGCGGAGCCCGGCGCGCCGGCAGACGCGGCGCCGGACCCCGTGCGCATCGATATGCAGCAGACCCGCTACGACGTCAAAGGCGAGCACCGCTTCGACGGCGACTACTGGGACAAACTGCTGTTCCGCCTCGGCTACACCGACTACCAGCACGTGGAACTGGAGGACGGCAACCCCGGTACCCGGTTCACCAACAATACCTGGGAGAGCCGCGTCGAGCTGACCCATGGCGGCGACACCTGGCGCGGCGCCTACGGTTTGCAGCTGTCCAACAAGGACTTTGCCGCGCTGGGCGAAGAGGCCTTCGTACCGCCGTCGGTCACCCAGAGCGCCGGCGCCTTCGTGATGAAAGAGCGCGACTGGGACCAGTGGCACCTGGATCTGGGCGGCCGCCTGGAACACGTGTCGGTGGACCCGAACAACGGCGACGCACAGGACTTCGGCCTGACCAGCGCCAGCGGCGCGGTACAGTACTTCCTCGGCGACCACCAGCACCTCAGCCTCGGCCTGGCCAGCGCCGAGCGCGCCCCGGTACAGGAGGAACTCTTCGCCGACGGCGTGCATGTGGCCGAGGGCCGCTACCTCCTCGGCAACCGCGGCCTTTCCAAGGAGAACTCGGTCAATCTGGAGCTGGGCTACCACCACCACAATGAAGACGCCAGTGGCTGGCACGCGGCCAAACTGAGCGCGAGCGTGTATTACAACCATATCGGCGACTATATCTACGCCCGCGATACCGGCATGAACGATCCGGAAAGCGGCCTCGGCATCTTCAACTACACCAACCGCGACGCCCATTTCTACGGCGCCGAGGCCTCGCTGGAGATTCCGCTGCGGGATGCACTGCGCCTGACCCTGTTCGGTGACAGCGTGCGCGCCGCGTTCGACGACCGGATCCCCGGCCAGAGCCGCGACGTACCGCGCCTGCCGCCGCTGCGCTTCGGCTTCGCCCTCGGCGGCGACTACGACCAGTGGAACTGGAACCTGCGCACGACCCGAGCCACTGCCCAGGACCGGCCCGGCGCCTTCGACACGCCCACCGACGGCTATACCCGCGTGGACCTCACCGCCCAGTACGACCTGCCGGTGGGCGATAACAACGCCACCGTGTTCGTCAATGCCAACAACCTGCTCGACGACGAGATCCGCAACTCCACCTCGCTGCTGCGCAATTACGCGCCGGACGCCGGCCGCAGCATCGAAGCCGGTGTGCGGTTTATTTTCTAGGGCACAACTGCTTCAATATTCCCCTCTGTGCTCCCCGCCCATTCGGGCGGGAGCCATTTCGCCTACAATAGCCCCCATAACCGTATAAAGAAGAGAAGTGCCCGATGGAACACCGGCGTACCGCCGGCATCTCAATTTCCAGTAACAGCGGCAATTCTCGAAAGACTACAGGGATATTCCTTTACATGGCCTGGATCAAGCGCACACTCATCGCCCTTCTCGTCATCGTCCTGCTGCTCGCCGGCGCCGTCGCCTGGCTGCTGGCCGGCCTCGACGTCAACCAGTACAAACCGCAACTCGAGCAGCTGGCCGCTAAGCAGGGCATTGCACTCAAGCTCGACGGCGATATCGGCTGGCAGCTGTGGCCGAACATCGCGCTGAAGCTGGAAGGCGTGCAGCTGGCACCACTGCCGCAACCGGAACAGCCGCTGGTGCGCGCCGACAAGGTAGCGGTGGGGGTAGCGGTGATGCCACTGCTGAAACGGCACATCGAAGCCAAGGAAATTGTGCTGCTGGGCCCGCAGATCGATCTCAGCGTGGACAAGAACGGCCGCGGCAACTGGGAACTGCTCAGCGACGCCATGGAGGCGAAGAAGAAACAGGCCGCGGGCGAGCCGCCCAAGCTGAAGGTGCCCGCGCAAAGCGCCGAGAAACCGGCGCAACAGTTGCACCTGGCGCTGGAGAAACTGCGCATCGAAGACGGCCAGCTGCGCTACCGCGACGCCAGCAACAACAGCGAATATCGCGTGGATAAACTGAGTGTGGCCGCCGACAACCTGGAGCCCGGCGGCGAACCCGGCCACGTGCGCGCCAGCGCCGAGATCAGCGGCAGCGCGCTGAAACAGCCCGTCGACCTGGACCTGGACAGCACCCTGGCCCTGGACGAGGGTCTCAACGGCCTGCGCCTGCAGCCAGCCAAACTCAAGCTCACCAGTGGCGAGGCCGCGGCCGAGCTGAACCTGCGCGGCCACGTGCGGCGCAGCGCCGCGGAAAAACCCTGGCAGGTGCAGATGAACATCAAGGCGCAGGCGAAACCGCTGCGCCCGTGGCTGGCGGTCACCGGCACCGAACTGGTCACCCAGAGTGCCGAGGCGCTGAATCAGTTCAAACTCGAAACCAGCGTCGAAGGCAGCGAGCGCAAACTCGACCTGACCCCGCTGCAGCTGACCCTGGATAACACCACCTTCGCCGGCAGCGCCCAGCTGCGCAATGGCGATATGCCCGGTATCGACCTGACCCTGCGCGGCGGCGCCATGGTGCTCGACGACTACCTGCCACCGCCGGCGCCAGAAGCGGCAGAGGCCGCCAAGCCCGAGCAAACCCCGTCGGCCAAGCCGACCCCGCTGCCGCTGACCGCCATGCGCGGCTTCGAGGCCAACCTGGACCTGTCGCTGCAGCAGCTGCGCGCCGTGGACCTGCAGCTGGATCGCCCGCAGTTGCAGCTGACCGTGGACAACGGCCTCTACCAGCTGCAGAAACTGTCCGCCGACCTGTACGGCGGCCAGCTGAACACCAACGGCAAGTTCAACGCCCGCGCCCAGTCCGCGCAGGCGGAACTGAGCGGTGGCCTCGCCGATGTGGAAATCTCCAAGGTACAGCAGGCGCTGTTCCCCAGCGACCGGGTCAAGGTCTCCGGCCGCACCACCGTCAACTGGGCCGCGCGCACCAGCGGCCGCGACACCGCCGAACTGCAGAAAAAGCTGCGCGCCGCCGTACAGCTGTCGAGCAAGAAGCTGTCGCTGGCACCGTTCAACCTGGAAAAGGGCATGTGCCAGCTGGTCAGCTACGCCGAGAAGACCCCTCTGCCGGAGCGCGATTGGCCGGCCAGCACCCGCCTGCAGGATGTGCGCGCCAACATCACCATCGAGGGCGACCAGGTCAAGGTGCAGGAAATCCTCGCCGGCGTGGAAAATATTGCGCTGACCGGCGACGGCACCGTCGACCTGAAAAAGGCCGATTTCGACTTCGCACTGGGCCTCGCGCTGACCGGCGAACGCACCTCCGCCGACGGCTGCAGCGTGAAGAACGACCGCTGGCGCAACCGCCCGCTGCCGCTGCGCTGCAAGGACAGCTTCAAAGACGCCGGCGCCGCCAGCTGCAAACCCGACAGCCGCCGCCTCGACGACCTGGTGCGCGACGAACTGAAGTACAAGGCCAAAAAGAAGTACGGCGGCAAGGTGAAGAAAAAGGTCGAGGAGCTGAAAGACAAGCTCAAGGGCCTGTTCGGCAACTGAGCCTCGGCACCAGCGCGGGTACGCCGGGCCAGTGGCCCGGCGCCCGCCTTCCCTCGCGGAGCCGCAGGCCTTAGCATGGGCACCCCATGCCGCTGTAACCCGATCCGCCGATGACTCCGAGCCAATTCCAACAAGCCGTCCTCAACTGGTTCGACCGCCACGGGCGCAAGGACCTGCCCTGGCAGCAGGACATCAACCCCTACCGGGTGTGGGTGTCCGAGATCATGCTGCAGCAGACCCAGGTGACGGCGGTCATTCCCTATTTCGAACGCTTTATGGCCAGCTTCCCCACGCTGGAAAGCCTCGCCGGGGCGCCGCTGGACAAGGTGCTCGCCCACTGGAGCGGACTCGGTTACTACGCCCGCGCGCGCAACCTGCACAAGTGCGCGCAGACGGTCCTCGAGCAGCACGGCGGCGAGTTTCCGCGCGATGTCGAGGCGCTGGCCGCACTGCCCGGTATCGGCCGCTCCACCGCCGGTGCCATTGCCAGTATCAGCATGGGACTGCGCGCCGCGATTCTCGACGGCAACGTCAAACGCGTGCTCGCGCGCCTGCACGCCGTACCCGGTTGGCCCGGCCAGACCGCCGTGGCCAGGCAGCTGTGGGAACTGGCCGAGACCTATACCCCGGCCGAGCGCGGCAACCACTACACCCAGGCGATGATGGATCTCGGCGCAACCGTGTGTACCCGCAGCAAGCCCCGCTGCGACGACTGCCCCCTGGCCGCGGCCTGTGAGGGCCACGCCCGCGGCAACCCGCAGGACTACCCGGGCAAGAAACCGCGCAAAGAGAAGCCGGTGCGCACCGCCACCCTGCTGCTGCTCGAATGCGACGGCGACCTGTATCTGCAACAGCGCCCGCCCAGCGGCATCTGGGGCGGCCTGTGGACCCCGCCGCAACTGGACGAAGACGACGGCGGCGACGCCAGCGCACAGGAGTGGCTGGCCGCCCGCGACCTGAACGCCGCACAGGTGCAAGCGCTGCCGCCCCTGCGCCACACCTTCACCCACTTCCACCTGGACATAGCCCCGGTGTGGATTCAGCTGCACCAGCGCCCCCTCCAGGTGGCGGAAGCCGGCGGCGGCTGGTATAAACTGCGCCAGCTCAACCGCCCGCGCGCGGCACAGGAACTGGGCCTGCCGGCCCCGATTGCCAAACTGGCGAAACAGCTGCTGGCCCTGCAGGCGCCACTACTGGCCGACTCCCCGGCACCGTAGTATTTCCCCCCACCCGCTTGCGGGAGAGGGCCGGGAGAGACGGACCAGGAGAGAGGGCCACCGCAGTCCGGCACGCATAGGCCCACTCACAGCCATACACAAACCACGGAGACCTCCATGTCCAGAACCGTATTCTGCCGCAAGTACCAACAGGAACTGGAAGGCCTGGACGCGCCGCCGTTCCCCGGCCCCAAGGGCCAGGACATCTACGACAACGTCTCCAAGAAAGCCTGGCAGGAGTGGATGGCCCACCAGACCATGCTGATCAACGAAAAGCGCCTCAACATGATGGAACCCTCCAGCCGCACCTACCTCAGCGAGCAGATGCAGAAGTTCCTCAGCGGTGAATCCTACGACGCGGCCGAGGGCTATGTGGCCCCGTCGGACGAGGGCCAAGACGACTAAAAAGTGAGCACTCACTCACAGGAAAACTATTTAGCAATCAAAGGCTTGACTCGGCACCGCGGAGCAGGTTTAATACGCGCCTCGCGACGCCGGAGACACTCCGCAATCGCAAAGCCCAGATAGCTCAGTCGGTAGAGCAGGGGATTGAAAATCCCCGTGTCGGTGGTTCGATTCCGCCTCTGGGCACCATACAAAAAAAGCCGCACCCGAAAGGGTGCGGCTTTTTTTGTATCTGTTGTTCTGAGGTGGTTGAGAACCACCGATGTGGTTCGACTAATTGCGCCAGAAATTGGAAACGAGCGCGAACGCGCGACTAATCGGCAGGATTGCCGATTAGCAAAGCGCAGCTTCCCGAACGGCGCCCGCCAGGGAGGGCGTGAATCCCGCAGGGGCGTAATAGCCTTTATGCTGTTCCGATTATTCTGCCTCGACGCAGCCGGCTCTGACTCGTAATACCTCAACCCCAAGAACAACACAACTCAAATCCAAACCACGCCAGCTGAGATCAAACATTCAATCCCGCCCACTTAGCCGGATATCAGAATCGCACTGCTCGTCACATTCACTGCGCATCTTTTCGCGCTCGTTGCGCAGCTCCTCCCGCGCCTGCGACAGCGCAGAGGCAAAGAGCCCGGTCGGTACTGCAACAATGCCCAGCCCGAGCATCAGGATCAAAAAGGTGAACAACTTACCGCCCGCGGTTATCGGATACATATCCCCGTAACCCACGGTGGTCAGCGTAGTGACTGCCCACCACAGACAGTGGAATACAGACTTGAACTGTTGCGGCTGTGCCTGATGTTCAAAGTAGTAAATCCCTACTGCAGAGACATACAGCAGAATACAGGCAACAAATCCAAACAGCAGCAGCTCTTCTTTGATGATCAATAAGGCGCGATGAAACCTTGAAATTGCCTCACTGTACTTGAGCAACTTCAGAATCCTTACCAACCTGAGCAGGCGGAAAATACGCACTGCGCGAAGGTCAAGCCCTGTCATCAGGTAGAAAGGCAATATCGCCATCAAATCTACCAACCCGAAAAAACTGAATACAAATTTCAGTTTTCTCTCTGCCGCTATCAGCCGAATAAGATATTCAATCGTAAAAACACCGACGGTAAATATCTCAAATTTATCGAGCAGGTCTTTCGTCTGGCTGGAAAGATCGGGAATGGTGTCGATTGAGAAGGCGACAAGCGATAAAACGATCAGTGTTTGTATCGACAAAGAAAAGGCTTTTCCGGAAAGGTCAATGCCGCCAAATAAACGTGTGGGGCTTTCTTCAGCTATCATGGGATCTCCGGTGAATGGCGCATATTTCCCCAATCATACAATTATGTTCAAATCCGCACAGTCTTTTTGATCGAGTAAACACCATGCAGCTAACCCCCTTTCACCTCGCCATCCAGGTGCGCAGCATCCACGAGGCCCGCGATTTTTACGGCCAGAAGATGGGCCTGCCCGAAGGCCGCAGTGCCGAGCACTGGATCGACTTTAACCTCTTCGGTCACCAGCTGGTGACCCATCTGAACCCCGCTATCGGTAAATCCGGCCAGGTGTCCGCCATCGCCAACCCGGTGGATGGCCACGGCGTGCCGGTACCGCATTTCGGCGTAGTGATGCAATTCGAGCAATGGCAGGACTTCGCCGAGCGGGCGCGAGGTTTTGTCAGTGAATTCCTGATCGAGCCGCATATCCGCTTTGCCGGACAGCCCGGCGAGCAGGGCACCATGTTTTTTCTGGATCCCAGCGGCAATGCCCTGGAGTTCAAGGGTTTCCGCAATATCGAGGCGGAGCTGTTTGCCCGCTAGCCCTGCGCACCGGGATTCGACAGTAAACTCCGGGGTACAGGAAATACGGTGTTGATTTCCCCCTACCCGTGAAAAGCCGGTAGTATTGACTGGAAGTTTCAAAAATCAACCATACCAACCAGCAGTACGCGGATATACCAACCTCAAAGACAGGAATCACCGATGAATAAGACTATTCTCGCGGCCGTGACCACTGCACTCGTTGCATCCACGGCACTGGCCGAGCAGCCCGATAGCACCAAGAAAGAAAAGGCCGCGCATGATCAGATGCAGGCCCGCCACGAAGCCATGCAATCGATGCAAGAAATGGAAGCCAAGTCCGAAGACGGCGAGGCAATGGCGGAGAAACATCGCCAGATGGCCGCCGAGAAGCATAGCGCGGCAGAGGCAAAACACGACAAGGCCATGATGGCGAAATCCGAAGCTGAGCACGAGGCAATGATGGCCGAGGAGAAGCATCAGAAAGCAGAAAAGATGCACAAAGATATGGAGAAACAGCGCGAGAAAAAGGCCAAGCAGGCCCGCAAGGAGCTGGACAAGGGTTCTGAAAAAGGCCAGGCCAAGCGCGAGGAACACAGCAAGAAGTGGTGGCAGTTCTGGAAGAGCTGATCACCCGTTAACAGACCCAAGCAGGCGGACAGCAAAACTGCCCGCCTGCTTTCTCCCTGTCTACTTTCGCCTGCAAGTATCAAAACCCTAATACCAGGCTCGACTCAAATCATTGCACCGAATAGCGGCGCTCGATGGATGCATTGCAAAGTCATCTGCCAAGACTCTACCAGCCAGAAACCACCAATGTTCCGGTGAATGACGCAGACGTTCTCTCTTTTTAAACTGCGGCCAAATTTTCGTTTGGTGCTTCTTTAATCGAGGAGCGACATTCATCCAGAATGGCTTTATACGCGTTAATTGACCAGTTGAAATTCTCTAGCACTTTCGACTTTTCACTATCCGTAAAAGTCTCCAGAAGCCGTATTGCGCTGTTCACGTGGTCGACGTCTTCTTCTACGTGGATCTTCAAGAAATTCGCAGACCGATCGCCATATGCAGCGCGCACTTCGTTGAATATGTAGGGTCCATGATCCCGGGCCAGGATTTCCAGCATCAACACATACCCCAAAAACGGCCGATCGCCATATTTTCGAATTACTTCGTACTGTTCCCAATAAAAGGTTCGCGTGCTCAACTGTTCACCGTAGTGAACAATATCCGCATCGAGACGACGCAAATCGGACAACGCGATTCTTTCGTGACCATTCTCTTCTTGCCGATGCTCCCTATAGCGCTGAGCGGCTTCAGCATCCGACGCGTAGAACTCGCAGAACTCCAACAATCTGGTGGAATGGCTCGTGTAGTAATAAGTCTGCGCCAGCCAGGATCTATAGAAATTCCGGTTACGCCATGACAACTGCTGTAGATAACCCTCAAGACCGTCAAGCGACAACTGGTTTTCTAAACTCATAATAAATATCTTCTTCTTTGATTAGTTTTTTATTCTTTTTAACTACATCGATTATGTGTGCAGGCGCACTGGCTAGGGCTTTTTTCACATCCGCAGGCAGAAATTCGAAAAAGGTTGCCATTACGTTGTAAACGTGGATCTCACTGCGAAGCGCAGTGCCGCCAGTCGTACTGCATATCCTGTCAATACCCTTGCTGTCGTTGGTGATACTCAACATCTTGTCAAAGCCAACCCGTAGCGCTAACGCATTTCCGGCCAGGACCAATGTATACAACAGCTGCCTGCCGGTCAGTCCCCGATAACGAAAATCGACCGTCGCATTGTTTATGAGTATTCCCCGGCGACCCCGTTCCGCCAACGTGGCTCTGAGTATTCCGTCGGGGATAAGATTAAACCAGCTGTCCTTGCAGGTTGATGAAGGGGCAAGGTCCACCAGCCGGTAGCCGACCAGTGCCGCACAGTGGCCAGTGTCGAAGGCCCCAACCCAAAAGCTTTGACGGGAAAATTCATCGGGATCGATAACTTTTTCCGGTAAATCAAACTGGTTACGGAAAGCATCTTCCCAGACTCGATGCCATGTCTTGTATGCGGACGCACAGAACCCGGCTATCCCGCTGTTCTTGGCAGCACTTGGGAACACCACTATCTCCATCGGAATTCACGGACCTTTACTTTTTATTCCTGGGTCAAATGCCGCACTCAAGAAATGAGAAGGCTGCTCTTTGATAGGGAATTCATACCGCGAGTAATTCAGGCGCTAAAAAGATACGGCGTATTTCGAGGCCAAAATTTATCACTTGATGACCAGGTTCTTCTCTGGCTCATCCGTAAAAATACTTAGACGTAGAATAGCTTCAGACTATATCGCGTGATATAAAACGCGAAAGTTTTGTGACGCACATCACAAACCGAGGGCGACTACAGGAAAGTCATAAATGGCAAATAATAAAGACATGCCTGATATAACCCCCCTAAGGAATGTCTGGAAAAACAATGTAAACAATCTCGGTACTGATCGGGTCGAACTCGACAGGCTCGAAGTCGACAAGCTGATCGCAGCAGCATTCAGCAGTGGCCCCTTCTATTTTTTTATCCTGGACACTACCGGCGCAAACATGTCGCTGGATTATGTCAGCCCCGAAATTGAAGACCTTCATGGGCTGAGGCCGGAAACCGTCAAATTTCAGGATATTCTCGAGCAGACGCACCCGGATGACGCCGACTTTGTTGCCAGAGCAGAGGCCAAGGCATTCGAGATATTGATGAAGCTGCCGCCCGAACGGCGGAACAAATACAAGGTATCCTACTGCTTTCGCTTCAGGGTCCGTGACGGCTCTTTCAGGCTGTTCAGTCATCAGGCCATTATGCTGGCAACGACGAGCGAGGGGCGCCTGTTAAAGTCGCTGAATATCCATACCGACATCAGCCACTTGGCCGAGGCTAACAATTATCGCCTTTCCCTGATTGGCCTGCTGGATGAACCCTCCTACCTGAACATCGACATCGGCCACCAAAGCCTGGAACCAGCACCAAGCCACAAAATGTTCACCAAGCGGGAAGTCGAGGTTATCCAACTGCTGTCGCAGGGTTACACCAGTAGAGATATTGCTGAGGTGCTGCATATCGCGGAAAACACCGTGAAAAATCACCGCAAGAGCATCCTGAGCAAGGCCGGCGCCAAGAATGTCAGCCAGCTGATCGCCAAATGCATTACCGAGGGATTACTTTAAAAAATAGCCCTCAGGGGCTATTGCCGCATCGGGCGCATCGGGGCATCTTATTCACGAGCCCGGGAAACCCCGAGAAATTTCCGGGCTCAGCGGAACAGGGAAGTACCGCTTCACTAATGTTTTATCTTCCGGTGTCAGCGGCTGAACACGCCGATCGCGAAAATCGCAGAGAAGTCACCAAAGGATAAATCGCCAGTAGCGGATCAGGAAAAATCCGTGGCCATCGGATCGGCCACACGCCGCGCCGCTTCCTCGCCGAACAGGCAACCCACCAGCCGCAGGGAAAACGCCATCGCTGTACCCGGCGCCTGGCTGGTAACCAGGTTGCGATCCACCACCACCCGTTCATCGCTCGCCTCCGTCACCAGGCCGCGCAGTTCATCGCGAAAGCCACTGTGACAGGTAGCGCGGTAATCACTGATCAATCCGTGCCGGCCGAGCACGACGGTCGGCGCCGCGCAGATGGCGCCGACCCAGCGACCCGTTGCCAGCTGCGCGGCCAGCAGCTCCGTCAGCACGGCGCTGTTACCGAGATGCTCGGCGCCGGGCATGCCGCCGGGCAGTGCAATCAAATCCCAGACCTGCGCCGCGCAATCATCGATCGCGCAGTCCGCCTCGATCGTCACACCGCGGGACGCCCGCACACGCAGCTGCGGCATGACCGAGGCGAGCGTCACTTCAGCGCCGGCACGGCGCAGTATATCGACCAGGGTGACGGCTTCGATTTCCTCGGAGCCATCGGCGATCGGCACAAGCACACGGGTCATGATCAATCCTCCACGGATGATTAATTGAGATCCACCGCATATTGCCGCAGCAGCAGCAGCGGCACGATTTCCAGTGCCTTCACATGCGTGCGTTGCAGATACACCCGCGGCGCCATACCCTGCTGCTCGGCCTCCAGCCAGCGCGCCGCGCACAGGCACCAGCGGTCGCCGGGGTTGAGACCCGGGAAGCCAAACTCCGGCATCGGTGTGCCGAGATTGTTGCCGCGGCTGTGGGAGAACTGCAGGAACTCCGCCGTCACTTCGACACAGACGGTGTGCGAACCCGCATCCTGTTCACTGGTATTGCAACAGCCATCGCGAAAAAAGCCGGTGACCGGGTCCAGGCCGCAAGGCAGCAGCGGATCGCCGAATACGTTAGTTGAATCTTCCATTTGCATGGCGGTGTGCCCCTAGTGCGGTTCGTTTTTCTGTAGCAATGCGATATCCACCAGTCGCCAGCGCAGGCCGTGGCGCTCCAGGTACAGCCGCAACTGCGGCCGCTGCCCGGAGCCGTAATCGGCCACCGCGCGGTTGAGCCCGGCGAGATGCCAGTGCTGCAGATGCCAGTCGTCACTGGATTCTGCAGGTAATGACGCCGGCGGCGGGCTGTTGATGTCCCCGGCCTGGCGGTAAAGCTCGCGTTCAAATTCCGCCATATCCCGTCCGCCGCGCAACAGCTCGCCGATACCCTCGGGGGTGATCAGCTGCTGTAGTAGCGGGCCAATAAACAGGTTGGCGCCAGCGGTGAACAGCTCGTCCAGTTCCGGCGGAACCGAATCTCCCATGGACTGATGCAGTCGCGCCCGCACCCGCTGCTGCAGGTTGTCGCGCAGCGCGGGGAAGTCGACATAGTGGCGCAGGCGCTCGGTATCCTCGTTGCGCGCGGCCTGTTCCAGTTGTGCCACCGTGTAGCGGGGCAGGGCCACATTGCCGGCGATCAGCACCGCCAGTAATAGTAGCGAAGACCACAACCACTTTTTCATCGCTCTCTCCCTTCAGCCATCACCGCTCGCTGCGGCCCGGCACAAGCCGTCTCTATTTGCGACGATTTTATCGCCACCCGTCGCCAGCGCCTAATCCGTTCGCGCCAGTCTGGCGCGGGATTGTCCATCCCCCGCGCCTGTGCGATATTGAAGGCTTCGACGCAGAGACGGTGCGCGCCGCCCTCTGGCGGGCACGCCAGGCGAATAGCAGGAATGGAATTCGGACAATGAACAATATCTACAAAGCGCCGGAAGCACCGCTGACCAACGGCGATGGGCAGGGGCCCCACGGCTCGCTGGAAAAGGCCGTCGCCGGGGACTACGAACTCTCCATCGGTGCCATCATCAACGAGGCTTGGGAGCGCACCAAAGGCAACAAGGCCACCATCTGGCTGGCGCTGATACTGTATACGCTGGCGCTCGTGGCGCTGATGTTTGTAGCCGGCAAGATCAGCGGCTACGACCCCTACCAGATAGAACACGACAACTTTTCCCTCGGCGCTTACGGCCTGTACCAGCTGATCGTCACCGTCGGCGCGGCACCGCTGGCGACGGGCCTGATCATGCTGGGCATCAAGCTGGTACGCAGTGAACCGGCGGCGCCCACGGAAGTGTTTGCCCACTTCAACAAGTTCCTGCCGCTGGTGGTCGCCAATCTGCTGATTACCCTACTGGTCTACGCCGGCCTTTTCCTGCTGGTGCTGCCGGGTATCTACCTGGCAGTGGCCTATATGATGGCCCTGCCGCTGATTGCGGATAGAGGCCTCGGCATCTGGCAGGCGATGGAGATCTCGCGCAGGGCGATCACCACGCACTGGTTTGCGTTTTTCGGCCTGGGCATCGTACTTTGCCTGCTGATTCTGGCCGCCTCCATTCCACTGTTGCTGGGCCTGATCTGGGTATTGCCGCTGGCGATGCTCGCCATGGGTATCGCCTACCGCAATATGTTCGGCGGCGCCGAGCAAACCGACACGTAACAGACCACCATCCACCAACAACTCAGGGAGCGGTGGTTTGCTGGACACCACCTATAACGTCGAGACGCCGGAGGGCATCGATCTGCGCGCGCAGGCCGCCGGGCCGGTGCCGCGTATTCTGGCCTATGGAATCGATTTCCTGATCCGCCTCGCGGTTTTTATTGCACTGCGCATTGCGCTGGCATTTGCCGACCGCGCCGGCGACGGCATCGTGCTGCTGTGCACCTTCCTGCTGGAGTGGTTCTACCCGGTGCTCTTCGAAGTACTGCGCAACGGCCAGACCCCGGGCAAGAAGGCCTTCGGCCTGATGGTGGTCAACGACAATCTCACCCCGATCTCGTGGGGCGCCTCGATCCTGCGCAACCTGCTGCGCTTCGCCGACTTCCTGCCATTCGCCTACGCCAGCGGTGTGGTCAGCATGGTGCTGAATCGCAACTTCCAGCGGCTCGGCGATATGGCCGCGGGCACGCTGGTGGTGTATCGCCAGGCACAACACCAGGCCGCGACGCTGCCGCAGGTGGCACCACTGGCGCCGCCCGCCGGGCTGCAGCTGGCCGACCAGCAGGCCATCATCAGCCTGACCGAGCGCCACGCGGAATTGAGCGATGCGCGCCAGCGCGAACTGGCCGGCCTGCTCGAGCCGGTTACCGGCAAAACCGATCGCGCCGCGCTGGGTTACCTGCGCGCAGTGGGCTGCTGGTTACTGGGCGAACGCCGGGGCGGAGGCCGGGCGCAATGAAGCAACGGGATTTCGAACACCGCTACGGCGCCGGCTGGGACGCGCTTGAGCAGTGGCTCGCCGGCGCCGGTGACCGGGGCGGCCACAAGGGAGCCGGCCGCGAGGCTGGCGACACCGTCACCGATCTGCCCGCCAGCTACCGCGCGCTATGCCAGCAGCTGGCAGTGGCCAAGGAGCGCCAGTACACCAACCAGCTGATCGATCGCCTCAACCGCCTGGTGATGGCTGCCCACCACCGCGTCTATCGCCAGCAGACGCTGCGTCGCAACACCTGGCTGTGGTATCTGCAGGCCGGTTTTCCACAGGCAGTGCGCGCGCAGAGCCGCACCGTGTGGCTGGCCGCGGCGCTGTTCGTGCTGCCGGCCCTGGTGATGGGCATCGGCAGCTATCTCGACGACGCGCTGATCTATTCGCTGATGTCGCCGGAGCAGGTGACCAGTTTCGAATCCATGTACGACCCGGGCAACCGGGTGCTCGGCCGCGAGCGCGGCTCGGACTCCGACCTGATGATGTTCGGCTTTTATATCGAGAACAATATCGGTATCGCCTTTCGCACCTTTGCCGCCGGCCTGCTGTTCGGTGTCGGCGCCATCTTCTTCCTGGTATTCAATGGTCTCTACCTGGGCGTGGTGTTCGGCCATATTACCCGCGTCGGCTTCGTCGCCACTTTCTATCCGTTCGTGATCGGCCACGGTGCCTTCGAGCTGACCGCCATCGTACTGGCCGGCGCCGCCGGTCTGCGCCTGGGGCAGGCGCTGATCGACCCCGGCGGCCACCGGCGCCTGGTGGCCCTGCGCCGCGCCAGTACCGAGGCGATGAAAATTGTCTACGGCACCTTCCTGATGCTGGTGGTGGCCGCGTTCCTGGAAGCCTTCTGGTCATCCAGCGCGACGCTGCCGATCGGCGTCAAACTGGGCGTCGGCGCACTGCTGTGGTTGCTGGTGCTGGCCTACTTCGCGCTCGCCGGGCGCGGCAGTGCCAGTGCCGGGGAGGCAGAGCCGCATGGATCTTAATCGCCTGGCCGTGCGCGCACGGCTGCGCTCGCCGTGGGAATCCATCGACCTCGGTATCGCCCTGGCGCGCGGCCAGTGGTGGACACTGTGTGCGGTGTGGCTGCTGCCGGCGGCACTGCTGTTCACCGCCGGCGCGCTGGTTTTTCCGGATTCACCCACGCTGGTGTTTTTGCTGGTGTGGTGGCTGAAGCCGGTGTACGACCGGCTGCCGCTGTTTATCGCCAGCCGCGCACTGTTCGGTGAATCGGTGTCCGCAGGCAGCGCATTGCGCCAGTTCTTCGCGCAGAACCGCCGCGACTGGTTCGCGTGGCTGACCTGGCGGCGCCTGTCGCCGACGCGTTCATTCGATCTGCCGGTGACGCTGCTGGAACAGAGCAGCGGGGCCACGCGCAGTGCGCGCATCGGCGTGCTACACCGCAAACACACCGGCGCCGCCACCTGGCTGACCATCGCCGGCACGCACCTGGAATTCTTCCTGATGCTGGCGCTGCTGGCGCTGATTTACCTGTTTGTTCCCGAACAACTGCATATCCAGTGGCTGCCGTTTCTGAGCAGCGGCGCCAACTGGCTGGAGTGGGCACTGAATGGCCTCTACCTGCTGGTGATGGCCGCCGTGGCGCCTTTCTACGTGGTAGCGGGGTTCTGCCTGTATATCGGCCGACGCATCGAACTCGAGGCGTGGGATATCGAGATCCAGTTCCGCACCCTGCGCCAGCGCCAGCGCCAGCAGCGCAACGAGCACCGGCGCGCCGGTGCCGCGGCGCAATTGCTGCTGCTGTGCGCGCTGGGCATCGCCACCGCGGTGCCGGCCCCGGCCAGCCGCGCCGACACCCCGCAGCAGGCGCGCGAGTCGATCGACAAGGTCCTCGCCGGTGATGATTTCCACCGGCGGGAAACCGAGCACGGCTGGCGCCTGAAAGAAACGCAGGAAAACAACGAAGCCTTCCCGGAATGGCTGATCAGGTTGATCGAGTGGCTGGAACAGCGCTCCGCGGACAAAGACGATGCGAGTGACGATACGCCGTCCGGTTTCGGCCCGCTGATCGGCGGCCTGATCGAGGTGCTGCTGTGGGGCGGCGGCGCCGCGCTGGTGATCTACCTGCTGTGGCAGTACCGCGAGCCGCTGCGCAACGCGCTGCGGCTGCGTCCGCGACGCCGCGCACCACCGGTGACCACACCGGAAACCCTGTTCGGTCTCGACGTGCGCCGCGACAGCCTGCCCGACGACGTCTGCGCCGAAGTCCTGCGCCTGTGGGCCGCCGGCGACCAGCGCACCAGCCTCGGACTGCTGTATCGCGCCACCCTGGCCCACCTGATCGAGCGCTACCAGTTCGAATTCGGCGACCACCTGACCGAGCGCGAGTGCGCCGGGCTGGTCAAGCGCCGCCACCGCGACACCGGCGAATCGGCCCGGCCCAATGCATCGGCTGAGCCAGATAAAGCGTCGCGCCTCGTCAGCGCCGCGCTGAGCCATTTCGTGCAGCGCCTCACCGGCACCTGGCAACAGCTTGCCTACGCGCACCGCGCCCCGGCGCCGGCACAGCTGCAGCAGCTATGTGAACAGTGGCGGGAGGTCTTTGCCGATGAGAGCTAAGCCCTTACTCACCACCGCCGTGGCTGCGCTGCTGTGCGCCGCGGCCGTCGCGCTGTTCCTGCGCTATTTCGAGCGCTACAGCGAGGAGGCGGATCGCGGCTGGGGCGACGCGGCGCGACGCGATCCCTATCTCGCCGCCGAGCTGTTTCTCACCGCCGCCGGCCACCACAGCCGCCGCGCCGACAACCTGGCGGTGCTGGACAGCCTCGATACCGATACCACCCTGTTCATCGCCTCCAGCACCCAGGTGTACAACGCCGACAAGGCCAGCGCGCTGCTCGACTGGGTAGAGCGCGGCGGCCATGCGATCGTCGTGGCGGCCGACCGCGGCGAGAACGAACGCGACTGGCTGCTCGACCCGCTGGGCACCACAGTGGTCACCGGCAGCACCGACTTCTATGGCAACAACCCGCTGCAGCAGCTGCTCGGTGGCAACGCCAAGGACTACGAGGACAAGAAAGCCAGCGAGATACTGCGCGAACACAATCGCAAATTGCGCGAGGCCAGCGGTGACGGCGAGGAGCGGGGCGCACAGGGCGACAGCAACAAGGACAGCGCCAAAGGCGACGCCGACGCGCCACCGCGCGACCCGGATGTGGACGACGCCCACCTCGCCCTGCTCGGCGATAACAGCGGCACCCAGTACCGCGTCTACTTCAACCCGCTGCACCTGCTCTGGCACCCGGCGCTGGCGGAGAGCGACGCGCGCAGCGCCGAGGGTGGCGACCCGGTGTCCTGGGCCCGTATCGACAGCGAGGACGCCGGCGTGCCGCTGCTGCAGTTCGAGCGCGGCGACGGCCTGCTCACGCTGCTGGCCGACGCCGGCCTGTGGCGCTCCGAGCGCATCGGCCAGTTCGACAACGCCTACCTGCTGAGCGAACTCGCCGCCGACGGCGACGTGGTACTGCTGACGCAGCCGCGCTTCGACGCGCTGCCGGTACTGGCGCGGCGCTACGCCAGCGAGTTTTTCCTCGCCGGCGGCCTGGCGCTGATCGCCTGGCTGCTGCTGCGCACCCAGCGCTTCGGGCCACGCGCCGCGGAGCCGCAGACGGCGCGGCGCTCGCTGCTCGAACACATCGCCGCCTGCGGCCACTACTACTGGCGCAGCAATCGCGCCGAGCGGCTGCTGTGCGGCTACCGCACGCGCCTGTTGCGCCGCCTCGGCGGCGACAACGCCAGTGCCGGCGTGCGCCGCCGCCTGTGCGTTGAACTCAACGCGCGCACTCCCCTGACCGAATCCCAGATTGCCGCCTGTCTGTGGGGCGACCCGCCCCGCGACGAGGACACCTTTACCGAACAGATGCGCAACCTGCAGCAAATCGAGGCAGCCCTATGAGCGAAACCCATTCCCCGAGCGAATCCAATGCCGCCGCGGCAGCCGCGCCCGACTGGCAGGCCGCCGGCACGCAACTGGCGCAGCTGCGCAGCACCATCAACCGTCTGCTGATCGGCCAGGAAGCGGTGGTCGACCAGGTGCTGGTGGCCCTGCTGGCGTCCGGTCACGTGCTGCTGGAAGGCGTGCCGGGCCTCGGCAAGACGCTGCTGGTGCGCGCGCTGGCCAACTGCTTCGGCGGTGACTTCCGCCGCATCCAGTTCACCCCCGACCTGATGCCGGCGGATGTCACCGGCCACGCCATCTACCAGATGGCCGAGAGCCGCTTCGAGGTGCGCCGCGGCCCGGTGTTCACCAACCTGCTGCTGGCCGACGAGATCAACCGCGCCCCGGCCAAGACCCAAGCCGCGCTGCTGGAAGTGATGCAGGAGAAGCAGGTCACCATCGATGGCGAGGCGCTGCCGACCCCGCGGCCGTTCATGGTGCTGGCGACCCAGAACCCGATCGAACAGGAGGGCACCTACCCGCTGCCGGAGGCCGAGCTGGACCGCTTCCTGCTCAAGGTGCTGATCGATTACCCCAGCCTCGAAGCGGAGCTGCGCCTCGCCGCCGCGGCCAGCGGCGGCCGCATCGAGCGCGCGCTGGAGCAGCCGCTACCCGGACGCATCTCGGTCGCGCAGCTGCAGCGCCTGCAGGCGCTGGTGCCGCGGGTGGCGCTGGATCAGCAGGTGCTCGACTACGCCGTGCGCCTGGTGCGCGCCACCCGCGGTGCCGCGCAGCTGCGCAGCGCCGCCGGCCCGCGTGCCAGTATCGGCCTGCTGCAGGCCGCGCGCGCCAATGCGCTGCTGGCCGGACGCGAGTTCGCGCTGCCCGACGACGTCAAGGCAATGGCGATCCCGGTGCTGCGCCACCGCGTGGGCCTGGCGCCGGATATGGAAATCGACGGCGAGACCCCGGACTCGGTGCTGGCACAGATCATCGCCTCGGTGGAGGCGCCGCGCCTGTGAATTCCAGCAGCGGCAGCATGAGCGAAAGTGTCGCGCTGGGTGAAGACCGCGCGGCCATCGCCCCCGGTGCCGCTGCGCGGCCCAGCCCCCGGTTAGTGGTACTGCTCGGTTACTGGTGCCTGGCGGCACTGGCAATCACAGCCGCGCGACTCTGGCTGCCGGATGCCGCGCCCGCAATCGCCACGCTGTGGTGGGCCGCCGGCGCGCTGCTGCTGGCGGCAGCGCTGCTCGACTGGACCACCGGTCGCCGCGTGCGCGGCCTGCAGGGCCTGCGTCAGGTGCCCGGCAACCTGGCGCTGGGCGTGCACAACCGCGCACGGCTGACGCTGCGCAACGACGGTCCGCGCCCGCTGTTGCTGGAGGTGGGCGATCAGCTGCCGGTGCAGCTGCGCGCGCGCGAACTACCGCGGCGCGCGCACCTGACCCCGGGCCAGCAGGTACAGATCGACTACCCGCTGGTGCCGCAGCGCCGCGGCCTGGCCCGTTTTGGCAGCATCGAGGCGCGGGTCGGCTCGCCCTGGGGCCTGTGGCAGAAGAAGGTGTGGCTGGGCAGTGCGCAGGACGTCAAGGTCTACCCCAACTTCCTCGGCATCTCCTCGCTGCAGGCACTGTCTACCGAGCAGAGCCTGCGCCACCTGGGCCTGCACCAGCAGCAGCGCCGCGGCGAGGGTATGGACTTCCGCCAGCTGCGCGAATACCGCCGCGGCGACAGCCAGCGCCAGGTCGACTGGCGCGCCAGCGCGCGCATGCGCAAACTGATCAGCCGCGAGTACCAGGACGAGCGCGACCAGGAGATCGTCTACCTGCTCGACTGCGGCCGGCGTATGCGTGCCAAGGACGGCGAACTCAGCCATTTCGACCACGCCCTCAACGCCGTGCTGCTGTCCGCTTACGTGGCGATCAAGCAGGGCGACGCCGTGGGCCTGCACGCCTTCGCCCACGATGGTGATGGCGGGCACCTGCCGCCGGTGAAAGGCGAGGGCGGCATCAACCTGCTGCTCAACGGCGTCTACGACCTGCACTCGGGCACCGCACACAGCGATTTCAGCGGCGCCGCCCAGCAGCTGCTGGCCGCGCACAACCGCCGCGCGCTGGTGATCCTGGTCACCAACCTGCGCGACGAAGACAGCGACGAGCTGCTGGCCGCCGTGCAGCTGCTGTCGCAGCGCCACCTGGTGATGGTCGCCAGCCTGCGCGAAACTGCCGTGGACGCGCTGCAGCGGCGCCCGGTCAGCACCTTCGGCGACGCGCTGCAACTGGGCGCCGCCGAGGATTTCCTGCAGCGCCGCGCACGGCTGTTGCAGCAGCTGCGCGCGCGCAACGTGATCGTCGTCGACGCCCCGCCGGAGCAGCTGCATATGGCGCTGGTGGAGAACTACTGGCGCCTGAAGCGCAGCGGACAGATCTGACTTTGAGTTTTGAGCCTCGTTCGAGGAGCCGGGACCGGGTACGCCTTTCCGGGACACGCGGTGAATACATCCCTGTACGCTCGTAATCGACATCCCTGTCTCATACGGTCCCGGAAAGGCGTACCCGGCCCCGGCTTGTGGCAAACTGCCAGTCCGCAACTCCGCAGCCGCCCCTCTCCCCATCCGCGAGAACTCAATGCGCAGGCCACCGGCAGTGGGACCGCCACCAAGCCATCTATTGTCGCAATCACCCCGACTGTCCGCAGCGCCCTCCCAGGCGTATAATCCGCCTCCGCAGGACGCAGGCGGCCACCCGCCGCCGATCCAACAGGAACAAGCTGTCAAATAACCGAGTGGTCCAGACCCATGCTCAACCTCGCCGAACTCAAGTCCGCCGCGGTGAAAACCGACCCCTTTCCGTATTTCCACCTCGAAAAATCGGTGCAGCCGGAACATATCAACGCGCTGATCGACGAGTTTCCGGTGCTGGACCAGGGCGGCAGCTTCAATTTTGCCGACTTCGACACCCCGGCCAAGCTGCGCGCCTTTATCGAGGAATTCGACAGCCCCGAGGTGCGCCGCATCATTGAGCAGAAGTTCGACGTGGACCTGGCCGGCAAGCCGATGATGGCCACGCTGCGCGGCTACTCGCGGGCCAAGGACGGACGCATCCACACCGACTCCAAGACCAAGGTGATCACCATCCTGGTATACCTGAATAAAGACTGGGAGCCGGAATCCGGACGCCTGCGCATCCTGCGCAGCGGCACCGATATGGACGACTACGCCGAAGAGCTGCTGCCGGGGCCGGGTGCACTGGTCGCGTTCAAGGTGACGGACAACTGCTGGCACGGCTACCCCAGCTTCGAGGGCCGCCGCCAGGCGATCCAGATCAACTTCCTGACCGGCGACAGCGCCCGCAGCAAGCACCAGTTCTTCCACGGCATCAGCGCCAAGCTCAAGAAGCTGTTTCGTTAAGCTGCGCGAACGCGGCGACGAAAAGCCAACGACACAGTGACACGCCGCAGGCGGCATCGGAACCCGGAGAGGCCCGCCGCCCCGCCGCAGTGCCCGGCCCCGACCCGCTGGCGCGGATCAACGAAGCGGGGCGGTCGCTGTGGTCGAAGAGGGGAGGAGCTTCCAGGGAGTTGGTGGTGCAAAGCCCGTCTGGCGGGCGAACACAAGGTTCGCCCCTACGGAACCCGCCTATTGGTCATAGCAGCTGCAGTGCGCAAAGCGCTGCAGTAAGGGGCGGACCTGGTGTCCGCCCTGGGCGCCGCGACGCGGCTCAGAAGCGATAGCTGAGGTTGATTGTCAGCGAGCGCAAATGCCCGAGACCGTAGTGGTTTACCCTGCCGACGTCGTTGTAGTTGTACTCGATCGACGTGTCGAAATCCCGCGTCCACATATAGCGATAGCCGACGCCGGCATTCCAGTAGTTGTCGTAGCCGTGTTCGTCGACCGGGATCAGCCAGCCGTTATCGCGTATGGCATCCAGGTCGATTTCGGCATAACTCCAGCCAGCCATCCAGTAGAGACACTGCACGTCGCAGTCGAGGGTGAAGTCCACTTTGAAGTTAACCCCGTACTGGTCGACGGAAATGCCCTCGTCGGAAAAGTTGGAGTAGCGCAGCTCTACCTGCCACAGCCCCACCGTCGGCGTAATCCCCACACTGCCGTAGGCAAAGGTATCCCGGTCATCGTTGACCTGCTGTTCACCGATACCGGCGCCGAGGGTGCCGATCACCCGGTATTCACCGGCGCAGATTCCCTCGATCGGATTGTTCCACTCCACCGCCGAGGCGGCTGCCGAACACAGCATGGCGAGAGCAAACAGAACTTTTTTCATTGCAACCTTCCTTGGCGATCTTCCTGTTCGATATCAGCAGCGGGTCAGGGGATTTTCAGCGCTCGGTTTTCCGCGGTGCCGGTGACTCCGCATCGTCGACATCAATAATGGCCCAGATACCGTCGACAAACGCCGGATTGCCGCGCAGCGTATCGACATCGCCGGGCGGCGGCGGCGCATCACCGGCCACGCGCAACTCTTCCAGTCGCTGCGCGATGGTCTCGGCCATTTTCTGCAGGGTGGCATCGAGGGAATCCGCGTGGCAGTGGCAATGGGGGAGGTCCGGGGCAATAGCACCGAAGCCGGCGTAATCAATCTGGTGAACCACGACGGGGTAGCGCATCGGGAGTTACTCTTATATAGCGTTAACTCACCAAGCGTAGACGGAAATTATTCTTTCGTGACAAATTGGCGCGCTATGCGCGGGGGCAAAGGAGAAGGGATTCGCAATTTTGGCTCGAGCCCGCAACAGCGTTGCAGGGGCGCTGCCGGACACGGCACCGTGTAAGCGCGGTCAGCGCGGAATCCGGCCCAACAGGGCGCGGCGAGAAAAGATCATCTCCCGGTAGGTCTGGTGCAGCGTGACATCCAGCTCGCTGTCGGCGCCGCGGGTCTCCTCCATCTGCCGCTGCAACCAGTTGATCTCGATTTCCAGCTGGTGACGCAGTTTGCGAATCTCGTTTTCACTCAGATTGACGTGCGCCTGGTGGGCTTGGGACATGGCTCTACCTCGAACTGGTGTGACGGGCACCACCGCATTGCGGGGCCCCGTCACTCAGGTAAAGCTTAGTCGAGCGTCGCTTACTTGGTGAGCAAGTCGCGCCAGTTGAACGACGAGTCACCGATTACATAGAAGAACGGGTTCAGCAGGGAGTCCTTGCTGTTGTAGCGCAGCAGCTCGAATTGCTCGTCGACGACGGTGCCGCCGGCGGCTTCCACCACCGCCTGCGCCGCGGCGGTATCCCATTCGCAGGTGGGCGCGAGGCGCGGATACAGGTCGGCGGCACCCTCCGCCACCAGGCACAGCTTCAGCGAGCTGCCCATATTCTTGCACGCCACGCTGCCCAGAGCGCCCTCGATGCGTTCCACCAGCTGGTCCACGGCACCGGCGCCGTGGCTGCGGCTGGCAACCAGCTCTACAGCCTCGCCGGCCTCCAGGCGCGGCTGCAGGCTGCGCACGCGGATCGCGGATTCGCCGTCGGCAGTGCGCTTGAATGCGCCGTCGGTCTTGCTGCCCGCATAGGTGATATTCAGCACCGGCACATAGACCACCCCCAGCACCGGCTCGCCGTTGTCGATCAGTGCCACATTGACGGTGAACTCGCCGGTGCGGCGGATAAATTCCTTGGTGCCGTCGAGCGGGTCGACGATCCAGTAGCGCTGCCATTGCTGGCGCTCGTCGAAAGACGGTAGCTCCTGCTCTTCCGACAGCACCGGCACACCGTCGAGCAGTTCGGCCAGCGCCGGGGCCAGCACCTTGTGCGCGGCCAGGTCGGCGGCGGTGACAGGGGAATCGTCCGCCTTGGTTTCCACTTGCAGCTCGGCGCTGCTGTTGTACACGGCGAGAATCGCCTCGCCGGCGCGCTCGCAGATTTCGATGACCTGTTCCAGTAATGCCTTGTCCATAATTCCCCCGTTAAATTGAACGCCGCATTATACGCACTCACCGTCGGCGAGCCACGCCGACAATCCCCGCGCGCCGCCAGGCGCCAGCGCAGCAGCTGTGGACAGTTTCTAGGCGGGGAACAGGTCGTCGATGGACAGATAGCGCTCGCCGGTGTCGTAGCTGAACACCAGCACACGGCTGCCGGGGGCGAAATCCGCCTCGCGCTTTTTCACCGCAGCGAGGCTGGCACCGGATGAGATACCGACGAAGATGCCCTCCTGCAGCGCGCACTGGCGCGCCATGTCGAAACTCTCCTCCTCGCTCACCTGGACGGTACCGTCGAGGGTGCCCACATTGAGGATGTCGGGGATAAAGCCGGCGCCGATACCCTGCAGGCGGTGCGGACCCTTTTCGCAGCCGCTGATCACCGCGGACTTCTCCGGTTCCACGGCGAAGGTCTGCAGTTGCGGGAACGCCTGCTTCAACACCTCGCTGCAGCCGGTGATATGGCCGCCGGTGCCGACGCCAGTGATCAGGTAATCGAGCCCCTCGGGGAAATCCGCGATGATCTCCCGCGCCGTGGTGTCGCGGTGCACCTGCACGTTGGCCGGGTTGCGGAACTGCTGCGGCATCCAGCTGTTGTCGTGCGCATTCAGCAGCTCCTGCGCTTGTTCGATCGCGCCGGGCATGCCGGTTTCCTTCGGTGTGAGCACCAGCTCCGCCCCCAGCGCCTTCATGATCTGGCGCCGTTCCATCGACATGGATTCCGGCATGGTCAGGATCAGGCGGTAGCCCTTCACCGCCGCCACCATCGCCAGGCCGATGCCGGTATTGCCGGAGGTAGGCTCGATGATCACGCCGCCGGGCTTCAGCTCGCCGCTGGCCTCGGCCGCCTCGACCATCGCCAGCGCGATGCGGTCCTTGATGCTGGCGCCCGGGTTGAAGCGCTCCACCTTCATCCACACCTCGATATCCGGGCGGAACAGGCGATTGATGCGGACGTGGGGGGTATTGCCGATGGTCTCGAGAATATTGGCTGCTTTCATGCGCGACGCTCTCCCTAGTTCATACACGGTTATGCCGGGCTGGCGTGCCGGCTCGCAGTGGCAATTGCACCGCCGCCGGCTTTGCCAAATACTGGCGGAATCATTCCGGTGTGATAGCGCCCACGAGCAGACCACAAAACCGACAAAAATACGAGTGCTCCCATGATGACCGCCGACGCCCAACCCCTGCCCAACGATGCCCGCTGGCTCGCTGCCTTTGGCGCCAGCGCGGCCCTGTACATGGCCCTCGACGCACTGGCTATCGACGGCCTGTGGATGCCGGCGCTGAAGATTGTTCCCATCGCGCTGCTGCTGGTCATGGCGCGGCAGCGGCTGCAGGGCGCCACCCGCACCCTGATCACCGCGGCGCTGCTGCTGTCGGCCGCGGGCGATGTGCTGCTGGCACTGGATTTCCCCAACCAGTTCGTCTTCGGCCTCGGCGCCTTCCTGCTGGCACAGCTCACCTATGCCGGCGGCTTCCTGCGCGCGGCCGACTTCCGCTGCCGCCGCTTCTGGATGCGCGGCCTGCCGGTCATTGCCGCGGCGCTGCTGCTGGCGCGCCTGCTGCTGCCGGCGGCCGGCGCCATGGCGCTGCCGGTACTGGCCTACCTGCTGGCGATCGTGGCCATGGCGCTGTCCGCGGCCGCCCACCGCGGCGACTCGGCGCTGCTGTTCGCCGGCGCACTGACCTTCATGGCCTCGGATACGCTGATCGCGCTGAATAAATTTATCGCGCCGCTGCCGCTGGCCGGCACCGCAATCATGCTGACCTATTACGGTGCCCAGCTGGCCATCCTGTACGGCACCGGGCGCGCGCGGGCATAATAGTGGCAGGCGAGGGCCGGGCTATAGTCAGCCCGCCCCCGATGACTGCGAGGTACGCGAATTTGATGTTCGACTGGCGAGAGATAGACACGGTGCTGCTGGATATGGACGGCACGCTGCTCGACCTGCACTACGACAACCACTTCTGGCTCACCCACCTGCCCCGGCGCTATGCCGAGATCCGCGGTATCCCGCTGGCCGAGGCGGAAACCCAGCTGGATACGCAGATCCATTCCCGCCGCGGAACCCTGGAGTGGTACTGCCTGGACTTCTGGTCACAGGAACTGGGCATGGACGTACCGGCCCTCTACCGCGAGACCGCCGACCGCATCGCACTGCGCCCGCAGACCGAGGCCTTCCTCGGCGGCCTGCGCAAGCTCAAAAAAGAGGCCCTCCTGGTCACCAATGCGCACCCGAACGGCCTCGATCACAAGCTGGAGATCACCGGCATCGACCGCTGGATGGACGGCATCGTCTCCTCCCACGACCTCGGCCACGCCAAGGAGAGCGGTCTGTTCTGGCACGCGCTGCAGGAGCGCCAGCCGTTTGACCCCGGCCGCACCCTGTTCGTCGACGACAACCAGAGCGTACTGGCCGCCGCCCGCGACTACGGCATCGCCCACCTGCTGTGCATCCGCCAGCCGGACAGCCAGGGGCCGCTGCGGGAGATCACCGATTTCCCGGCGATTCACCAGTTCGACGAAATCATGGAAATTTGATCAGTGGCGCTCCCTACCGGGGAGAAAAGAATGCCACTACCAAAAGCGAAGGCCCTGATACCGGGGGAAGTTTGCGGGACCGTATGAGGCATGGATGCCGATTACGAGCGTACAGGGATGTATTTAAGGGGGGCGCCTAGCCCGTGTCCCGCAAACTTCCCCCGGTAGCAGGGCCGCCACCGACCTCCCTTACAGGCACCAGTAACAAGAGGGAGAGTTACCGCCGCTCCCAAAAACTGATTTAACAAACCCAATATCAATGGAAAAAGTACGCATCGACAAATGGCTCTGGGCCGCGCGTTTCTTCAAGACCCGCAGTATCGCCAAGCAGGCGATTGAGGGCGGCAAGGTGCATGCCGATGGCCAGCGGGTCAAAGCCAGTAAAGAGATCACCACCGGCACCACCCTGACCATCCGCCAGGGCTGGGACCAGGTGGAAGTGGAAGTGGTCGCGCTGTCCGACCAGCGCCGTGGCGCCGATATCGCCCGCACGCTCTATCGCGAAACCGACGCCAGCGCCGCCCGCCGGGAACAGACGCGCGCCGAGCGCCAGGCCAGCAATGCCGGTATCCGCGCCGAGCGCCCCAACAAGAAGCAGCGCCGCCAGATTCACCGCTTCCTGCGCGAACAGGACTGATCCCGGTACCGGGCAGCCCTTGCGGGGGGGTAGCGTCGTGCGCCCAAGCGGCGTGCAACTGCTAAACTGGCTGCGCAACCAGCGACAAAAAACCCCGATAAGACAAGCGGTCCACAATGAAACGACTCCTCGCCCTCGCCCTGCTGATGCTGTTCGCCGTGCAGTCTGTCGCCGCCGACAGCGAACAGGAGCAGCTCAAGCGCTCCATCATCAAGATCTACACCACCGCCGCCGCCCCGGATTACTTCAATCCCTGGGCCCTGCTGAACCCGCAGCAGCTGTCCGGCTCCGGCGCCGTGATCAGTGGCAAGCGCATCCTCACCAACGCCCACGTGGTCGCCAACGGCAGCTACATCCAGGTACAGCGCCACGGCGACGCGAAGAAATTCCGCGCGCGGGTGCGATTCATCTCGCACGAGGCGGATCTGGCCCTGCTGACGGTAGAGGACGACAGTTTCTTCGATGGCACCCGCCCGCTGGCCGTGGGCAAATTGCCGGAGCTGCAGGAAGAGGTCACCGTGTACGGCTACCCGATGGGCGGCAAGTCCCTGTCGATTACCCGCGGCGTGCTCTCGCGGGTCGAGCACCAGTTCTATGCCCACGCCGGCAGCTACCTGATGGCCGGCCAGATCGACGCCGCCATCAACCCCGGCAACAGCGGTGGCCCGGTGATCTCCCACGGCCGTATCGTCGGCGTCGCCATGCAGACCAACCACAGCCAGGGCGCCGAGAACCTCGGCTATTTCGTGCCGCCGAGCGTGATCAAACACGTGCTCCAGGATGCCGGAGACGGCATTCAGCAGGGCTTTCCTGAACTGGGGGTCGTCACCCAGAGCATGGAAAGCCCGGCGATGAAGGCCGCCGCCGGCCTCAGCGAAGACCAGGAAGGCGCGCTGGTGGTGAAGGTGTTCGGCGACGCCCCCGCCGCCAAGGTCCTCAAACCCGGCGATGTGCTGTTGTCGCTGGATGGTCTCGATATCGCCGCCGACCGCACCGTGGAATGGCGCGAGAACCAGCGCACCAACTACCACTACGCCATCGATCGCCACCACGTGGGCGACCAGCTGCCGGTGCGCTTCTCCCGCAACGGCGAAATCCACAGCGCCCGCATCGCCCTGGCCGCGCCGCCACCGTCGCGCTCGCTGGTGGTCAGCGAACAGTACGACCAGCGCCCGCGCTATTACATCTACGGCGGTGTGGTGTTCGTGCCGCTGAACATGAACCTGATCAAGCGCTGGGGCAACAACTGGCACTCCAAGGCGCCGATCGACTACCTGTATGCCCGCAACCAGTGGAGCGATGCCCAGCACCGCGAACTGGTGGTGGCGCTGAAAGTGCTGCCCGCCGCGGTCAACCTCGGCTACCACGACTGGAAAAACTGGATCATCGATTCGGTCAACGGCCACCCGATCGAGGACTTCGACGAATTCGCCCAGCTGATGGAAAACAACCAGCAGCCGTTCGTCGAATTCCGCGATGAATCCGGCTACCGTATGGTCATCGACGCCGCCGCCGCGCGCGAGCAGCAGCCGCTGATCCTGCAGACCTACCACATTCCCCAGCGCCATTCGCCGGGGTTGTTCAGCACACTGGCGCAGAAGCAGCGCGAGGCAGATGCCCTGAGCGCCCAGTGACGCGCCGGCGACAGGCCGCGGCGAGCGAAGCATAAGCACAACGCAACCGCATCGAGGGGAGGGAAGGACGTGAACGCAACACGGATCTGTGCCGCACTGCTGCTGGCAGTGGCGATGACGGCCGCCGCCGACGGCGGACTCTACCGCTGGGTCGACGCAGACGGGCAGGTGCACTACAGCGACCAGCCGCCGCCGCAGGGCAAGGCGGAAAACGTGGCCGGTGCACTGCGCCCGATCAACAGTGCCGACGCCACGCAGGTGCAGCGCACGCACCACAGCCAGCAGGACAGCGTGCAGCAGCAGTATGAGGCGCGCAAACAGCAACAGGCCAGGCAGCATCAACGGCAGATGGCGAGCGCCTGCCGGCGCGCGCGGCGCGACCTGCACCTGCTGCAGGGGCGGGTCGCGTTCATCGACGAGAGCGGCAAGGAAGTGAAAATCACCGAGCGCGAGCGCCAGCAGCGCGCCGCCGCGCTGCAGCAGCAGATTGCCCGGGTGTGCGGCTAGCGCGCACATTCCGGCCGGCGACGGCAACAAGGTTTGCACCGGCGCCGGCCAAGCGCGCGGGGGTATAACGCCCGCGGCGCAGGCGAACTACCATTTAAGGACAGCGGCCTCTAAAATCCCGCGGTTTTCCATAACCGAGATCACCGAGCCATGTCCGACCAGCTGGAACGTTTCATCCTATCCCAACACGATATCCGCGGGCAGATGGTGACCCTCACCGACGCCTACCGCGCCGTGCTGGAAAACAACCAGCTACCACAGCCGGTGGCGGAACTGCTGGGCGAATTCCTCGCCGCCGCCTGCCTGCTGTCCACCACGCTCAAGTTCGAGGGCCAGCTGACCCTGCAGGCCCGCGGCGAGGGCAGTGTGCCGCTGATCATGGCCGAGTGCACCCACCACAGCGACCTGCGCGGTATTGCCCACCTGGAAGAAGGTGCGCAGATTGCCGACGATGCCACACTGCTGGAACTGATCGGTGCGCGCGGTATCCTCGCCATTACCATCGTGCCCCGCGACGGCGAGCGCTACCAGGGCGTGGTGCCGCTGGAACGGGACTCCCTGGCGCAGTGCCTCGAGGACTACTTCACCCAGTCGGAGCAACTGCAGACCCGTTTCTGGATCGAGTCCAGCCCGCACACCGTAGGCGGCATCATGCTGCAGGTACTGCCCGGCAACAACGCCGCCAGCGCCGAGGAAAACCGCGATGCCTGGGAGACCGCCCAGCACCTGGCGGAGACCGTCACCGCCGAGGAACTGCACCAGCTACCCCACGACCAGCTGCTGCACCGGCTGTTCAACCAGCTCAAGCCGGCCACTCTGGGCACCGCCAATATCCGCTTCAAGTGCAGCTGTTCCCGCGAGCGCAGCGCCCGCGCGCTGATCTCGCTGGGCCCCGAGGAGGTCTACCGGCTACTCGAGGAGCAGGGTGGCGAGATCGCCGCCGACTGCCAGTTCTGCAACACCCAGTACCGCTTCGACCGCGCACAGGTGGAAGCACTGTTTAACGCCCCCCCGCACACCCTGCACTGACCCGGTCGGCGCGCCGTTGCCGTGGCGGCGCGCAAGCACACATCCCGATGACCAATGGGCCACTTTGATTCCATAAACAGCAAAAATCCCGCTGCCGCCGCCGAGCGGGGCGGCGCCGGTATCAATCCGCTCGACGCGGCGTGCCCGGCGCAACTCCCCACATAGACAGACTGGCGTGAGCCGCGCTGTCATTGCGCTGTCAGCGCGTTGCGACACCCCTTAATTCACAAAATCAATGTAGTATTTTTACACGATCCATCGTATGGATGGGAAAGTACAAAATTTTCGCTGACAACGCTGTCACAGAGCAAAAAATAACCAATTTTTCTACCCGGTGAATTTGAAGTTTGCCATAATGCGCCCCCCCATTTCCGGCGGCCGCAACTCCCGCAGGGGCGGCCACACTAAGTTTTCTATACACAACTTCACGGGTAATCGACGAATGGCACAGATCGATGACACGGTGCAGGTCCTGAAGAACCTGGCGCCGGCGAAACTGGTGGAACAGGCGCTCAAGCGCGGCGAGGGCAAGCTGTCTGATACCGGCGCCCTGGTCGCTGAAACCGGCGCACGCACCGGGCGCTCTCCGGCAGACCGCTTCGTGGTGGAAGAAGCCTCCACCAGCGACAGCATCGATTGGGGCAGCGTCAACCGCCCCTTCCCGCAGGACAAGTTCGATGCCCTGTGGAGCCGCGTCGAGGACTTCGTCGCCAGCCACGACAGCTTCGTGCAGGAGCTGCACGTCGGCCAGGACGAGGACCACTACCTGCCGGTACACGTGACCACCCAGACCGCTTGGCACAACCTGTTCGCGCACAACATGTTTATCCGCGCCGACAAGTACAATCCTAAGGGCAAGCAGGAGTGGCGCATTCTGCATTCCGCCAACTTTGCCTGTGACCCGTCGCGCGACGGCACCAACTCCGAAGGCTGCGTGATTATCAACTTCGGCCAGCGCAAGGTGCTGCTGGCGGGTATGCGCTACGCCGGTGAGATGAAGAAGGCCATGTTCTCGGTACAGAACTTCCTGCTGCCGGAAAAAGACGTGATGCCGATGCACTGCGCCGCCAACGTCGGCACCGACGGCGACACCTGCCTGTTCTTCGGCCTGTCCGGTACCGGCAAGACCACCCTGTCCGCCGACCCGGAGCGCTTCCTGATCGGCGACGACGAGCACGGCTGGGCCAAGGGCGCGGTGTTCAATATCGAGGGCGGCTGCTACGCCAAGACCATCAACCTGAGCAAGAAAAACGAGCCGGTGATCTGGGATGCCATCCGCTTCGGCGCCATCGTCGAGAACGTGGTCACCGACGACAAGGGCACCCCCGATTACCACGACACCAGCCTGACCGAAAACGGCCGCTGCTCCTACCCGCTGGAGCACGTCGAGAAGCGCCAGCTGGAAAACCGCGCCGGTGAGCCGAAGAACGTAATCTTCCTGACCTGCGACGTGTCCGGCGTGCTGCCGCCGGTGTCCATCCTGTCCAAGGAGGCCGCCGCCTATCACTTCCTGTCCGGCTACACCGCCCGTGTGGGCTCTACCGAGCTGGGTGCGGAAGCGGGTATCCACCCGACCTTCTCCACCTGTTTCGGCGCCCCGTTTATGCCGCGCGCGCCGCGCGAGTACGCCGACCTGCTGATGAAGCGCATCGAGGACTTCGGCTCCCGTGTCTACCTGGTCAACACCGGCTGGACCGGCGGCTCCGGCGACAACGGCAAGCGTTTCCCGATCCCGGTAACCCGCGCGGTCATCGCCGCGATCCAGAGCGGCGCGCTGGAAGGTGCCGCCACCGAGCACCTGGAAACCCTGAACCTGGAAATCCCGCTGGAAGTGCCGGGCGTCGACAAGGGTTACCTGAACCCGCGCAGCGCCTGGGCCGACACCGCCGCCTACGACGAGCAGGCAGCCAAGCTGGCCAAGCTGTTCGCCGAGAACATCGAGAAGTTCCAGGTCAGCGACACCGTCAAGGCCGCCGGCCCCAAGGCCTGATCCGCACCCGGCGGCCGTGCCCGCCGCACTGGATCCCCGGGCTCTAACCCCAGCCCCGCCAAGCCCCCTTCACGGGGGCTTTTTTGTGCCCGGACGCGGCGCTTTTTACAGCTATAGTGAAAGAAGGCGCGCCGCCGTGCGCCGCCATTTGTAGCAGTACACGCGAGTGGCCGATGCCCCATAGTTCCCCGAGCAGCACCCTCGAATTCTACTTCCGCCCGCAGCCCTGTGGCCGTTACGCCAACCGCTGGGTGATCGCCAGTATTTCACTGTTGCTGATTGCCGTGCTCGCCACCCTGTGGCTCTACCTCTACACCAAAACCCTGAACAAGCCCTTCGTCGACATCAAGGGCTATCGGGTACCGACCCAGGAGAGCTTCGAGCGCTTCCTGCGCCAGGGGGACCACCGCGCGCAATTCCGGCGGCTGGAGGACTACCTGCAGCGCAGCGGCGTCGGCGATGCGATCGATCCGCGCACACTGTTGCGCCAGGGCACCGACTGGCTGGACTACAACGAGCCGGCCTTCGCCATAGCGCCGAAGTCTACCTGGCGCAATATGGTCGCGACCCTCGCGCTGCTGCGCGATGAAATCGTGCCCGCAATCGGCCCGGTGACGGTGCTGTCCGCCTACCGCAGCGCCAATTACAACCGCCGCAGCGGCGGCGCCAGCACCAGCCGCCACCGCGACTTTTGCGGCCTGGACCTGGTGCCGCAATCCAATATCAGCCGCAAGGAGCTGGGCGAGGAACTGAAGGCGCTGCACGCGCGCCTGGGGCCGGAAAGCAACATGGGGCTCGGGCTGTCGACAAAACTGCGCTTCCATATCGACACCTGCGGCTACCGCAGCTGGTAACCGCGGAGGCGCGAGACCGCGATGGAAATCCACGAAACCGAAGACCACGAATACGTCGACATCCACATCGAGCGACGCCGTGTCATCTGGATCACGGGGCTGGTGCTCGCCGGCGTGATCGCACTGGTGGTGCTGACGGCGGACAAAGTAAGTGAGCTGGCCGAGCGCGTCGTCAGGCCAGTGCCGTATCGCCCCATCCCCGAGGTCTACGATATCAAGGGCTACGACGCGGCCTCCGAGTTCGCGTTCGAAAAATTCCTGCGCAAAGGTAGCAATCGCGAGCAGTTTGCCGCGCTGGAAAATTATCTGCAGAGCAAGCAAGTGGACGATGTGGTGCCCCTCTATGAGTTGCTGCGCCAGGGCAGCGACTGGCAGAAGGTGGGAGAACCGGCGTTCGCGATACCGCCGCCAAAATACTGGCAGAGCATGGTCAAAACCCTGCGCGCGGTGCGCGAGGAAGTGATCCCCGCCGTGGGCCCGGTAATGGTGTTGTCGGGCTGGCGCACCAGGGTCTACAACCGCAAGGCCGGCGGAGCCAGGACCAGCAAGCACATGCATTTCTGCGGCCTGGACATGGTGCCGCAGCGCAACTTTACCCGTAAGAAGCTGATTCCCATCCTGCGCACCATCCACCAGCGAGACGGCAAGCGCTGGAACATGGGGCTCGGCATCTACAGCGGTATCCGTTTCCATGTCGACACCTGCGGTTACCGGCGCTGGTAAAAAGCAACCGCTTCTGCTTACATAGGCGCGACATCTATTCTACCCCCGCGGCGCGGCCAGTGTGCCGCCCGCGCAAAATAATAAAGAGGGATACCGTCGGTGCTGGAAAACCTGGAAAGGCGCTCGTTTATCTTTACCCTGCTGCTGGTAACGCTGGCCTTTGCGCTGCTGCTGAAGCCCTTCTTCACCCCGATTTTCTGGGCCTGCGCCATCGCGCTGATCTTCTTCCCGGTGCACCGCCGCCTGCTGCAGCGCCTGCCCGACTGGCCCAACCTGATGGCGCTGCTCACCCTGCTGTTGTGCGTGATACTGGTGGTGATCCCGGTATTGCTGGTGGCCAGCTCGTTTATCAACGAAGGCGTGGGTCTGTACCAGAAAGCCCAGGACGGCCAGATCGATCTGTCCCAGCAGATCGAGCAGGTGCGCAGTGCCTTCCCCGGCATCAACGCCTTCTTCGACCGCATCGGCGTCGACCTGGACGAGCTGAAGCAACGGCTGCTGGGCGGTGTCATGAGTGCCGGCAGCTTCCTCGCCCGCAACGCGCTGGCACTGGGGCAGAACACGCTGAACTTTTTCATCATGCTGGGGCTGATGCTCTACCTGACGTTCTTCCTGATTCGCGACGGGGAGAAGCTGGTCGCGCTGCTGATCCGCGCGCTGCCCCTCGGCGATGAACGCGAGCACCTGCTGCTGGCCAAGTTTGCCGAAGTCACCCGCGCGACGATCAAGGGCAACCTGGTAGTGGCCCTTACCCAGGGCACCCTCGGCGGCATCATTTTCTGGATACTGGGATTGCCGGCGCCGCTGCTGTGGGGGGTGGTGATGACGCTGCTGTCGCTGCTGCCCGCAGTCGGCGCCGCGCTGATCTGGTTCCCGGCGGCCCTCTACCTGTACGCCACCGGCGATATGGTCAAGGCCTCCGTGCTGATGCTGTACGGGGTGCTGGTGATCAGCCTGGTGGACAATATCCTGCGCCCGATCCTGGTGGGCCGCGACACCAAGCTGCCAGACTATATCGTGCTGTTTTCCACCGTCGGCGGCCTGATCATGTTCGGCATCAGCGGCTTCGCCATCGGCCCGCTGCTGGCGGCACTGTTTATGGCGTTCTGGGAAATCTTCATGCGCGAGTTCATCAATTCCTCTGCCGAGGCCGGCTAGCCATCGCGCCCGCTCTGGTTGCCCGGTGATCCACCCGCGGGGGCACATCCGTATCAGTAGTGATATCGCCGTGACGCGGCAATCACACTGCCGCTGTGACGTTAGCAATGGCGTCGCCCGCCGCGCGCCATTAGCATAGGCGGGACCACAACCGACCCGACACCCAACATAGATGGAGAAGCCATGATTCGTTTAGCGAGCTTTCTACTGGCCGCCCTTACCAGCCTGCCGCTAATGGCGCTGGAAGCGGGCCAACCGGCACCGGACTTTACCCTGCAGGCCTCCAACGGCAAGACCTATTCACTGGCAGACTTCAAAGGCAAACAGGCGGTGGTCATCGCCTGGTTCCCGAAAGCCTTCACCAAGGGCTGCACCATCGAGTGCAAATCCCTGGCCGAGAACGGCCACCTGATCCGCGATTACGATGTGACCTACTTTATGGCGAGCACCGACGAAGTAGATACCAACAAGAAGTTTGCCGAGAAGCACGAAGCCGATTTTCCGCTGCTCAGCGATCCGGATGGCGCTGTAGCCAAGGCTTACGATGTGCGTGTGCCGGTGGCCAATATCGCGCGCCGCACCACTTTCTATATCGGCAAGGACGGGCATATTCTCAAGGTGGACGACAAAATCCACCCGGCCACCAGCGCCGAGGATATCGCCAAGACCCTGGGCGAACTCGGCATCCCCAAGAAAGGCTGAGCGCGCGCCGGTTACCGACCACCGGCACCACCTCCGCCATCAGCAAACGGTCGCAGTAGCGACCGTTTTTGTCATCGCCGTGGCGATGTTCTCGCAGAGAGATTCGGCCAACTGGTGAGAGGCCAGGTTGCGCGCCACCGTGCGCGCATCCAGCTGGCCACTTGCGATAACGCCAAACCAGTCGTCCAGCATCGCGCTGAAGCCCTTACTCGCCAGCATCGGCGTCCAGTCCGGCAGCACCAGGCGGGCTTCATTACCGCCGCACCAGCTGCGCCCCTCGGTAAATGAATCGAACTCGTAGGCGGCGTTGGTGAACTGGGCGCTGACCCGCTCTGCGGTGCGGCCAAATTGCCGGTTCATCGATGCGTGCAGCAACATCTCTCCGTGCTGCCACTGCACATCCACCCGCGCCAACTGCCCGCCGTCGCGCTGGCAGGTCACGAATGCATCTTCCAGGCTTGCCCGGCCGTACAGGTTGACGCTGTCGAGCGGGTGAATGAAGTCGTCAAAGATAAAGTTGCGCAGTGCGCCGGCCTGGTCAAAGCGGTGCTTTTCCCAGCGCAGCGCGCGCAGGTCCGCGCGCTCGCCCCGCTGTAGCCCCGGCAGATGGCGCTCGAACAGGGGAATATGGCGGCGATTAAAGCCCACATAAAGTGGCTGGCGCACCCGGTGCGCCAGCTCATACAGGCGCTCGCAGTCCGCCGCACTGGCCGCCAGGGGCTTGTCGACAAACGTGGGAATCCCCTGGCGCAGAAAAAAAGCCGCAATTTCCGTGTGCGCCGCCGTCGCCGCGTGGATCATCACGGCATCCACTGCCAGCGCCGGCAGTTCGCGATAGTCCCGGCAGTATTCGGCCACGCGGTAGCGGCGCGCCAGTTGCTGCAGGCAGTCGCCGTCACGCGTGCACAGCACCAGGTCGACACCCGGCCACTGGCTCAATAGCGGAAGATAGGCCTTGCGGGCGATATCGCCGAGACCGATGACGCCGAGTTTCATGATGCCGGCTCCGGGTGTCTGCAGAGAAGGGGTATTGCCGCGCGGGGCACTGCGTCGCTTTGCCCGGCGCTCATTACAGCTCGATAAACCGCGGCAGCAGCATCAGGATCAGGCCCACCAAGACCAGGGCCAGCGGGCTCTGGAAAAAGTACGGGTAGATCATCAATGCCAGCCCAGCCAGGCGGGCAACGACATTGGACTGTTTTTTCCCATACAGGAAGTAGGCCATGCCGATGGACCCGAAGACCAGCCCCCAGAGCAAATTGGCTGTATTCATAGAACGCGCTCCCACCTGTGCGTACCGACCATTTTCCGCAGCGGTACCCACACGCGCGGACACCGGTGGCGGAAAATATAACAGCTTGTACGGCAATGATCGAAATCTGGCGGGCAGAGGCGGGAGAAGGGGCAGGCACCGGACACCAGTGCAATGGTGCCGCCGCTTGCCTTCGGCAGTGTGGCTAATCGACGGGGCTGTGCTGTGCGCGTTCGGCGCGTTGCAGGCGTGCGTTGAGTTCCGACATCGGCGTCTGTTCCACCAGCAGCCAGCCCTCGGCGCCGCGGTCCAGATCGGCAATCAGCAGTATGACCACGGAAAATGCGAGTGCCAGCGTCAACGCCACCTGTGGCGAACCACGCCGGCCGGTACCCAGCTGAAAACCGATACCGAACATCGCCAGCGCCGTGATCGCGTACAGCACCACCCAGATCGGTGTGGGAATGCGGTAGCGAATCCCCACATACAGCCGCGAGGTATGAGCATCGATCAGCTGGTTGAGCGGCTCGTAGAAGCCCTGCAGCCGCTCACCGTCATAGCCCGCGGCACTGAGCCGCGCAACCAGCTGCCACAGCTGATCCTGGACAGCCTCGCTAGCGGCGATACGCTGATCGAAGTCGGGAACCGACTTGGGGTTGATATCCCGTAACTCCACATACTTCGCCACCAGCGCGCGCGCCTGGCGGCGCTCCGCCGCCGGGAGTAGATCTGCGCGCAAATAGGTTGTCGCGAGCGTGTTCACTTCGCTCAACAGCAGCACCTTGCGCTGATTGAAGAGATCAGCCGCCATATTGAAAGTGAAAGCCAGCATAAACGCTAGCAGCCCGAGCGTGGCCGCGACGGCGCTGCCGAGCGAGGCATCGCTGGCAGTGCCGTGACGCACGGACCGGCGCCCCAGATAATTGCCAATACCCATGGTGACCAACACCAGCAGGATGGTGTAGCCATAGATCTCGGGCAGGCTGAAACTGGTCAGGAAATCGGTCTTCGGCATGGCGGGCCCCGGCCTTTACGGGCAAGTTTGGCCCAAAAAGGGAGTCCATGCACTGATGAACATCGATAGAGCGCAAGCCCGCACCGGACTTTCTGTCTCCGTATCCGGTTTCCGCGTACCCGCTGTCTGGGACGGCTTTCCCTGTTGAATTTCAGGTCGCGTGATTTAACCGCGAGGCGGTGCAGTGCGAAGCCGGGTATCCCGCAGGGGGATACCGGCCCGGCTCGCGGCCAGTCGCAGAGCTCAGTCGGTATCGCCGTTCATGCCCAGCTCCTTGAGCTTGCGCGTCAGCGTGTTGCGCCCCCAGCCGAGTAGCTCGGCGGCGTCACGCTTGCGCCCGGCGGTGTGTTTGAGGGCGATTTCGATCAGCGCGCGCTCGAAGGCGGGCACGGCCTCGCTGAGGATTTCACGCTGACCGGTGGCCAGCGCCTGGTCGGCCCACAGGCGCAGCGCTTTCTGCCAGTCCTGCGGCACCTCGCCGCCGGCACCGGTCTGCTGGTGCAGTTCCTGTGGCAGGTCTTCGATATGTACCTCACGGCCGGAGGCCATCACCGTGATCCAGCGGCAGGTGTTTTCCAGCTGGCGCACATTGCCGGGCCAGTCGAGCCCGGCGAGGTATTCCTCGGTTTCCTTGAGCAGGATCTTCGGCTCCACCCCCAGGTCCTTGGCGGCGCTGTTGAAGAAGTGGTGCACCAGCCGCGGAATATCCTCGCGACGATCGGCGAGGCGCGGGATATGGATGCGGATCACATTGAGGCGGTGGAACAGATCCTCGCGGAATTTATGCTGTTCTACCAGCCGTTCCAGGTCCTGGTGCGTGGCGGCGATGATGCGCACATCCACCTTGACCGGCGTGTGACCGCCGACGCGGTAGAACTCGCCATCGGCGAGGACGCGCAGCAGGCGGGTCTGGGTTTCGGCGGGCATATCGCCGATTTCGTCGAGAAACAGGGTGCCGCCATCGGCCTGCTCGAAGCGCCCGGCGCGCTGGGCGCTGGCCCCGGTGAACGCGCCTTTCTCATGGCCGAACAATTCCGATTCCATCAGGTCTTTGGGAATGGCGGCCATATTCAGCGCGATAAATGGCTTGTCGCGGCGCGGGCTGTGATTGTGCAGTGCCTGCGCCACCAGCTCCTTGCCGGTGCCGGATTCGCCATTGATCAGTACGGTGATATTGGAATGGGACAGGCGGCCGATCGCGCGGAATACTTCCTGCATCGCCGGCGCTTCACCGATGATTTCCTTGCTGCCGTTGGCGCTGTCAATATTGACCGGCTCCTCGCCCTGCTGTTCGCTGGCGTGGGCGAGAGCGCGGCGGGTGACCGCCACCGCCTCGTCCACATCGAAGGGTTTGGGCAGGTATTCGAAGGCACCACCCTGGTAGGCGGCGACGGCGCTGTCGAGATCCGAGTGCGCGGTCATGATGATGATCGGCAACGTCGGGCGCTCGGACTGGAAACGCTGCAGCAGTTTGAAACCATCGGCGCCGGGCATGCGGATATCACTGATCACCACATCCGGCGAATCACTGTAAAAATCATCGAGCGCACGGTCGCCGTTTTCAAAACACTTGGTCTCGATCCCGTCCCGGTTGAGCGCGCGCTCCAGAACCCAGCGGATCGATCGGTCGTCATCAATAATCCAAACGCGATTGTTCATGGTCTCGTTTCCAATAGGCCTTATTCTGTATAGAGGGGCAGATAAATCTGAAACACGCTCTGCCCGGGGCGGCTGTCGCATTTGATCAGGCCGCGGTGCTGATTGATGATGTTCTGCGAGATCGACAGGCCCAGGCCAGAACCTTCGGCGCGCCCGGAAATCATCGGGTAGAAAATCCGCTCGCGGATGTCCTCGGCAATGCCCGGGCCGTTGTCCTCGATTTCGATCCGGCACACCAGCGGGCAGTGGCGCCGGCCGATGGTGAACTGGCGCTGGATGCGAGTGCGCAGCGTGATAGTGCCGGCCTTGAAGCCGATGCTCTCGTCGATGGCCTGCATGGCGTTGCGGGCAATATTCAGCAGCGCCTGGATCAGCTGTTCGGCGTCGCCGGGAATATCCGGAATCGACGGATCGTAGTCGCGGCGGATCTGCAGCTCGCCGTCGCACTCGACGTCGATCAGCTGCGCCACCCGTTCGAGCAGTTCGTGCACATTGGTGGGCTGCAGCTCGGCGGGCTTGCGTGGGCCCAGCAGGCGGTCGACCAGATTGCGCAGGCGGTCGGCCTCGTCGATGATGATCTGCGTGTACTCTGTCAGTTCCTCGTCGGGCAGCTCGCGCTGCAGTAGCTGCGCCGCGCCGCGGATGCCGCCGAGGGGGTTCTTGACCTCGTGCGCCATGCCGCGCACCAGGTTGCGGGTGGTTTCCTGGGCACTGATCAGCGCGTCTTCGCGCGCAATGCGCAGCAGCCGATCCATCGACTGCACCTCCACCAGCAGCAGGCCCAGCTCCAGTACCGGGCTCACCGAGTAGTCCACCGTGCAGCGCTCGAGATTGTGCAGGCGCCAGCTGGCGCGGCGCACGGTGTACTTCTGGCCAGCGTCGAGCGCACTGCGCATGGCCCGCTCGGCATCGCTGGATTCGAACACCACATCGCGCAGCGGCACACCGCTGACCCGCGCGTTGGAGGCGGCGAGCAAGTCTTCGGCGGCGGAGTTCAGGTAACACAGCCGGAGGCCGTCATCCAAAACCAGTACCGCGGCGGTCAGGTTGTCCAGCAGTTGGCGCAACTGGCGGTCGTTGAGCATCTGATCCCTTCCGGTAATGGGCGCCGCCCGGCGGCGCCTGTCGGTTCTTTCAATCACAGTGCAAGAAGCAAACCAAAATGGCGCACGGTTGCGCTGCCGCTTGCCCCCGGGGCCGGCAATTGACCCGCTACGGGGCGGAATCCCCGGCGGCTCCCGATTTCGTGATCTCAGGCGCCAGCGGCGACGCGCAGTTTGCGCAAAAAGCGGGAGCGGCACGGCGCCAGCGGAGCGACCTGGTTCAAGCCACTGTCGGGCGCACCATTATGGTGCATTGATCAGAAAAGCGCCAGCTTGATGGTCAAGGGCGGGGAGGAACCGCCGGCGCCGCGAGGGCGCCGGTACGACAGGGGGCGATAAAGAGGGGGGCTCAGTTGTAGCTGCTGCGCTTGCGCGGCTGCTTGGACGGCTTCAGGCCCGGGGCCTGCGGCGCCTTGGGTGCCGGCTGGGCGCGCGGCGCCGGGTTGTCCGGCAGGGTGCCACCGGGGCGCTTGACGTAGATGGTGATCGCCGGCGACTGCGCGAGAACATTGCCGCCGGGATCGGTCAGCACCGCCTGCACGCTGTGGGTACCGCGCTCCAGCGCGGAGATATCCAGGCTGGTGCCACCGGACCCGCCCTGCCAGGGCTGGCCATCGACCACGGCGTAGAACTGGGAGCCGGCCTCCGGCACCGGATTGACCGCCACCTGCAGCACGATGGAGCGCTGCCCCGGCGGAATCGTGGCGCCGTCTGCCGGGTTGGTGATGGCGATACTGTAGGGCCCCTGGTACTGGTCTTTGCGCTGGTCCTTCTTCTTCGGCGACAGCTTGCGCACCGGCAGGGGCTTGGGCAGCGTGATCGGCTGCACGTTGGTGGGCCCAACCTCGACCTTTTCCGCCTTGCCGTCGCCCACCGGCGGGGTGTCGGTAAATACGATACTGCCGTCCGGGCCGACAGTCTTGTAGATGGTGTGGCCGTCGGACTGGACCTTCCGGGTATTCGGGTCGTAGCCGGTGTCACCGGCCAGTGCGGCCTGCGGGGCAAGGGAAGCGAGCGGTACCAGGCAGCACAGAGTGATGAGCAGTTGACGCAGTTTCATCGGTCCTCGATCGCGGCCGCGGGCCGCTCCTAGCAGATATTGGCGATAGCCTATCAATAAAAGGCTAGCCCGGATATTGCACCAGGCCGCTCGATACCAGAATCGGCTGTTGATTTTTCCACAGGCTTTAACGCGCCATACAGAATTCAACGTGTCACCGGCCCCACGCTGGCCGCGCTCTCGCTTGATCTCTGCACGTTCAGCACATTTTTGCGGCTAAACCATGCCACAAGCATGCATATACGCCGCAAAAATGCACTGAACGCACAGATCTCGGCGCAATCATCGCGACCCCTGATGCAAAATCCGGGCTGGCCCGGATATCGACCAGTGCCGCCGCCGCAGACCCTGGAGCGGCGCGCCAGGCGATACCGCCGGGCAAAAAAAACCCGCACCAGGTGGCGCGGGCTTTTTCTGCGGCGGCGTCGGACGCCGCACACAACTTCCGACAGGCAGCCGGAAGCGACTGCCGTGTTATACGGAGTAGTACATGTCGAACTCGACCGGGTGCGTGGTCATCGCCAGGCGCTCGACTTCCTCGCGCTTCAGCTCGATGTACGCATCGATCGCGTCGTCGGTGAACACACCGCCTTCGGTCAGGAAGGCGCGGTCTTCGTCCAGCGCGTTCAGGGCCTGTTCCAGGCTGGAAGCCACGGTCGGGTACTCGGCCAGCTCTTCCGGCGGCAGGTCGTACAGGTCCTTGTCCGCGGCATCGCCCGGGTGCAGCTTGTTCTTGATGCCGTCGAGGCCGGCCATCAGCAGCGCGGCAAAGGCCAGATACGGGTTGGCGGTCGGATCCGGGAAGCGGGTCTCGATACGCTTGCCTTTCGGGCTCGGCACGAACGGGATGCGGATGGACGCGGAGCGGTTGCGCGCGGAGTAGGCCAGGATCACCGGCGCTTCGAAGCCCGGAACCAGACGCTTGTAGGAGTTGGTGGACGCGTTACAGATGGCGTTCAGGGCGCGCGCGTGCTTGATCACACCGCCGATGTAGAACAGGGCGGTTTCAGACAGGCCCGCGTAGGCGTCGCCGGCGAACTGGTTGACGCCGTCCTTGCTGAAGGACTGGTGCACGTGCATACCGGAACCGTTGTCGCCAACCAAGGGCTTGGGCATGAAGGTGGCGGTCTTGCCGTAGGCGTGGGCCACGTTGTGCACCGCGTACTTCAGGATCTGGACTTCGTCCGCCTTCTTGGTCAGGGTGTTGGCGCCAACGCCGATTTCACACTGGCCGGCAGTACCCACTTCGTGGTGGTGCACTTCGATTTCCAGGCCCATGGCTTCCATGGCGGAACACATGGCGGCGCGGATGTCGTGCAGGGAGTCGACCGGCGGTACCGGGAAGTAGCCGCCTTTCACACCCGGGCGGTGGCCGATATTGCCTTCGCTGTAGGTGCTGCCGGAAGACCAGGCCGCTTCTTCAGAGTTGATCTTGTAGAAGGCGCCACCCATTTCCGCGCCCCAGGTGATGTCGTCGAACACGAAGAATTCCGGCTCCGGGCCGAACAGGGCAGTGTCGCCCAGACCGGTGGACTTCAGGTATTCCTCGGCGCGCCGGGCGATGGAACGCGGGTCGCGCTCGTAGCCCTGGCCGGTGATCGGGTCGACGATGTTACAGCGCAGGATTACGGTGGCTTCGTCGGTGAACGGGTCGAGGAAGGCGGTTTCGTCGTCCGGCATCAGGATCATGTCGGATTCGTTGATGCCCTTCCAGCCAGCGATGGAGGAACCGTCGAACATCTTGCCTTCTTCGAAGAACTCGCCGTCCACTTCCTTGGAAGGAATGGAAACGTGCTGTTCTTTACCCTTGGTGTCGGTGAAGCGCAGGTCTACCCATTTTGCTTCACTCTCTTTGATCAAACCGAGCGTTTTCGCTGACATTGCTGTCCTCCAGGTCTTGGAAAGTGGTGTGTTCGCTACAGCCCTTCAGGTGGCGTGTACTCTTTCTTAGCGGTGTCCGGCAGCGCACCGCCTCGAGATGCTGCCGGAACCTCTGTTAGCCCAAGATAAAGCAAGGAATGTGCCAAATTGGGGCAGAGACGCCGCAGGGCGCTCCGGGCCGGGCATGCACCAGAACGCGTCGTCACGGGGAGCAGAATAGGGTCAAAGCGGCGCGGCGACCAGACATGAATGCACCAAAATGACGCCGGCGTGACCGCCGTGGCACCAAAACTGTGCACAACCATCCGGGCGCCGCCTAGTTTATAATGCGGTGTTTTCCATCAACCTGTGGTATCTGTCGAAATCCCATGCACTTTGTCGTCAAGTTCTTTCCCGAAATCACCATCAAGAGCAACCCGGTGCGCAAGCGCATGTCGCGCCAGCTCGCCGACAACCTGCGCGCGCTACTGAAACAGGTGGACGACCGCATCAAGGTGCGCAAGGACTGGGAGAAGATCGATGTGATCGCCCCCGACGCCGTCGCCCACCTCGGCGAGCGTATCGAGGAGGTGCTGGCGCACACGCCGGGCATCGCCAACTTCGCCCGTGTCAGCCAGTTCCCGCTCGGCGACCTGCAGGATATCTACGAGAAGACCAAAGCCGTGTGGGGCGAGCAGCTCGCCGGCAAGACCTTCTGCGTGCGTGCCAAGCGCACCGGCAAGCACGCCTTCAAATCCCTCGACGTGGAACAGTTTGTCGGCGGCGGCCTGAACCAGCACACCGACGCCGCCGGCGTAAAGCTGAAGAACCCGGATATCACCGTCAAGCTGGAGATCCGCCACGACAAGCTGTACGTGATCGAACAGCTGCACCAGGGCCTCGGCGGTTTCCCGCTCGGCACCCAGGATCCGGTGGTGTCGCTGGTGTCCGGCGGTTTCGACTCCACCGTGGCCAGTTACCTGACCATGAAGCGCGGTATCCGCACCCACTTCGTGTTCTTCAATCTGGGCGGGCGCCAGCACGAGCTGGGGGTCAAGGAAGTGGCCTTCTACCTGTGGAACAAGTACGGCGCCTCGCACCGGGTCAAGTTCGTCTCAGTGCCGTTCGATGAGGTGGTTGCGGAGATCCTCGAGCGGGTCGACGACTCCTACATGGGCGTAACCCTGAAGCGCATGATGCTGCGCGCCGCCAGCGCCGTGGCCAACGAGCTGGAGGTGGACGCACTGGTCACCGGCGAGGCCATCGCCCAGGTCTCCAGCCAGACGCTGAAGAACCTGTCGGTGATCGATCGGGTCACCGACACGCTGGTGCTGCGCCCGCTGATCACCAGCGACAAGGGCGACATCATCCGCACCGCGCGCGAGATCGGCACCGAGGAATTCGCTGCGAACATGCCCGAATACTGCGGCGTTATCTCGGTCAAACCGACCACCCGCGCGAAGATGGAAAAGGTGGAGAAAGAGGAGCTGCGCTTCGACTTCGACATCCTCGACCGCGCCATCGCCAACCGCCACATGCAGAATATCGACGAGGTGATGGACGACCTGGAAGCGGAGACTCCGGAGCTTAAAATCGTCCCGGAGCCCGGCGACGCCGTGGTGATCGATATCCGCCACCCCACCGAGGAGGAGGTGGACCCGCTGGAGCTGGAAGGCACCGAAGTGGAGGCCATCCCCTTCTACCGCCTCAACACCGCTTTCGCCGAGATGGATAAGGACAAGCGCTACCTGCTCTACTGCGCCCGCGGCGTCATGAGCAAGCTGCACGCCTCGCACCTGCTGGATGCGGGTTACCACAACGTGGGCGTGTTCCGGCCGGAGAAGCCAAAGCACTGAGCCGGCGCCCCCGATTCAATGCGAACACCAACAAAAAAACCCGGTATCCATACCGGGTTTTTTTGGGGGTATAGCGGATTACCGCTGTTGGGACTTTCCCGATCCAGAGAAATTCTGATTGAGGGTGTCAGTGTTCGCTTGGCTCGTCACCTTCGCACGCTGCTGAAGACCCTTTTGCCTTGTCTTTGACGTCTCCCTCGCATTTATCCGCTTCGAAGTAAAACTGATAACGCCACTCCTGCTCGGGCCAGGACTTTTCGGAGGGCACAAACTGCCAGTTTTGGATCGCGGCAAGGATCGGCGGAGCAAACACCTCGACCGCTTGACTGGTCTTGTCTTTCAGGTGCACTTCCGAAACGCTACCGTCGCGCTCGACGGTAAAGGAGAAGTACAGCGCCCCCTCCACCTTGTCCTCGAGCGCCTGCTCAATGGCTTCGTTTTCGGACAGATCCGGGCGTTCGTAGTACCAGAATGACAGACCCTTCTCGCGAAATTCTTTCTGTTTTTTCTCGCGATAGGCATTTTTCTCCGCATTGCGGCACTCACTGAACCGGTCAAAACCGCTGCAATCCGGGCGCTGCCAGTCCAGGCTGAACGCCTGGCTGGCAACCAGCAGGGACACGGCTGCAATCATCGACTTAACCACGCGGTGCCTCCTCGTAGTAGGTGTAATCGAGGCCATCGGCGCCTTCCGGCACACAGTCTGCCGCCGGCGGATCGGTGGGCTTGCCGTCGCCAATATGACGATTGAAGAAGTCGAGCATGCGACAGTAGATTTCCATCTGGCTGTTGCGCTCGTGGGCACCGTGGAATGCGCGCGGTGCGACCAGCGTCTCCAGCGGATGGTTCTGCTTGACCAGCGCATCGCGCATTGCATAGAAATGCTCGATCGGTACACGAATGTCGCGGGCACCCTGGATCAGGAAGACCGGCACCTTGATACGATCGGCATTTTTTGCCGGTGAACGCTGGCGGTGTACTTCCGGATCGGTGCCGGTGGCTTCGGCTAGGTATTTCTGCCCCGCCTTGCGCAGGCGGATATCACCGTGGGTGCTGAAGATACTCATGTCGTATACGCCCACATAACCGATGCTGCACTGGTACAGGTCCGGCTCCTTGGTGACTCCCATCAGGGAAGCGTAGCCACCGTAGGAAGCGCCGTAGATGCAGATGCGATCCGGATCCGCGATACCGGAGTTGATTGCCCAGTAGGTCGCGTCGGTCAGGTCGTCCTGCATTTCCAGGCCCCAGTGGCCATACCAGTCGTACAGGAAGTCGCGACCATAACCGCCAGAACCACGATAGTTCACATGCATCACCGCATAACCGGCGTTGGCGAACAGGATGCTCTCCTTGTTGTAGCCCCAGTAATCGCGCGGACCGTGCGGACCACCGTGAGGCAGAACAATCAGCGGCAGTTTTTTCGGGTCCTTGTTCACCGGCAGGGTGATGTAACCATTGATCTCCAGTCCATCGCGTGCCTTGAAGCGCAGCGGATGGGTCGTCGGCATCTTCGCTGGATCAATCCACTCGGCCTGGTTGGCGAGGAACTTCAGCGTGCCGTCAAACTGGTTGTAAATATAGTAACTTCCCGCACGGCGGTCATCGCGCGCGTGCACCACCCATTCGTTGCCGTCGCTGGTACGATTCACGATCTGCACGTACATATTCGGGAAGGTACCCTGCAGTCGCTTGTGCGTCTTGGCATAGTGGTTGTCTTCGTCGATGTAGACCACTTTCGGGTAGTCGTAATTGATCAGCGCACCCCAGGGATTGCCATCGTCATCGTAAAAGATCCTGTCGTAGTCCACGTGCGGGTGACGGTACACCAGCTTTTTCTCGCCGGTTTTCACGTTCACCTTGTAGAGCCCCTTGGTGGGTGCCTCGAGGGTGTCCTCGTACCACATCCAGTCCTTGTCTTTGCTCCAGGCCAGAGGCTCGAAGTAGCCGTTTTTATTGTGGAAGACAGATTCATCCCAGCCATTGGCTGAATTCCGGGCGGCAACCACGGTGGCATCAAAGTCGTCCGGCAGTTTGCCCACCCAGTGGCTGATTTCACCCTCCTTGTCGAATACTGCCCGGCCCATGCGGATCGGCGAGCGCGCAACGCGCTGGGTCGTGCCGGTGTAAATATCCAGTTTGTAGATATACTTCAGCGGAAAGGACAGGGCCGAGCCCGAGGGATATACCGCTACAAGGTAGTGCCGGTTATCCAATTTTCTCAGCAGCTGCGCGCCTTCGCCGCCGCCGTAGTCGCTGGTACCGTGCCACACGATCTCCTTGCGCGAGCCATCGATATTCATTGCCGCAATCTGCGAGGTGCTGGCATTTTCGGACACGGCCGACTTCATGGTAAAGGCAAACAGCACGCGCTCCTTGTTTGCCCAGCGGATATTGGAGATACCCACATCACCGGCCATTTGCAGGGTGGCGTTCACTTTCATGGTGCGACGATCAATGATCACCGCATCGCCCAGGCCATCGTCATTCACCTTGGCTGCAGCGAAATACTTGCCATCCGGGGAAATGCGCAGATTGGTATAGGCAACCGGGCGGAAGATATCTTCAAACGGAACCGGCATTTCACCCAGGCTGGAGAATGGCGCTGCCGTCTCGGCGTCTTTTGCGGCTGCCGGCAACGACGCGGCTCCCGCAACTGCGACCGCGCCGGTCAACAGGGCGGTGCTTAGCATTTTTATGATTTTCATCACTTAACTCCTGTAACCGGCACCCTGCGGATGCCGGTCGACACATCAGCAGGGTCTCAGTTACTCAGGAAGTAGCTGAAAGAGAGATTTACATTGCGTCCCATCGGGCTCTGGAGGTGGCTCCAGTAGTAAGGCCAGTAGGGATTGGTCTCATCGGTAATCGGCATGGCGTTAGTCAGGTTCTGGATCGTCAGGCCCAGATTCATGCGTGCACTTGCCTTGTAGTTTACGGTGAGGTTCGCGGTGTAATACGGCTCCAGCTTCTTGGTGCCGACAAAGTTGTCCACACGGCCCTGGCGCTGAATAAACAGGCCCGCACCAATCGAGCGGAACCCGTTCAGCGGGTTGCTCCAGCTGAAATTCAGGCTGGTGCGCGTGGCCGGCAAAGACTGGCCCGGCTGGCCATTACGCAGATCGATCGGCTCATCACCGGCAAACTGCAGCCATTCGTGCGACAGCGTATTCACATAGTTCATACCCATGCCAAAGCGGCCAAACTTCGCCGACTCAAACGACGTGGACATACGCACGTCGAGGCCCTGCAGCTCGCGATACTCCTGGTTCTGCGGCTCGATAATGATGGTGTCGACACGACCGGTTTCGTCGCGAATGATCCGGTCATTGACGTCCTGACAGAATTTACTGCCACCCGGCAGGCCGCCAGTCGCGCACTGCCACTCGTTAGACATGAGGCCGAAGGCGCTCTCGGTCAGCACCAGGTCATTCAGACGCACCTTGTACCAGTCCGCGGACAAATTGACATGGTTGGTCGGGTTAAACACGATACCGAAACCAATATCCTTGCCCTTTTCCTCGTCCAGCTCCTGGCTGCCACGACGGATGGAAGTCACGGTGTAACCGGGGCAGACGCCGGTAAAGTTTTCACCGTCATAACAATCGCCACCCAGCAGGTCAGTGATTGACGCGAAGCCGGTAGATTCACCGTAGATATTGAACATATCCGGGGCGCGGAATGTCTGTGCCAAGTGGCCGCGGAACTTCAGCATATCGAACGGGCTATAGACGAACTTCATGGTGGAAGTACTGCGGCCGCCAATAGCACTGGAGTCGTCATAGCGGTCCATACGGGTAGCCAGGGTCAGCTCCAGATCCTCGGTCACCGGCACCAGGAACTCGGCGCCGATCGCAGTGCGATCGCGGCTGCCATTGGCCTCGATAGCACCCACATTCAGCCAGCCATTACCGTTCAGGTTGCGCGAGCGCTCATCCGGGTCGATACCGGTACTCTGGCTCGACCAGTCGGCGCTGATCGCCACGGTGACCGGGTTGTACAGCACGCCGAAGTCACTCAGGTCCCCAACCACCTTAGCAGTCAGTGACTGTGCGCTGGAGTCGGCAAAGGTCGTGGCGGTTCCCATCAGCGCTTCACGATCCTGCGAAGCATCGCGGAAAATATTGTCGACCAGACTGTTGTCATAGAAGTCGTTGTCGACCATATACGTATTCGGGCCCAGCTCGGTGTAATCACTGGCGCCATCCAGGATCCAGTCGCGCAGCACTTCTTCACGCAGCGCTGCATATTTTTGCGTCACGTTGAAGCGCGCTTTCGAATAACCCAGATCCCAGTTCCAGGTGTTGCCGCCCAGCTCGAGGTCACCCTGCACGCCCAACATCACGGTCCACATCTCCTGGTCATAGGTGGACTCGGTGTTACCCAGGTCGTGGGCGAAGCTGCGGGTGATGCTGGCCCCCTTGTTGCCGTCGGTGTTCATCACAAAACCCGACCAGCTGTTGGCCGGCACGGAACTGGCCACGTCCTGCTTGGAGGTCAGCACGGTGGCGAACGCGCTGATGTTGTCGGTTAACTGGTAGCGGCCGTCGACAAACATGGAAGTGCGGTCCACCTGGGACGCCATGGCAATCCCCGAAGAGGCGTCGTAATTACACACCGTGCGCCCGTCGTCACCGTAGGTCTGAGTGGTGATCAGGCCATTGGCTTCACAGCTATAACCGGCGGGCGAGGCCGGACCGCTATTCGCTGTATTGACCAGGTCCTGCCGCGACACGGAAATACCGCTGACCATGAACTTGCGATCATCCAGAAAACTGACGTCGTTGGCGTACACCGGCTCGGTGGACAGGTTCTCCAGGCTAAAGGTGACGGAGCCGCGCTCAAATGCCTTACCGGTGGTGAAGGAGGTCGTATTGACCATGCCATAGCCTTCTTCGTAGATACCGGTGGTGTGCGACACCATGGTCTGTTCCATGTCACGCTTGGTAATCAGGTTGATTACCCCACCCACCGCATCGGAACCGTAAATGGCCGAGGCGCTGCCACTCAGCACTTCCACGCGGGAGAGCGCCGAGCTGGGTATGGTGCCGAGGTCGACACCGTTCTGCTCGCCGCCAAACGGCAGCGGGTAATCGGCAATACGACGCCCATTGACCAGTACCAGAGTGCGGCCGGCACCCAGGCCGCGCAGGTTCGCTTCGCTCGCGCCCACGGTAAATCCTGACAGCAGGTTGCCGGCATCGCCTTCGCGGTAGCCGCTGTTTTCCGACAGGGAGTCGATCACATCCGCGACAGTCAGCAGGCCTTTTTCTTTCATTTCCTCTTCGCCGATGACCGTCATGGGGTCCGGTCCGTCGAACGAGGTGCGCGGTATCAGCGAGCCGGTGACCTGTATGGTTTCGATAGCCTTATCGCTCGGATGAATGACCAATGCATCCTCTGAATAAGACTTCTCTTCGGCTTTTTTCTGCTCTTTGCTTTCGCTTTTTTGCTCCTTGCCCTGCTGCTCCTCCGCAGCCAGCGGCATCGACGCAACCAGCCCCAATAGCGCTGTCGCCACGCACATGGAGAGCCTATTTTTCTCAAACATATTCTTTTCCTGTGGGCATCCGCCCAGATGAAAATCTTCGACATAGGGGGCGCAGCTGCGCCCCCTGCCAACGCGGTTTACAGGTTGCGGGTGATAGAGAAGCTGGCGCTCAGGCCGTTCTTGTCCACGTCACCGCTGTGAACGCCCAGACCACCTTTAACGGACCAGGTGCTGAACCGGCCGTCGACACCGAAGTCGAGGTTGAAGCCCTGGCCGGACACATCACTGCTGAAAGCCACACCGTTGGAATAGAGGTCGTGATTGTTCGCATTTTGTGTGTCGAGCACGCTGACGGTTGCATAGGGCATGACCACGCCATCGCTGAACTTGAACGACTTGCTCAGGTTCATACCCAGGCGCGCGCGCTTGCTGTTGCCGAGATCGTAGGCATAGTCGAAGTTGCCGTCGGAAGAGGTGAACGCGTCCATCTCCACCTTGACGTCATTCCACTGCGCAAACGGGGTCAGCGCGATACCGGAATCCAGCACATAGTTCCAGCCGGCCTCCAGGCTGAAACCGTGCGCTTTACCGCTAGTATTGCCGCGGGAGCCAGCGGCACTGACGAACGCGTCGAAGTCGACCTTCTGGTAGATGGCGCTGGCGTAGAAGTCCGCCATACTCCAGGTACCACTGAGGGCCAGCGACTTGGTATTCAGCGCCGAGGAGGATTGCTGTTCCATCTGCGAACCGTCGGCCGAGCCGTAGCCCACGATCGGGCTGACAGACAGCCAGCTGCCGCCGAGCTTGGTGGAGTAAGTCGCACCGACCATGGAGCCACTCAGCAGCTGGGTGAAGCCCAGCTTCTGCCCGGCCACATCGCCCTGGCTGTCCACATCGCTATCGGTGTGGAAGCCGGTGGTCCACATCTGGAATCCGGCGACGCGACCATATTCCGAAGCGTTGACCGCGCGCTCGCTATCCTGGAAGGCTGTGGCGGAGCGCATCCAGAATCCTTCCGCCAGGTGGGAGACAGAGCTGGCCGCTGCGCCCAGGTTGGAGAGGCCGGACGTGTAGGCGATCACCCAGTTGCCGTTGGCGTCCTGCTGCATCTCTGCATTCACGATGGTATCGGCAAAGTCACCACCCAGCCCGGCCAGCACCACGTTATCGAGCTTCTGCTCGCCGTTCACAGTCAGGATCTCGGCGGTCTGCTGGCCCTTGCCCTGGTCGAGCACATTCATGCCGACGCGCAGGTTGGAGGGCTTGGTGTCGCCGGCAGCGTTGAGCTGTTCATCGACGGTCAGATCGCCATTGATAACGATACTGTCGCTACCCATGGAGCTGGTATCCACCAGCAGCAGGCCGTTGTTGCCCTGTACGGTCGTGAAGTTCACGTCGCCATTGATGGTCAGCGTATCGCCGATAGTGCCGTCCATGCTGGAGATGGAGACATAGCTTTCACCGGAGGAGTAGTTCTGCATGACACCTGCAGTGCCCAGGTCGATGACGCTCTCGCCGGAGAAGGCGATATCGCCGAACACATTGCGGAAGGTGTTGACGCCTTCGCCCATATCGATGGAGGCATCGTTCAATACAATACGGCCGGCACCGACGGCATAGCCGTTTTCGTCAGTCTGTACGGCGTTGTACAGCAGGTCGTCACCGTTACCCATCACGATGGAGCCCTCGATCACGCCGGAGTTGATGATGCTCGCGGCATAATCTTCGGTACTCTCGATGGCGATACCGTTGTGCCCTGCACTGATGGTGCCCTGGTTCTGCACGTAACCGCCCAACTGACCGAGGACTTCTCCGGTTTCCGGATCCACCTGGTTGATAATCGCGGAGGACAGGCGCACCGCGGTGGAGTTGTCACCGGCGGAAATGGTGCCGGAATTCTGCACACGCGCGAGGACGCCGAAAGCCTGCGCGCCGATAGAGTCGTCACCGACACTGACTTGTCCGCTGTTGAACAGCGTCGCAAAGCGGTCACCGCGGGCAACCATACCGCTGGATGAATCACCGGTTGTCACGATACCGGCATTCTGGGCATTCGCAGATTGGCCGATAGCGACGAGACCAGCAGTATCCGAACCGAGACTGATGGAACCGGTAGCCTGCTGTATGGCATAGGCGGTCACCGCATTGGCGTGAACACCGATCATCTGGTCACCACCGCGGATTTCCCCGGCGTTGACCAGCACATGCATCAAGCCGGTGGCATTGCCCGCAGCGGAAGTGGCCGAGCTCATGCCGGCACCCGCCTTAATCAGGTTTGTATCCTGAACATGGCCACCACCCACAGTGATGCTGCCGCTGTTATAGGCCATGGCGGTATAGCCATTCAGGAGAATGCCAATCGAGTTGTCGCCGGTATTGATGATGCCGCTGTTGATTGCCGAGGCAGTAAAATCGTGACCAAACTCATCGGAAATGAACGCACCGGTGGTAAACGCATTGCTCGCTACCATCCCTATGCTGCGATCGCCCGAATTGATTTCGCCGTTGTTGACTGCGGTAGCATAGGCATCGTGGCCGCCACCGGTGACACTCGTTACACCGTGAGTCAGGCGTCCGTGGTCACTATCGAGGGGAGAATCCGCGGCGAGAATGATGTGACCATCGCCCACGGTGACCACACCATCATTCACGACGGTACTGGAGCCGTGGAAGCTCTGCGATACCAGACCGTCGCCCATATCGCCCGCAGTCACTGTTCCGGTGTTGAACAGGTAGTGGTTCGCCAGCCCTTCAATGCCAAAGTTGTTCAGCTTTACACCGGCAGAATTACTATTAAAGGCGCTGTAAACCGGGGATACGGCATGAATACCATCACCCACGGAAATATCGCCGCTGTTCTGCACCACAACATCGCCGTAGCGCGCGCGTACTTCAATACCGCTAGAGAAATCGCTAAGCGCAATATCGCCGCTGTTAACTACGCGAACATTGGATAGTTCGACACTCTCGTCGATCTCGATCTTGTTGTATTCCCACACCTCGTCCAGCGCAATATCACCCGCGGCATAGGCTTCCATATCCGCCTCGTGACGCGCGTAATTGCTGGCGTTGATATGGTCGACCACGCCCTGGCCGTACTGGGTGAACTTCACGCTCGAATTCTGGAAGTTGGCGTTGTGCGCGCTAACCGAAATACCCGCTGTAGTCAGCGGAATCGCGGCAACCGTACCGGCTTCGCCGTATTCGATCAGCTCACTCGAATCATTGAACGCCTGAATCACGCCGTCGTTGATCACCAGGGTATCGTCATTGTGGAAGCCGCCAAACGCGTCTGCGGTTGCCTGATCGGCGGCGTTACCACTCAGCTCCACGTCATCGCCGAAGTGCTGGCTGGCAACCGTGATCCCCGCGCTACCGGCGCTGTTCAGGTTGATGGCGCCACTGTTGTATATCTCGGTCTTTCCCGCCCCCTGACTGACGATGCCGCGACCGAGGGTGCCGACATCAATGTCACCGCTGTTGACGATCGCGGTATCGCCCAGGCCAACGGCCTGGATACCCACGCCGAAGGTCGCGTCTGACATATCGATATTGCCGCTGTTGCTGATGGCGATATCGCCTTCATCGTCAAAGTAGCCAGTCGCAGTCCACTGCACATATTCCCGATAATGCTTGGTCTGCACCTCGGTGTATTCCCCGGTCGGTGTCGGAAAAACGATGGAGCCACCCATCACCGCTTGCAGATGGGTGTAATAGAGGCCCGTCGGCATCTCCGCGCCGAAACCGAACAGTTCCTTTTGCTCGGTGGAGTTGAAGTCAATCGTACCTTCGCCCCTGGCGACCTCACCGCGGAATTCCTCGCGGTTGCTCAGGCCATATTTTACATTGAGTTCGTTGGCTTCACCGCTCTCAACGTAATAGGCGTCGCTGCGCTCATAAGTACAGCCGCGGAAGCAGTATTCCTGCTCTTTCTTGGCTTCCAGATTTGCCGAGGTGGAGGCGTAAATACCTGTACCACCGGCACCTTCAGCGACGGAAATATCACCGGAGTTGACAATATCGATGCGCTCGCCGGAGGGGTTTTCAGCCTTGATGCCGGTGCCCGCGGCACCAACGCTGATATTGCCGGAGTTCTCCACGGCGATAACGCTGTCTGTGGTATCGACGGTGTTCGCGGTTACGTCGTATTCGCGGACAAAGTGCGAATAGCTCGGCGGTGTAACGCCGCCGAAGAAACTGCGTTGCGCCTGATTGTATTCGGTCGCATACGCCTGACTGGCGGTGTAGTGATAGGACACACCGGAATATTCGGTGACGATCGCACTTTTTGCGTGAATGCCAATGGAATTATCGCCGGTGGAGATATCGCCGCTGTTGGCAATGGCAATATCGCCATCGACAGTTTCCACAACGATACCCTTGGTGGTATCGCCCGCGGTAATTGTGCCTTCATTCTTGACGGCGATATTGCCCGAAGTGCTGTTCGCAGCGATGCCGGCCGCATACACGGTTGCCGACTTGATATCGTCTTCACGCAAGCTGACTTGATCGCGACCGCCGTACACACGGGTGTCGAGAACACCGTCGCCATCAGTATCGATATTTGCAAAGCTGCCCGTCGCGTTAATCACCCGGTAATCGGAGTAGTAGGTAATGGAACCACCGCTACCGGCGGTGAGGTCACCGGTGTTGGTAATCGCGATATCGCCCGCTTCGGTTTCCGCAGAGAGTATGCCGATGGCACCACTGCCGAAGGTACCCTCGGGTGCCGAGATAAAGGTGAGATCCTCTACCGGGCCGGCGCCCGCATTGTCGCGGTCGCCATAGTCGGCGGAAGACGGGTCAATGTTGAGGTAGGAATCAAATTCCTGGTTGGTGATGTGGTGGTCGAAATCTTTTGCATCGCCAACGGCATCGCCATTTTCATCGATGGCGACCGAGCTGCCCCACCAGTAGCCGCTGTTCTCGCCCGCAGTGCGCCGCCAGATGCGAATGCCGTGATTTGGCTTGCTGACGATGAGCGAAGGGTCCACCTCGATGTCATTTTCACCACTGTTGGCGATATCACCGTGGTTCTCGATCGTTACCGAACCCATCGACTCTGCGCCGGCTTCTGCGGCAGTGACGGAGGTAACGGCAATTCCTGATGCGGTGCTGCCCTCGGCGACCACAACGGAAATGTCGCCCGCGCTGAGAGTCGAGTCACCGGTGGTAGCATCCACCACAGTCATGTCCGCAACGTCGAACTCGATACTCGCGTCGAAGGCGCCGCTACACAGTGCGCTGCCGGTATTTTCGATGGTGGTTGGATTACAGCTGCCCACCTGTTGTGCGTAGGCGTTATGGCCGGGCGCACCGACTGCAATGGCAGTGACCGCAGCAGAAGTAAAGAGAGCAGTACGAACCGCCGAGGTCAGCCGGCTCGGCGCGCTTGGAAAGCCTTGTTTAACGGCCATAAAGTGTTTCCCCCAAGAGAAAATTATTCTGTTTGCACGTTTATTCAAATTTTTCGACGGTTAGATGAAACCACGCCGGTACTCAAGCGCACCAAGGGATTCACGTAACAGTTTGTCAGGGGCGACTGACGTCAAATGAAAAACAAGGCGGCACCTAATGCCAAAAAACAGATGGGAGTCAGATGGGGTTACAGCCGCGATCGTATTCTGGCGACATATGCAGACGACCTGGACGCCGGTGGATTATTTGGTAACCGGTAGACTGGCCGGATAAAAATTCCAGCCATTACATTTTTGTAACGAATTGTGACTATTTTGCCCAACTCATAGTGACGGACTTGGCAAACGTGATAAAAACGATAGAAAGCAATGTCAGCTCTCGACCTGAATAATAACGATGTACACAAGAATCAGAGCAGTCCTGCTCGCGCTCCTCGCGCAGCTCAACAGCGTTACCGCGACCGCCGCCCCCACTGAAGATGCCCCCACGTGGGAGTTCGGCATCGCGCTTGGCGCCGGTGTGCTGGAAAATCCTCTTGCCGACCACGAGTCTGGCGAAACTTTTTTCCTGCCTTCATTCAGTTACTACGGCGACCGCTTTTTTGTCAGCAATCTGACTGTGGGTTACGCACTGGTTGAGAACGAGAACTTTTATGTCGATCTGGTCGCGCGACCGAACGAAGACGGCCTCTATTACAAGCTGGATAAAGACGCCGTCACCACCGGATCACTGACTTCCTATTTGACCCATCTCAGTGCCCCCGAGGTCGGTGACATTGATCGCGATGTATCGGTCATGGGCGGCCCGAGCTTCACCTGGGTAAACGACTACGTCGATGTGTCCTTTGCCTGGTTTCACGATATTTCCAACGTGCACCAGGGCACCGAGACACACCTCAGTCTGGACAAGCGATATCCCCTTCTGGACGGCGCCATTGGCTTGAGCCTGGGCGCGACACAGAAAGATGCCGACCTGGTGCGTTACTACTACCATTTTACGGATTCCGAAGCGGGTGTTTTCGCGCCGCGCTACGCCCGGTTATTTCCGGCTGGGGATGTGACCGATCTTTATGCGCGGGTGCATTTTTCCTATCCGCTGAGCAAGCGGTTTGAACTGCGCCTGGCCGCCCGCTATAACCATCTTGATCTGAGTGGCAGGAATCCGCGCTTTATCGATAAGCCCGAAACCCTGAGCTGGTTCGCCGGCATCCAGTACACATTCGGAGGGGAGTGATGAAGAAATCACTCCTGCTTCTGTTCGCCGTTCTATCTGCCCCATTGGCCGGGTTCGCAGCGGAACTGAGCCTGACACCGTCACTCTGCGCCATCGACGCCAATGAAACGCGCTGCGACATTTCGGTCTCTATAACGTTCGCTGCGGATGACAATCAACGCTACTGCCTGGCAATTTCCGACCGGGGCTTGATCCGTTGTTTTGCCGGTAACCGCCTCCGCGATATGCACGTGTATATCGCCACTGATAAAAGCCTGGAGTTCCTGATAACAGAAGGCGACAGTGGCAATCAGGTCGCCAGCAAGATTCTCAAGGTCGCCCGCTACCGGCCGAAACGGCACCGGCGGCGCTACGGTTGGGGGCTGTTGTGAGTCAGGCCGAGGGTTATCGCATTCTGCTGCTCGAAGATGACGCGCAGCTGGCCATGTTGATCGGCCGCTTTCTGACAGAACGGCGCTGTGCAGTGACCCACACCGCCAGCGGTACCGAATTCCTGAAAGCCCTGCACCAGCGCGAGTTTGACCTGATTCTCGCAGATGTAGTGCTGCCGGATGCCAGCGGATTTCAGCTGCTGGAGCGCTGCCGACATCAGCTTAACTGCCCACTGATCTTCCTCAGTGCCCTCAGCGCGGTCAAAGATCAGGTCAACGGCCTGGAGCTGGGCGCGTGCGATTACCTGGTGAAACCCGTGGATCCGGAGCTGCTGTGGGCAAAAATCGAGGCGAAACTTCGCCACGCGCGGCGGCCGGCCGCGGCCAGCGATATCTGTTTCGGCCCGCTGCAGGTTGACCTGGAAAGCCGCGAGGCGATGGTCGGTGGTGAAGCGCTGCCGCTGACAGCGAATGAATTCAACCTGCTGCTGATCTTCGCCGAGCAGCCGACGCGGCCACTCACCCGGGAATACCTGTTTCGCCGGGTCGTCGGTCGGGAGTTCGACGGGCTGGATCGGGTCGTCGACATGCGGGTCAGCCGACTGCGCAAAAAACTCGACAGCATCACCGGTGGGGTGGTCATCCGCTCCATTCGCGGTCGCGGTTACGCGCTGCATACCGCCAGCAGCCAACGCTGATGCGCCTGCAGTTACTGCGTTTGCTGGGCAGTATGGCCCTGGCACTGGTCATTGTATTCACGGCGATCAGCGCGCTGCGGGAAATCTATGCCGACTCGCCAGAAGACTACGTGATCAGTGCCACCCAACTGGCAAAGGCGCTTGAGCGCGGCGATACGCCCCTGGCGCAAAGCTACCCGATAAATGCCATTCATTTTCCGCACGAACTCAACCACCGCCTCGCGGCCGGCGATGTCGTGGGTCTGGAGACCGGCGATGGGCAAATCCTGTTTTACCGACTGACCGATAAGGGCTTCCTGCAGATGGGCCCCTTTGCCTACCAGCCGGCGGAGAGCGTCATGCACTGGCGTCTGCTGTTGGTCGGCACCGTGATGATCGCGCTGCTACTGTTGATCTGGCCCATGTTCCGGGACCTGAACCGGCTGCAGAACCTCGCCATCCGTTTCAGTAAAAAACCGTTCAAGATGCCCGCCCAGATCAAGCGCCGCTCCACCATTTATCCACTCGCGGAAACCTTCCGGCGCATGGCCAATATCGTCATGGGCTACTGCCAGATGAACCAGGATCTGGCGCGCACCATCGCGCACGAAATCCGTATGCCGCTGGCGCGCATCAAGTTCCAGATGGCGCTGGAAAAGTCCAGCAACGACGGCGCCCGGGTGATTGAACAGGCAACACGCGATATCGAGCAGATGGTGGACAAGTACCTGAGTTTTGCGCGGGTGGAAATCAACGAGGAGTTCATTGTCCGCAGCGAGCAGTCCCTGGAAGATTTTTTTGCCGACCTGGGCTCCACCCTGGAAACCCAGTGTCCGGAAATGCAGATCGGTTTCTACTTCCCCGATGGCGCGGCCTGGTTCGAACCGGACTCGCTCACCATCGCCATCCAGAACCTGGTCGTCAATGCGAGTAAATACGCGCGGGATCGCGTGGATCTGTATTTCGAATACAGCGAAACGGGCTGCACCCTGTCAATCGAGGACAACGGTCCGGGCCTCGGCGGCGATGCGCTGGAGCTCACCGACGCCTTCAGCCGCGCCGCCACGGACGACCAGGGGTATGGTCTGGGCCTGTATATCGTCAAGAAGGTCATGATGTGGCACGACGGCGACCTGCACATGGACCGCTCACCGAAGCTCGGCGGCACCCGCGCCACTCTGCGCTGGCCCAACTGCGCCTGAGTCGCGCGCGATCGATCCAATCCGACAGCGGAAAGCCCCTGCCAGGCTGTGCGTTGCAAGTATCGGGGGAGCAACGCCCTGGCAGGACGCGGGTGTGTTGGGAAGGGCGGGTAGCGAGGGGCGGGTAAAGAGGGGCGCCCGCGAGCGGGGCACCCCGGCGGAGGACCGGATCAGGCTGGCGCAACCCCGGTGGCATCTTCGAAGGTCACCATGCTCAGGTTTTCCTTGCTCTGCTGACCGATACCCATGGGGCAGCGCACGCCGGGCAGCACGGTGAGGTCGAACAGCTCACTTACCGGGCCGTCGAGACGGATCCAGTGTTCCACATTGCCGCTCTGCAGGTTGATAAACTGCACCCCGCACCAGGCCTCGGAGTCCTTGTCGGCCAGGTTCTGGTCCAGCTCCAGACCCTCGAAGCGCTCATAGCGCGGCTTGGACAGGCCAACGATGGCGTAGTCGCCGTGGATGGCGAGGCCGCGCATAAAGCCGGGGCAGAAGGTGTGCGGAACAAACGCCTTGTGCTTGAAATCGACATAGCCCAGGTAGCCGGTGCCGCTGTTCAGCACCCACAACTTGCCGTTTTCCCAGCGCGGCGAGTGCGGCATGGACAGGCCTTCGCAGACGATTTCGTCGGTCTCCACGTCGATGATCACACCGCCGTTATCGCGGCGCTCGCGCCAACCATCGATGGTGTCGGATTTGCACACCGCGGTCACGTATTTGGGCTTGCCGTCCACCATCGCCAGGCCATTCAGGTGGCAGCGATCCTCCGCCACCAGTTTGGAGATAAACGGCGGCTTCCAGATGGCGCGGAAGCTGTGGTTCAGGCTCAGCTCCGCCAGGCAGTTGTATTTGGTGTTGATGAAGAGGATCTTGCCGTCCTTCTGGATGCCCAGCTCGTGGATATCCACCTCGCCGGTAAACTGGGCGTTGCGCGGCACGTAGCAGGCATCGAACATCTTGTTGGCCACCTGCCCGGGCTGCAGCACGTTTTCGAACCGCCACACCTGGTACAGGCCACCCATATAGATGCGTTTCTGGTTGCCGACGATACCCATGGCGCGCTGGAAGATGCGCTCGTGGAACGACAGCTTGCCCCCCGGTTCCGCACCGACCATATAGACGCGGCCGGACTGGTATGAGGTAAACGCAATCGACAGCTGATTCTGGTGCAGCCAGTTGGCGAGCCCGCCGGAACAGGATTTGCGCACCGGTTCCACCGGCTTGCGCTCGGGCTGCTTGGCCGCCCTGGCGTCAGATTGAGGGGCGTCAGTTTGAGGCTCGGCCTCTTCATTATGACCGGCGGTAGGCTCGATGACCGCCTGGTCTTCGGTTTCTGCTGCTGTCGGCTCTGCTACTTCTGCCATGTTCATACCCATTGCATCTTATTGTCTGGTAGCCCCCTTAGCGGGGCTTCGCGGTGTGCTCGATCACACGGTGTAACCAGCACTGTAACGCGCGTATGCAGGGCGGAGAGCAGCGGGATTGTAACGATTTGTTGCGCCGAGTGCGGATACGCAGAACTCTTCACCAGAAGGCAGAACCCTGTTCTGGCAAAAATGGCTCAGAGAGGAAATGGTTGTCCTCCAGACACCTGTCCGACAGCCCTCTCCTAAGAGCCCTGGACAGCGCCAGCGTCGGTTTTAACTCCCGGCGCCGTTTTTTTAATCAAATTCCCTCCCAATTGTCACGCTTGGCCACTATAATCGCCGCCTTTGGCCGGAGTGCCGGCTGCCACAACTGTCAGTCATACCCCGTCCCAACCCCATTTCACGCGTTAGCCTAGAGGCCCCTTGTGATAGAGAAGTTGCGCAATATTGCGATCATCGCCCACGTCGACCACGGTAAAACCACCCTGGTAGACAAACTGCTGTCCCAGTCCGGCACCCTGGACCGCCGCGACGAGGGTGCCGAGCGGGTCATGGACTCCAACGATCAGGAAAAAGAGCGCGGGATCACCATCCTGGCCAAGAACACCGCGATCCGTTGGAACGACTACCGCATCAATATCGTCGACACCCCCGGGCACGCCGACTTCGGCGGTGAGGTAGAGCGCGTACTATCCATGGTGGACTCGGTACTGCTGCTGGTGGACGCGGTAGACGGCCCCATGCCGCAGACCCGCTTTGTGACCTCCAAGGCCTTCGAGCAGGGCCTGAACCCGATCGTGGTGATCAACAAGATCGACCGCCCGGGCGCGCGCCCGGACTGGGTCATGGACCAGGTATTCGACCTGTTCGACAGCCTCGGTGCCACCGAAGAGCAGTTGGACTTCCCGGTGGTCTACGCCTCCGCGCTGAACGGTATCGCCGGTCTCGACGACACCGATATGGCCGACGACATGACCCCGCTGTTCCAGATGATCGTCGACAAGGTAGAGCCGCCCAAGGTAGACCGCGACGGCCCCTTCCAGATGCAGGTTTCCGCACTGGACTACAACAGCTACGTGGGCGTGATCGGCGTCGGCCGCATCAAGCGCGGCACCCTGAAGCCCAACCAGCAGGTTGTGGTGCTGGACCGCGAAGGCAACTCGCGCAAGGCCAAGGTCCTGCAGGTCATGGGTTACCTGGGCCTGGAGCGCGTAGAAGTCGAGCAGGCCAGCGCGGGTGACATCGTGTGTATCACCGGTGTGGGCGATCTGAACATTTCCGACACGCTGTGTAACCCGGACCACCCGGAAGCGCTGCCGGCACTGACTGTGGACGAGCCCACCGTGAGCATGACCTTCCAGGTCAACGACTCGCCGTTCGCCGGTAAGGAAGGCAAGTACGTAACCAGCCGCAACATCAAAGATCGCCTGGACCAGGAGCTGATCCATAACGTAGCGCTGCGCGTGGAGCAGGGTGATTCCCCGGACAAGTTCAAAGTATCCGGCCGCGGTGAACTGCACCTGTCGGTACTGATCGAATCCATGCGTCGCGAAGGCTTCGAGCTGGGTGTATCCCGCCCGGAAGTGGTACAGAAAGAAGTCGACGGCGAGATCCACGAGCCCTACGAGGAAGTGGTAATCGACGTCGAAGAGCAGCACCAGGGTCCGATCATGGAAGAGCTGGGTCTGCGCAAGGCTGACCTCACCAACATGGAACCGGATGGCAAGGGCCGTGTGCGCCTGACCTTTATCGTGCCGTCGCGCGGCATGATCGGTTTCCGCAACCAGTTCCTGACCATCACCAGCGGCTCCGGCATCATGACCAGCATCTTCGACCACTATGGTCCGGTGAAGATGGGCGACGTGGCCAAGCGCATTAACGGTGTACTGGTCTCCATGACCAAGGGCAAGACCCTGGCCTACGGCCTGTTCGCACTGCAGGATCGCGGTCGCCTGTTCCTGGGCCATGGTGAAGAAGTGTATGAAGGCCAGGTGATCGGGATTCACTCCCGCGGTAACGACCTGGTGGTCAACCCCACCAAGGCCAAGCAGCTGACCAACGTGCGCGCTTCCGGCACCGACGATGCCCTGACCCTGTCACCGCCGATCCGCCACACCCTGGAGCAGGCGCTGGAATTCATCGAGGACGATGAACTGGTGGAAGTGACACCGGAAAGCATCCGGATCCGCAAGAAAATCCTGCAGGAAAATATGCGCAAGCGCGCGAAGAAGTAAGCGCAACTGCCAGCAATAAAAAACGGGCCCATCGGGCCCGTTTTTTATTGCAGCAAAGACTCCAGCCTGTCTCCCGGCTTATCGCCGTTCACTACCGTGCAGCTTCGATGCGAGTAATGACACCAGCTGCTCATACCGGGGGGCGCCACCCAGTTGTGGCACCAGCACGGCCAGCAGCACTAGCGCAAATGCGGACAATGCCAGTGCATCGGAGCCCAGCTGACCGAGGAAAAATAGCGCGATCTGTGCCAGCAAAAAAAGAATAGCGAGGACTCTGACAACAGCAGCCTGTTTAATCCTTCGCTCGGCTCTCTTTATGATTTGCACCTCTCGTTGGGTAAATTCCATGTCAGGACTCATTCTTGCTTCAACCTACGGCGCCCGACCCGGGATCGCCACGCGTGGCAGTGCTATCTGGCAGCTACTTTTGTGGAAGATCGTTACACAACTGGCAGGCGATGCGGTTCCTGTAATTCCTGATTCGCACAACCAGGAAAATGGTGGAGCTGATCAATGACCACAGTATGCCAAACTCGACGGCATACTCTATCTCCCTGCCTTTGAGGTATTGCACTCCCGAGAAAACAACAAATAACAGCAGGATCATAACGATGGCTTGAAATATCCATTTCTTTACCGGCATAAGACACTTCCCTGTGAGTTGAAGAGGCGCGGCACGTCGACTCAGATGCTTTTCACTGCTCGCCCGAAATGACTTTTGCGGGGTTGCCCTCTTCATCGAGAAAGACGATCTCCGCCTGCCCGGCCTTCGTCACCTTCAATTCAAGCCGGGCTTTGCCGTCACCATCCAGCAACCGCAGCACCGAGTTTTTGGATGGGGACTTGCCCAAAAAGACACGCTTGGTAATGGCGTAATCGCCCTGTTCGGACAGACGCGTATCCTTCTCTGAAAACACCGGGCGATCCAGTCCATCCGCCACGTCGTTAAAGGTCAGCCCGGCGAAGTGCTTGCCGCCGTCATCCACCCCCAACAGCTGCATCTGTTGATCCTGCTGGTATCGATCGAAGGTCAAACTCAAGCCGCTGGAGGGCTTGCCCGCTTTTTCGAGGGCGCCGTTAAAGATCAGCCCACCATTTTCTGTGCCCTCATCATTGAAAAACAACATCCCGGCCACTGGGCGCGGATGCTTGATTTCCTTGTTTTTGATAAAGGCCCCAGGAAAGCGGCTGCGATTGGAAATCGTCATGCGGATGGTACCATCGGGCTCTTTGATATTGATCCGCTCGGCGTCAATCACGTCAAATCTGGCGTCGCGATTAGACATGCTCCCCATAAGAATGCCCGACAGGGCGATAATCGTAGCGCCGGCGCAATAGAGCGTAAGGCGTCGCTGGGACTTCTTGAGCCTGGATATTTCCTGCTGTAACTCTTTCTGGTCCAATGTTATACCCCGATATTTTAGTTATCTATTGAAACCCGAAAATAGCAATTCTTTGGCCTGAAAGAAACTGGCGTCGGACAAGGCTGCCTTCATTGCTTTTGTATATTATCCGCAGCAGTCATCACCTTGCTGAACCGGCGGGCATTTCACTGTCCCAAATGAGCAAAAAACACAGCAATCGCCGGCCTTCGGCTTGAGCAGGGTATGGCAACGCTCGCACTCATAAAAGAAAATACAGCAGTCTGTGGGCATGACTTCCACTTTCTGATGCCGGCACTCGGGGCAAGTGATCGTTGATTTCAGGATTAACTTTTCCATCATTTCACTGTGTGAATCATATCCATACACACGACCACTTTATTCACGGGCGTGGCCGCGGGTGAATAGTGTTATCCCTATCTGGCCATAATGCCGTGCGGCTGTCACCTGATGACCAGCCCTGCGCAATTACATGGCATTACAGCGGGCAAGCCATCAGGCTACCAGCCAGCCCACGCCAGCCAACAATAAGGCGGCCAGGATCACCAGCAGCCCGTTCACTATCAGCGACTTGGGATAGGTGGCCTCTTTGTACAGCAGCGCGTAGGGGAGCCCGGTAAACGGGCCCAGCACCAGACTCAGCAGGCCCCAGCCCCAGCGGTTGTTGCCCAGCGCCGTGAGTGCGGCCATCAGCCCGCCAAGCCAGCACAGGGTGAAGCCGACCACGAACACGATAAATGCCGCGATCATCCACCACGGGTTGGCCAAATAGATCTCGAGAAGTTGCTGTTCCGTCATTGTTAGAGTTTCACCAACGCCAGGGACTGCGGGCGCTGGTCCCGCGAGGAAATTCACTCCATTGTGACGCAATCGGCGCTGTAGCCCAACTCCCGGCCCGCCGCCGCCGTGAAACACATCAGGTGTCGGCAAAAAACTGCCGCTGTACCCGCCGCCATTCCGCCAGTGCCGCGCGCGTGTGCAGGCACACCCGGATCTGCTCGAATTCCGTCGCGCGCCGCTGCAGCACCTCCAGCGCCTGGTGCGCGGCGATGGTGTGTGGAAAGCGGTTGGTGCCGGCACCCAGCGCCGGGAACAGCAGGCTCTCGAGACCTTTTTGCCGGGCCAGGTCGAGCACACTCTCGTAACACTGGCGCAGCTGCACGAGTGCTTGTGCACCCCACTGATCACCACTGCTCCACTGCGGTGTCACCGTGTGCAGCAGGTAGGTCACTGGCAAGCCATAGGCGCGGGTTGCGCGCGCTTCACCCGGGCCACACTCCGTTTGCTGCGCACAGGCGGCCACCAGCGCTGTGCCGCCGCGATCAAATATCTGCGCCGACAGGCCGCGCCCGCGTACCAGGTGCTTGTGCGCCGGGCACACCAGTGCCCGGGCGCGCAAAGACAGAATATCGCCACTTGTCAGTTCTATCGTCGTCACGTTTGCTCGATCTGTGTGTTGGCCTGCACAAACTTTAGTTCGGAATGGCCGGCGCCACTTTGGCGATGGGACGAATCGCCATATACTGACCGCACCCATCACCGCGGTTTGCACATCGGTACCAGTGGCGGCCAGGTCGAGAGAAAGAACAACAACGGTAATGCGCCCCGGGCGGCGCAGGCGGCGCCGGATGGGGGCACGGCCCGCACACAGACAGGGACTCCCATGACTTCAGGGCACCACGATCACCTGACCTTGCGCGACCCACTGGAAGAGGCGCGCCAGCTGGAATTGCGCCGACGCGTCCAGGCATCCGGCTATATGCTGATTTTCTGTCTGGCGATTACCGGCGCCATGGCTGCGGTGGCACTGACCGGCGGCGACCTGTGGCAGGCCACCACACTGTTCGGCGTAGCGGCGCTGATCCTCGCCGCCTATATCACCGTCAACCTGGCCGGGCCCAGCCGCGCCACACCAATGCTGGTCGGCGCGCTGCTGCTGGTGCTGTATTTTTACCTGCTGCTGTCCGGCGGCGTGAACAATACCGGCCTGATGTGGGCGGTGATGCTGGTGCCCGGCTTTATCAACCTGTACGGCTACAAGGGCGGCACCGCCACGCTAGTCGCGATCGGCGGCGCCACCGCGCTGGTGCTCTTCTACCCCGATTTTCCCGGCCTCACCGCCGATTACGACACCGGTTATCGGGCGCGCTTTCTCGCCGTGTTCGGTGCCCTGACCGCCCTGACCGCGCTGCTCGACAGCAGCCGCCACCAGACCCAGCAACTGTTGCAGCGGCTCACCCAGGAACTGGAGAGCCACGCCAGCACCGACGCGCTCACCGGCCTCGCCAACCGCCGTGAGGCATATCGCGCCATGAACGAGCTGGAGCGGCGCAACCGCCACCTGGCGGGGCGCTACGCGGTACTGATCGGCGACCTGGACAACTTCAAGTTCATCAACGATACCTACGGCCACGCCTTCGGCGACCGGGTCCTGCAGGACGTGGCGGAAGCCCTGCGCGACAACACCCGCGCCGACGATATCGTCGCGCGCTGGGGCGGCGAGGAATTCCTGGTGCTGCTGCCCAACACCGACCTCAACGGCGCCGGCATACTCGCGGAAAAACTGCGCGGCAGAGTGGAAGCCCTGAGCCAGCGCTACAATCCGCCGGTGACCATCTCCATCAGCTTCGGCGTGGCCGAGGGCGACCCGGCCACCGCCACCCATGGCCAGCTGCTGGCCGAGGCCGACGCGCGCATGTACCGCGCCAAGGACAGCGGGCGCAACAAGGTAGTAGCGGTGTAAGGCTGGAGCCGGGACGCGGGTAGGGTGCGCCACACCCACCGCCGGAGTGTCCCTGTCCCATTAATGATGCGCACCGCGCACCCGCCCGTTCGAGCACTTGCGGAACCCGTTCACACCGTCGAAATTGGCGTCTTATCCAACTTCCCCCCGATGGCCGGGAGTTAGAATGCGTGCCAGCCCGCCATAACAATAACGGGGCCGCAAGCATGCACAGCCAACCGGCGGATATCGCCACTACACCGACATCCTGGCCGCGCGCCCTGCGCGCGCGACTGCCGCGCCTGCAATTGGTGCTGACGCGGCACAACTGCCTCTACGCATTGCTCTACGCGCTGATTTTTTTCGGCGCCTGGTTGCGCGTCGACTATATCGTGCAGTTCAACCCGGTCGATCATCTGTGGAGCGATCCGCAGCGCCACTGGGAGCAGGGCATCGATGCACTGCGCGCCGACCCCATGGCGCTGACCGATCCGGTGCTGTTCCAGCTGTACATCGGCGCGCTGGCCAAGCTCACGCTGCAAAACCCCTTACTGGTCGCCTTCTACACCGCACTGCTGTCGCTGCTGACCCCGTGGCTCTGGTACCGCTTCCTGCGCGAACTGCAACCCAGCCGCCTGCTCGCCACGGCCGGCTGGGCCGCGCTGGCGCTGCTGCCGTCGTGGATCGCCATCTACGGCTATTTCATGCAGGAGACGCTGCTGCTGCCACTGTTGGGCGGCGCGCTGTGGGCCAGCTGGCGCTGCAAGCGCAAGCAGACACTCGGCAGCTTCCTGCTGATGGCGCTGCTGTGGGCGCTCGCCGGCCTGACCCGCGGCATCGCCATTCCACTGGCGGCGGTGATCTGCAGCTGGCTGTGGCTGGAACAGGGCGACAAGTGGCGCAAGGCCGCTTACGCCGTGTTGCTGCTCGGCCTGATCCTCGGCCCGCTGACGGTGCGCGGCTATCAACAGCTGGGCATCTTCGCCCCGCACGGCAACGGCAAACTGGTGTCCCTCTACACCCGCTCCGGCAACAAGGAGATCAGTATCCATTACCGGCGCGGCGGCCAGCAGTGGAATTACTGGTTCGCCTCACCCACCAGCGAAGCGCCGCTGGCGCCGCTGTCCGACTGGCGCAGCGCGCGCCGCGGCACCGCCGAGATCAGCATCGATCTGGAGCGCGGCAACGCCGACTGGCAGGCGGCCGCGGAAAAATACCCGCTGACACTGTCGCGCTACCTGTGGATAACCGGCGAGAACCTGGTCTACCTGTTTTTCGGCCCCTCCTGGCCGGACCAGAATCGCGCGCGCGGGCTCGACCGTGTCAATATCCAGCTGCGCTGGCTGTGGGCACCGCTGGCACTGCTGGTACTTGTCGGGGCCATCGCCTGCCGGCGCCGCCTGCGCGGGCAGTGGCTGCTGCCGGCGCTGCTGCTGGCATGGTTTGTGGTGCAGGGACTGCTGCCGATTTCCGTCAACGAGGGCCGCTACCGCAAGCCCGCGGAGGGGCTGCTGATCGCGCAGGCGGTCCTGCTGCTGTCGCTGCGCCGGCGCCGCGATGGCGCAGACAGGGAAACAGACGCGCGCGCGACCGACGGCGGCAATGCGCGGCCACACTATCCCAGCGTCGCCACACTGACCGCCGCCGGCCTGCTGGCAGCCACCGGCGGCGCCGCGCTGTGGCAACAACAGGCGCTGGCGCATCAACTGGCCGACAGCGGCCGTATTTACCTGAGCCAGCTGCACGCAGACTTCCAGCGCCAGGGGTGGGGTCACCTGGGCCGCGATCGCAGTGTCGCGCAGGGGCCGCTGCGCATTAACGGGCGCGATTACCGCCGCGGTCTCGGCGTGCACGCGCCCAGCGAGCTGCGCTACCGCATTCCGGCCGGCGCGCACTACTTCTACAGCCGCTTCGGTCTCGACGATGACGGCCGCCGCGGCCTGGTGCGCTTCGCCGTCGAGCTGGACGGGCGCAGCGTCTACGACAGTGGCGCCACCCGCTGGGGCAAGCCGGGGCAACTGCTGCTGCCGCTCCACGGTGCCGACACGCTGACACTGCGCGTGGAGCCGCTCGGCAGCCGCGATTTCGACCACGCCGCCTGGATCGGCGCGCGCTTCCTGACCGTCGCGCCGGACACAGCGCCGATGGAAGACGGAGCCGCGCAATGACAACGACACTGCTCCAGCGACTGCTGCAATGGCGCTTCACCCGCTTCGCGCTGGTGGGCGGCGGCGCCACGCTGCTGCAATACCTGCTACTGGTATTGCTGGTGGAGGCATTGCACGCGCCAGAGGTGGCCGCCTCCGCCGCCGCCTTCAGCCTGTCGGCACTGGCCAATTACTGGCTCAACTACCACTTCACCTTTGCCAGCCAGCGGCTTCACCGCCAGGCGTTGCCGCGCTTTGCGCTGGTGGCCCTGACCGGGCTCGCGGTCAACACCGCCTGTTTCGCCGCGCTGCTGCCGCTGCTGCCGTACCTGGCGGCGCAGGTGGTTGCCACCGCGGTCACCCTGGTCGGCAACTTCGCCCTGCAACACCTATGGATTTATCGGAGGGAATCATGAGCGCCCAGCCGGCCGTACCCAGCGTCGCCATCGTCGTACCCTGTTACAACGAGGAGGAAATCCTGCGCGACACCTGCGCCGAACTGCTGCAGCTGCTCGCGCGACTCGAGCGCGACGGCACGGCCAGCGCCACCTCGAAACTCTACCTGGTGGACGACGGCAGCCATGACGACACCTGGGCACTGATGGAAGCCATCGCCGCGCGCGAACCGCAAGTAGTGGCAGTGCGCCTGTCGCGCAATCGCGGCCACCAGAACGCGCTGCATGCGGGCCTGGCGCAGACGGTGGAGGACGCGGTGATCAGTATCGACGCGGACCTGCAGGACGGCGCCGACAATATTGTTGCGATGCTCGAACATTTCCGCGATGGCAGCGAGGTGGTCTACGGCGTGCGCACCGGGCGCGCCAGCGATACGTTGTTCAAGCGCTTCACCGCCGAGGGCTATTACCGGGTGATGGAGCGGCTCGGCGTGGATCTGGTCTTCAACCATGCGGATTTCCGTCTGCTGTCGCGCCGCGCCCTCGACGCGCTGCTGCAGTACCCGGAGGCCAACCTGTTTCTGCGCGGTATGGTGCGCGAGCTGGGCTTTCGCTCCTCGCAGGTGGAATACGAGCGGCGCGAGCGCGCCGCCGGCGAGAGTAAGTACCCACTGCGGCGCATGCTGTCACTGGCGTGGAGCGGCATTACCGCGTTTTCCAGCGCGCCGCTGCGCGCCATTACCGTGCTGGGGCTGTGTGCCAGCGCTTTCTCGTTCGCGGTGATCGCCTGGGTGCTGGTCACGCGCCTGTTCACCGATAACGCAGTGCCGGGCTGGGCATCGATCCTGTTGCCGCTGCTGTTTATCGGCAGTGTGCAGCTGCTGTGCCTGGGTGTGATCGGCGAGTACATCGCCAAGCTGTACGAAGAGGTCAAGCAGCGCCCCCGCTACCATATCGACCAGGTCCGGCATGCACCGGGCAGCGACGTGCGCAGCGCAGACAAGACGCCGGCGGCCGCCTCCGAACCGGCCTGACTCCACCACCACGCGCACAGCCGTGACACGCGTCAGATGGAAATCTGCGAACCCAGTTCGATCACGCGGTTGGACGGAATGCCGTAGAAATCCACCGCGCTGCTGGCATTGCGCGCCATGATGCTGAACAGCCACTCACGCCACAGGGCCATGCCGCTGGGCACCGCCAGCACCGGGATGACCTTCTCGCGGCTGAGGAAATATGAGGCCTGCTCGGGGTCCACACGCAGCCGCCGCAGCGCATCGAGACGACGCAGCTCGGTGGCGATATCCGGCTGCTCCATAAAGCCGTAGTGCAGGATCAGGCGGTAACTGTCGTGCCCGAGGGAGGTCAGGCTGTAGCGGTACTGTGGCGCCACCCGCGGCTGCCTGCCCGCCGTCACGGTGATAAACAGCATCCGCTCGTGCACCACCTTGTTGTGTTTCAGGTTGTGCAGCAGCGCCCGGGGCACATACTGCGGCCGGGCATTCAGAAAAATGGCGGTACCCGGCACGCGCAGCGGTGGCTCGCGAAACAGTTCCGACAGAAAATCCTCGAGACGCCGCTCCTGATGGCTGAGCTTGCGCGCCAATACTTTTTTTCCCTGCCACCAGGTCACCATCAACAGCAGTATTACCGCGCCCAGTACCAGCGGAAACCAGCCACCGTGGGCAATTTTCAGCAGGCTGGCAGTAAAGAACGCCAGGTCCACGCAACCAAACAACAGCAGCGCCAACACGCACGGCAGCACCCCGTAGTGCCAGCGATAGCGATACACAAAAAAGGCCAGGAACGTCGTCACCAGCATGGTGCCGGTCACCGCCACGCCGTAAGCGGAGGCAATATTGGCGGAACTCCCGAAGCCCAGCACCGCGGCGACCACCAGCAACGCCAGCGCCCGGTTCACCCCCGGGATATACACCTGACCGATCAGCTGCGACGAGGTGTGGCGCACGGCCATGCGCGGCAGGTAGCCGAGCTGGATGGCCTGCCGGGTCAGGGAAAAGGCACCGGATATACAGGCCTGCGAGGCGATTACCGTCGCCGCTGTGGCCAGCAGCACCATGGGGAACAGCGCCCAGCGCGGATACAGGTGATAGAACGGGTTGGTGACGGCGCCGGGATCGCTGATCAGCAGCGCGCCCTGGCCGAGATAGTTGAGCACCAGCGCCGGAAATACCAGCCCCAGCCACGCCAGCCGGATCGGCGTGCGGCCGAAATGCCCCATATCGGAATACAGCGCCTCGGCGCCGGTGAACACCAGCACCACCGCACCGAGCACCGCCAGGGCGGTGAAGCCGCTGTGACCGAGAAACGCCAGTGCATAGAGGGGGTTCAGCGCACCGAGGATCGCCGGGTGCTGCAGCAGCCCGTGCAGGCCCGCCGCCGCCAGGGCCAGAAACCAGATGGCGGTAATGGGGCCGAACAGCGCACCGACGGTAGCGGTGCCGAAATGCTGCAGTGAAAACAGGACCAGCAGCACGGCGATGGTTGCCGGGACCACCAGGTTCGCCAGCCCCGGCACTCCGACTTCCAGCCCCTCGATGGCCGACAATACCGAGATCGCCGGCGTGAGCACCGCATCGCCGTAAAACAGCGCCGCGCCGCACAGGCCGGCCACGGCGATGGTGAGTGCGAGCCTGCGGCGCCGCTTCACCGACGCCTGTGCCAGCGCCGTCAATGCCATGATGCCGCCCTCGCCGCGGTTGTCCGCACGCAGGATCAGCACGATGTACTTGATCGTCACCACCACCACCAGCGCCCAGAATATCAGTGACACGGCGCCGAAAATATTTTCCGCCGCCAACGGCAGGCCCTGTTGTGGATGGAAAATCTGCCGGAACGCATACAGCGGGCTGGTGCCGATATCGCCGTACACCACGCCGAGCGCGGCGAGGGTGAGGGCGGGGGTGCCGGGTTGGTTGCCAGTGGAGTCAGCCATGGTTGAAAGCGATTGGCCCGCGGTACATCGCGCCCGCGGCAAGCGTTCGCTAGTCCGCCTCCGGTGTGCCGGTGTCCTTCTTCCCGGAACTCAGCTCCGCGCGCGCCGTTTTGGCCAGCGCCTCGTAGCGCACGCGGAACGCCTCCAGGCTGTCGTCGTCCAGCTCCTCGAGATCCAGCAGCGCATTGTGCGCACCGCGGGTCGCGCGGATCAGTTCGTCCAGCTTCAGCTGGATCGCCTCGGTGTCGCGGTTCTGGGTATTCTGGATTAAAAACACCATCAGGAAGGTAACGATCGTGGTACCGGTATTGATCACCAGCTGCCAGGTGTTACTGAAATGAAACAGCGGCCCCGATAGCCCCCAGACCAGAATGATGATCAGCGCCAGGACAAAGACGCGCGGGCGCCCGCAGAAATGCGCCGCCGCCTTGGCGAATGTCGAATACCAGGTGGTGCTGCGCATTGACGCTCCTCCGCATGATCTCCGGCCGGCACTGCGGCTGGTTGTCGGCTTTCTGAAGAGGATAGTCGCTATGCAGCGCCAGCCCGTCGCGGGCACGGTGAAGATTGCCCCGTTCACCTAGGGAACCTCTGAATAAGTACGTGATGTCTCTGGCTTTCAGAGCGGTTCACAATCAAGGCGCGGCTTCGCAGGAATGTCTAGACCTTTCAAGAAGTCGCAACGCGGAGTGTGAATCGCTCTGAAAGCCCCTCCGGGCGGGCCCTGAAGGCCACAGCTGCTGCGTTGCAGCTCTTGCAAAGGGCTACGGCCATTCGCGGCGAGCTGCGCCTAACATCTGCAGCCTTCAGATCCCGCAGAGACATTACGGACTTGTTCAGAGGTTCCCTAGCGCTGCGCCTGCAATGGCGTGGGTTTCCCGGTCGAAAGCGGCTCTGCAGGCGCTTGAATGGCGCTGAGTCAACCAGCCCTAGACCGGAGAGTAGATTTCGTAGTCGCCGCCAACCGCTTGATAACCTGCCACCTGCTGAGGCTGCAAAAAATTCCCCTGCAGCGCCCGCGACACGATGTGTTGACTGTACTTGCCCACGCCCGGCTCACGCATGAACGCCTCCAGTGGCATCCACTGGGCCAGTCCGATTTCCTCGGGGTCGATGGTGATTTCGCGGGTCAGCGGGCGCAGTTTGCACACGGCGTAGATATTGGAGGTGCCGAATTGCCCGCTGTGGTTGTGGCGAAAGCTTACCAGCCCCTCGAATGCCGTTTCGACCCCGGTTTCCTCCAAAACTTCGCGAACCGCGCCCGCGGCAATGTGCTCGCCCGGATCCAGCATACCGCCCGGAAACTTGAAGTGGCGCGGCCGCCGCTGCAACTCGAGCCGCTCCACAATGGTGAGTATCTCCCCGGCGTCGGAAATCACCAGGCCGCCGACACCGATGGTATGGGTGGCAAAGAATGGCAGTGGCGCATCCGGCACCAGCCGCCGGGTCATGGTGACCTCGCGCTGCCGGCAGTGATGAAACTCGAAACCGCGCGCGAGCGCCAGCGGGATCAAGTGTGATTTCTGTGCCGGTATCGGCAGCCACACCACCCGGATACCGTCCGCCTGCCACTGGGCCAGCGAGACCTCGAGGCGCCGGCCAAACTCAGCGCCCATGGCCGGCAGTGCATCCCGGTCCAGCTCAACGCCGTCGTACCTGTTGCGGGTAGCTGCGAGGATTTCCATCTGCTGTTGCCCTACTTCGCTTGGGACTCACGGGGAAAAGTGGGGGCCTCAGCGGCCCCGGAATCACTTGACGATAAAGGTGGTCTGATCGAGGCCGGTGTTTTTGCTTTTCGGGTCGTAGGCGTAGACCTGCACCTGGTAAACCCCCGGTGCCAGCGACGTCAGCGCACCGGCAAAGGTGTTCGGCTGCGCCTGCATTTTCAGCGGTACGGTTTTGAACGGCTTGCCGTCTTTGCGCACAATCGCCGCAACATCCAGCGCGCTGCCGTTCCACAGGCCGCCGGCGGTTACCGCACAGCCGCACATCATCACCACGTTCGCGCGAATCGCCACACTGTCGCCGCCGGCCACGCTGTGGGTCTGTGGCGCCAGCACGTCGACGACAAAGCCGGGAATTTCCACCACCAGGCCGGCGCCATCGATCGGCTTGCCCGGCACCAGCCAGGTCTGCGTCTGCGCGAGTACCCGCGCCTGCTTCTTCGCCTGCGGCGACAGCACCTCGACGGTCAGGAACTGCGGCGCGTCGATATCCAGCGTGGCCGAGAAGGCCGCCGCCCCTTCAGTGATATCGCCGTAGCGGGTGTGCGGTTGCTGCATGATTTTTTTCGTGTCGCCGGTGCCGCCGCGGGTCAGCCCCTCGGCCAGGATGCGGCCGCTGTCGGCGTCGCGGATACGCACCAGCGCCCCACCCATGGAGGTACCGACAAACTTGGCGTCCTTGGCCCGCGCATGCACGACAATTTCCGTGGGTACCGCCAGCGCGGGAATCGATATCAGCAACAACAGGGTACAGGCAATTTTTTGTAGTAATCCCATTTGTATCTCCACCTTTGGGAATGATCAGTTTTCGTTATTCTCACCACTGGAGCCATATTCTATACGGCAATCCGCATTCAGCCACATCGACCTCGTCAGCCAATAAAGCCCTGACGCCGCGCAAATTGCGTCATCGGCAAACCCGGAAAAAATTTCTCCACGCCAAAACGAAACAGGCCGGGCAAAGCCCGGCCTGTACGCTGAATTGAAATCCAGTAGCGAGGATCAGCTGTTCTTGACCTGCTCGATCCAGTTGTCGACACGCTTCTCCAGCATCGGCAGGGGCAGGGCGCCGCCGCCGAGTACGGTGTCGTGGAAGGCGCGGATATCGAACTTGTCACCCAGCTCAGTCTTGGCTTTCTGGCGCAGTTCGAGAATCTTCATCATACCGATCTTGTAGGACGTGGCCTGGCCCGGCAGGGTCAGGTAGCGGCGTACTTCGGAACGCACCGCGCCTTCCGGCACGGCGGAGTTCTGCAGGAAGTACTGCACCGCCTGTTCCTGGCTCCAGCCCATCGCGTGCATGCCGGTGTCGACGACCAGGCGGATGGCGCGCCACATTTCCGCCGTCAGGCGGCCGAAGTCACGGTAGGGATCCTGGAACTGGCCCATCTCCTTGGCCAGACCTTCCGCGTACAGGGCCCAGCCTTCCACGTAGGGAGTGAAGTGCGCCTGGGTGCGGAACTGCGGGATACCGGTCAGTTCCTGGGCGATCGAGATCTGCATATGGTGGCCGGGGATACCCTCGTGGTAGCTCACGGTTTCCATATCGGTCTTCGAGTTGCTGCCCATGTCGGACATGTGAATGTAGTAGACACCGGGGCGCGAGCCATCGGGTGTGCCGGCCTCATAGTGCTGGGCACCGCCGTCCACCTCGCGATAGGCTTCCACGCGCTTCACCTCCAGCTTGGCCTTGGGCAGCAGGCCGAAGTACTGCGGCAGCTTCTGCGTCACCTGGTCGAGGAAGGTGCGCACCTGTTTCAGGTAGGCCGCGCGGCCGGCATCGGTGTTCGGGTAGTAGAACTGCTTGTCGGTGCGCACGAACTTGAAGAAGTCCTGCGGGCTGCCCTTGAAGCCGACCTTATCCTTGATCTTCTCCATCTCCTTGCGGATGCGCGCCACCTCGAGGAGGCCGATCTGGTGTACCTGTTCGGCGGTCAGGTCGGTGGTGGTGTAATGGGCCAGACGGTTCTGGTAGTAGGCCTTGCCGTTGGGCAGGCTGGAAACCCCATGGGCTTCCTTGCTGGCGTTGTGGCGGTCCGCCTTCAGCCAGGCGATATAGGCATCGTAGGACGGCTTGAATTTCTCGGTCAGACCCTTGCGCACCTGCACCAGCAGATCCTTGGCCTGGTCGGCGTCGATCTTGCCGGCTTTCTGCAGCGCGTCGATCTTGCCCTTGGCGTCGGCGTACAGCGGCGAGTCGCCCTCACCGCCGAAAGGCGCGCCGGTGATGACATTCTGCGCGCGCTTCTCCGCCAGGTCGTAGGCGAAACGCGGCGGGCGGATGCCGTCTGCGGCGGCCAGTTTGGCACGCTCGAGGTCCTGGTCCATGGCGCGGCTGATACCACCGATACGGGTGATATACGCCTGCATATCGGCCAGCGTGTCCACCTTGTGGTAGTTGATCATGAACGAGGGCAGGGAATCCTCGGGGCCGCCCAGCTCGCCGGCGAAATAGCTGTAGCGCTTGAACGGCGCGTCCGCCTTGGCCTGCTTGTACTGGAATACCCACAGGTCGTAGGACTCTTTCCCGGCCTGGGTCAGCTTGTCGTAATCAAAATTCTTCTTCAGGTCTTCGACGGTCTTGGCCTGCCAGGCCAGCTGGCGCGCTTCGGCGGCCTCGCTCATGTCGTCGATCTGGTCGTACTTGTCCTTGCGGCCGAGGGAGGTCAGCATCATCGGGCTGAACTGCAGCTTTTCCTCGTAGCGCGCGTTGAACCACTGGTTCAGGCGCTTGGTTTCCGCCGCCGGATCAACCGCCTGGCTTTCGGCCGCGGAGGCCATCTTGCCGGGCGCCAGCGCGCTGGTGCCGACCTGGGACATGTCCTGACAGCCGCTCAGTACGGCGAGGGACAGCAAAGAGGGAATAAGAGGGCCCTTCAGGGCGTTGGGCAGCTTGGATCGCATGGTGGTGCCTCGAAACATTCTTATAGGTAAAAACACCGGCTACTTTGGCATGAAAAGACACAAGAGTCGATTAAGGGAGGCTGCCCGGCGGCGCCATTGCGCCGAATGGATGGAATTGCGGGTTGACCCGGAGCGCGGCTAGCGGCTCCGGGCAGCGGCCCGCCGCGGCCGCTCACTCATGCACGGCCGGCTCCCGGCGCCGGTCCTCGACCTGATTGATGATATGCAGCTCGCGCTGCGGGAAGGGGATGCTCAGGCCCTCGGCTTCCAGCGCCGGCTTGAGCTTTTTCATCAGATCCCAGTACACGTCCCAGTATTCCGCCGTGGTGGTCCAGGCGCGCATATGCAGGTTCACCGAGCTGTCCGCCAGCGCGCGCACCGCATAGCTGGGCTCCGGTTCGGCGAGGAGGCGCTCCTCCTCCGCCACCAGGCGACGCAGCACATTCATGCCGGTTTCGATATCGTCGCCGTAGGCAATGCTGGCGACGATCTCGATGCGGCGGGTGGCATTGCGACTGAAGTTGGTCAGCGTCTGCCCCCAGATGGCGCTGTTGGGCGCAGTGATACGCAGGCCGTCGGTGGTGTCCAGTTGGGTCGTGAACAGACCCACCTCGCGCACCGTGCCGAGGGTATCGCCGAACTGGATAAAATCACCGATACGGAACGGGCGCAGGCCAAGCAGGATAAAGCCCGCGGCAATGTTCTGCAGCGTATCCTTGAGCGCGAGGCCCACGGCGATACCGGCCGCACCGAGCAGCGCCACCAGGCTGGTGGTGTTGACCCCGAACATATCCAGGATTACCAGCAGGCCGATGATATAGGTGGCCCACGCGGCGATATTGGCGAGCACCGGGATCAGCGTCGCATCCAGCCGGCCCGACAAGCGCCGCACGCCGCCGCGCGCCAGCCGCGCCGCCACCCAGGTGACCAGCAGCACCAGCAACGCGCCGCCCAGCTTGAACAGGCCCGCCCAGATCAGCGGTCCGTATTCGTCGATCAATGCCTGCAAATCCATCATTCCCTCTCCGTTCAAATTGGCTGCCGCGCCGGCGCGGCACTGGCAGTATTTATAGCAGACCCTTGGCTCGCGCCGCATCGACACACTGCTCGCGAGCCGGGCAGCCCTGCAGGTGATCGTTGACCATACCGGTGGCCTGCATATGCGCATACATGATTGTCGAGCCGACGAAACTGAAACCGGCCTTCTTCAATGCCTTGCTCATCGCACCGGACTCCGGCGTGGTCGCCGGCACATCATTCAGGCTGCGACGGCGGTTTACCCGCACGCGGCCGTCGGTGAACTGCCACAGAAAATCTGCCAGCGAGACGCCGCGCTCGCGCAGTTCAAGCACCGCGCGGGCGTTCTTGACCGCGGACTGCACCTTGAGCCGGTTGCGGATAATGCCCGGATCCTGCAGCAGCCGCTCGATTTTTTTCGGCGTGTAACGGGCGATCTTGTCCGCATCGAAGCCGTCGAACACGTGGCGATAGTGTGCGCGCTTGTTCAGCACCGTGATCCAGGCCAGACCCGCCTGCGCGCCCTCCAACAGCAGGAACTCGAACAGCGTCTGTTCGTCGGTGACCGGGCGCCCCCACTCCTCGTCGTGATACTGCTGGTAGAGCGGCGTGGACAGGCACCAGTCACAGCGTTTGTCACTCATGTGTTTGTAATCCGCATCGGGCGGCCCTCACTGACCGCCGGAGAAAAAGTAATGCTGCACCAGCTGCAGGACCAGCAGCAACAGCATCAGGGAAAACACAAGATTGCGTCGGTTCATTGGCGCGGCTCCAGCAGTTTCTGTTGCACCAGCCATGCATGGCTCTCGCGCAGCATATCATCCAGCGACGTACGCGCGTCGTAGCCCAGCTCGCGTTCGGCCTTGTCGCTACGCGCGATCACCCGGCGCGTTACCATCGCCGCCTTTTCCGGCGTGAGCGCCGGCTCGCGCCCGCTGAAGCGCGAGCCCAGCTCCGACAGCTGCGCCAGCGCGCGAATCGCGAACGCCGGCACCGTGCGTCTGGGCACCGGCTTGCCCAGCAGCGCCGCGATCCTGCCGAAGAACTCCAGAAAGCTGGCATCGCTACCGGCGAGGATATAGTTCTCGCCGCTGCGCCCTTTGTCGAAGGCCGCTATATGCGCGCGCGCCACCGCGCCGACGTGGCAGAAGGAGCCCGCGCCGGGCGGCACACCGGGCAGCTGGTCGCGCTCGATCATAAAGAAGGTCTGCGCCCAGCTGGACGTATCGTACTTGCCGACAATACCGCAGGGGTTCAGGAACACCGCGTCCAGGCCGCGCGCAATCTCCTCGCGCACCGCCCGCTCCGCGCGCTTCTTGGTGTACAGGTAGTGATGGCGCGGATCGTCGGCCAGCTTGGCGCTGTCTTCGGTGATGGGTTCGCGGTGATAGCCGTAGGCCGAGATGGAGCTGGTGACGATCATGCGGCCCGCGTTTTTCTCCCGCGCCGCGCGGGCGATATTCGCCGAGCCCTCGACATTGTCGCGCCACTGCTGCGCATTGCCACCACGCCACATATTGGTATTCGCAGCCACGTGGAATACCGCATCCACGCCCGCGGGCATCGCCGCGCGCAGCGCGTCGATATCGTCCAGCGCGGCCTGCACCGGCGCGGCGCCCAGCTGCTGCAGGCGCTCGATGTTCGAGCCGGCCCTGTGCATGGCGGTCACCCGCCAGCCGTCGGCGATCAGCTGCTCAATCAGGTTGGCACCCAGGAAGCCGGTGCCGCCGGTGATGAATGCGTGCTTCACACTTCCTCTCTTTTTGACCGAGTTCAGGGGAAACCATTCTATGGGCTTTCGGGTGGGGTGGTGGCAGACCTTTGGGAAAAAACCTCATCGGTAAATATTTCCCAAAGGTCTGCCACCACCCCGTTCAATTACGCTGTGGCCGGAAAGTATCGGGAAGCCGGAAAATTGTTTTTGCGAAATCCGCCAGTTCCCGAGACTTCACCGGTTACTAAAAAGGCGCAGCGGCGGGCATCTGGCAAATATTTACCGATCAGGTTTTTTGCCGGATGCCCGCCGCTGCGCCTCCCTTCTACGAAGTCCCCGGCCAGTGCCGAAGGGAGTGGATACGCCGAGCCCATCCACTCTTTTTGACAAATTACTCCAGATTCATTCCCAGGTGGTAGGCGAGGAAACCCCATTGATTGGCAAAATCCTCCACCTGCATCCATACCGGCTTGCCGGCACCGTGACCGGCGCGGGTCTCGATCGCCAGCCAGATCGGGTTGTCGCAACCCTGGTCGCGCTGCAGCGCCGCGGCGAACTTGTAGCTGTGCCAGGGCACCACGCGATCATCGTGATCCGCAGTGGTGATCAGGGTCGGCGGATAGCAGGTGCCCTTCTTGGTGTTGTGCACCGGCGAGTAGGCGTAGAGCGCCTTGAACTGTTCCTTGTTTTCACTCAGGCCATAGTCGCTCGACCACAGGCGCGCGTTGGCAGACGCGGTCTGGTAGCGCAGCATATCCTGCACCCCCACCGCCGGCAGCGCTGCCGCAAACAGGTCCGGGCGCTGGGTAATGGTCGCGCCGACCAACAGGCCGCCGTTGGAGCGGCCGCTGATGGCCAGCTTTTTCGGCGAGGTGATCTTCTGGTCGATCAGCCACTCGGCCGCGCCGATAAAATCATCGAACACATTCTGCTTGTTCGTCTTGGTACCGGCCTGGTGCCAGGCCTCGCCGTACTCACTGCCACCGCGCAGGTTGGCCACCGCCAGGGTACCGCCCATATCCAGCCAGCCGGCGAAACGGGTGGTGAACTGCGGCGTGATGGCGATATTGAAACCGCCGTAGCCGTATAGCAGGGTCGGGTTGCTGCCGTCTTTCTTCAGCCCCTTCTTGCTCACCAGGAACAGCGGCACCCGGGTGCCGTCTTTGCTCTTGTAGAAATGCTGCGTGACGGCGTAATCGGAAAAATCGGCGGGGTACTTCGTCGCCTTGTACAGTTCGCTCTTACCGGTCTGCACATTCAGGTGGTAGACACTCGGCGGGGTGATGAAGTTACTGAAGGTGTAGAAAGTCTCGGCGTCGTCCGGCTCACCGTAGAAACCGGAAACCGAGCCGACGCCCGGCAGTTTCAGTTCATACTGCTGCTTGCCGGCGGTATCGGTGACTACCACTTCCGATTTGGCATCCTGCAGGTAGTGCAGCACGAAGCGGTCGCCGATCAGCGACGCGCTCTGCAGCGCGTTTTTCTGTTCCGGCACCAGCTCGCGCCAGTTTTTCTTCTGCGGTTGGTCCAGGTCCACGGCAACGATGCGGCCGAGCGGTGCGTCGGCAGTGGTCTGGAAATAGAAGGTCTTGCCGTTGTTGCCGAGGTAGGTGTAGAGCCCATCCCAGTCGTCGAGCAGCTTTACCACCGCGCCGTTTTTCGCGCGCAGGTCGCGGTAGTAGATACCGTTGGCGTCGTAGCCCTGCTCGATATTGAACACCAGGTAATTGCCGTCGTGACTCAGCTCCGCGTAGGGATTGCGAGTGTCGTTGCCGGAGATGGCGTAGATGCGCTGGTCGTTGCGCTGCGGCTGGCCCAGCTTGTGGAAATACACCGCCACCTGCGCGCTGTCGTCGGCGCTGCGGCTGGAGTCTTTGGCTTTGTCTACAAAGGGATAGCGGCTGTAGTAGAAGCCGGATTCGTCCTTGGCCCAGCTGACGCCGCTGAACTTGATACCGGTCAGCACGTCCTTTACGTCCTTGCCGGTCTTCAGGTCGCGCACGTGGTAGTCGGTCCAGTCGGTGCCGCCGTCGGAGGTGCCGTAGGCCAGGTAGTGGCCTTTGGGGCTGACCCGATAGCGGCGCGCGGCGATGGTGCCGTCTTCACTCAGCTTGCGCGGATCCAGGGCCACGGCGCCGTCTTGTTTCAGGCTACCGGCTTCGTACAGCACGCTCTGGTCCCAGCTGCCGTCGTTGTACTGGTAAAAGTACTGTCCGGCCTTCTTGTAGGGCACACCGTAACGCTCGTACTGCCACAACTCGCCGAGGCGCTTGTCGAGCTTGTCCCAGCCGGGCAGCTTTTTCAGGCGCGGCAGCGAGTAGTCGTTCTCCGCCGTGACCCAGTCCTTTACCGGCTTGGAATCGAGGTTCTCCATCCAGCGGTAGGGCGCCGGCACCTTGGTGCCGAAGTAGTCCACCACCAGGTCGTCGGTCGGGGCCTGTGGGTAGGGGCTCGCCGCCAGCGCGGACGCGGTGATCAGCGAACCCGCGGCCATTATTAGTATCTGTTTCATGATGCCGTTCTTTCCGGTTTGATCGTTTTGTGTAATCTATGGCATTTCAGATAGCGGTTCCACCGGGGGCAGGGGATTTACGATGAGAGGATTGATACAGCGGGTGCGCCACGCCGGCGTGGCAGTGAATGGCGAATCCGTGGGCTCGATCGACCACGGCCTGTTACTGCTGCTCGGGGTCGAAGCCACCGATGATCGCGCGGCCGCGGACAAGCTGCTGCACAAGGTGCTGCACTACCGCGTGTTCGGCGACGAGCAGGGGCGCATGAACCTGAATGTACAGCAGGCCGGCGGTGGCCTGCTGGTGGTGAGCCAGTTCACGCTGGTGGCGGATACCGCCCGCGGCCTGCGACCCAGCTTTACCCGCGGCGCCGCGCCGCAACGGGCGGAGGAACTCTACGATTACTTTGTCGAGCGCGCGCGGGCTCAGTTTGCGCCGGTGGCCTGCGGCGTGTTTGCCGCGGACATGCAGGTGTCGCTGTTAAACGATGGGCCGGTGACCTTTTTACTGGAAGTCTGATCCGCGGCGGCCAACTCGGCCAAGCGTTGCTTGCGCGCCTTCTTGTCCATGTTGCCGAGCTGTTCCGCGGCGTCGTAGAAGGCCGGCCAGCTGCCACTCTCGCGGTACAGCTGGCGGAACGCCGGCACCTGTGACTGGTACTCGGCCACCAGCGCCAGGGTCGCGTTGTTGGTCTTGTCGATGTAATAGCGATAGCGCTCAGGGTGATCCCAGTCCGCCGACAGTTGTCGGTAGCAGGCGCGCAGCTGGCCCAGCGCCGCAGCCTTGCGCGCGCGCTTTTCGCCATCGCTGATCTGCGCGCGGTAAACGCCCGCGAGCCGTCGGCGCGCCGCCAGCATCAGGTGGTTGACCGCCAGCGCCTGGGCGCTGCGATTGGCAGCACCGCTGTCGATACTGTAACGGCGGCGCCAGTCGGGCAGTGCCAGCTGTGACACGGCGGTGGCGAAGCTTTCGTTGAACTGGGTATCGCCGGAGATATACACACGCCGGTGGGCCAATTCGTGAAACAACAGGCCGGCTAACCGCTCCGGCGTCCAGTTGACGAAGCTCGACAGGATCGGGTCATCGAACCAGCCCAGCGTGCTGTAGGCCGGTACCGGCCCCAGGTAGACATCGTAGCCCTGCGCCAGCAACTGCTTGCCCTTGGCGCTGGCCGCGGCCTTGCTGAAGTAGCCGCGGTAGCTGGCGCAGCCGACGAACGGGTAGCACCAGCGCTTCGGTTTGAGGGAAAACTCCGGCGCCGCCAGCACATTCCAGACCGGATACTTTTCTGCCAGTTTGACGTAAGTGCCGTAGGCATCGCCCACCGGCAGCTGCAGTTCGGCGTGGGCATAGGCGCGGACTTCCTGTACCAGCCGCAGTTGCTTCTGCAGTTTGGGTGACGTGGCCGGCGCCGCCACCACCTTGTCGATGGGCTTGCGCGCAACGAGGATGCGCAACTGCCCGGTCGCGGCCTGGGTGTAGTAGCCCGCGGTTTCGCACCCGGCCAGCAGGGCCAGCGCCACGAGGAGGGCGCCGCGCCGCAGCGCGTGCAGCGAGGCGCCCCGGCCCGCGGGGAAGAATTTGCACCGCCGATTGCTGTTGTACACTTAAGTCGCCGTTTTTATTCGCCGCTGTTTGTGGAGTATTCGGGCATGCAGCCCCTCGCCGCCCTGCTGACCGTCTTTGCCCTGGTATTTGCCGCCGTGTGCTGGCTGCAGCTGGCGCGCGTCTGCTTCAGCCAGGGCACGCTGGCGGGCATTGTCGCGCTACTGCTGCCACCGCTGGCTTTGCTGTCGCTGCTGCCCCAGTGGCGGCGTCAGTGGGAATTGTTTGCCCTGGCCGGCGCCGCGCTGGTTTGTATCAGCATAGCCACATCCCTGTAAGCGCCAGGCCCGTACCGGCGCGCCCGCAGTTGATCCACATCAAGAGCATCTCGCCGCGAAGCCCTAATCTGGACCCCTATTGACGCCATCGGTGGGAGACGGCTATGGACGCATTGATCAACCTGTTTACCAGCTTTTCCGGACTACTGAGTCTCGGCATTATTGCCTTTGTGTGCGCCATGGCCGGCTACCTGCTGCACCTGGCGCTGCGCAATATGCGCGAGGGGCGCTGACCCGCTCGCGGCGCGCAAGGCCCCGCAGGCCGCGCCCTGACCGGCCCTGAACACGAATTTTTAGCGGCTCGATTGGAATTTTTTCGCATCCCGGCTCTCCAAAATATGGCAGCCTGTTCGAAGAGTTCCAAGGATCAGCCAGCATGTATCGATTGAACCTGACCTGCTTCGCCTGTGCGGCGCTCCTGTCTGCCTGCCACAGCGACCCCGGGGTCGAACTCAAGACCGTAGATTACCAGTGTGAAGATGGAGAGTCCCTGCAGGTCAAGTACGTCATCGCCGCCAGCGGCCCATCCATGGCAACACTGAGCTACGACAACAAGCTGGTGCCCATGCACCAGGAACGCGCCGCGTCCGGCGTGCTCTATGTCGCCGACAAGGACCAGCCCGGCTACCGCTGGCACACCAAGGGGCGGGACGGCATGTTGCTGCTACAGAAGATGGGCGAGGAGGAGATGCAAACACTGCTCGGGCACTGCAGCAGCGCGCCGACACCCTAGCGCCATCACCATCCCGCGGACCGCTTACTCTTCCGGAACCTTTTTGTCCGACCTCACCCAGCGACCAAAGAAAAGCCCCACTTCGAACAGCAGCCACATGGGTACCGCCAGCAGTGACTGGGAGATGATATCCGGCGGTGTCAGCAGCATGCCGATGACGAAACAGCCGACCAGCACATAGGGGCGCTTTTTGGCCAGCTGATCCGCATCCACCGCGCCGCTCCACACCAGCAGCACTACCGCGATGGGAATCTCAAACGCAAAGCCGAAAGCGAAAAACAGCTTTAACACCAGATCCAGGTAGCGGCGGATATCCGGCATCACCTTGATGTCCGCCTGCGCGGCGCTGACAAAAAAGTCGAACAGGATCGGGAAGACCACGTAGTAGGCAAAGGCCATGCCGGCGTAGAACAGAAACACGCTGGATACCAGGATCGGTATCGCCACGCGCTTTTCCCGGCTGTAGAGACCCGGCGCAATAAACGCCCACGCCTGGTAGAGCACAAACGGCACCGCGACAAAGAAGGCGACCACGAACGAGGTCTTGAACGGTGTCAGGAAGGTAGAGGTGACCTCGGTGGCGATCATGCCGGCGCCCTGGGTCAGGCGCGCCTGGAGCGGCTCGGCGATGAAATGATAGATCTGCCCGGCGAAGGGCACCATGCAGGCGAAGATCAACACTACTACCAGCAGTGTCTTGATCAACCGGTTGCGCAGCTCTATCAGGTGATCGATCAGCGGCTGGCTGCTCTCGCCGCTGTCGTTGTTGTGCTGGTCGCTCATGGCTTGCGGCTGTTTCCCTGCGGCGGCGCTTCATGCTGCGGTTGTTCATCCGCACCCGCATCTGCTTCCGCGGGCTTGGCCGCGGCGTGATCCGGGTGGTCCGGGTTCAGGTCCGGGTCGCCGTAGTCATGCCAGTGCTCCGGGTACTCCGGATCCTCCAGCTCCTCGGCGCCTTCCTCCTGCTCCGGCAGGAAATCCTCCGCCTCGGCGGTGGGGTGGCTGCGCGCGGCCGGTTCGGCAGTGGCGGCTTCTCCGGTGACGCTTTCACGGATGCTGTCGCCGGTATCGCTGAACGCCTGTTCCATCTCCCGGCGGCTGTCTTCCAGCTCGCGCATGATGCGCTCGTTGTGCAGCTCGCGGCGGATGTCGTCGGCACCAATCTCTTTTTCCAGCTCCTCGCGCGCGTTGTGCAGGGTGCGCTTGAGGCCGGACCACCAGCGCGCCGTGGTGCGCACCGCATCCGGCAGGCGTTCGGGCCCGATCACCACCAGGGCGACGACACCCACCAACAGCAGTTCGAAAAAACCGATATCAAACACGGCGCGGCACTCGCGTTATTTTTTATCCTGGGACTGTTTGTCCTGTTCCTTTGTCTTGTCCTGCGGCGGCTGCTGCGGCTCATCGTGCTGCAGGCGCTCGGACTCCTGCTCGTCCTTGTCGCCCTCCTTGCCCTCGTCCTTCATCGCCTTTTTAAAGCCCTTGATGGCGCCACCCAGGTCACCACCCAGGTTTTTCAGCCGCTTGGTGCCGAACAGCAGCAACACAATCACCAGGATGATCAACAGCTGCCAGATGCTAATACCGCCAAAACCCATAGCTTTCTCCAGTTTCTCTGTCGCCCGTGAACGGGCCTGCTTTTATTAAGAACCTTGATTTAAGAACTCTTGCCGCGGGATGCCTTTTCCTCCAGCCCCGACAGGCCGAAGCGGCGCCCCAGTTCATTCAGCACATCCTGCGAATCCACCCCCAGATGCGAGAGCATCACCATGGAGTGGAACCACAGGTCGGCGGTTTCGCCGATCATTGCCTGCCGGTCGCCACCAGTCTCGGCGTCCTTGGCCGCGAGAATCACCTCGGTGGCCTCCTCGCCGACCTTTTCCAGAATCTTGTTCAGGCCCTTGCGGTGCAGGCTGGCCACATAGGAGCTGTCGGCGTCACCGGCCTCCCTGCGGCTCTTCAGCACCGCGTCCAGTTCGCGCAGCAGATCACTCATAATCTATCACTTGTAGATGCTTTCCGGATTCTTGATCACCGGCTGCTTCACCCGCCACTCGCCGTCCTCCAGCACGCGGTAGAAGCAGCTGCTGCGGCCGGTGTGGCAGGCGATACCGCCCTGCTGCTGCACCAGCAGCAGCACCGTATCGCCGTCGCAGTCGAGGCGCATCTCGCGCACCAGCTGCGTGTGACCGGACGACTCGCCCTTGCGCCACAGCTTACCGCGCGAGCGCGACCAGTATACGGCGATACCTTCGCTGGCGGTCAGCGCCAGCGACTCGCGGTTCATCCACGCCATCATCAGCACCTGCCCGGACTTATAGTCCTGCGCGATCGCCGGCACCAGGCCGTCGCTGTTCCAGGTGACCTGAGCGGTGAGATCGCCGTTCGGATCTGTCTGCGTCAATGTCTCTTCCTTCAGACTCATTGTAGGTTGGCGTCAGGGCCACAGCAGCAGGATCAGCGCCGCAGCGCCGGCCACCCAGCCCAGCGGCGGCAATTGCGCCAGCCAGCCCGGCTGGGCCAGCGCCAGGGTGCCGACCGCCAGCAGCGCGCCGGCGGCGCGACGCAGGTACTGCCGGCGCCCGCGGCGACGGCTCAGTGCCAGCTGCTCACCGATGCCCTGCAACTGCGGTGCCAGCTCGCGCGACTGCTCCAGCGCGGTGTATACCAGTTGCGGCATTTGCGGGAACTTCTCCAGCCATTCCGGCCCGTAGCGCTGGATTTCGCCGAAGATGGTTTTCGGGTGGATGCGGTCGCGCATCCAGCGCTCGAGAAATGGATGGGCAGTCTTCCACAGATCCAGCTCCGGATAAAGCTGCCGGCCCAGCCCCTCGATGTTGAGCAGGGTCTTCTGCAGCAGCACCAGCTGCGGCTGCACTGCCATATCGAATCTTCGCGCAGTCTGGAACAGGCTGATCAGCACGCGGGCGAAGGAGATCTCGCCCAGCGGCTTTTCGAAGATCGGCTCGCACACCGCGCGGATCGCCGCTTCGAAGGTGTTCACCGGCGTATCGCTGCGCACCCAGCCGCTCTGTACATGCAACTCCGCCACCATGCGGTAATCGCGGCGGAACATCGCCAGCAGGTTGCGCGCCAGGTAGTACTGGTCCTCGCGCGACAGGCTGCCGACGATGGCGGTGTCGATGGCGATGTACTGCGGCCGCTCCGGCTTGTGCCGCGACACAAAGATATTGCCCGGGTGCATGTCGGCGTGGAAGAAATTGTGCTCGAACACCTGCTTGAAGAAGATCTCCACCCCGCGCTCGGCCAGCAGCTTCATATTGGTGCCCTGGGCGCGCAGCTGCGCCAGGTCGGTCACCGGAATGCCGTCGATGCGCTCCAGCACCAGGACGTTCTCGCGGGTGTAATCCCAATGCACCTCGGGAATATACAGCAGCGGGGAATTGGCGAAGTTGCGTTTCAGCTGGGTACCGTTGGCCGCCTCGCGCACCAGGTCCAGCTCGCCCTCGATGGTGTGGCGGTAATCCTCCACCACCTCCACCGGGCGCAGGCGGCGGCCGTCCGGCAGGAAGCGCGCCACCCAGCGCGCGATCACGCGCAGCAGGCGCAGGTCCTGCTGGATCACCCGGTCGATGCCCGGGCGCAGCACCTTCACCACCACCGACTCGCCGCTCTGCAGCAGCGCGCCGTGCACCTGTGCCACCGACGCCGACGCCAGCGGCTCGCGCTCGAATTCGGCAAAGATCTCGTCGACGCTGCCCTCCAGCGCCGCCTCGACACGGGCGATAAACTGGTCCACCGGGAAGGGCGGCACATTGTCCTGCAGGTGGTCCAGTTCCTCGACGATATCGGGCGGCAGCAGGTCCGGCCGGGTGGACAACAGCTGGCCGAACTTGACGAAGATCGGGCCCAGCTCCTCCAGCGCACGGCGCAAGCGCTCGCCGCGCGACAGGCGCGACTGCGGCAACACTTTCAGCGGCAGTAGGAGGCCGCGCAGCAACAGCGGCCGGCGCTCGGCCGGCAGCAGCTGGTCGAGACGGTAGCGCAGGAAGACCCGCGCGATGGTGAAACTGCGTGCGATCGGCAAAACTACTCGGCCTCCCGCCGGGCAAAGCGTTCGCGCAGGAGACGCACCCGCGCCTCCAGGCGCTCGGTGGCCAGCGCCGCCTGCGCCAGGTCGTCGGCAAAGGCCTCGAATTGCGCCCGCGGCGGCGTGATACGCCACTCCTCACTGATCGCCTCGGCGGCCGCCTGCGGCGCGCGCTGCAGGTTGTCGTGCAGCCAGCGGCTGGCGGCGCGCAGCGCATTGCCCACCGTATGTGCCGGCACATCCCCCACCAACTGCGCCAGCGGCGCCTCCCAGTCGATGTCGAGATCGCGCAGGATCGACTGCAGCTCTGCCAGCAACGCGCTGGAACCGCTGACGCTCACGCCCAGCTTGGCCGGCGTCGCATCCGCCTCGCGCAGCAGGCGCAGGAAGGCCAGCGCCGAACCGGCCAGCCGCGTCGACGCCGCACCCTCCACATGGTGGCGCACCTGCACCTGATCGCCCTCGATACACAGGAACAGGTGCAGCTGCGGCGCGCTGAGATCCAGCTCCAGGCACTTGCCGTCGAGTTTCTCGAGGCGCAGGCGGGTGCCCGGGTCATAGCGCAGGGCAGTGTTGATGGCGGTTTCCAGAGCGGCGTCGAAGCCGGCGCGGAATGTGGGGTCAGTCATGGGCTAAAGATACAGAGGGTGGATGCTAAGACGCTGCTGCTGGGGGCCGTTTGAGAAACGATTGCCGATGAGGCTGTTGAACAAACGGCCACCGGCAGCAGCGCCGCCACAGGGTCAGGCTCAAGCCCCATCAGGGCTTGATGCCCTTGTGCAGGGCCACGATGCCGCCAGTCATATTGTGGAACTCGCAGTCTACAAAGCCGGCGTCTGCCATCATCTGCTTCAGCGTCTCCTGGTCCGGGTGCATGCGGATGCTCTCCGCCAGGTAGCGGTAGCTCTCGGCATCGTTGGCCACCAGTTTGCCCATAAACGGCAGCAGGCGGAAGGAGTACTGGTCGTAGACCTTCTCCAGCAGTTTCGACTCCGGCTTGGAGAACTCCAGCACCAGCAGGCGGCCGCCGGGCTTCAGCACGCGCAGCATCGAGCGCAGCGCCAGATCCTTGTCGGTGACATTGCGCAGGCCGAAGGCGATGGTGATGCAATCGAAAGTGTTGTCGGGGAAGGGCAGGTACTGGGCATCCGCCTGCACCGGCACCACATTGCCGGCGATACCGCGGTCGAACAGGCGATCACGGCCCACCTTCAACATCGACTCGTTGATATCCGCCAGCACCACCTGCCCCTCCGGGCCGACGATGCGCGAGAAGCGCGCGGTCAGGTCGCCAGTGCCGCCGGCGATATCCAGGATCGTCTGGCCCTTTCTGGCGCCGGACAGCTCGATGGTGAAGCGCTTCCACAGCCGGTGAACCCCGCCGGACATCAGGTCGTTCATCACATCGTAGCGCGCCGCTACGGAATGGAAGACATCCGCCACACGGCCGGCCTTCTCATCCACCGGAACCTCTTGAAAGCCGAAGTGGGTGGTCTTGCGATCCTTCATAGTGTCCTTGCTGAGCCTCTGTTATGCGCCAAATCAAGAGGCGCCATTGTACTTGAGGGGTCGGCAAAGTGATATTTGTTCTCTACAGGGAGCAGGCCGAGCGAAAAATCAGCCGAGCTTTTTGGGTTACTAACTTCGCAGCTCTGCGCGCATCAACCAAAGCGTACTTGTCGCCCTTGGCCGCAGCCACTTGCCGCCTTAAAAAACATAATCGGCGCCAAAAATGCAGATTGAGGGAACTTTTGCCTCAATCGTTAATACAGTACGGCAGATATGACTTATCTGTACAAAAAAAATCATCAAAGGCCTCTAAGGGGTTATAAGAATTATGAAAGGAAATCTACTCTCTATCGCCATTCGAGGCGCGATTCTGACGGCTGTGGGGGCAGTCCCGGCATTCGCACAAGAGCAATCCCAAGCAGATTCGGCAACAACCGTCGCTACCGAAACCGTCAAAAAGAAAGATGACGCGACGAAGCTCAAACCCAATGACGATGGCAGCATCGAGCAGGTAACCGTCACCGGTTCTCGTATCTCGCGCCCCAATGCCGTCAGCCCGACGCCGGTCACTACTGTAACTGCGGAAGATATCAGCCTGAGTGGCGAAACCAACCTCGGCGACTTCCTGAACGATATGCCTCAGTTGCGCTCCACCTACTCAGGCAACAACTCCGGCCGCTTTATCGGCACCGTGGGTCTGAACCTGCTCGACCTCCGCGGACTTGGCACTTCACGCACCCTGGTACTGCAGGACGGCCGCCGCCATATTGGCTCATCCGTCGGTACCTCCTCGGTCGATATCAACACCATTCCGGAAGACCTGATTGAGCGCGTCGATGTGATCACCGGTGGCGCTTCTGCCGTATATGGTGCCGACGCTGTAACCGGCGTAGTCAACTTCATCATGAAAGATGACTTCGAAGGCCTGAAGGTCAATGCCTACGGCAGTGATACTGACAACGGAGGTGCCGCCACCACCGAGCTGTCCATCACCTTCGGTCAGAACCTGTTCGACGGCCGCGCCAATATCGCCGGCAGTATCGACCACTCCAGCCGCGGCGATGTCTATGGTACCGACCGCGAATGGATCACCAAGGGCTGGGGCACTCTCTTGAACCCGGACGACACCGGTCCCGATGACGGCATCCCGGACCGCATCGTAGTTCCCAACTACACCTTGCCCGTACTGAGTGACGCTGGCTTCGCCTATACAGATCTCGGCCTGTATACCTTCAATGAAGACGGCACCGCGCGCACCGTACAGTACGGCGATATGTGCGATGCGAGCGGCCGCTGCAGCGGGGGTGATGGTTACCGCTGGATCGGCCAGTACCAGATGTATCCACGCATGACGACCGACAACCTGTTTGTAAAAGGTCACTTCGACCTCTCCGATTCCATGCAAGTGTTCGGTGAAGCCAAGTACGTGAACCACGAAGCAGAAAGTTTCGGGCAGGCGAGCTTCAGCTACGACGTCTATTCATCCACCAACCCATATCTCGACAAGAACTTCTCCGACGAGTTGGTTGCGGCCGGCATTCCCGCTTTTGGCATGTACCGCATGCATTCCGACCTCGGTTACCGGGGCGATCTGGCGAAACGCGAGACCCAGCGTTATGTACTGGGACTGAAAGGCGATATCGCTGGCAACTGGAACTATGAAACCAGCCTGGTTTATGGCGAGTACAACGGCGATATCACCTATCTCAACAACCGCAATAATGAGCATTTCGCACAAGCCATTGATGCGGTTGAACTCAACGGAGAGATTGTCTGCGCCGACGCAGAGGCTCGCGCTAATGGCTGTCAGCCACTGGACCTCTTCGGCTACGGCCGCGCCTCCAAGGAAGCTATCGACTACGTCATGCTGCAGAACACCGGTTCGCAGGAGAAGATGACCCAAGCCGTCGCCTCGGGCTATATCGGCGGTGATATTTTCAACTTGCCGGCGGGCCCGCTCTCGGTGGTAGGTGGCTTCGAATACCGCAAGGAAACCAGTGCCGTAGACTTTGACGACATCATCAAGAACGGCGAGACGTTCATGAACGCGCTGGCATCCACCGACGGTGACTACGATGTCAGCGAAGCTTACATGGAAGCCTCTGCGCCGCTGCTGTCCGATCTACCCGGTGTCCAGAGTCTGGTGCTCGAAACCGCATATCGCGCTTCCGACTACTCCACCATCGGCAGCACTGACGCCTGGAAAGCCGGTCTGGACTGGACCATCACCGAAGATGTTCGTGTTCGGGCCACAGTCTCTCAAGCCGTGCGCGCTCCAAATATCGATGAGCTGTATGCGCCACTGGGGCAAAACTTCTTCAACATCAACGACCCCTGCGATGCCGACGAGCTGCCCTATGCACCGGATCCCGCGCAGCGCAGCGCTAACTGTGCCGCACTGGGTCTCAGCCCCGATTACCAGTCTCCCTGGAACGAGGGCCCGACTCTGCCCGGTTATAGCGGCGGCAACGTTAATCTGATGGAGGAGACGGCCAAGACGCTGACTTACGGTGTCGTCATCACCCCGCGCTTTGCCGAAGGTCTGACCATCACCGCAGATCTCTGGGATATCGAGATTGATGACGCCATATCTTCTTATAGTGGGCAGACTATTCTGGACAAGTGTGTTGATGCCTCCTCCATCAACAACCAGTTCTGTGGCAATATCGAGCGCGGCGCCAACGGTGACCTGGTCTCCCTGACCAGCTCCGCCCTGAATGCTTCCAAGCTGACCGCACGTGGCATTGACTATGAAGTTCGCTATCAATTGTCACTGGCAGACCTGTTCCGCTCCGAGCTTGGCAGCCTTTCGTTCGGTCTGCAGGGCACCCGCCTGCTGGAACGCGATGACTACTCATTCCAGAGTGAGCCAGACAGCGCCGACCGCGTAGACGGTGAACTGGGCGATCCCACTGACAGCTTTAACCTCAGCGTCACCTACCGCATTGGCGATCTGGCCGTGAACTGGCGCCAGCGTTACCTTGACGATATGGCCCTGTACGAGTTGGAAAAGGAGCGTCCGGAAAGCGCCGCTCCGAGCCATACCGGGGTGGTCCGCTACAACAGCATGCGCGCCAGCTACCTGTTCACGGACTCGTTCGAATTGTATAGCGGCGTTAACAATATCGGAGACACCGAGCCCCCCGCCTATCTGAGTGGTACCGGTGGCGGCTCCGGCATCTACGATACTTTGGGTCGCACCTATTACATGGGCATTAATTACACCTATTAAGACCTAGACCCTAAAAATAAGAACCAATGAAACCGGGCACTACGCCCGCGCTTTAGAAGCCGCATCTCTCGATGCGGCTTTTTTAATATCACTATCCACGCAAGTGCTCGACAATAAAGTCTCTCACTAAAATTCGGGGGCAGGCATAAAGGTAAAGTCCCCATGGCCTACCGGCTCGACAGCGATAACGCACTCAGGCGCGCCCTGCGCAAGGCCGCGCAGCACCAGCTGGCGCGCGCCGCCACCGATCTGCGCACGCTGGCGGAAGAGGAGGCGGTGCACGCCCTGCGCAAGCACTGCAAGAAGATGCGCGCCCTGCTGCGCCTGGTGCGCAGCGATGCCGAAGCCCTGTACCGCGCCGAGAACGCCCACTACCGTGCCCTCGCCGAGACCCTCGCCGCCAGCCGCGACGCGGTATCGCTGCGCGACGCGCTGGACAAGCTGGCGCCGGTGGATCAGTACCCGCATATCCGCGCGTTTCTCGAAGCCCGCATCGCTCCGACTGGCGCGGAGGCGTTGCAGCGCGCCGCCGCACTGCTCGAACAGGGCGCCAGCCGTGTCGACCACTGGCCGCTGCAACCATTGCGCTGGCGCAGCGCCCGCCGGGGTTACCAGCGCGGATACCGGCGCGCGCGCGAAGCCATGCACGACACCCTCGCCGAAGCCACGCCGGAGCAGTTTCACGAATACCGCAAACGGGTCAAGGACCAGTGGTATCACACGCGGCTGCTCGAGGGTAAATACCGCGCGCCGTTGCACGGCCGGCGCAAGCCGCTGAAAACGCTGGCACAGGCGCTCGGCGACTGGCGCGACCTGCAGCTGCTGCGCCGGCTGCTGGCGCTCGAGGGCAATGCCTTTCACAGCGAACTGATCCCGCTGCTGGACGCCAGCGATACGCGCCTCGACGCGCTGCAGCGGCAGATAGAAACGCTCGGCCAGCAGCTGTTTGCCACGGCAAAATTCCGCTTCGGCCGTGCCTGAACGCAGCCCCGCAGCAGCCCACATCCACTCCCAACACCAACCGCCAGCGCAGCCGATACCACTATTTCGCGCCTGGCGCGTGTTTTTTGGCATAATCGATACCAACCACTCGCAGGAAGGAATCGACAACAAAATGCTGGACTGGCTCAATACCCACATCGCCTACTGGCACTGGCTGGTACTCGGCCTGCTGCTGATCACCGCGGAGATCTTCGTCTCCGGCTTTATTCTGTTCTGGTTCGGCCTCGCCGCGCTGTTCATGGGCGCGCTGCTGATCGTCGTGCCCATGCCGATTACCCTGCAGCTGCTGCTGTGGGCCGGCGCCTCCATCGCACTGCTGGTCGCCTGGCTCAAGTTTATGCGCCCGCAGTGGAAAGACCGCACCACCTCCGGGATGGCCGCCGAGGCACTGACCGGGCAGGTGGGGCTGGTGCTTGAATCCAACGTGGGTCGCAACCGCGGCCGCCTCAAGTTTCCCGCACCGATCCTCGGTGAAGAGGAGTGGCTGTTTATCTGCACCGACGACGTCGCCATTGGTGACCGCGTGCGGGTCACCGACATCTCCGGCAATACGCTGATCGTCGTGCGCGTTTGACTCACAACGATACACACATTCAAAAAAACGCTTATTAGAACTACACAGGGAGTAAAGCCGTGGAAGGTTTATCAGTCATTCTGGCGCTGGTGGTACTCGTCATCGTCACCATCGCCATGGGTGTGCGCATCGTACCGCAGGGTTCCAAGCATATCGTCCAGCGCCTGGGCAAATTCCACAAGACACTGACACCGGGCATGAACGTGATTATCCCCTACGTGGATCAGGTGCCCTACAAGGTGACCACCAAGGATATCGTGCTGGATATTCCCTCGCAGGAGGTGATCACCCAGGATAATGCCACGATCATTGCCAACGCCGTGGCCTATATCAATATCGTCTCGCCGGAGAAGGCCGTATACGGTGTCGAGGACTACACCATCGCGATCCAGAACCTGGTACAGACCGCCCTGCGCTCCATTGTCGGCGAGATGTCGCTCGACTCGGCGCTGTCGTCGCGCGATCTGATCAAGGCAAAACTGAAAGAGGGCATCTCCGACGATATCGCCGACTGGGGTATCAACCTGAAAACGGTGGAGATCCAGGATATCAACCCGTCCGCCACCATGCAGAAAGCCATGGAAGAGCAAGCCGCCGCCGAACGCCAGCGCCGCGCCACCGTCACCCGCGCCGAGGGCGAGAAACAGGCCGCCATCCTCGAGGCGGACGGCCGGCTGGAAGCCTCCAAGCGCGACGCCAAGGCGCAGGTCGTCCTGGCCGACGCCAGCCGCGAGGCGATCGAACGCGTCACCCAGGCGATCGGTGAACAGGAAATGCCGGTAATGTACCTGCTGGGCCAGCGCTATATCGACGCGCTGTCCGAACTGTCCCAGTCTGAGAATGCCAAGAATGTGATCTTCCCGGCGGATCTGCCCAATGCGGTGAAGGGGTTGTTGAACCGCTAATACCGCAATAAACCCGGGCCTAAATGGTCCGGGTGAGCCGTCTTATGACCTGACCTACCACACCCTTCCTAGGCAGCATTTCTGCTAATGGAAAAATCCAGGATAGTAAAAAAATAAAAGCGAATATTTCATGAATAACAATCCATATGAAGCACCAAGCGCTGAATTGGGCCATTTAGCCCAAAGGGAGCCTGGCGAAATCTATTCACCCAACCAAATAACAGCAGGTTCATTCCTGGGAGGTCCAATTGCTGCGATTTACTTCCTTAGATCCAACTACTTAATTATTGGAAAATTGGAACATGCAAAAAAAGTCCTGGTATTTGGCATATTATTTATTATCATTTTGATCGGGATAATTCCTTTTGTGCCAGAGAACCTCCCAAATTTATTTATTCCTTTCGTTTACACCTTGGCGGCCAAACAAATAGCCGCCGCAACGCAACCCTCAAGGGAAGAAATAGACAAGGATACCAGATACTCTTTCCCATCAAATTGGAAAGTGCTTGGCATAACATTAATATCTGCAATTATTTTTATTATCGTTCTGGCGGCCGCAATGTTCTTTATGGATGGAATCGGCCTCATAAATTTAAGTTAACCAGTTAACTAACTGCGTGCGTGAAAACCGCGTTCCGAATAATCTCCCTGTGCGTCGGCTGATGCTTATCTGAAGATGGCTTTATTCACCTTTTAGCCAGTCCGCGCAAGAGGAGGTGATGGAAATTGATGCAGGAATAAATCCGTGAATAAAAAAATAATAATTTCTCTCTCGCTAGTCACCCTGGCAACCGTCCTGTTTTTTACCCAGGTGACGATTTTCGTGGTGCAACCGATCGGCGCAGTACCCAAGGGCAAAACCCTGATAATGCTGCGCATGAACAAAACAAAGCTTATTGATAGTGCCGACGCCATGTGCGCAAGGGAAATGGGCAGTGTCAACCTGCTCTGCCGGGGAATGATTATGGCCGTGGTAGTCAATAAGGGCACCATTCTGCTACGTCTGCCTTACAGCGAATTTTTATATGGCATCTCTACCGACGGCAAGAAATACGCCAGGTAATCATATCGGACTCGGGGTCGTCTAATGACAGCTCTCCCCCCCGACAAGACAGTGGCATGGACGGATTAGCGCACGACAGCGCTGAAGTGATATTTCTGCGTGGATTTGGCGCATCCCGAATTGCACGATAATTGACCGGTTCAGCTCCCGTTTAGCTTTGCGGCGGGAAAATAGCAGCTATACAGAAAGCCTTAATACGTACCTGTAAAATATTGCGATAATCAGCTTCAGAGCGGCACTCTGGCACTTGCCTCATCCCGGGAGCCGCATGCCATAATCGAACATTGCGCCCGGATTAATCGATATTACCCAAGGAGATCTCAATGAAGCGCCTGTTTTTTCTGTCCCTGCTGCTCATGTTCGGCAGCTCATTTGCTGCCGCGGCAGACCAGCCAGTCGCCGGCGAGGACTACATCGAGATCGCCGGAGGCCGCCCGATGTCCCCGGCCGACGGCAAGGTCGTGGTCGAGGAGTTCTTCAACTATATCTGTCCGGCGTGTAACAAGTTCGAGCCGCAGTTCTCGGCCTGGGCGAAGAAGCAGCCGGCCTATGTCCGGATCGACCATGTACCGGCCGCCTTCCGCAAGGACTTCGAGCCCTACGCTTATGCCTACTACACGGCGCAGATTTTCGGCATCGCCGACAAGACACACCAGGCCGCCTACGATGCGGTGCACCGCACCCACACGCTGCCGTCGGAGGGCGAAACGCCCGACGAAGCGAAGATCGCGCAGTTCTATGCCGGATACGGCGTGGACCCGCAGAAGTTCCTCGCCACGATGAAGAGCTTTGGCGTCAAGTCCAAGGTGCGCCGCGCCACCGAACACCTGCAGCGCAGCCAGGTGCGCAGCACCCCGTCGCTGCTGATCGATGGCCGCTACCTGGTCAAGGGCAAGTCCTTCGCGGACAAGTTGCGTATCGCGGATTACCTGATCCAGAAGGAGCATGCTGCAAAGCAGCAGTAATGCCTGCAGCCTGAAGGTTTCTGTACCCGCGGTACGGAAACCGCCAGAAGGGTGACCCCAGAATGGTAATTGGGGTCGCCCTTTTTTATGGGTCACAGGCGGTTAACCAGCAGCTATTGCCTGCTGCGGGCTATCGATGCAGCTTGGGGTAGTCGAACAGCTCGACACGGCCGCAGGATTCAGCCAGTTCACGCCAGTGGGCAATGCCCAGGTGAATATGCAGTACCGCAGCCGTGGGAAACTTGGCCAGCCGCTCGTGGGTGAGATAGCACGCCAGGTCTTCGAGCCCGGGGTTGTGTGCGACCAGTATCAGGTGGCGCCAGCGGTCGCTCTGCCGCTGCAGTTGCTGCAACAGCGCCTCGCAGCTGGCGGCGTAGAGTTCGGGCTGCACCAGTACCTGTTCGCTGCCCAGCTGTAATGCGTCGGCCAGGGCCCTGGCCGTCGTCAGTGCCCGTAGCGCGCCGCTGGTCAGCAGGCGGTCCGGCACCAGACCGGCGTCGGCATAAAAGTCCCGCACTCTCCGGGCCATGGCGGGGAGGTCGCGCTGGCCGCGCTTGTTGAGCGGGCGCTCAAAATCATTCAGGGCGGGATCCGCCCAGCTGGATTTGGCGTGCCGGATCAGTGTGAGCTTTTTCATCGCAGTGCCCGATTCGCTGGTGTGATGGCGGTATCGGCATGACCTTGATGCTCAGGCAGGTCGGCCCATCTGCATCAGTCGTCGCCCGTCATCCGTCCTCATCACCATTATTAAAGCCGATGAGTCGCCGATACAGGATAAAAGAGTAGGCAACCAGAAAGGCACAAATAGCGATCAGGCCCCAGATCAGCACCTGGGCACTGCCCCAAAACAGCACCGCCACCAGCATCACAAGGCCCCAGATAACAAACAGGTAACCGGCCAGGCGGTGGGTCCTGTCCCAGACCTCGGCGCTGGCCAGGGTCCAGGGTGTGCGGATGCCGATAAAAAAATTCTTGCGCAGCTTGCCCATGTAATTGCCGAGCAGCAGAAACACCAGCCCCAGCCCGAGGCCAATCACCCGCTCCATCTGCAGGTGCACACCGCGGGCGATCAGTATCTGCACCGCGTAGATCACCAGCAGAAAAGCCACCAGTATATTAATCAGCAGGCCCACCACGCGGCTGAACTGGTCCAGGCGATAGCCACGTGGCGAAAAACGCAGAAAGAGCTCACTCAGGAGCAACAGTCCCAGCATGGTCAATGGCAGCGTGAGCACGCCCCACAGGCGCGGCATGGTGCCATCCACTTCACCGGCCAGGTTCCAGTGTGCCGGGATTTCCGCCGGCAGCGACGCGTAGTTGACGGCACCGAATGCCAGCGCCAGCAGGATAAATCCGATCGAGAGCATACGATTGTGCAGAATCATGGGGTTAATCTCCCGCGCGACCAAAAAGATCGAACATCAGCGCCGCCACGTCCTCGAACACGCTGGTATTCAGTGAGTAGTAAATCTGCTGCCCGCGCCTTTCGCTGCGCACCAGCTCTGCCGCCTTGAGTACATTGAAGTGGTGGGACAGGGAGGCGCGGGTGATATCGAACTGCGCGGCGATGTCCCCGGCGCTCATGGAGCCGGCGCGCAGGCGCCGCAGAATCTCCCGCCGGGTGGGATCGGACAAGGCTTTAAAAATATTCTGCTGTTCCACCGTCGAACCCCTGCGCGCTGCGACTTGTGGCTTCGGCGCGATCATCGCGTCACTTAGATATTTAGACAATATTCTAAATATCTAAGTGAGGCAATTTCGCCCTTCCAGGAATCCCGCTATCAGTGACAAAATTGGCGCACAAATAAACCCAGAGTGGGAAATTTCGATCAGGCAGGTCGTTGTCGGCAGTCTGACGGCACGGGGCCATCTCGCGATACCGGCCGCTCGATTTGGCCTAGCCACCAGAATTGAACCCTGTGCGTGAATCACAGACTCCCGGCGGATAAATTACCGGATTTCTGCGCGGGGTTTTGTCGCAGTTTCCACGCGATCGACGGCTGGGTGAGGATTTTTTGCGCGACCGAATGTTCTATTTCCCGCCGATTAACGGCTTAAGCGCGTCACATTTGTGAGCCGCATCACAAATATATGACACCGCTGTCATAGCGCGTCGGTACCAATTGCAAAGATCCCTAACACATCACGGTGCGCAGGCGGGATCACTTCCCTAATAATTCACCGAAAACGGCTTTGCACGCCATTCGTGCCGGCCTTCAGGAGTGCATTTTTGTATCCCGTTCACTTCAGTGAAGATTGCACGCGGCTCTCGCCAGACAAGGCAAGCCACCTTTGCGCGGGAGCTGCGCAATTGAAATCAACAAGGGATTTACATGAAAAAAATACTCACCACTTTAGCCATCGTAGCGTGCGGATTCTTCTCCGCCTGGTCGCTAGCCGACACTACGGTTTCCGCTACCGGTTACGGCACCACATATACTGAAGCCAGTGTCTCGGCGAAAAATCAGTTGCTGGGCCAATATCCCACGGCTCAGAATGTTTATGTTGCGGGTTGCACAAACCCGCCGGTTGGCGCGCCCTGGCAGTGCACCGCTTACGGCACGATTTCCACAAGTGCCAGCAGCAGTAGCTGTCAGGTAACGTCGATTACCGGCTATGGCACCAGTCAGGTGAGTGCCTATGAGGCAACCATGTCGCAGTGGTACAGCAGTTATTCCACTGAGCCCGGCATTAATTGCCAGCCCTCGCCGGTAGGCCCTCCCTGGCAATGTACTGCCACCGGCTGCAAAGACTGAGCCAAGCGGCTCCCGCCAGGCGCGGGAGTCCAATTCAAAATTTCCCGTTTGAGAAGCTATTTCTGTGGTCAACTAAGCGGGCAATTCAAGCGAGCGAATCCGGCAGGAATTCCTGGGAGAATGCATTTCACCAGTCAGGTTGCGGAAATCATCGCGATGAAATGGAATGGCTCAATTTAGATAACACATCAACGTTGTTGCTGATTTGGTCAACCACGCCGCTGCCGTTCATGGCGCCGCTATGCCGCTATACCACTGCACTGCATACCAGAGCACGTACAGGTATCCGTAAATCACGCGGCAGTGGTTCAGGCGCTGCCAGTCGGCGGGAATGATCCACCGCGATGGTCAGGCCGGCACTTGCACCAGGGCGGTGTCACCGGTGGATAGCTCGCGCCGATAGATGGCCAGCCACGGGAAAAAGCCGACGATCACAATAGTCACATAGAGCACAAACAACAGCGCGGTCAGATAGAGACCGCGGTCGATAGTCTAAACAGCGAATGGATACCGGCGATGGCTACACATCTAGCGTAGCGGCAGGTTCAGCAGTTACCTTTCTTGGCCTGCCCCGGTGGGCAGTGCTTCTGATGTCCGCCCACCGTAACGCCGGGGATTCTGACCTTGGCGGGCTCCAGTTTCACACTGGGGCCAACGAGTTCACATCCGTTGAGAAAAGCTGCGGTGCAAAGAATCAGCGCGATTTTTACTTTCATTGAAATACTGCGGTTAATGGATTTGGCGCTGAGTTTAAAGTCTTGCGTGGCTGGCGGTCTATTCATCCCCCGTGCTTTTTGTCAAACTTGAGGGCCATTTCTCACTGCACGTTTTCCGAAGGCAGGACAGATCGAAGGGAGCTTGGCGCGACCGTTAGGATACATAGAGTCAGGTCAACTTTATGCGCTGAAATGCGGAATCAATATCACGCTACCCTGCTGATCTATCCCATTTCTTCCGGGGCGCCAGATAAAAGCCCTACCCACCGACAGAGGAAACCAGTACAAATAAACTGCGAGCATTATTGATAATGTCATTTTTGACCCGGCGCTCCATCATGGCCCCGGTACACCACTGCACCGCATACCACAATACCGATAAATATCTGTAGATAACCCGCCAGTGATCCAGCCGCTGCCAATCGATCTGTGTTGTCAGTCGGCGCAGGTATTCTGTGAGTAACAGCTCCTGCTGCCGCTTGTCCAGCCGGTGCTCTTCCACGATCACCGCCAGTTCATAAAAGGGATCGCCCATCGCCGCGTACTCCCAGTCTATCGCATACAGGATTTCGTTCTCGGCGACTATCAGGTTTGTCATCAGTAAATCGTTGTGACAAAGGCAGGCGCCGTTATTCAGTGATTTTGCGCCGGCAATATGCCGCTGGACCTTTTGCTCCAGCGCTCGCAATTCGGTATAGAAATCGGCTCCCTCATCGATGGAGCGCCAGTAACTCGCCACCTTATCGTCTATGTCCAGGCATGCATCGATGGCCGGTAGTGCGTGGATGCTGCGCACCAGCTGGACCAGCTGCTTCAGCGCAGCGGCTCCGGCCGCGCGCCACGGCTCTCCGTGGATATAGCGGGTTACCAGATATTGATGGCCAGGATCGCAGTAAATGAGCGGGGCGCACAGGCCGGCATTGTCGGCGCGTCGGAGGGCGGCTGACTCCGCCGAGCGGTTTATATCCAGCGCAGCGCTGTTCGCCGAGTTTCTGCGCAACACCAGCTGTTCACCGCCTGCGACGATCAGATAACTCCGGTTCGTCAGGCCACCGCTCAGCGACCCCGCCAACGAGGGTTCGGTTGCGCTCCAGCGCTGCCAGTCGGGTGGAATAATGTCAGGTTGTGACTCCGGTAGTTGGGCCATTACTGTTCAACCATTACCGGGTCGATGCTCGACGACTGTTCTGTAAGCCCCGTCGCGGTTGCGCCGCGGGCGAGCCTTTCCCGTTTGTAGATGGCTCGCCACTGGAAAAACCCCACGATCACGATAATCACATACAGCACAAACAGCAGCGCAGTCAGATAGAGACCGCGGTCGATATACAGATAGATGGACACCCCGTCGAACAGGATCCAGTAGAGCCAGTTCTCCAGCACCTTGCGCGTGACCATAAAGGTGGTGATGACGGCACCCCAGGTGGTAAAGGAATCGAGAAACGGGCGCGCGGCGCTGGTGGAAGCGCTGAGCACGCTGCCGAACAGCAGTGTCAGCACCCCCACTGCGGCGAAGGCGAGCAGGTGGGTTTTGAGGGGCCAGCGGTGGATCTGCAGGTTCTGCTGTTGGTCGGGGTGGTAGCGCCACTGCCACCAGCCGTAGACCGCCATGATCAGGTAGAACACCTGCAGGGCCGATTCCATAAACAGGCTGACATCCCGGAACAGGAACAGGTAGATGGCGGTGCTGACAAAGGCGGCGTACCAGCAGCTGATCTTTTCCTGCATCGCCAGCAGCAGGTAGGCCAGGGCCAGCACCACGGCAATGATTTCCCAGCCGGACATCGCGGCATAGGCACTGGCGATGGCGCGGCCGATTTCGCTGTCAGGCATTGCGCTGTTCCGGCGATAGGTCGCCATCGATAAATTTGCACACGAAAATGGCGCGACCGTGTTTTTCGTAGGCGGTGCGCATTTCCTGTTTGAGCACATCCATCAGCAGGTCGTAATCACCGAATACCTGGGTGCTCATGGTGTTGGTAATCACCCGGAGTTCCGGGTGGGTATTCAGGCGATCGATAAACGCCTGGATGCTGGGGATATACACATCTTTCAACGGGTACATACTGATTTCTACGGAAAGTTTCATCGTGGTGTCTCTCTCGCAACTGAATACAGGGTGCGCCGCACGCGCCGTTGTATGGCCTCTGGCGCACCCTGCCAGGTTATTCGCCTGCCGGGCAGGCCCCTACACGGGAGTTCCGGATTAAAAAGGGGCTCCCGGGTTAAAAGGTGTAGGTTCCGGTGATGCCCGCCACACGCGGCTCGCCGAGCTGGAAGTAGGCTTCGGGCGCATAGCCGTTGGCCGGGTTGTTGCCGAACTGGTTGCTGAAGTAGAAACCGCGGGTCCCGTAGTCCCTGTCGGTCAGGTTTCTGCCCCACAGCGCGACTTCCCAGTTGTCGCGCTGATAGGTCAGGCGCGCGTTCAACAGTGCGTAGGCCGAGGATTTCTCGTCGTGGCTGTTGGAGAAGTAATAACTGTCCTTACCTTCCACTTCGAGGCGCAGCACCAGTTGCGGCAGCAGCGAAATTTCCGTGCCGGTGAAGAACTGGTAATTCGGCGCCTGCGCCAGGTCGCGGCCGCTGAGATCCACCGGTGCCAGGGCGATACCGTTATAGTCGTCGCGGGCATCCACGTGCGAGGTGCTGATAAAGTCGCGGAACTCGGCATTGAGCCAGCCGGCCGACATAAACAGGCGCACGGCATCGCTGGCCAGATAGTTCAGCTCCACTTCCAGGCCGGTGGTATCACCGCCGGCGGCATTGGTGAGGTAGTCGTCGAAGGAAAAATCGCTCGGATTGAAGATCGACTGCTTGGCCTGCACGTCACTGCGGTCCTGGTAAAAGGCGGCCAGCTGCGCCTGCAGGCGGTTGTCCAGCCACGCGCCTTTGAGGCCGAGTTCGTAGTTGAGCATGTGCTCGGTATCGAAGGCGAACTTGTCGCTGCCGATCGCCGGGTTAGTGGCGGACGCGGAGATGATGCTGGCATTGATACCGCCGGCCTTGTAGCCGCGCGATACGGTGGCGTAGAGCAGGGCATTGTCGCGGTAGTGATATTCCAGCGTGACATTGCCGCCCCACAGGTTTTCATCCTTGCTCGAATCCACCGCGAGGGAATCGGCATAGTCGGCGGCGCGGCGCTCGAAGCGCAGGCCGGTGACCAGATCCACCGCCTGCGCCAGCGCCGTGGTCAGCTGGCCGTAGACGGCGGCATTGCGTGTGTCGAACTGGCTGGTAAAGCTGCGGTTGCGTTCCAGGTCCTCGCTCTCGTCGCGGAAGTAGACACCGGCCACCCAGCTGCTGCGGCCGTTGAACAGCCGCGAGGCATCGGTGGACAGCAGGCGCAGATCGGCACTGACATTGTCTTTGCTGCGCACATAGTTGTCGGTGGAACTGTATTCCCACGGATGGAAACCGACGTAGGTCCAGTCTTCGTCGTAACCGTACTCGGTATCGGAGTTGGCCGCGCTCAGGGTGCCTTTCAGGGTGAACAGATCGCTGCCACTCCAGCGGCCCACCAGCGAGCCGGCGCTGGTTTTCTGGCGGTCCCAGCCGGGCTGGTCGGACAGGGTCTCGCGGGTGTTGTACAGCGAGAAGGCGTCGTAGCCGTTGTCCACGTCGAGAGACAGCGCGGTAAAGTCCAGCTGCAGGTCATCGCTGGGCTGGTAGCGCAGTTTGCCGCGCACAATCGACTCGTCGATATTGTTGGTATCGCTGCGCTGCAGGTGGGTGTTCTTGATGTAGCCATCGGACTGCTGCTTGCGCGCGGCGAGACGGTAACTCCAGTTGTCGTTCAGCGCGCCGCCGCCGGCCGCGGACAGGGTGCGCCCGTTGTACTGCGAAGCTTCGGCGGAAACACTGGCGTCGGTCTCGGCACTCGGTGCCTTGCTGGTCATGCTGATCAGGCCGGCCAGTGCGTTGGCGCCGTAAGTGGTGCCCTGCGGGCCGCGCAGGATTTCCACGCGGTCCATATCCAGCGTGCTGGCGGCCAGGCCCAGGCCGGTGAAGTCGATACCGTCGATAATCAGGCCGACCGACGGATTCACCGGGTCGATAAACTGGCTGCGCTCACCGATACCGCGAATCTGTACAAAGCGGCCGCGCGACGCGCCGGTGGCAAAGTTGACGTTGGGAGCCAGGTCCAGCAGCTGGTCCAGGTTGCTGGCACCGCGCGCGGCGATGGCGCTCTGGTCCAGCACGCTGACGCTGGTGGGGGCGTCCAGCTGGCGGCTGTCGCGCAGCTGGCTGGTGACGATGACCTCTTCCAGACCACTGCTAGCCGGTTGTGTGGCGGCCGCGGCGCCCGCAGACAGACACAGACACAGGCCCACTGACCAGGCGAGCGGTTTTATTCTCATTGGGTGGTTCATGGTTCTCTCTCGATGGAAATAGCGTGAAAGAGACCCGGGATGCGACGTGAGGAGGATACTGGAGACTACCTATTCCTACGCCGGTATTAACCGGATCAGGTTCAAGGGTTTGCTCCTGGAGCATCTCAGGCCGTAACGGCCACCCCTTAGGTGTTGCGGGCGCGATGATAGCAGATGTTTTGCTGGGGTGTTATGGGGGCGCAGTAATCGCGAAGGTGGCGATGTCGGGTATCGCTTTGTGAGACTTTATGAGCCATGGATGGCGAATAAAAGCCCCCAGGGATGGGTTTAGGGGGGGCGCCTAGCCCGTGTCTCACAAAGCGGTACCCGGCAGCGTCACCGCCACCCAAGTCGCCGAGCGCACCACATTGCACCCACGCATAAAAAACCCCGGCGGTGAACCACGGCCAGGGTTTTGCGGTGACAAGGTGGCCTTATTCCGGCAGCAGGCCGCCGGCGTGCACCATCACGTGGAAGATCAGGTTCTGTTCGTGGGTGCCGGTGAGCAGATCGGCGCTGGGGCCGCGGGCCCAGATGCCGACGTCCTCGCCGGAGTGAGTCTCGCCGTCGCGCGGCACCAGCACTTCCTGGTGGTAGCCGGGCTCGGTGGTATCCACGTCGGCGTGCTCGATGCGCCCGGCGCGGGTGGGCAGGTCGTAGCGGGCGTCCGCATCCGTCTCGTCACCCAGATTGGCGTAGCCCTTGCCGTTGGCGTAGTGGATGGTGGTGTAGGGCTTGCCGTCCTCGGCCAGCTCCGGTTTTTTCTGCGGCTGGCCGTGCTCGTCGTTGCCCACCACGTAGCCCAGGATCGGGTTGCCGCGGGTGGCGTAGCCGGCCATGGTCAGCGAGTGGCTGTGGTCGGCAGTGACGATGATCAGCGTGTCGCGGGCGTCGGTGTTGTCCATCGCCACCTGCACCGCGCGGGAAAACTCGGCGGTCTCGTTCAGCGCGTTGTAGGCGTTACCGGCATGGCTGGCGTGGTCGATACGACCGCCCTCGACCACCAGGAAGTAGCCCTGCTGGCCGTGCTTCTTCTGCAGCAGCTCGATACCCTTGGCAGTCATCTGCGACAGCGACGGCTCGCCGGCCCGGTCGTTCTTGCGGTCCGCCTCGTAGCGCATGTGCGACGGGTTGAACAGCGCCAGCAGCTTGTCGGTGTGGGCAGTATCCAGCTTGTCGAAACCTTTCTCGTCCTCGATATAGCGCGCGTGCAGCGGGCCATTGGCGTAGCGCTGCTTCCATTCGTCGACCAGGTTGCGGCCGTCCACGCGCTTGCCGGGCGCGCCCTCTTCATCGGTCACATTTTGCGGCAGGAAATTGCGACGGCCGCCGCCCATCAACAGGTCGAGGCCGTCGCCGGGCTGGAAGGCGACAAACTGGGAGGCGATATCGGCGCAGCCCTGGGGCGCGGTGTATTCCCAGTCGCGCTCGGCCACGTTGGCATAGGTGGCGCCGGGGGTAGCGTGCGTGACCCGCGCGGTGGTGATCACGCCGGTGCCCTTGCCGTCCAGTGCGGCCAGTTTCAGTGCGCTATTGAGTTCGTGGCCATGGCTGCCGGTACAGTCACCACGCAGTACCTCCTGGTCGACACTGAGCACACCAGCGCGGGTTTTGACCCCGGTCATGATCGCGCTCATGGTGCCGGCGGAGTCCGGTACCTGCTGGTTGGTATTGTAGGTCTTGATCAGGCCGCTGTAGGGCAGGTGTTCGAAGCTGAGCAGGTTCTCCTCACCGGTCATGCCCCGCTGTTGACCGGCAAAGATGCGCCCGGCGGTAACAGTGGAGATGCCCATCCCGTCGCCGAGGAACAGGATGATATTTTTCGCCGCACCGCGCTGGTTATTGACCCGACGCTGCTCGGCTTGCTGCAGCACCTTCTCGGCGTCGGCGTACCAGTGACTGTCGAGCTGATTTTTCGGCAGGCTCGCGGCCGGCTGGCTGTTGCCGTAGCTGTTGCAGGCGCTGAGCAGCACGGTCGCGGACAGTGCTGCGGCAATGGTTTTGTGGATCATTCTGTTACCCCCTAGCGAAGAAATGCGCCAATTAGATAGCGGGGATATTACATAAGCGTGACCACCACTACGAACTTTCGCTGAACGGAGGGAATTTCAGCGGTAAGTGGAAATCTCCAGTACGCCGGTCTGCTGCCCCTCAGGCACCTCGCGGTAGAGGTTCTGTCGCGGTGCCAGCACCGCGTCGCGGCCCTCGCGGTAGCTCTGTTCTGCCACCACGGCGCGGTAGGCCTTGTCCAGGTCCAGCGCGCGGCGGCGCGAGGGCATGATCAGTACATTGATGTCCGCGGCCAGCCGCTCCAGCATCGCGGTTTTCAGCGTGCCGTCGCCGTTGAAGAAGCGCGCGCGCACCTCGGCGTTGGAACGGTACTCGTCGGCATTGCCCACCTGCTGCAGGTAGTAGGCGTACTCGCCGCGGCCGTCTTTGCGCAGCGGTTCGGGCTGGCCTGCCAGGGCCTTCTGCGACCAGTGGTACCAGCCGCGCTGGAAGCTGGCGGCGGCATCCAGCTTGCGCGTCATCGCGAAGCCGCCGTCGACATTGGCGCCGATGGCGCCGTGGCAGCCGGCGCAGGTGGCCAGCTCCTCGTAGGATTGCGGGCGCAGCTGGCCGCGCCGGTCTTCGATAAACCCGCTGTAACGCCAGCCGCGACGGTTGCCGACCCCGCGCTCGATATCGCCCACCACCGCTTCCAGCCGGTCGGGAAAATCGTGGCCTTCCTTGAGTTCGGCGGCAGCCAGTTCGCGATGCTGGTAGTAGGTGACCCAGCGCACTTTGCGCGCGTAGCGCAGCTCCTTCATGCGCGGCGCCATAGTGGTGTGACCGCGCGCATCCACATCCAGATAGCGCACGCTGTGCAGAAACTCGGTACCCAGCGGGTAGGAGCCGGCCGACAGCGGCGCGTCACCGCGCTCCTGCGCCAGGCGCGCGGCGCCCACATAATGCATAAAGCGTTTTTGCAGCGGCGCCCAGTCGTAGGTCACCCGGGTGGCGGTGGCGAGTGTGCCGTCTTTATCCAGGTCGACGTTCAGTGTTGTTTCATCCACCGGATCAATGGCCACATCGCTGCGCTTGATCAGCGCTTCGACGATGGCGAGATTGACCCGGTAAATGACCTCGCTGTAGCGACCCTGTGCATCGTTGCGGTAAAGATCGGGCAGGCGAATCAGCACGTCGTCGGTGGAACCGTTGGTGGGGAAAAAGGTGCCGGGGAACGGCGTGTAGGCGAGTGCGCGCCAGCCGGTGAGTGCGCCGTTTGGATCGCGGTCGAAGCCGTGTCGATCGAAATTGAAGTTGGCGTCGGGCACATAGCCGTCCCAGCGGCCGTTGCGGTTGCCGTCCCAGTGGAGTGGCAATTTTTGCGTGAGCTTTTCGGCCAGCGGGATACTGCCGTCCTGCGCGCGGTAATTGTCCTCGCGCACGTAATGCAGAATTTCTTCGTCGCTGACCGATGACAGGTAGCCGGAGCGGTCTTTGAACAGGTTGTGCCAGCGGTTGGAGCGCGCCGGTGCAGCGAAGCTGTAGGCGAGCTGCAGGTCCACATCGTTGGTGAAATTGGGCGCGCTGCTTTCGGTGTGACACACATAGCAGGGATTGCTCGCCGGGCCGCCCTGGGTTTGGGTTTTGGTGTAGCACTGCGGCGGTGTCACCGCGGCGGGATTGGACAGATACAGGCGGCCGAGATTTTGCAGCGGTGAATCTGCTGCAGAAGCGTTGCCAACCATCAGGATCGCGGCGAATGCCACAATGGAAAGTGCGCGCATAGAAATAACCCATAAAAACGGAAAAGCCGGGCCCCTGACAAATATTGCCAGGGGGCCGGCAAGCGGTTTTATCCAGCTGATTTATTCAGCGCTATCCACATCCATCGCCGGGAAGGGACCCACGTAACCGGTGTAGGCGCGGTGTTCCAGTGAGCCGGGGGCCAGCTGGTCGCCATCGGATTCGCCGTAGGGATGCTGTACCACGCTCATCAGGTAGGCGAAGCCGTTGATGTTCGGGTACCAGTAGGGCGAGGTGGTCTCGGAACCGTAGGGGGTAGTCTGGATGCGGGTCAGGCCGGCGGTATGGTCGGCGGCGTCGACTTCGTCCAGGTTCAATGACCAGATCACATCGTTCTGGTGGCCGGAGCCGGTGTCTTCACCGATGATCAGCGTGTTGTAGCCGCTGATGAAGGTCAGGTTGTCCGGGTTGGCGAGGCCGTCGGCGTCGCAGGTGTAGCTGGCGAAGGGGCTGTCGGCGGGGTACTCCGTTTCGATGCCACCGATCAGGCCGCGCATATTGCTGGCGACATAGTCGGAGCCGATATCACTGTCGGCAGCCACGTCCAGCTGGTAGACACCGCCGCAGCCATTTGCCACATCCAGCTGCACGTCGCCGGCACCGTCGGTCATGCCCTTGGCCACCTGGCTCATGGACACGTACAGCTTGCTGCCCTGCGGATCGAAGGTCACGCCCTCCTCTTTGCGGAACTCGGTGCTGGCGCCCTGCAGTGCGGCGTAGCGGCGGGTCTCGAGGCGCGAGGCAATTTTCTCCATACCCGGCTTGATGCTCAGGCACTCGCTGTTGCCGCCAGCGGCAATCTCGGTACAGCCGGCGCCATCGACGGCAAAGATATCGGCGAAGGTGACTGCCGGCTGACCGTCGCCACCGTGCACGGCAGCGCTGATCTCGGCGTCGGTGGCGTGGCCGAGGGACACCCACTCGAGCTCGGCGGCGCCCAGGCCCTCGCCGGAAGTCTGCTTCCACTTGGCCGCGTAGGTGGTGCCGGCACTGAGGTCGCCGGCGGTGTCGGCGATAAACATATAAAAGCCGACGTTGGTGCCATCGTCGGTCATGTACACGGTCTTGGAATCGGGCATCACGTAGGACAGTTCGAACGCGAGGCGGCCCATGGCGTAGTGCTTGGTCAGCTCGGCAGTCGGATCTTTTTCACCGTCGGCGCTGACATTGATTTCGATGTTCCAGCCGTAGAAGTAGGGATTCCACTCGGCCGGGTCGGCGTAGTAGCTGAGCATGCCTCTGGCGTAGCCGTCACCTTCCACTTCGGCGCTGGTGGGCAGGGTGCGGGCATTGGGCTCGTATTCCTCGGAGGCGAGGTGCGCATTCCACGGGGTCACCGAGGCAGCGCAGTGTACCCAGCCGCCGTCTACGCCGGACTGGTCGATCTGCCACAGATCTTTGGTGGACAGCTCGCCGGTGTCTACATCCTGGTTCAGTTCCATCAGGAACATGGCGCCGGGGCGGGTTTCCATCTGCGACACGGAAAACAGGCGATCGCCGATCGGCAGCAGCGAGGTGTGTTCGTTGGCATCGGTGACTTTCAGCATGCCGTCTTCGCCGTACAGCGGCTGGCCGGCTTTATCCACCAGCTGGCCGAACACGACGTTGCTGTTAACCGAATCGCCGGAGCGCAGCAGCGTGTGGTAACCGATCGCGTATGCCTCGCCATCCACTTCCACTTGGGGGGAGGCGAGGATCTGGCGCTTCTCGCTGTCGCTGGTCGGTGCCGGTACACCGGTAAAGCTCAGTGTGCGTGGCGGGGTTTCGGCATCTCCGCCGCCCGCGGCGGGCGGCAAGGGATCGGTCGGCGTTTTTTTATTGTCGTTGTTGCCGTTGCTGCAGCCGGGAATCAGCGCCATGGCGGCAAGGAAAATACCCAGCTTTAGCGCCAGCGGCGTTTTGTGAAATGGAATCATCGTGCAAGCCCCCCAACAAAAAATAAATGTGATTTTTATCGAGCGGGGAGTTAAACGGTTCTGCGTGACACTGGCATGACACGACGGCCGCCTTTCGCGAAAGGTGTGTGAATTTTTTGATACGGTGATGTGGCGCGAATGTTTCAGCCGATGATTTTCACCGCACTTTCATCGGGATCGCGGCCCTTGCCGGCGCGCTGCAGGCGGTCGAGATAGTTGCGCCAGTTGGCATCGCGATTTTGCGCCAGTTCGCGCAGATAGTCCCAGGTGTAGAGACCGCTGTCGTGCCCGTCGTCGAAGACGATTTTCAGCGCGTAGCGGCCGGCCGTCTCCAGCCGTTCGATGCCCACACCCTGTTTACCGCTGACCAGCACACCTTCGCCGGCGCCGTGGCCGCGCACTTCGGCACTGGGCGAGTAGACGCGCAGGTATTCGGCCGACAGGGTATAGTCGCCGTCGGCAAACACAATCTGCAGGCTTTTGTCGGCGCGGTTCAGGCGGATCTTTTTCGGGGCAACCAAGGGTCGGTTTCTCCAGTGAATTGCAGGAGCCTGCCGAGCAGGCTCCTGCGGTGTGCGCGAATTACAGAATAAACCGCGACAGGTCCTCGTTCTGGCTCAGTTCACCCAGGTGGCTGTCCACATAGGCGCCGTCGATAGTGACCGTCTTGTCGCCGTCGCCGGCATCGAAAGAGATTTCCTCGAGCAGTCGCTCCATTACGGTGTGCAGGCGGCGCGCGCCGATATTTTCGGTGCGTTCGTTCACGTCGAAGGCGACTTCGGCAATCCGACGGATACCGTCATCGGTGAAGGTCAGTTCGAGGCCTTCGGTGGCGAGCAGTGCGCGCTGCTGTTCGGTCAGCGAGCCGGACGGTTCGGTGAGGATGCGCTGGAAATCCGCGGAAGTGAGCGAGCTCAGCTCGACACGGATTGGCAGGCGGCCCTGCAGTTCCGGAATCAGGTCCGATGGCTTGGACAGGTGGAAGGCGCCGGAGGCGATAAACAACATGTGATCGGTCTTGATCATACCGTATTTAGTGGTGACGGTGCAGCCTTCGATCAGCGGCAGCAGGTCGCGCTGCACGCCTTCGCGGGAGACGTCGGCACCGCCGGCTTCCTGGCGCTTCGCGACCTTGTCGATCTCGTCGAGAAACACGATGCCGTTTTCTTCGGCGGCGCGGATGGCGCGGGTCTTGATGTCTTCATCGTTGACCAGCTTGCCGGCTTCTTCGTCGGTGAGCTGTTTCATCGCTTGCTTGACGGTGAGCTTGCGCTTCTTGGTCTTGCCCTGGGACATATTCGAGAACATGCCCTGCAGCTGGTTGGTCATTTCCTCCATGCCGGGCGGCGCCATGATTTCGACTCCTGCCGGGGCGACGGCGGTATCGACGTCGATTTCCTTGTCGTCGAGGGTGCCTTCGCGCAGCTTCTTGCGGAACATCTGCCGGGTGCTGGAATCCTTGTCGCTGGGTTCGGTGGCGCGCGCGGGCGGCAGCAGGGCGTCGAGTACGCGCTCTTCGGCGGCGTCCAGCGCGCGCTGCTCGACGCCGGCCATGGCTTTTTCGCGCTCGAGCTTGACTGCCATTTCCACCAGGTCGCGGACGATGGATTCCACATCGCGGCCGACGTAGCCCACTTCGGTGAACTTGGTCGCTTCCACTTTTATGAAGGGTGCGCCGGCGAGCTTGGCCAGGCGGCGGGCGATCTCGGTTTTACCGACACCGGTGGGGCCGATCATCAGGATATTTTTCGGGGTGATCTCGGGGCGCAGCTCTTCGTTCACCTGCATGCGCCGCCAGCGGTTACGCAGCGCAATGGCCACGGCGCGCTTGGCGTCCTGCTGGCCGACGATATGGCGGTCGAGTTCGTGGACGATTTCGCGGGGGGTCATTTGGGATTGGGACATAGACAATCTCGATTCAAATTCGCTTTGGTCTGGCACCGCTCCCTTTTCAAGCGAGTGCGGTGGCGGCCAGGCAATGGGGTGACGGTTTCGAAACCGTCACCCCATCACCTGACCTTCAATTCAGGTTTCGGTGCTTCATCAGCCACCCGCCTGGCGGATCGCAATCAGTAGCTCAATTCTTCAATGGTGTGATTCTGGTTGGTGTAAACACAGATATCACCGGCGATCTTCAGGCCCTGCTCGACGATCGTGCGCGCGTCCAGCTCGGTGTTTTCCAGCAGCGCGCGTGCGGCGGACTGGGCGAAGGGGCCGCCGGAGCCGATGGCGATCAGGTCGTTTTCCGGCTGGATCACGTCACCGTTGCCGGTGATGATCAGGCTGGCGGTGCTGTCCGCCACCGCCAGCAGGGCTTCCAGGCGGCGCAGGGCGCGATCGGTGCGCCAGTCTTTGGCCAGCTCCACCGCGGCGCGGGTCAATTGGCCGCCGTGGGCTTCGAGCTTGGCTTCGAAGCGCTCGAACAGGGTGAAGGCGTCGGCGGTGCCACCGGCGAAGCCGGCGATCACCTGGTCGTTGTGCAGGCGGCGCACCTTGCGGGCGTTGCCTTTCATGATGGTGTTACCCATGGACACCTGGCCGTCGCCGCCGATGACGACCTTGCCGTTACGACGGCAGGAGAGAATGGTGGTTCCGCGGTATTGTTCCAAGGGGGACTCCCGGATTGGTCATTGATCTGCGGGCGCGGCGCTGGCGGCGCCCGAACGAAATTCGGTCAGAACTCAGTAAGTGTGGTCTAGGGTGGGGAATTTCAACTTCCGCGCCGACGGCGCCTCTATAATGCCCGCCCGCTGTCACTGTCCGGAGTATCGCCTTGGCTGCATTACCCACCCGTTTCTACACCCCGGTGTTCGCCCTGTTCATGTCGTGCATGATGTCGCTGTTGATGTCGGCACTGGTCACCTTTATGAACACCGGTATCGACGCCGGTTTCCCGCAGCGCTGGCTGCACGCCTTCGGCGCTGCCTGGGTGGTGGCATTTCCGCTGGTGTCGTTCATCGCGCCGCTGGCGCACCGGCTGACGCGGCTGCTGGTGCGCAGCAAGGTGGACTGAGGAGTCGGGCAGGGCTCGAGGAGCGCGGCGGCAGTCGCCGTCAGCCGGATTTGGCCGGGCGTTTCAGCACCAGCGGCATCAGGTTGTGGTCGGCGAGGGTTTCGCGCACCTGGGAGACCTTGGAGCTGTTGTGGTAGGGGCCGACCAGCACCCGGTGCCAGGTGCCGCGGCTGTCGGTACTGCTCTCGACCTTGACGTCGAGGTTGGACAGGGTGAGCTTGGCGCGCAGCTTTTCCGCCTCGGCTTTGTCGCGGAAAGACGCCACCTGCAGGATATACACCACAGCCGGGTCGCGCGCCGGGCGGCTGCTGGCGGTTTCTTTGCCGCTGGCGCTGTTGTAATGCGCCGGTTGCGCGGCTTTCGGCTCCGGCACCTCCACCTTGTTTTCCTTCAGCAGGGTATAGAAATCGAAGCGCGGCTTGTCGCCCTTGTCAGCGCTCGGCTGCTGCTGCTTGGCCGCCGGGCGGTGCTCGGCTACCGGCTGCCTGCCGGGCTTGAGGCCGTTCAGAAAGATGATGAACACCACGAAGCCGCCGACAAAATTGCCCAGCACGAACCAGACCCAGGCGGGCTTGCCGGCGGAATTGTTACTGCGGCGGCTGGCGTTGCGACGGCTCATCGAAGGGTCTGTCCTCTTTCTCTCATACGACTTTTCGGGCGGGCCCGAGATTGTAACGCCATTCGCCGGCGGGGAGGGCGATGCGGGGCAAATTCCGTCACCGCGGCTCAGGCCAATTCCTGTGCGTCCATATCCACGGCCCAGCGCAGGCGCCGGTTCTTGTTGCCCTCGGCCCACTGGCAGAAGCGCGCCAGCAGCGGCTGCAGGACGCCGCGCTTGTCGGCGGTGATCTGCAGGTAGAAGCGGAAGCGGCCGGACTTGCGCTCCAGCAGCGCCGGCACCGGCCCTAAATAGGCGAGTTCCGGCGACGGCGGCGCCAGCGTCTGCATCTGCGCGCGCGCCTGCTGCAGGAATTCCTCTGCCCAGCGCGGCTCTTCGCATTCCGCGCGCACCAGCGCCATGGCGCGCAGCGGCGGCAGCTGCGCGGTGGCGCGATCCTGCAACAGCTGCCGCGCGAAGGGGCCGTAACCGCGCTCCAGCAGCAACTGCAGCAGCGGATGTTCGGGGAAGCGACTCTGCACCAGCACGCGCCCGGCCAGGTCGCCGCGGCCGGCGCGACCGGCCACCTGTTCCAGCAATTGACCGGTGCGCTCGGGGGCGCGGAAGTCGGCGCTGAACAGGCCGCCGTCGGCGTCCTGGATCACCACCAGCGTGACCCGCGGCAGGTGGTGGCCCTTGGCCAGCATCTGCGTGCCCAGCAACAGGCAGGGCTCGCCGTCGCGCGCGGGGGCCAGCAGCCGGTCGAGGGCCTGCTTGCTGGCGGTGGTGTCGCGGTCGACGCGGATCACCGGGAAGTCGGCGAAGCGCCGCGCGAGCAGCTCTTCGCTGCGTTCGGTGCCGCCGCCGAGCGCGGACAGCGAGCGGCTGTGGCACTGCGGGCAGCTCTCTACCAGGGGCCGGCGATAGTCGCAGTGGTGGCAGCGCAGCTGGCGACTCCGCCGGTGCATGGTGAGCTTGCTGGAGCAGTGCGGGCAGTCGGCCAGCCAGCCGCAGTCATCGCAGGTGAGCGCGGGGGCGAAGCCGCGGCGGTTGATAAACACCAGCACCTGTTCACCACGCGCGAGGGTGTCGCCGATATGGCGCAGCACCTGCGGCGCGAAGCCCTCTTCGAGCGGCTGGCCGAGGGTCGGCACCACCGAGATCTGCGGCGGGCGCGCGTTGCCGGCGCGATTCCGCAGGCGCAGGTGCTGATAGCGCCCGGACAGGGCGTTGTGCAGGCTCTCCAGCGACGGCGTGGCGGAGCCCAGCAGCACCGGAACGCCGGCATTGCGGCCCAGCACCAGCGACAGGTCGCGGGCGGAGTAGCGCACGCCGTCCTGCTGCTTGAAGGAGCCGTCGTGCTCCTCGTCGATAATCACCGCGCCCAGCCGGGGCAGCGGGGTCAGGATCGCCGAGCGGGTGCCGATCACGATATCGGCGGTACCCATGGCGGCGGACAGCCAGGCCTGGGCGCGCTCGCCCTCGGCCAGGCCCGAGTGCAGCGCGGCGATGTTGTGTTCGGGAAAGCGCGCAGCGATGCGGCGCAGGGTCTGCGGGGTGAGACCAATCTCCGGCACCATCAACAGCGCCTGGCGGCCGGCGGCCAGCACCCGCGCCATCAGGCGCAGGTAGACCTCGGTCTTGCCGCTGCCGGTGGTGCCCTCGAGCAGCGACGCGGAGAAACCCTCGGCGGGAATCGCCTCCAGCACCTGCTGCTGCTCTTCATTTAACTGAGGTGGCGCGGCGGCTTCGGTGTTGTCGTCAATCACCGGCGGCGGCACCGTGGGCCCGGCGGTCCAGTCCACCAGGCCGCGCTCGCCCAGCGCGCGGATCACCGCGGTGGAGTGCCCGAGCACCTTCAGCTGGGTGCGACTCTCGCGGCCGCGCTGCAATAACAGTTGCAGCAGCGCCTGCTGCTTGGGCGCGCGGGCCAGGGCGGTGTCCGGCAGGCCCTTGCCCTCGGTGGTCAGTTGCAGCCACTGTTCGGCCCAATGGTCGGCGGGCTTGCCCTTGCGCAGGGCGGCGGGCAGGGCGGCAGCATACAGCTCGCCCGGCGGCGCCTGGTAGTAGTCGGCGGCCCAGTGCAGGAAGGCGCGGCTGCGCGCGTCGAACAGCGGCACGCTGTCGATCTGCGCCAGCGCCGGCTTCAGCCGGGCGTGCGGTGACTCGGCAACCACGTCCACCAGCACCGCCACCAGTTTGCGCCCGCCAAACGGCACCCACAGGCGCTGGCCGGGGACCAGACTGGCCGGTTCCACTCCCGCCGGTGGCAGGTAGTCGAACAGGCGCCGCAGCGGTACCGGTACCGCCAGGCGCAGAATCGCCGCATTTCCCCCGTCGATGGCCAAGTCACTCCTCCGTACTACCGCTGGCTCGAAAAGGCGCATGATAACGCAGTTCGGCGGACCCGCTGTTCCGTGATAGTGCTTGAACCGCGGGGCTAATCTGATTAGTATGCGCCGACTTTTTACACAGCCCGGGGAGTCATCCCCTGAACCAAAGACGACTCCGTGCTCGGCAACAGATCGAGTGGCGGGCTCGAGCAGAGGCCATCATGAAGACAGAAATCCATCCGAATTACGTAGACGTTACCGCAACCTGTTCCTGCGGCAACTCCATCAAGACCCGCTCCACTCTGGGCAAGGACATCCAGCTGGACGTCTGCTCACAGTGCCACCCGTTCTACACCGGCAAGCAGCGCGAAGCCAGCACCGGTGGCCGCGTGGACCGCTTCAAGAAGCGTTTCGGCAGCCGTATCGGCAAGTAAGTTCTGGCTGCGCCAGCGAGCGCCGCTCCATGAACGCGAAAAAGGCACCCCGGGTTTCCCGCGGTGCCTTTTTTTGTGTCCTGCTGCTGGCGCTGGGCACAGGTTTGCCGGCGCTGGCCGACTGCGGCGATGCCGCGACCGCGACACGGGCCCGACTGCAGCGGGTTATCGACGGCGACACCCTGGTGCTGGCGAGTGGCGAGCACCTGCGCCTGATCGGCGTCAACACGCCGGAGCTGGCGCACCGCGGGCGGCCGGCGCAGCCGCTGGCGCAGACCGCGCGCCACTTTACCCGCGACTTCCTCGACGGCGGTGACATCCGCATCGCCTATGGCCGCGATCGCCGCGACCACTACGGGCGCCTGCTGGCGCATGTCTACAACCACCGTGGCGAGAGCCTCGAGGCAGCGCTGCTCGACGCCGGGCTGGCCTTCCATATCGCCATAGCACCCAACCTGTCGCTGGCACAGTGCCTGTCCGCCAGCGAGGAGCGCGCGCGCCACCGCGGTATCGGCGTGTGGGCGCCGGGCGCCTGGCCGGTGCTGCGCGCGGCGGCGGTGCGTCCCGGCGACGGCGGCTTTGTGCTGCTGCGCGGGCGGGTCGTCAAGGTGGCGCGCAGCCGCCGCGCCACCTGGCTGGAACTGGACGGCCCGGTGGCGCTGCGACTCGCCAACAGCGGGGATTCTGGCCAGCTGGTGCGGCGCAAATGGCAAGGCAGGCAAATAGAGGTGAAAGGCTGGCTGGTGGACCGGGGCACGAAATATACATCCCGAAATCCCCGCAATAAACGCTGGTTTATTGCCGTGGATTCCGAATTTACCATCGAAATTAGTAGGAAATAACCCCTTCGGCCCGCGCCTCGTCTTGTGGCGACAAGCCGCTCTCGGTTATTCTCAGCGCCCCCGCAGTCACCGGGCGGAACCCAGAAGTCCGCTCGCAGTATTCAGAGAGAAGTTGCCAAGATGACGGACTCATTGCGCCAGGCGGCGCTCGACTACCACGCGCTGCCGACGCCCGGAAAATTGTCGGTAGAGCTGACCACCCCCGCCCAGACTCAGGAAGACCTGTCCCTGGCCTACAGTCCGGGCGTTGCCGAACCGGTGCGCGAAATCGCCAAGGATCCTGAGGCGGCGTATAAATACACCGGCAAGGGCAACCTGGTGGCGGTGATCTCCAACGGCAGTGCGATCCTCGGCCTCGGCAACCTGGGACCGCTGGCCTCCAAGCCGGTGATGGAGGGCAAGTCGCTGCTGTTCAAGCGCTTTGCCGATATCAACTCGGTGGATATCGAGGTGGACGCCAACAGCCCGGAGCACTTTATCCAGACGGTGTCCGCCATCGCCAATACCTTCGGCGGTATCAACCTCGAGGACATCAAGGCGCCGGAGTGTTTCCATATCGAGGAGGCACTGATCGAGCGCTGCCCGGTGCCGGTATTCCACGACGACCAGCACGGCACTGCCATCGTCACCGTGGCCGGCATGCTCAACGCGCTGGAGATCCAGGGCAAGCAGATCAAGGACGTGCGTATCGTCTGCCTCGGCGCCGGTGCCGCCGCCACCGCCTGCTGCAAGCTGCTGCTGGCCGCCGGTGCGCGCAAGGAGCAGATCACCATGCTCGACAGCCGCGGCGTCATCCACGCCGGGCGCACCGATATCAATGCCTACAAGGGCGAGTGGGCGCGCGACACCGAAATGCGCACACTGGACGACGCCATCGAGGGCGCCGACGTGTTCCTCGGTGTGTCCGGCCCCGATCTGTTGTCCGCCGAACAACTGACACGCATGGCGCCGCGCCCGGTGGTGTTCGCCTGCTCCAATCCCAGCCCGGAGATCGCCCCGGAGCTGGCCCACAGTGTGCGCGATGACCTGATCATGGCCACCGGCCGCTCGGACTACCCGAACCAGGTCAACAACGTGCTGTGCTTCCCGTTTATCTTCCGCGGTGCCCTGGATGTACGTGCAGTGCGTATCAACGAGGCGATGAAGCTGGCGGCGATCGAGGCGATCCGCAGCATCGCGCGCCGCGAGGTACCCGAGGCGGTGCGCGCCGGCTATGGCGGTATCGAACTGGCATTCGGGCCGGACTACATCCTGCCCAAGCCCATCGATCCGCGCCTGCTGCCGGAAGTGGCGGCGGCGGTGGCCCGCGCCGCGGTGGACAGTGGTGCCGCACGGCTGCCATACCCGCAGCACTACCCGCTGACAGAGCTCTGACAGACCCGTTCCTGTCCGTAATGCTGAACACTTGAGGGGTTTCGTAGCAGTGGCCGCTACGGCCCGGTGAGCAGCATTACGCTCCGGCATTTCGCCCCACGCGGGCGACATCCGAGCGCGCCAATCACCGCGTTTCTTGAGCGCCATTGCCCCCGCCGCTACACTGCCCACCAGTTACAGAAGCAAAGTTGTTCTACCGCATGACTCACGTCTACGTGCTGACCAATCAGAACCGGCAATTCCTGAGCAAAAGCAACGAGTGGATCGACGGCCGCGAGGCGAGCCGCCTGTTCCGCACCGAGCACAAGGATGTCGCCATCAACCAGATGTTCGAGGCCAATACCCGCAACGTGAGCCTGCGCATCGAGCTGCTGCAGTGCGAGCTGGGCCCCAAGAACCAGCCGCAGGTGCCGGAAGACGCGCTGGGCGAACCGGTGGCCGCCGGAGAACCGGAAATCGAGCCGGGTGGCCCGGAGGAAATACCGCCGGAGAGCAACCCGGAGGTCGCTCCCGAGACGGCCCCGGAAGTCGCGCCCGAGCCAGCGCCGGAAGTGACGCCGGACGAGCCGCCGGAGGTCGATCCCGAGCAGCCGCAAGAGGGCGCGGCCAGCTCAGGTGCGCTCATGGGTTGAGAAAAGCGGCGCCGATCCCCATATCCGCCAGATCCGCGGCCACATGCTGGCATCCGTACAGCGCCGACGATCGTTAAAACGTCGGCAGCCCCCAAGGAGATTCGAGTGCCCAACCCCCACCTGGCCGCCCTGCGCCAACCCCAGACGCTGCAACTGCTTAAAGGCATTCGCCGCGGTATCGAGAAAGAGAGCCTGCGCGTTGCGCCGGATGGCACCCTGGCGCAGACACCCCACGGTGCGGCGCTGGGTTCGGCGCTGACCCACCCGCTGATCACCACCGATTTTTCCGAGGCGCTGCTCGAGTTCATCACCCCGCCGGAGGCCACCCCGGAAGCCGCGCTGGAAATCCTCGACCGCATTCACCGTTACACCTACGGCCAGATCGGCGATGAGCGCCTGTGGGTCAACAGCATGCCGTGCCGGGTCGGCGCCGACGGCGATATACCGGTGGCGCGCTACGGCAGCTCGCACAGCGGCCAGATGAAGACCATCTACCGGCTGGGGCTGGGCCTGCGCTACGGCCGCGCGATGCAGACCATCGCCGGTATCCACTACAACTTTTCCCTGCCGGACGAGTTCTGGTCCTGGCTGCACGAGCGCGAGGGCTCCAGCGAGGACCTCGGCAACTTCAAGACGCGCCGTTACTTCGACCTGATCCGCAATTTCCGCCGCTACTACTGGCTGCTGCTGTACCTGTTCGGCGCCGCGCCGGCGGTGTGCGGCTCCTTTGTGGAGGGGCGCGAGCACAGCCTGCAACCGTTCGGCGACGGCCGCACACTGCATGCGCCCCACGCCACTTCACTGCGCATGGGCGACCTGGGCTACAACAGCGACGCACAGCAGTCGCTGATCGTCTGTTACAACGACCTGCCCAGCTACCTGTCCACCCTGTGCTCGGCGATCAGCCGGCCCTACCCGGACTATCACACCCTGGGCGTGAAGGACACGGACGGCCACTACCAGCAGCTGTCCACCGGGCTGCTGCAGATCGAAAACGAATTCTATTCGCCGATTCGACCCAAGAACCCGGCGCAGATGGGCGAGACCGCACTGTCGGCGCTGGACAACCGCGGCGTGGAATACATCGAGGTGCGCTGCCTCGACCTGAATCCGTTTGCGCCGCTGGGTATCGACGCGCAGCAGATGCGCTTCCTCGACGGCTTCCTGCTGCACTGCCTGCTGGCGCCGAGCCCCAAGACCGACGATGCCGACTACCGCGCGGTACAGGAGAACCAGAACCGTATCGTCTACCGCGGCCGCGACCCGGAGTTGCAGCTGATCTACAACGGCAGCGAGAAAAAACTCACCGACTGGGCCGGCGAATTGCTCGACGCCATTGCGCCGCTCGCCGAACTGCTCGACACGGCCTGGGGCGGCGACCGCTACCACGGCGCCGTCGAAGCGCAGCGGGCCAAGGTGAAGGGCGCAGTGCCGACACCGGCGGCGCAGATGCTGGCGGAAATGGCAGCGCGCGGGCAGAGCTTCTTCGCCTGGGCTTCTGACAAAGCCGAACAGCACCGCAACTATTTCCTCGAACGGCCGCTCGACACCGGTGAGCAAGAGCATTTTGCCGCGCTGGCCGCCGAGTCCCTGCGCCAACAGAAAGCCGTCGAAGACGCGGATACGGGCAGCTTTGAGGATTTCCTCGGCAAATACTACGCCCAGTACACCTTCTGCCAGCGCTGACCACCTGACGGGCCCACCCAGTGAACTATCTCGCCCACCTGCTACTGTCCGGATCCGACCCGGACTGGCGCCTGGGCGGGCTGCTGGGGGATTTCGTCAAGGGCCCGCTGGTGGGGGAGCGCCCCGCCGCCATCGAAGCGGGTATCCGCCTGCACCGGCGCATCGACGCCGGCACAGACGCGCACCCCGCCTACCGCGCCGCCCTCACCCTGCTGGATCCACACTGGCGCCGCTACGCCGGCATCGCACTGGACATCTGGTTCGATCACCTGCTCGCGCGAAAGTGGCCACAGCGCTGCCCGCAGCCGCTGGACGACTTCTGTGACCAATGTTGGCGGGACTTTCACGCCCGCAGCCGGTATATTCCGCCGCGCGCGCAGGCGTTTGTCGCCCGCGCCGAGCAATTTAAACTGTTGCAGGGTTACCGCGAGCGCGAGGTCATCGAACGCACGCTGGCACGCGTCGGCCAGCGGCTGCGCCGGCCGGTTGCGCTGGAGGAATTGCTGCCGCAACTGGTGGCCGGCGGCGCGCCGCTCGAGCGCCACTTCGAGCAACTGTTTGACGATCTCGAGCGCGAAGCCGCCCGTTTTCGGCAGCGAAGCAACATTGGACAGGAATAGCAGGATCCAATAACTCATGAACCTACCCAATCCGCGCCTTACTTTTCTGCTGGTTTTTCTCGCCGTCATCTTTCTACTCGGCGCCGCCATGTATCTCGAATTCGCGCGGGGACTGGAGCCCTGCCCGCTGTGTATCAGCCAGCGGGTGATGCTGCTGGGCGTGGGTCTGGTATCACTGGTGGCTTTCCTGCACAACCCGGCGACCATCGGCCGGCGTATCTACGGGCTGCTGGTGTCCCTGTCGGCGATGGGCGGCCTCTACTTCGCCGGCCGCCAGCTGTGGCTGCAGAGCCTGCCACCGGACGAGGTGCCCGCCTGCGGCCCCGGCATCACTTACATGATCGACTCCTTTCCGATGGCCGATGTGTTCAAGGCCCTGCTGACCGGCGATGGCAACTGCGCCGAGATCAAGTGGACCTGGCTCGGCCTGACGATTCCCGGCTGGTCCGCGGTGGGCTTCGCCGGCATCATCGCTTTCGGCGCCTGGCAGGCGTTCCGCAAGCGCTGATCCACTCCGGGGCGCGCCGCGCCCCGGACACCGATACCCTCGCGCCCCGCACCCATGCGTTTGTCCTCCCTGCATCAACCGCTGCGCAGCGCCGGCCACTGGCTCGCCGGTGCCGCGGCACTGTGCGCCTGCAACCTGCTCGGGCAGAAAATCAGCGACGCGCTGGCACTGCCGGTACCCGGCTCGGTGGTGGGCATGCTGATCCTGCTGATCGCGCTGATGCTGTACGGCGGTATACCGCGCGGCGTCGGCATGGTCAGCGGCCAGCTGCTGCGCCTGCTGGCGCTGCTGTTTCTGCCCGCGGCGGTGGGGATCTATTTCGTGCGCGATCTTTCCGCGCGGGACTGGCTCGGCCTGCTCGCCGCCACCACGGTGGGCACCCTGCTCAGCCTGACGCTGTGCGCACTGCTGCTGAAAAAACTGCTCGGCACAGAGGGCGGCGAACGCGATGACTGAAACGCTCGCCGCCACCCTGCACAGCCCGCTGTTTGTGCTGCCGCTGAACCTGGCCGCCTTCCTGTTTGGCCTGAAACTGTATCGCGTCACCGGCACGCCGCTGCTGCACCCGATCATCGGCGCCAGCGCGCTGGTGGCGGCGACACTGTGGTGGCTGGGCCTCGATTACAGCGACTACCAGCGTGCCAGCGGCGCCCTCTACGCTCTGCTGGGGCCGGCGGTGGTGGCGCTGGCGGTGCCGCTGCGGCAGAACCTGCCGATCATCCGCCGCGCCGGCTGGCCACTGGCGGTGACACTCGCCGTCGGCGCCGTACTGGCACCGCTGGTGGCGACCCTGCTGGCGCTACTGTTCGGCGCCGGCCAGCGGGTGCTGCTGGCGCTGGCGGGCAAGTCGGTGACAACACCGATTGCGCTGGCGGTGGCGGAAAGAATTCATGCGGCGCAGAGCCTCACCGCCGGTATCGTGGTGTTTACCGGTGTCGTCGGCGCCGTGCTGGGGCCACCGCTGTTGAAGCGTCTGGGTATTGAGGACCACCGCATCGTCGGCCTGGTACTGGGCATCAATGCCCACGCAGTGGGCACGGCGCGGGCACTCGAGATCAGTGCCCTGTGCGGCGCCTTTGCGGCGCTGGCGATGGGTTTGTGCGGCGCCCTGACCGCGCTGGTGCTGCCGCTGCTGCTCGGCTGACACCGGCGGGGCGGATCTGGCGCTCAATGCGCTGTCGTTCTTGCCGCCGGCGGGGGAATCTCCTATCTTCGTTAGGCTGCCGCGGTCGGATTTGCTCGCAGGTCCACGACGCGGCTGTGGCGGTAAAGGCAACTAAAGGAAGTTTTCACATGCTGGAAAATTGCAAGACGGCGCGCGAGCGCTGGGGCGGGGTGAGCGAGATCATCGATCGCTGGTTGCAGTCTCGACAGTCACTACTGGTGCGCCTGTGCGCCCTGTCGGAAAAGAAGGGATTCGCGGAGGGCGACAGCGAGGCCGAGAATAACCTGCGCCAGCTGTGCCAATTCCTGATGGATTACATCTCCGCCGGCCACTTCGAAGTCTATGAACAACTGATCGGCGAGGGTCAGGCATTCGGCGATAAGCCCGCCCTCGAGCGCGCGCGCGAGCTCTACGGTGAAATTGACAGCACCACCGAGATCGCCGTCGACTTCAATGATAAGTACCTGGAAACCGACGACCTCTCCAGCCTGGCGCAAGACCTGTCGCAACTGGGTGAGGTACTGGAGAACCGTTTCGAATTCGAAGACCAGATGATTGCACTGCTGCACACTGCGCACAAAAACCAGCTGGCCTGAGCGCCGTCTCGCGCGGAAGCAATAAAAAAGGGCGAACCCTCGGGTTCGCCCTTTTTCGTACGACGGAGAAAAAGCTTTACTGCTTTTTGGCGTCGTCGCCGGCTTTGTCGGCGTCACCGCTCTGTTCTTTATCGGCATCTGCACCGCTATCGTCGCTCTTGACGTTGGCCTTGTGCAGTTCCACGGTGAAGATCAGTGTGGCGTTCGGGCCGATCACGCCGCCGGCGCCACCGGGGCCGTAAGCCAGGTCGGAGGGGATGTACAGCTCCCACTTGGCGCCTTCCTTCATCAGCTGCAGCGCTTCGGTCCAGCCCTTGATCACGCCGTTGACCGGGAACTGAACCGGCTCACCCTTGGTGTAGGAGCTGTCGAACACGGTGCCGTCGATCAGTTTGCCTTCGTAATCCACTTCCACCACGCTGTCGGCACTCGGCGTATCGCCGCTGCCCGCGGTGATGACTTTGTACTGCAGGCCGGAGTCGGTGGTAACTACGCCATCTTTCTTGGCGTTTTCTTCCAGGAACTTCTTGCCTTCGGCCTTGTTCGTCTCGGCCTTTGCTTTAAAGTCTTTTTCCTGCTGCGCGAGGCGCTCCTGCTGCTTGGCCTGCATCTTTTCCTGGAAGACAGAGATGACCTTCTTCTTCTCGTCGTCAGACAGGCGCGAGTCGCGGCCGGCCTTGACGTCGTTCAGGGCCATCAGCACCACCTGCGGGTCGAGCGACACGTCCTGGGTCTGCAGGCGCTTGGCCATGTCTTCGGCAATGATGTAGCTGACCTTTTTCTCGTGGGTATCCAGCGCGATATCGCCGCTCTGCTTGGGCGCCTCCTGTTTGTTACAGCCAGCCAGCGCGAGGCCCAGGGCAACTGCTGCAGCCAAAGGAAGTTTATTCATAGGAATTGTCTCTTTGTCCGTGATGCATTTATTGGTGTATTCGTGGCCTCTGGGCCATTGCCGGAGGATGACCCGGTCGCGATCCGGCGCCAGCATGCCAGCCGGTGCCGTGCAAGTCTAACCCAAGGCGGCGGCTGGTGCCTACCGCGTGCGCCGACAGGCCAATGGCAGCCAATTTGTGTAAAAGTTCCCATCTATTCCCGCAGAAATCTGCAATCGGCACAGTAATTCCCGGCACCCGGCATACATTTTTTAAAGAAACAGCGCTATTATCGGAATTCCGCCGGTTGTTGTGTCGGAACTTCCCAGGCTGTTCCAGCGTTTCCGAAGCAACCGATCAGTGCATGGATCTGTGAGCGCGGTTTTGACCGCATCACCGTATCAACGCCGGGTACAACCATCACCCGGGTGCGCCGAATCGAAAATAAACTCAGGATATTTACCCATGGCCGTCAAGAAAAAAGCTGTTAATTCAGTCGCAGAACTGGAAGCGCAAATCGCCAAGCTCACCGAGAAACTGGACAAGGCTCGCACCAAGCAGGTCACCGACGCCGGCAAAGCGGTACAGAAGGCTGCCAAGGCGGCCGCCGCGGCCAAGACGAAGGTGGCCAAGGCCAAAGACAAGCTCGCCAGCGCCCGAGCCGCGGCCAAGAAAACCAAAACCGCAGCGGTGCAAAAGCGTGTTGACGCTGCCAAGGCCGCCCTGGACAAGCTGAACGGCGCAGCGGCGGAAGCCAAAGAAGCGGCGGCGGAAGCCAAGTTGGCGGAAGCCGCGGCCAAAGCACAGCGCCAAGCGGCGGACAGCATCGCCAAACTCGCTGCCAAGGCGGAAAAAGCCGCCGGCAAGACATCGAAGAAAAAGCCCGCGGCCAAAAAAGCCGCCAGCAAGGCTGGCGCCAAAAAGGCCCCGGCGAAGAAAGCTGCCAGCGGCAAGGCTCCGGCCAAGAAAGCGGCCGCCAAGCCAGCGGCGAAAAAAGCCAGCGTAAAGAAGGCGCCGGCAAAGAAAGCAGCGGCGAAGAAAGCCCCGGCCAAGAAGGCCACGGCCAAAAAGGCGCCCACCAAGAAAGCGGCAACCACCACCGCCGCGAAAAAAGCGCCGGTGAAGAAGGCCCCGGTAAAAAAAGCCCCGGTTAAAAAGGCGACCGCGGAGCAACCCGCAGTGCAGAAAGCTGCCCCGAGTCAGCCGGCGGCGAAACCCGCCGAGAGCAAGCCGGCCACACCTGCGGCCAAGGCGCCGGAACAGAAACCCGACGGTGGCAGTGCACCGCTGCTCGGCAAGACGCCGGAATCGCGCCCGCCCGGTACCGCTCCGGTGGAGCAGAAGCCGGAGCCCAAGCCGGAAGCGCCCAAGCCGTCCATTACACCGACTACTCCGCCCAACAGCCTGTTCTCCAGCGAGAACTCCGGCGACAAGTAATCTTCCGGGGCGCGCCGACTCAGGCGCGCTGCGTCCGGTAGCTCGCGATCAGGCCCGCCCAGCGGGCCTGTTCTTTTTGCAGCAGGCCGTACTGCTGTCCCGCCAGCTCCAGTGCCGAGCGGTCCTGCGGCCAGGTTTCCTGCTGCAGTTTCCACAGTGCCGCCAGCTGGCGCTGCTCCAGTTTCAGCTCATAGCGCTTGCACCACTCGTACAGACTGCGGGCGCGCGGGCGCAGTCGGCCCAGCCAGCGGCGCAGGCGACGCACGCTGGAAATTATGCGCCGCCGCGGGGCCAGGCCGCGATCCGCCACCCGCCAGCTCTCATCGCTCAACAGGTCTCCGCGCGCGGTCACATAACTGGCCCACAGCAACAGGCACACATCGGCCCCGCGGCGATCCTGACAGTCGAGCAGGAACGGCGCCACTTGCGGGTGGCGATAGAACTCCAGACTGAATTGCCACAGCGGGTTTTGCAGGGGAGAAGATGGAGCAGAGGATTTCGACACGTTAGAATCCCGTCGTTTTTATGTCGATTAGCTTAGCACTGGCCGAGCTGGTGAGGTTTTTTCTTTGATCAATCTGCAAGGCGTCTCCGTATTGCGCGGTGGGCGCGAGCTACTGCACGATGCGGACTGCCGCATTTTCCCCGGACACAAGGTCGGCGTCATCGGCGCCAATGGCTGTGGCAAATCCACTCTGTTCAAACTGTTGCTGGGCGAAATCGACAGCGACAGCGGTCGCGTGGAAATTCCCGCGGGCTGGCGCATCGCGCATATGGCCCAGGAAGTCCCGGCGGTAGACCGGAGCGCGCTGGACTTCGTGCTCGATGGCGACGGCGAACTGCGCCGCGTCCAGAGCGCCATCGACGCGGCCGAAGCGGGCGGCGACGGGCGCCGCCTGGCGGAACTGCACGAGCGCATGGCGGCCATCGACGGCTACAGCGGCGCGGCGCGCGCAGCGCAGCTGCTCGACGGTCTCGGGTTCAGCCACGACCAGCAGCAGAACCCGGTACGCAGCTTCTCCGGTGGCTGGCGCATTCGCCTGAACCTGGCCCGCGCCCTGATGTGCCCGGCGGACCTGATGTTGCTGGACGAACCCACCAACCACCTGGACCTGGACGCGACCCTGTGGCTGGAGCAGTGGCTGCAGCGCTTTCCCGGCACACTGCTGATCATCTCCCACGACCGCGATTTTCTCGATGCGGTGGTGGACGGTATCGTCAGTTTCGAGCAGCAGCAGCTGCAGCTCTACAGCGGCAACTACAGCGCGTTCGAGCGCGCCCGCGCCGAGCGCCTGGCGCAACAGCAGATGCAGTACGAGAAGCAGCAGGTGGAGCGCGCGCACATGGAAGATTTCGTGCGCCGCTTCCGCGCCAAGGCCACCAAGGCACGCCAGGCGCAGAGCCGCCTGAAAGCGCTGGACCGCATGGCCGAAATCGCCCCGGCGCACGTGGACTCACCGTTCCGCTTCACCCTGCCGGCGGCGGACAAGACCTCCAACCCGCTGATCGATCTGCGCGATGCGGACATCGGCTATGTCGATAGCAACGGCGACCAAAAAGTCGTGGTGCGCAAAGTACAACTGGGTATCCAGCCGGGGCGACGGATCGGCCTGCTGGGACCCAACGGTGCCGGCAAATCATCGCTGATCAAGACCCTGGCCGGCGAACTGGCGCCGCTTGCCGGTGAGCGACAGTGCGGCGAGCACCTGGCGATCGGCTATTTCGCCCAGCACCAGCTGGAGGCGCTGGACGGTGCCGCGTCGCCAATGCTGCACCTGCAGCGGCTGTCGCCGGAGGCGAGTGAGCAGGCGCTGCGGGATTTCCTCGGCGGCTACGGCTTTGTGGGCGACCGCGTATTCGAGGCGGTGGGCGGTTTTTCCGGCGGTGAGAAGGCGCGCCTGGCACTGGCGATTCTGGCCTGGCAGAAACCCAACCTGCTGCTGCTCGACGAGCCCACCAACCACCTGGACCTGGAGATGCGCCACGCGCTGACCCTGGCGCTGGCCGAGTTTCCCGGCAGCCTGGTGCTGGTCTCGCACGACCGCCACCTGCTGGCCAATACCGCCGATGAATTCATCTTGGTCGCCGACGGCCGCGCCGAGCCCTACGACGGCGACCTGGAGGAGTACAAGCAGTGGCTGCTGGGCTTCAACCGGGAGCAGAAGCGCCGCGCGGACAACGCCGCGCAGGCGTCCACGGGCAAGCCGGCGGAGGACAAGAAGGCGCAACGCCGCGCCGCGGCGGCACTGCGCGAACAGCTGAAACCGCTCACCAACCGCCTGAAGGCGATCGAGCGGCAGATGGCACAACTGGAAAAGGCGCTGGCGGAACTGGATAACAGGCTCGCCGACGAGGGGCTCTACAGCGGCGGTCAGCAGGACGAAATCGCGCAGCTGAACCGCGAGCAGGCGCAGCGGCGCGAAGAACTGGAAACGCTGGAAACCGAGTGGCTGGAAATCGGCGAGCAACTGGAAGCCGCACGCGGCGACAGCTGATCAGCCCGGCTGCGGGCAGCCCTGTTCGGTGACCGCGATACCGGGTGATGTGTCGGGACAGTAATCCAGGTAATCGGGTACGCCATCCGAATCGGCGTCTCCGGGGCAGCCGTCACCGTGTACCGGCAGGCCCGGCGGCGTCTGCGGGCAGTGGTCGACGTCGTCGAACACACCATCCCCATCGAGGTCGCGCACCACGCGCGGGTACTCGTGCCACTGGTAACCGATGCTGACGCTGACAAAGCCGTCGAGGCCGCCTTTCTCTACCCCCTGGAAAGCGCGTGCATCGGCGCGCGCCTGCCAGCGCGGTGCCAGCTTGTATTTGATCCCGAGGCCCACGTTGACCATGGTCTGGCGGTCGTGCCAGTCGAAATCGGAATCGTAGTTGTGGTCGTCTTCGATACGGATTTCCCCGACACCGAAGGCGACGTAGGGCTGCCAGCAGAAATTGCCGCAGAAGCGCCCGGCGTAGTGGTAGAACAGGTCGAGGTGGTAGTTGTAGACGTCGACCTTTTTATCCAGGTCGTTCACCCGCGCGCTGAAATAGTCCAGCACTCCCTCCATGGCCCAGCGGTCGTCGATACTATAGCCGTAGCCGACACCGCCGCCGGTCTCGTCTTCCAGTTCGTACCCGTCCAGCGGCGTGCCGTCGAGGCGATCGCCACTGAACCAGTACTGGCCGCCATTCAGGTAGAGATTGGCCGTGCCCTCCTCATCCGCCACCGCGGGCACGCTCGCCAGCCCGGCGAGAAGCAGCAGGGCGAGCGCACGCGGCGCAGGCTGTCGCATTTTTGTCATTGTTGGCTCCGGAAGTTCCATTTACCGGTGGAGAAGCTGGATTCCCCGCATTGAAGATAGCAGACAACCGCGCGCCGGCATCAGCGGCGCTTGTAGAGCAGGTCCCAGACGCCGTGGCCGAGGCGCTGGCCGCGGCGCTCGAACTTGGTCTCCGGGCGGAATTGCGGCCGCGGTGCGTAGTGGCCGGCGCCGGCGGTGTTTTCCAGCATCGCTTCTGCCTCCAGCACTTCGAGCATATGCTCGGCGTAATTCTCCCAGTCGGTGGCCATATGCAGCAGGCCGCCAGTGGCTAACTTGATGCACAGCAGACGCACGAATTCGGGCTGCACGATGCGGCGCTTGTGATGCTTTTTCTTGTGCCAGGGATCGGGGAAGTACAGCTGGAAGCGCGCCAGCGCGCCGTCGGCAATACAATCGTTGAGTACATCCACGGCGTCGGCCATATACACGCGCAGGTTTTTCACCCCGGCCTTGCCGGCATTGTTGATCAGGCGACCGACGCCCGGCGGGTGCACCTCAATGCCGATAAAGTCCTTGTCCGGCTCGGCCTCCGCCATCGCCAGCAGCGAGTCGCCCATGCCGAAGCCGATCTCCAGCACCAGCGGCGCGCTGCGCCCGAACACCGCCTGCGGGTCGAGCGGGCCGTCGAACAGCGACAGGCCGAAACTGCCCCAGTAGGTATCGAAAGCGCGGCGCTGACCCTCGGTCATGCGCCCGGCGCGGATCACATAGCTGCGGATGGATTTTTTCTTGTACTCGGTGCGGTAGGGGAAGTCTTCCGCGGATTCATCTTGCATTATTCGCGACCTCTGATGCGAATTCGGTTTACTAGTGTAGGGTCAACGGCCGGCTCGGCCGGACACCTGTAGGAGCCTGCCCCGCAGGGGCAGAATTACCCGGGAAAGCGCAGCGCGGCGACAAACAGCGCCACCCAGCCGCCGATCATCAACAGCCCGCCCAGCGGCGTCACCGGACCGAGCCAGCGCGGGCCGCCGAAAGTGAGGCCATAGAGGCTGCCGGAAAACAGCAGCACGCCGACGCAGAAGAGGGCGCCGCTGGCGAGCAGCGCGGTGCGCGCGCCCCACTGCTGGATCAGCACGGCGATCCCCAGCAGCGCCAGCGCGTGCACCAGCTGGTAGTGCACACCGGTCTTGTAGGCCTCGAGCAGGTTGTCGGCCACCTTGCCGCGCAGGCCGTGGGCGCCAAACGCACCGAGCACGACGCCACTGCCGCCGAGGAAGGCGGCGAGTAACAGGTAGAGTTTTGCCATAGTGGTTTTCCGTATTTCCTTTTCGGCGGGGTGCGCCCATAAAAAAACCGCGCGGTTGCGCGGTTTTGCGTGCCTGTGGGCTATGCGCGGATCAGGCTTTCTCAGGCCTCCATCGCCACGCGCATTTTCTTCATGGCGTTCTTTTCCAGCTGGCGGATACGCTCGGCGGACACACCGTACTTGTCGGCCAGCTCGTGCAGCGTGGATTTCTGCTCGGACAGCCAGCGCGCGCGCAGGATATCCTGGCTGCGTTCGTCCAGCTGGCCCATGGCGGCAGCCAGGCTGTTGAGGCTGTTTTCCTGCCAGTTTTCGTGTTCCAGCTGCGCGGCCGGGTCGAAGCGACGGTCTTCCAGGTAGTGGGCCGGTGCCTGCCAGGCGCTGTCGTCATCGTCGTCCACGCCCGCATCGAAGGCGGCGTCGTGGGCGGCCAGGCGACCCTCCATTTCGTGCACGTGGGACACATCGACGTTCAGGTCGGCGGCCACCGCCTTGGCTTCGGCATTGGTCAGCCAGGCCAGTTTCTTCTTCTGCCCGCGCAGATTGAAGAACAGTTTGCGCTGCGCCTTGGTGGTGGCGATCTTGACGATACGCCAATTGCGCAGGATGAACTCGTGAATCTCGGCCTTGATCCAGTGCACCGCGAAGGACACCAGACGCACACCTTTCTCCGGGTTGAAGCGCTTGACCGCTTTCATCAGGCCAACGTTGCCCTCCTGGATCAGGTCGGACTGATTGAGGCCGTAACCGGAATAGGATTTGGCGATATGCACGACGAAGCGCAGGTGCGACAGCACCAGCTGGCGCGCGGCGTTCAGGTCTTCGCGGTAATAGAGGTCTTCCGCCAGCTGCTTCTCTTCTTCGGCGGACAGCACATCGAAGCCGCTGACCGTCTGGATATAGGCGCCGAGGTTGGCACCCGGAGACAGCATATGGGCTGGCTGTAAGCTGGTTCCCATTCAGGTCTCTCCTGTTCGAATTCTCGTTTCCGCCCGGCGCCCGCCGGACGGGTGTCGCCGCGGGCGTGACCGGCGGGCGACAAATTGGCTTCAGTGTAGCACCAGCGCGGCCCCGAAAGGAAGTCTGCGCGGAACGCGTAATGCCTTGAACGACGGGCTCTTAGAGGGGTTATCCACAGGCCGGGTTCCGCGCCACGCGGGGCCTTTACGCTTCTTGACCGACCAGACAGTCATTTTGACCTAGCGCGGCTCTATGGCCTTGATATGCCGCGCCACCGCGACCCAGGCGCCGAGCAGCCCCAGCAGTGCGGCGCCCGCGGTCAGCGCCAGCAGGTAGCGGATTCCGGGGCCGCTCAGGGCGTAGCTACTGCCGTAGGACGCCGACAGGCCGGCCACCGGGCCGGCCAGCAGCACCGCACCGCCGGCCACCAGCAACCAGGCCAGCAGGCCGCCGAAAAAGCCGTAGCACAGGCCGCTGTAGAGGAACGGGCGGCGCACGAAGGCGTTGGTGCCCCCCACCAGCTTGACCACCAGTATCTCTTCGCGGCGACTCTCGATATGCAGGCGGATGGTGTTGACCACTACCAGGATCACCCCCAGCGACAGCAGCAGTGCCAGCCCGGCGGACAGCCGCCGTCCCAGTTCGGTCAGGCGCGCCAATCGCTGCACCCAGGCCATGTCCAGCACCACCGCATCGGTCAGTGCGCTGCCGCGCAGCCGCTCGGCCAGCGCCTGCAGATCCGCGCGGGCCGTTCCGCGCGGGCGCACCAGCAACACCGCCGGCAACGGGTTGCTGTCGAGGCCGGCCAGTGCGTCGCCTAGCCCCGAGTTGCGCTGGAACTCGTCCAGCGCCTGCTGCGGGGAGATATAGGTCACTTCCGCCACCTGCGGGTCGGCGCGCAGCTCGTCGGCGAAATCCTGCAGCACCGCTTCGCGCACATCCTTGTGCAGGAATACCGAGATCTGCGGCTGCCCGTCCCAGCCGGCCACGGCGCGCTGGAAATTGACCAGTCCCAGCTGCAGGGCCGCCGGCAGCGCGAGGGCGATGGCAATCACCAGCGCAGTCATGCCGCTGGCCAGCGGCGCGGCGAGGAAGCGCCGCAGCGCCTCGCCGGCCATCTCGCGGTGGTGGTTCAGCCAGCTGTGCCAGCGGTCACCGACACTGGTGCGCGCGGTCACCGCGCCGGTGCGCTGGGGCCGCGGTTCGGCGGCGGCGCGCTGGCGCGTGCGGTTGTGTCTGGCGTTAGGCGTAGTCGGTTTCAAGGCTGGGGATTCCGTCGTAGATCAGCTGGCCTGCCTGCAGGGTCAGCACGCGGCGTTTCATGCGCGCGATCAGTTCGAGGTCGTGGCTGGCCACCAGCACGGTGACGCCCACGGCGTTGAAGTCGGCAAACAGTTGCATGATCTCTGCCGACAATTGCGGATCCAGGTTACCGGTGGGCTCGTCGGCCACCAGGATCGCCGGCTTGTTGACCACTGCGCGGGCGATACCGACGCGCTGCTGTTCACCGCCGGACAGCATGATCGGGTTCTGCTTTTCCTTGTGCAGCAGGCCCACCTTGTCCAGTGCGGCACGCACGCGGCGGCCTACCTCGCGCTTGCTGCAGCCGGCGACCGACAAAGGCAGGGCGATATTGTCGAACACGCTGCGGTCGAACAGCAGCTGGTGGTTCTGGAACACGATACCGAGATTGCGGCGGTAGTAGGGCACCTGGCCGTTGCGCAGGCGCCCCAGGTTCTGCCCGGCCACCAGGATACTGCCGCGCGTGGGCCGCTCGATGGCGGTGAGCAGTTTCAGCAGGGTGCTCTTGCCGGCACCGGAGTGACCGGTGAGAAACACCATCTCGCCACGGTCTATCTCCAGGCTGACCCGCACCAGCGCATCCTGCCCGGATTCATAGCGTTTGTTGACACTGTCGAAGGTGATCATGCAGCGCAGTATTGTTGTTGTTCTTGTGGAAAATCGATCAATTCGGTTCGCGACCGAACAGCGCAGCGACAAAGTCGTGCGCCACGAACGGCTGCAGGTCTTCGGCCTGCTCGCCGACACCGATAAAGCGTACCGGAATGCCGAAGCGCTGCGCCAGCGCAAAGATCACACCGCCCTTGGCGGTGCCGTCGAGCTTGGTCAGCACCAGGCCGGTGACACCAGCCGCGTCACGGAACTGGCTGGCCTGGCTGATGGCATTCTGGCCGGTACCGGCATCCAGCACCAGCAGCACCTCGTGCGGGGCCGTATCGTCCAGCTTGCCCATAACGCGGCGCACCTTGCTCAACTCTTCCATCAGGTTCGACTTGGTGTGCAGGCGCCCGGCGGTATCGGCGATCACCACGTCGACGCCGCGGGCCTGGGCCGACTGCACCGCGTCGTAGATCACCGAGGCGCTGTCGGCGCCGGTGTGCTGCGCCACCACCGGCACCCGGTGGCGTTCGCCCCACACCTGCAGTTGCTCCACCGCCGCCGCGCGGAAGGTATCACCGGCGGCCAGCATCACCGACTTGCCCTCGCCGAGCAAACGGTGAGCCAGCTTGCCGATGGTAGTGGTCTTGCCGACGCCGTTGACGCCGACAACGAGAATGACGAACGGCTTCTTGCCGGTGTCGATGGCCAGCGGCGCCTCGACGGTATCGAGCAGTTGGGCCATCTCTTCCTGCAGCGCGCGGTACAGTGCTTCGCCGTCTTTCAGTTCGCGGCGGGATACCCGCTCGGTCAGGCGGTCGATTATCCCGGTGGCCGCGTCGACGCCCACATCCGCCATCAGCAGCTGGGTCTCCAGTTCCTCCAGCAGCTCCTCGTCGATCTCCTTGGCGCCGAGGAACAGGTTGCCCATGCCCTCGGCAAACTGGCTGCTGGTGCGGCTGAGGCCGCGGCGGATACGGGCAAAGAAACCTTCTTTTTTCTGTGGTTGCGGCGCTGCGGGCGCGGGCGACGCCTCGACGGCCGGCTCCTCCTCCGCTGCCGGCGCCTTCTCCGCTACAGGCGCCTCTGCTGCCGGCGGCTGTTCCACAACCGGTTCTTCGGCAACCGGCTCTGCACCAGCGGGCGCCTGCTCGGGTGTCTCAACCGGGGCCGCTGCGGCATCGGCCTCGCCGGCGGCGTCCGCGGACTCGGCCTCCGGGGCCGGCTCGGCGTCGTCGGCTGTGGGTTTCTTTTTGCGCAGGAAGTCAAAGATCATTCGAGAGTCCGGGTGTACCGCTGGTAGAAAGGCGCTAATCTTAGCACCGCTCAGGCCGGCAGTAGAGCCTTCCGCTTGTGTGGAGAGAGCCTTCAGCGCATATGGAGAGAGCCCTCAGCGCGTATGGAGAGAGCCTTCGGCCAATCTGCAGACAGCCTTCAGCCTGTCCGGAGAAAGCCCCCGGCCGATCGCGCCACCGGAGCACCAGTCACCCGTCCGCACGAACAGCACGAACAGCACGAGAGTTACCTTGGCCCGCAACCGTCCCACAAACAAGCCGCGTAACGCCGCGCACCAGGCCCAATCCCAGCTGCGCATCATTGGCGGCCGCTGGCGCGGGCGCAAACTCGCCTTCGCCCCGGTGGAAGGGCTGCGTCCCACCGGCGACCGGCTGCGCGAGACGCTGTTCAACTGGCTGCAGTTTCACCTGCCCGGCGCCCGCTGCCTGGACCTGTTCGCCGGTTCCGGTGCGCTGGGTCTGGAGGCGCTGTCGCGCGGTGCGGCGGCAGTGGACTTCGTGGAACTGAACCCGCGCGCGGCGCAAACCCTGACCGAGCAGCTGCAGTTGCTTCAGGCAGACAGCGGCCGCGTACACTGCGCCGGCGCACAGGATTTCCTCGCCTGCTCCGCCGACAGCTACGATATCGTCTTCGTGGACCCGCCGTTCGCCGCCGACCTGTGGCAGGAAACCCTGTCCGCGCTGGCGCCGCGGCTGCGCGACGGTGCCCTGGTGTATGTGGAGAGCCCCCGCGACACCACGCTGGCGACGCCGGCCGGCTGGCAGCTGGAAAAAGACAAGAAGGCGGGGCAGGTGGCGATGCGGCTGTTTAGCCGTGGGCAGCCGGAGTCGCCCTGACTCCCGCTACCCGTCGCGCCGCCGAGACTGGCGCAAAAATGTGATTTTGCTGGCTCGGCGCCGCTCGCATTGGCCTGCCGGCCAATGGCGGCACATCCCTGTGCCGCGGCTTACCTGCGGGCAGCCGGAGTCGTCCTGACCTGCTTGCGGTCCGGCAGACACAGCGCTACTGCGGCGGTTTTTGAGCCCGCCGGACAAATTGTTTACCATGCGCGTCCCATTCGGCCCCGCTCGGAACGCTGACGTATGAAGAAAGTCGTCTATCCTGGAACCTTCGACCCCATCACCAATGGTCATATGGACCTGGTGGAGCGGGCTGCCCGGCTGTTCGATCACGTGATCGTGGCGGTAGCGGCGAGCAGCCGCAAGAACCCGCTGTTCACCATGGACGAGCGGGTCGAGCTGGCCCAGCAAGTGCTCAGCCACCTGCCCAACGTGGAAGTCATAGGATTCGATATTCTGCTCGCCGACCTGGTGCGCCAGGTGGACGCCTACGGCGTGCTGCGCGGTCTGCGCGCGGTGTCGGACTTCGAGTACGAATTCCAGCTGGCCAATATGAACCGGCAGCTGGCGCCGAATATGGAGAGCCTGTTCCTGACCCCGGCGGAGCACCTGTCCTACATTTCCTCGTCACTGGTGCGCGAGATCGCCTCCCTCGGCGGCGACGTGACCAAGTTTGTGCCGCCGGCGGTAGAGCAGGCGCTGCGGGAAAAGTTCGGCCGATAAACCCGCGATAACGCGTTCGGTAAATAGCCGCCGCGGCGTGCGAGGCGGATTATTTGGCCCCGGCCACCACCTCGCCAGCGCGGTAGCGGCGCCACAGGCTGGCGCTGGCGCTCTGCGCCACTGGCAGCTGTAGCAGGTTCTTGTCCAGTACGGCGAAATCCGCCGCTCCCCCCACCACCAGGCTGCCGTCGTCAGCGGCGCGGCGGCCGGCCCCGGCCAGCAGCGCGCGCAGCTCCGCGCGGTAGTCCTCGACGCTGCGCCGCGGCAGCATGTTGCGCATCAGCATCACCGCACCCGTTCCGCGCAGCACGCCGATGGCGAGTCCGCTGTCGTCCCTGGCGATGGAGCCACCGTCAGGATCGGCGGTATCACTGTTGATGCCGGCGGCGGCCAGCGCTTCGGAGTTGGTCCAGACACTCTTGCGGTCGGCGGAGAACAGCACAATCGGGTAGAAGTCGCTGACCTGGTCCAGCTGATCCTTGTGCGGTCCGCCGGCGGCAAAGATACCGGACTGCCAGCCCTCGCCGACGAAGACCTGGCGCTGCGGGTGCAGGTGCATAAACTCCGCCACCCGCTGCTGGCAGTCGCCGACGCTGGCGGCGCCGTGCAGGCTCACCCGGTTGCCCAGCGCCCACGCGGGTAACGTCGCGCCGACAAAGCCCGGCAGCACCAGGCGGCCGCCCAGATCTTCGATGCGTGTGTTCGGCCCCACAAACGCGCCGAGACCGTCCTCGGCGCCCAGATACACGATGCGCCCGCCGTCGACGGCCATGGCCGCGACCTGCGGCTGTTGCGGATCGAGGGTGACGATGGCAGCGTTCTTCAGCACCAGCTGGGCGCCGGGCTTCGCCGTCGACGCCTTATCCGGCGAACCGCGCTCACAGGCGCTGAGCAGCAGCGCCACAGCGGTCATCAGGGCGCACAGCAGGCGGCTGCGGTGAATCGGTCCCATCTCCATTTCGGCCTCCCGTGCAATCGCTGGCAACCGGCAAAGTATAGGAGAGGGCAGGCGGGAAATATTCAGTCGCCGCCTTTCAACCACAGGTAGTCGGTCGGGTTGTCGGGGCAGGCACCGAGGCCACACTCCAGGGTCGTCGACACCACATTGATGGCCAGCACCGCCACAAACGCGACAGCAGCAAGGCGACCGGGGACATCCAGCCGCCGCGGTACCGCATCGTCCTCCACGGCGTCGCCCAGCAGCAGGCGCAGACCGCAGTACACCAGCAGGACGACAAACGCGAGCAGTGCCCAGGTGTAAAAGTGCACACCGAGAAACGGCGAGCCATAGCCCGGATCATCCGGCGCGATATGCAACAGTACCTGGCGCGCCGACGACACCACGCCACCCAGCGCCGACAATACCACCACACCCCAGTGCATCGGCCGCTCGCCGAAACGCAGGTTCATCAATAGACCGATTCCGGCCATGCCGAAGGCGGCGCGCTGCAGCAGGCACAGGGGGCAGGGCAACTCGCGGTAAAGCAGCTGCCAGACAAAGGCGAACCAGAGCACTGCGGCCAACCCCAACAGGGCGAGACTATCGAGGCTGACGGATTTGTAACTGGGGGCTGTCATTCTGCGCCCTTAGAGAGACAGGTGCATTGGGTCGGTCATGTGGTAGAAGCACCAGGCGATATAGATCGCCATGGTGACCAGCCACCAACCCAGCGCCGCACTGCGCCGACCGCTCCAGGTGTACCAGGCGGACAACAGCACGGTGACAAACGGCAGCATCATAATCACGGCGCCGGCTCCAACAGGAAAAGACTAAAAACTCAGTCTAGCCGTCAAATCAGCGCTGGCAGCGTGGGCAAAAGAAGGTATTGCGCTGGCCCAGCACCTGTTCGCGTACCGGGCGGCCGCAGCCGCGGCAGGGCAGGCCGGTGCGGCCGTAGACATTGAGCTGCTGGGCAAAGTAGCCGGGCTTGCCGTCGCCGCCGATAAAGTCGCGCAGCGTGGTGCCGCCCTGCTCGATAGCGCGGGCGAGTACCTGCTTGATCGCGTCGGCGAGGCGCTGGTAGCGGGCACGCGAGATGGAGCCGGCCTCGCGCTCGGGGCGGATACCCGCCAGGTACAGGGATTCGCTGGCATAAATATTTCCCACACCGACCACGATACGGCCATCCATGATGAACGTCTTGACCGACTGGCGCCGCTTGCGCGAGCGCGTGAACAGGTAGTCGCCATCGAAGTCATCGGACAGGGGCTCGGGTCCCAGGTGGGCGAGCAGGTCGTGGGCCACCGGGTCTTCATCCGTCCACAGCAGCGCACCGAAGCGGCGCGGGTCGTGAAAACGCAGGACCAGACCGCTGTCCATCACCCAGTCCACGTGCTCGTGCTTTTTCAGCGGTTCGTCCGCCGGCACCATGCGCAGGCTGCCGGACATGCCCAGATGCCAGATGGCGCAGCCGCGATCCGTGTGCACCAGCAGGTACTTGGCGCGCCGCTCCAGGCGCAGCACCCGGACACCGGCGATGCGTTGCTCGAAATCCGCCTCCACCGGCCAGCGCAGACGGCGCTCGCGCACCACCGCCGAGCGCACGACATGCCCCTCGAGGTGCGGCGCCAGGCCGCGGCGGGTGGTTTCTACTTCGGGCAGTTCTGGCATGGGTGTCGTCTGGGTCTTGTGGAGTGCAGTGGCGGCGCCGCTGCCGGGAGCCGCTTGTTCAACAGCCTGATCGGCAAATGTTTCTCAAACGGCTCCCGGCACCGGCGCCTGCGCATAAAGTTTGTGTATGCCTTCAGGCCCGCGCGTAATGCGCGCCGCGCGCACCATCAACCACCCCGGTGCGCACGGCGCACCCTACTTGAGGCCGGGTGGCCCTATACGAAAAAGCCCGGTAAAAACCGGGCTTTTCGCGAACTATACAGTCAGGCAATCAATTACTTGATTTTGCCTTCCTTGTACATCACATGCTTGCGCACGACGGGATCGTACTTTTTGATCTCCATCTTTTCCGGCATGTTGCGCTTGTTCTTGGTAGTGGTGTAGAAGTGGCCGGTACCGGCGCTGGAATTCAGGCGAATCTTCTCTTGCATTGCTCTGTCTCCGATCTCTCAGCGGCTTGCGCCGGTTAAACTTTTTCGCCGCGGGCGCGCAGCTCGCTCAGTACGGTGTCGATGCCTTTCTTATCGATCACGCGCATGCCTTTCGCGGAAACACGCAGTTTCACGAAACGCTTCTCGGACTCAACCCAGAAACGGTGGCTGTGCAGGTTGGGCACGAAGCGACGCTTGGTGCGGTTCTTAGCGTGGGATACGTTGTTTCCGGTGACCGGGCGCTTACCGGTGACCTGACATACTTTGGACATCTGATGGCCTCTTCAAAACTCTAGCGTACCCGCCGGGCCCTCCCATAGGGACCTGCGGGAACATCAATTCGGGATTCTAATCCGGTTCCATGCGCGGCGGCGGAAACTGTTCAGAATCTGGCCCGGCCGCAAAGAGCGGCGTTTTATACCAGAACAGCCCTCGGGGAGCAAGTTTTGTACAGCTTATTTCCCGGCCCGCGCAGGATGCTCCGACCGCACCGGCTGGTCAATGGTGTGTGCGGCGCCCCTTACGCTCGAGCTGGTGGCCGGGCTTTGATGCCAAGGTCCTGCTGGCGGGGCCGCCACGTCACTTGCTAGTGACTACCTTAAAGCCGCTACAACAACCCCTGCTCGGCGAACGACAGCGCCGCGCCCTCGCCGACGATCAGGTGGTCGAGTACGCGGATATCCATCAATTCCAGTGCCTGCTTGAGGCGCTCGGTTATCCACAGGTCGGCCTGGCTCGGCTCGCTGACCCCGGACGGGTGGTTGTGGGCGAGGATGACCGCGGCGGCATTCTTCTGCAGCGCCGCCTGCACCACCTCGCGCGGGTAGACGCTGGCGGCGTTGAGGGTACCCTCGAACAGCTCCTCGAACGCGATCACGCGGTGCTGATTGTCCAGGAACAGACAGCAGAACACCTCGCGGCGCCGGTGGCGCAACTGGGCGGATAAATAGTCACGCACCGCACCGGGGCTGCACAGGGCGTCACTGCGGGCGAGGGTTTCCGCCAGGTGGCGGCGCGCCATCTCCAGCACCGCCTGCAGCTGCACGAACTTGGCGTCACCGAGGCCCTTGGCGCGGCAGAACTCCGCGCGCTCCGCCTCCAGCAGCGGCCGCAGGCCGCCGAAGTCCGCCAGCAGCTGGCGCGCCAGGTCCACCGCCGACACCCCGGGCAGCCCCACGCGCAGAAAAATCGCCAGCAATTCCGCGTCCGACAGCGCCGCGGCACCGCGCTGCATCAGTTTTTCCCGCGGCCGCTCCGCCGCCGGCCAATCCTTGATGGTCGTGTTCCCTTCCATGGAATCATCCCTCTTCTTATTGATCAGTCCTAGAAATGCTAATCTTACCCGCTCGCTCGAATTCGGAAACCGCACCTATGTCCACCCCGGCGCCCACTCTGTCCCGCAAACGCATCCTGCTCGGTATCAGCGGCGGCATCGCTGCCTACAAGAGCGCCGACCTGGTGCGGCGCCTGAAAGAACGCGGTGCCGAGGTGCAGGTGGTCATGACCGCCGGGGCACAGGAGTTCATACGGCCGCTGACCTTCCAGGCACTGTCCGGCAACCCGGTACACACCGACCTGCTGGATCCGGCCGCGGAGGCCGCGATGGGGCATATCGAGCTGGCCAAATGGGCCGAGCTGATCCTGATCGCACCGGCCAGCGCCCAGGTGCTGGCCAAGCTGGCCGGCGGCTTTGCCGACGACCTGCTCAGCACCCTGTGCCTGGCCAGCGAGGCCAAACTGGCACTGGCGCCGGCGATGAACCAGGCCATGTGGCGCCACCCCGCCACCGCCGCCAACGTGCAGACGCTGGCCACACGCGGCGCGCTGCTGTGGGGCCCCGCCGCCGGCAGCCAGGCCTGTGGCGATGTCGGCCCCGGCCGCATGCTGGAACCCGACACGCTGGCCGCAGAAGTGGAAAAACTGTTTCGCGCGTCGCCGTCGCTGGCCGGCAAACAGGTAGTGATCACCGCCGGCCCGACCCGCGAGGCGCTGGATCCGGTGCGCTTCCTCAGCAATCACAGCTCCGGCAAAATGGGCTTTGCGCTCGCCGCGGCCGCCCGCGATGCCGGCGCCGAAGTGACCCTGATCGCAGGGCCGGTCAACCTCGCCACGCCGGCGGGGGTCAAGCGCATCGATGTCACCGGTGCCCTGGAGATGCGCGACGCCGCCGAGCGCGCCGCGGATCTGTGCGATATCTTTATTGGCGCCGCCGCGGTGGCGGATTTCCGCCCGGCGCAGGTGGCAGAGCAGAAGATCAAGAAAACGGCCGACAGCGACAGTGATTCGCTGGCGCTGGTCAAGAACCCGGATATCGTCGCCGGCATCGCCGCGCGCCGCCAGCGGCGCCCGTTTACCGTCGGGTTTGCGGCGGAGACAGAAAAGGTGCTCGAACACGCCCGCGACAAGCTGCAGCGCAAAAACCTCGACCTGATCGTCGCCAATGACGTCAGTGCCGAGGACAGCGGCTTCAACAGCGATCGCAATGCCGTCACCGTCATCGACGCCGCTGGCAGCAGCGCGCTGCCGGCGGCGCTGAAGACCGAACTGGCCGCACAGCTGATCGCACTGATCGCCGAGCGCGCGCCGGTAAAATAACAACAAGACGCGAGTGGAATTCCCCGTGCTTTCAAGCAGTAGACACCGATTTCAAAACCCCTTTCACCGCGGACTGATGCTGCCGGCGCTCCTCGCCGTGGTCGGCTGGTTCGGCGCGGCCTATCTGCTCGCGGAGCGGGTGATCAGCCCACACAATGCGCAACAGCTGGCAGCGGCGGCACAGCAGCAGGTCGACGCCGACGCCGCCCAGCTGGCCGCCTTTTTCACCCGGCGCCAGCAGCAGCTGCAACGCCTGACCGAGGGCAGGTTCACGCCGGCGCGGCTGCAGCGCGACGGCGCCCTGCCGAGCGGGGGCTCGGCGCAGTTTTTCGCGCGGCGCGACCTGCGCGTCGGCGCCGGCGCCAATCCGGCGCTCAACTTTGCACTGCTCGACCTGATCCGCCGCAATGCCGACACGCCGCAGCCGGTGGAATTTCTGCGCACCGGCGCCGACGGCCACTGGCAGCTGCACAGCGTGCTGACCCTGGAGGGCGGCGCGCTGCTGGTCACCCAGCCGTTTTCGGTCTTCACCGGCGCACTGCAGAAGCTCGACAGCAGCACCGGCGAACGGGTGCTGTCGCAGCGATTCAGTGGCGGCCCGGCCCAGTCGCTGTGGCACAGCGGCAGCGGCAGCGGCAGCGGCAGCGGCAGCGGCAACCGGCACCGCGCCGAGGTCAGCGGCTCCCACCTGACCCTGGCGTTTCGCCCCACGGCGGCCTTCACCGAGCGCTACCAGACCAGCACCGGCTGGTGTTACCTCGCTGCGGTGGGCGGACTGCTGCTGACGCTGTTTGTGCTGCTGCGCCTGATGCCGCGGGACACCCCGGCGCCGTGGGAGCGCCGCAAGCGCAGCGCTGACAGCGAGCGCGAGGAGCTGACCGGCAAGCTGGACGAACTGTCGGCGGCGATGAAAAACGAATCGCCCGCAGGTATGCCCGCCGCACCGGACAACGGACGCGACGCCACCGAGTCGTCCGCAGACAGCGACAAATCCGCCCTGTACAGCACCACCGAATTCCCGGCCCATGTGTTTCGCGCGTACGACATCCGCGGCATCGCCGATCGCGAGATCAACGAGCCGTTCGCCTACCAGCTGGGCCGCGCCCTCGGCAGCCTGGCACTGCATGCGGGCGAGGAGATACTGCTGGTGGGCCGCGACGGCCGCAACAGCAGTGAGCGGCTGACCGAGTGCGTGATCGAGGGGATTCTCGATACCGGCTGCCACAGTGTCGACCTGGGCCTGGTGCCGTCACCGCTGCTCTACTACGCCTGTGCCAAGGGCAAGAACACCAGCAGTGGCGTAATGGTGACTGCGAGCCACAATCCGGCGGAATACAACGGCTTCAAGATCATCATGAAGGGGCGCCCGCTGGCCGACGACAAACTGCAGCGCCTGCACCAGCTGATGCAGCAGGGCCCGTTCAAGAGCGGGCAGGGCAGCAACCGCGCGCAGGATGTCAGGGAGAACTACATCGACGAGATCTTCAACGATGTGGCCCTGGCCGGCCAGCCGCACCTGGTGGTGGACGCCGGCAACGGCGCCACCTCGATGCTGGCACCGCGACTGTTCGAGCAGCTGGGCTGCGCGGTGACCCCGCTGTTCTGTGAGATCGACGGCAACTTCCCCAACCACCCGCCGGACCCGTCGCGGCCGGAGAATCTCGCCGCCCTGATCGCCAGGGTGGCCGAGACCGGTGCCGACCTCGGCGTGGCACTGGACGGCGACGGCGACCGCGTGACGCTGGTGTCGGCATCCGGCCGCATCGCCTGGGCCGACCAGCTGGTAATGCTGCTGGCGCGCGATATCCTCGCGCGCAATCCCGGCGAAGACGTGGTGTTCGACGTGAAGTGCAGCCGCGCGCTGGCGCAGCTGGTCAACCAGTACGGCGGCCGCCCGGTGATGTGGAAAACCGGCCACGCGCCGATGAAGACCAAGATGCTGCAGACCGGCGCCATCCTCGGCGGCGAGCTGTCCGGGCACATTTTTATCAAGGACCGCTGGTTCGGCTTCGACGACGGCGTTTACGCCGCCGCGCGCGTGCTCGAGATCATGGCATTGCGCGAGCAGAGCCTGGACGAACTGCTGGAGTCGCTGCCGCAGCTGGTGAGCACGCCGGAGATACTGGTGGCCATCGACGAAGACAACAAGTTCGCGGTGATCGACAAGCTGAAGGCGTCCGGCGACTTCGGTGACGCTGACCTCAACACCATCGACGGCCTGCGTGTCGAGTACGCCGACGGCTGGGGCCTGGTGCGCGCCTCCAATACCACGGCAGCGCTGACCTTGCGCTTCGAGGCGGAAAGCGCCGCAGCACTGCAGCGCATTCGCCAGCGCGTTACGGCGCAGTTGCTGGCCGTGGATCCCGCGCTGAGCGTGCCGGACTGACGACCGGCACAGACGGCATCGCGCCACAGCCATGCCGCACTATTTCCGGTGCACGCAACGCACCCTATGGACGCAAGGAACACAAAAGTATGTCACTGGATAGCAAGTCCGCCCTGCGGGTCGCGCAGGTATTGAACGAGGCGCTGCCGTATATCCAGCGCTTTACCGGCAAGACAGTGGTGGTGAAGTTCGGCGGCAACGCCATGGTGGACGAGGCACTGCAGAACAACTTTGCCCGCGACATCATCCTGATGAAGCTGGTGGGCATGAACCCGGTGGTGGTGCATGGCGGCGGCCCGCAGATCGGTGATCTGCTCGACAAGCTGAGTATCGAATCGCGCTTCGTCGACGGCATGCGCGTGACCGACAGCGAGACCATGGATGTGGTGGAAATGGTGCTCGGTGGCACCGTGAACAAGCAGATCGTCAACCTGATCAACAAGAACGGCGGCCGCGCCGTGGGCGTTACCGGCAAGGACGGTCTGCTGATCAAGGCGAAAAAGCTCAAAATGCAGAGCGAGAGTGCCGGCCTGCACGCCTCGGAAATCATCGATATCGGTCACGTCGGCGAGGTCGAGAGCGTCAACACCGACGTCATCGATATGTTGATCCACAGCGACTTCATTCCGGTGATCGCCCCCATCGGCGTGGGCGAGGACGGCGCCTCGTACAATATCAACGCCGACCTGGTGGCAGGCAAGATCGCCGAATACCTGAAGGCGGAGAAGCTGATGCTGCTGACCAATGTGGCGGGCCTGCAGGACAAGAAAGGCAAAGTACTGACCGGGCTGTCGACACTGCAGGTGGACGGGCTGATCGCCGACGGCACCATTTACGGCGGCATGCTGCCGAAAATCGCCTGCGCGCTGGACGCGGTCAAGGCCGGGGTCAACGCCGCGCATATCATCGATGGTCGCGTGCCCCACGCGGTGCTGCTGGAGATCTTCACCGACACCGGCGTCGGCACCCTGATCACCAATGGTGCGTGACCCCGGTCACATGAAATCGGGCCCGCCAGCCGGGCCTTTCGGCGGATAGCAATTGAAGCGCGCCCGGCGAATCGTTAGCATTCCGCGGCCGCATCCACTTATGAACTGGCGCAATCGGCACTCCGCCGCCCGCCAGCGGCAACAACAAGAACACCACAGCCGGAGTCGATCCGGGTTACAAGGCAGTCAATGAGCAGCGAAAAGATCAATCGGCGTCAACAGATTCTGCAGGCCCTGGCCCATATGCTGGAAGCGAGCCCCGGCGCTCGCATCACTACCGCGGCCCTGGCCAAGGAAGTGGGCTTTTCCGAAGCGGCGCTGTACCGTCACTTTCCCAGCAAATCGAAGATGTTCGAGGGCTTGATCGAGTTTATCGAGGACACCATCTTCAGCCGCGTATCCCTGATACTGCAGGACGAACCCTCGGCGATGGCGCGCTGCCAGAAAATACTGCACCTGCTGCTGGCCTTCTGCGAGCGCAATCCCGGCATCACCCGCCTGCTTACCGGCGACGCCCTGACCGGCGAAACCGAGCGCCTGCACGGCCGCATCCTGCAGCTGTTCGATCGGCTGGAGACCCAGCTCAAGCAGATACTGCGCGAGGCGGAGCTGCGCGAGCAGCTGCGCCCGGCCATCCCCCTCGGCGGCGCCGCCAATCTGCTGCTGGCCAGCGCCGAGGGGCGCATCGTGCAGTACGTACGCAGCGGCTTCAAACGCAAGCCGACCGAGTACTGGGCGGAGCAGTGGCCGGTATTGATGGCGGGGTTCTTTCGCGAGACTGCACTGACAGCCAGCTGAAGCACGCCGGCGCGGTAGCGCGAGACGCGCTACTTGTTGGCGATTTCGGCGTAACGGGCCGCGTCGCGGTCGAAAGCGTCGTTAAGGGCCTGCGCCTCCTTCTTGCGCCGTGCCAGGCGCTCGCGCACCACGCCCACTTCCTCGCGCAGGTTGTCGATGCGCGCCAGCAGTTCCGGCGCCACCTCGCCGCCGTTGCGCTGGGTGCGCGCGGCCGACGCCTCCTCCTGCTTGATCTGCCGCTGCAGGCTGGAAATATTGGAGCGCATGATCGCCATATCCTGCTCGACGATCGCCAGTTTGCGCTTGCGGGCACTCTCGATGTCGGCAACGCTGTTGTAGCGCTTGAGCAGCTTGCGGTCCGCCTCGGCGCGGGCCTGGCGCCGCTGTTGTGCCTCCAGTTCGGCCCCGCTCAGCTGCGGCGGTACTACCTTCAGGACGCGGCCGCTGCGACTCAATACCTCGTAGCCACCGGCCACATAGCGCGGCGGCACCTTGTCGTCGAGCACCTGCACGCCTTTGTCATCGGTATAGCGGTACAGCGCATGGCCGCCGGATTCCGCGGTACGGGCGGACGCGGCGGCACTGCCAGCCAGCAGTGCCGCCGCCAGGAAAATTGAAGTTGTTGCCGGTGCGATAGTCATCGCGCTTCTCACTGGGTAAGCGGGCGCGCCGCGGTTGCCGGGCCTTACAACTCCACAGTTACTGGCCCGAGACACCGTAGCGCTGCCGATAGTCCACGATTCTCTGCAAGGTTTCGCTGTCCTGCGACTCCTCGGCAAGGTAGCTGACGATATCGTCCAGCTGCACAATGCTGATTACAGGGATATTGTACTGCTGCTCAACCTGCTGGATAGCGGAGAGTTCACAGTCCTCGCCGGCCTTCTCCTGGCGGTTGAGCCCGATTACCACCCCGGCCGAGCTGGCGCCGTGCTGGTCGATGATGTGCATCACCTCGCGCACGGCGGTGCCGGCGGTAATCACGTCGTCGATAATCAAAACCTTGCCATTGAGCGGCGCACCCACTAAGGTTCCGCCTTCGCCGTGATCCTTGGCCTCTTTGCGGTTGTAGCAGAAGGGTTTATCCACACCTTTCTGCGCCAGCGCCACGGCGGTCACCGCACCCAGCGGGATACCCTTATAAGCCGGCCCGAAAATGACATCAAACTCCACCCCCGACGCGAGTATCGCCTCGGCGTAGGCCTGCCCCAGCGCCGCCAGTGCGGCGCCGGTGTGGAAACGGCCGGCATTGAAAAAGTAGGGGCTCTGGCGACCTGACTTCAGGGTGAACTCACCGAAACAAAGCACCTGATGTTCCAGGGCCAGTTGGATAAAATCGCGCTGATACTGCTGCATGGCAATTTGATAACTATTGGCTAAGGTGAAGGGAGACCTCCCCCACGGGAACTCGGGGAGAGAGGCGTACACATAATGTTACTAATGATACACAGCTCGCTGGTAAGGGGCTAATAATGCGAATAGTGAGTCTGTCGGTAGACGGCATTCACCAGGCGGCTCAGCGCGGCCTCTATGATTGGCTGGCAGATCAGGACGCGGATATCATCTGTCTGCAGGATCTGCGCTCGCTGGAACCGGAACTGGATCACCCAATCTTCCACCCGGACGGCTACTACAGCTATTTCTTCGACTCCGGGACGCCGCATGAAAACGGCGTCGCCATCTATACCCGCAGCCAACCCAAGGCGATCATTTTCGGCATGGGCTTTGCCAACGGCGAGGATATGTACGGCCGCTACCTGCAGGCGGATTTCGAGCGCCTGAGTGTCGGCTCGCTGCTGGCGCCGGCCGCCAGGGACGAGACGTCACTGGAAAAGAAGGTGCAGTTCTTCGACGACATGCAGGCGCACCTGGTGAAGATCAGCCGCAAACGCCGCGACTTCATCTTCTGCGGCAACTGGGGTATGGCCCACCGCCGCGCCGACGTCGAGAACTGGCAGGATCACCAGGACACCCCCGGCTTCATGCGCCATGAACAGCGCTGGCTGGACCAGCTGTTCAACGAAATCGGCTATATCGACGCCTTCCGCAAGGTGGTCAAGGATGCCGACGAGTTCACCTGGTGGCCGAGCGGCAAGGCCGGCGAGGGCGACGGCTGGCGCACCGATATGCAGGTGACCTCGCACTCGCTGAAAAACCGTATCGAGTACGGTGCCATCAACAAAAACGTGGACTTCTCCAGCCACCTGCCGGTGATCATGGATTACGACCTCGAGGTCTGATTGCCGCGCACCCTGGCGTCGGTCACCGGGTGCGCGGCGCAGACCGCCGCTGAGTCCTTATTCGGCCAGCACTTTCTTTTGCAGCGCCACCAGCTCGGCGATGCCCGCCTTGCCCAGTGCCAGCATCTGCGCAAACTGGTCCTCGGTAAACGGCGCCCCCTCGGCGGTGCCCTGCACCTCGATCATGCCACCGTCCTCGGCCATCACCAGATTCATATCGGTATCCGCGCTGCTGTCCTCCGGGTAGTCCAGGTCCAGCACCGGCGCGCCCTTGTAGATGCCCACCGATACCGCCGCCACCATATTCTTGAGCGGGTCCACCGCGATGATTTTCTCCCGCTGCATATAGCGCAGTGCATCCACCAGTGCCACGCAGGCGCCGGTGATCGAGGCGGTGCGGGTACCGCCATCGGCCTGGATCACGTCGCAGTCGAGAGTGATCTGGTGTTCGCCCAGCAGCTCCAGATCCACCGCCGCGCGCAGCGAACGGCCGATCAGGCGCTGGATCTCGACGGTGCGCCCGCCCTGCTTGCCGCGCGCCGCCTCGCGGCCCATGCGCGAGCCGGTAGAGCGGGGCAGCATGCCGTATTCCGCGGTAATCCAGCCACTGCCCTGACCGCGTAGAAAACGCGGTACTTCGGTCGCCACCGACGCATTGCACAGCACTTTGGTATCGCCAAACTCCACCAGTACCGAGCCCTCGGCGTGGCGGGTGTAGTGGCGGGTAATACGCACGGGGCGCAGTTGCTCGGGGTTGCGGCCGCTGGGTCGCTGCATGATTCACCTCGGATTCTGATCAAAGCGCTACAGTATATACCCGCGCGTACCGGCACCCCAGGCGCGTGCTATGATGCCGGCCCACACGAATGCCTGCAGGGAGAGACTTATGGCCAGCAAAACTGTGCGCAGTATGACCGCTTTTGGTCGCGCCGAGGCATCCTACGCAACCGGCACTGCCACCTGGGAGCTGCGCTCGGTCAATCACCGTTACCTGGAGCCGCACTTTCGCCTGCCCGAAGCCGCGCGCCCGCTGGAGACCAAGCTGCGGGAAAGCCTGCGCAAACAGCTGTCGCGCGGCAAGCTGGAACTGAGCCTGAGCCTCAAGGGCGTCTCCGGTGAAGCCGCATCCGTGCAGGTGGATGACAACCTGGTGCGCGAGCTGGTGGCCGCCGCCGAGCGCGTCGCCGCCCAGGTGGCACAACCGGCACCACTGAATCCGCTCCAGCTGCTGCAGTGGCCCGGGGTCATCGCCGAGCCACAGACCGATGCGGAGGTCCAGTCGAAGGCGATCCTGCAGGCATTCGACGAAGCCCTGACCCAGCTCAGCGCCAACCGCGAGCGCGAGGGTGCCGAGCTGCGCAAGTTTATCGAGGCGCGCCTCGAGGGCATCGAACAGCAGGTAACCGCGGTACGCAAACTGCTGCCGCAGATCCTCGACGCCCAGCGCGAAAAGCTGCGCAACCGCCTGCAGGAACTGCTCGGAGAAATGGATCAGGACCGCGTCGAACAGGAAATTGTGCTGCTGGCGCAAAAGGCCGACGTGGATGAAGAACTCGACCGCCTCGACGCCCACGTCGCCGAGACCCGCCGCGTACTCGCCGGCGGCGGCGCCATCGGCCGGCGCCTCGACTTCCTGATGCAGGAATTCAACCGCGAGGCCAACACCCTGTCTTCCAAGTCGGTGGTCACCGACACTACCCAGGCGGCGGTCGAGCTGAAAGTGCTGATCGAGCAGATGCGCGAGCAGGTGCAGAATATCGAGTAGGCTGCGTACGCTCGCGCCGCGAGCCCAACACAGATTTTCTCTCCCTATGGCCCGTAGATTTACCCTGACACAGCCTCCGCGCGCGGCGCGAGCACAGCGCGCGGTCGGCTCGTGAACACACCCGACAAGCGCGCGCTACTGCTGGCCAAGCATTGGCCCGAGCCCGCCTCCACCGCTGCCGGCCGGCGCACACTGGATATCCTCGACCTGCTCGCCGAGGCGGGCTACCGGGTGGACATCGCCAGCCCCGCGCAACCGACGCCGTTCCAGGCCAAGACCGGTTACGGTGAGCACCAGGTCGCGGTCAACGATTCCACTTTTGATCACTGGGTTCGCGCGCTGGATCCCACGCTGGTGATCTACGATCGTTTCATGATGGAAGAGCAGTTTGGCTGGCGGGTGCGCGAGCAATGCCCGCGCGCAATCACGCTGCTCGACACCAGTGATTTTCACAGCCTGCGCGAGGCGCGCCATCAGGCGCTCAAAAGCGGGCAACCGCTCAACCTGTACAACGCCACCGCCGAGCGCGAGATCGCGGCCATGGCGCGCTGCGATCTCACCATGATGATCTCCAAGGTCGAAGTAGAGCTGCTGAAAGAGCACTTCTGCCTGCCCGACTGGCAGCTGCATTACCTGCCGTTTCTGGTGCGGGAGTTGCCCGACCCCACTTTGCTGCCAGGCTTCGACGAGCGCCAACACCTGGCCATGATCGGCGGCTTTAAACACGCTCCCAACCGCGACGCCACCGCGTGGTTCGCGCAGGAGATCTGGCCGCAACTGCACTCGCTGCTGCCCGGGGTGGAGTGTCATATTTATGGCGCCTACTCCGACCACGCCATTCACCGTCTCAGTGACCCGGCGACCGGCCTGCGGGTGATCGGGCGCACCGAAGATGTTCTGGCCACGCTGGCACGCTACCGGCTGAACCTGGCGCCGCTGCGTTTCGGCGCCGGGCAGAAAGGCAAGATACTGGACGGCTGGCTCAGCGGCACGCCCGCGGTCACCACCCCGGTCGGCGCCGAGTCCATGGCGCCGGAAGATGCCTGGAGCTATCCGCTCAGCGACGCTCCCGAGCAATTCGCGCAAACCACCGCACGCCTGTATCAAAATAGAACTGCCTGGCTAAGCGCGCGTGACGCGGGTTTGCGCGCACTCGCAAGCGGGTTTTCCTATGCGGATCACGCCGCGGCGTTTATCGCGCGATTGGAGGGTATCGCCACAGACCTGGAGGGGCATCGCAATCGCCAGATCTGGAGACGCATCCTCGACCGCACCGAGCACCGCGCGGAAGAGTTTATGAGTCGCTGGATTGAAGCAAAAAACAAACCAGCAGACACTTGATATCGAGTTAAGCAATCTGCTTGCAGCCCGAAAGCAACGACATTCCACAGGTTGTCCATCTGTCGGGTATGCACCTTTTCATGTGCGATGATCAGCTCCAGTTCGCCTGGCAAAAATTCTCTCGCTAGTTTCCGCCCCACAATCGGACCGCTTGGTCACGGTGGATCTGCAGTCACTGATGCACGTCACTTTTTCATCGATAGAGGAGCGACCGCAGGTCTATAGGCTGTGCGCGGCTATTCGTTCGCTTCTACACTTCGTTGGAAGACACAGCACTCTTTATCTAGGGCCACAAAGCACGCAAATTCAACGAGCTGCCGGAATAATCCGTGCGGAAGGGGTTGAATCGCCAGCGGGCCACCCTCAGTGACTTACACAAGGGGCGAAACAAGCTTCCCCCAATTACATAGTCTTGCGAAATTTAGGAGATGCGATGTTTGTGGAATCCATCAAGTCACCTGGCCTGGCACAGATCTCCTACCTTATTGGCGACGGCAGTGAAGCTGCCGTGATCGACCCGCGTCGGGACTGCGAGATCTACGCGGAGAAGGCTCGCGAGCGCGGTTGCCGGGTTACACATATTTTTGAAACCCACCGTAACGAAGACCTGATATCCGGTGCGCCCATCCTCGCCGGGTTGACCAATGCTCCGGTGCATCACGGCCCCAACCCTGCCGGGAAGATCGCTTACGCAGATACCGTGCGCGAGGGCGACCAGTTCACCTTCGGTTCGATGCAACTGAAAGTGCTGGAGACACCCGGCCATACCGATGACAGTCTTTCCTATGCGATATACGACCAGAACTTCGGTAAGCAGGCGGTCGGCGTTTTCACCGGCGACGCACTGTTTGTGGGCGACGTGGGGCGCACCGACTTTTACCCCGAGCGCGCGGAAGAAGTTGCTGGGCTGCTCTATGACAGCTTGAGGAAAATTCTCTCACTGGGTGACCAGGCTATCCTCTATCCCGCTCACGGCGCTGGCTCGGTGTGCGGCGACAACATGGCCAACCGCGACTTTTCTACCCTCGGCTACGAGCGGGAAAACAACCCGATGCTACAGATCGAGCAGCGCAAGGACTTTATCGCGAAAAAACTGACCGAACACCACGAGCAGCCGCCGTATTTCCGCAACATGGAACAGCTCAATCTCAGTGGAGGTGCTCCGGCGGCCCGGCTGGTGACACCTCCCGCACTCAGCCCCGACGACTTGGAGAAGTTGAGCGAAAGCGCGGCGATGATCGACGTGCGCGGGATCACCGCCTACCTCGGCTCGCACCTGCCGGGCAGCCTGGCAATTCCCTGCGACATGATTCCCGCCTTCGCCGGCTGGTTTTTGCGCGCCGAAGACGACATTGTCCTGATTGCAGACAGCAGCGCGCAGGCGCAGGCGGCCGCCCGCCATCTCGCCCGCATCGGTTTCGACCGGGTCCAGGGATTTCTGAACACCGCACTTCCGGGCTGGGCCGCCGCCGCGCGGCCCTTTGCCAGCGTACCCGTGGTAGACGTCAGCAGGGTGAAATCGCGCGTGGAAAGCGGGAAGGAAGGCTGGCAGCTGCTGGATGTGCGCGGCAAGAATGAAGTCGATGAGGGGATCGTCCCCGGAGCCAAGGCCATTTATGTCGGGCACCTGCCGGAACACTTGCGAACGCTTTCCAAGGAAATCACCTACACCGTGATGTGCGCCAGCGGTGCACGCGCGACCATAGCCGCCTCCATACTGCGGCGTAGCGGTTTCGAAAACGTGGAGGTATTTCTCGGCTCCATGGGGGCCTGGCGAGCAGCGGGAAACGACGTGACCGAGCCAAACTGACCGGAAGGCGCAGAATATCGGATAACTCCCACGCCAACCGCCAGCAAAAGCCACCCAGCCGGACGGCTTCTGTTACTGACTTCATGCGGCACTGCAGCGATGTTTTGGCGCGCTGATTACTGCGTCTGCACGCGCTGCATATAGTCCTGATAGGCGGGAATGGCCACCGCCACCACGATGCCTATCGAGGCGATATTCAGGAAGATCCCCAGTACAAATGTGACAATCACCGCCGAAGAGTTCGGTGTGGTGCGCGGACCGTAGTTGTTGCTGCCATCGGTACCGCGAAAAAAGAACAGGTAGATCAGCAGGCCGAAATTGGCCAGCGGCACAAACATCAACAGCAGCCAGACACCGGGCTGATTCAGGTCGTGCAGGCGCCGCACGTAAATCGACAGTCCGTAAACCAGGCTGACGCCAATAATCGCCAGATACGCGAGGCCCGCGAGCACCGGGCTCGCAGGCACCAATACCATGACCAATACGGATGCGAGCACCAGTGTCAGAAAAGAGGAGATCATCAGGTAGCTGAAGAAGCGCATGCGGCCGAGGCGACCGGTAAACGAGAAGATCTGTGGCTCCGCCGGGCGGTCGCCGGCGTCAGTGGCCAGATCGGCGGTCTGCGGCGAGGCGTAGGGATTAGCAGCTGTAGACATGGAGCTTCCTTTTAATTGTGTATTGTTATTTCCTGGACCGGCAGCACCGGCCGGCACGAAATTATCCCAGCCCGTCACAGTCGCCACAAGGCGCCCAACCGCCTGTTAAAGCTAACGGATTTCAAAATCGCACGCCCCTGCGCCTAGGCGCAGCGCAGGGCCTGTGGCAGAGTGTGCAGAATTCGCACAACAATAGAATAAAAGAGGTATCCGTGAGCCTTGTCACCCTGGCGATTCCGTTTTTTCTAATCGCGGTGCTGGTGGAACTGGCGCTGGACCGCTGGCGCGGCTGGGGCCTGTACCGGCTCAACGATGCCATCGGCAGCCTCAGTGCCGGTATCCTCAGCCGCATCACCGGCCTGGTCCGCGCCGGGGTCACGCTGCTGATCTATGTGCCACTGTACGAGCTGTTGATGCCGTACTACCAGGCCGCGCACCTGCACTGGTCGGCCTCCAATCCCTGGCACCTGTTGCTGGCGGTGGCCGCCTACGACTTCTGTTACTACTGGAAGCACCGCCTCGCGCACGAAATCAATCTGCTGTGGGCCGATCACCTGGTGCACCACCAGAGCGAGGACTACAACCTGACCACGGCCCTGCGCCAGCCCAGTGCTGGCCTGCCGATCGGTTGGATCTTCTATCTGCCGCTGCTGCTGATCGGCCTGCCACCGGAGCTGCTGGTCACCGCCGGTGCCATCGACCTGATCTACCAGTTCTGGGTGCACACGCAGAAATTCCCCAAGGTACGCTGGATGGAGTGGATCTTCGTGACGCCGTCCAACCACCGAGTGCACCACGCCCAGAACAAGGTCTATGTGGACCGCAACTACGGCGGCGTCTTCATCATCTGGGACCGGCTGTTCGGCAGCTATCAGGAGGAGCTGGACGACGAGCCCTGCATCTTCGGCGTGCGCAAGCCGCTGAACTCCTTCGATCCGCTGGCGGCCAATTTACAGCACTACAAGCGCATGGCCCTCGACGCCTGGTACACCCGGAGCTGGTGGGACAAGTTCACCCTGTGGTTCCGCCGCACCGGCTACCGGCCGGCCGACGCCGAGGCGGCGATGCCGGTACCGTCCTGCGATCTGGACGACTTCGCGCGCTTCGATCCGCCGGTCAGCCGCGGTCGGCGGATCTACGCGCTGTTGCAGCATATTGTCTACTCCGGCGTCACGCTGCCACTGCTGTGGTATGCGCGTGACATGAGTTATCCCCAGCAGCTGATGGCGGTGGCACTGCTGGCGTTGGGGCTGATCGTTAACGGCCGCATCCTCGACAACCATCGCCTGGCACGCCACTGGGAGCTGGCGCGTCTGGGGCTGCTGCTAGCGCTGGCGCCCCTGCTGCCGTTAGCGCTAACGTACGCCCTGGCGGGCTATGCAGCGGCCAGCGCGCTGGCCTGGTGGTGGTTGGCTTTTGCGGACAAAGAAGATACAGTCGCTCTCGTTAGCGATTAGCAACAGGAAGTTGAACCCGGTCACAGGGGGTTTGAGGTGGCCGGCAAGGCTTCCGCCTGGCGATCCCGGCCGGGTTTCGGCGCCGCGCGCATCCTGTGGTTTGTGGACAGCGTTGTGGAACCGAAAATCCCAACACATCCCCCCCCAAGCCCGGCCGGGGTGTCGCCTTCCTTTTTCTTCTGCCAGTTTGCCTGCGCCCACTGTGACCGTTGCTGCGTCCGGTTATAATGCCGGCGCATTAGCCCAGGAACAGCAGGATCAGTTGTGCAAGCAGGAACCCTCTACACCGTGTCTGCGCCCTCCGGCGCGGGGAAGACCAGCCTGGTCAAGGCGCTGATCGAACGCGACAGCGACATCACCGTCTCGGTCTCCCACACCACCCGTGCCATGCGCCCGGGCGAGGAGCACGGGGTCAACTATCATTTTGTCGACCGGGAGCAGTTCCTGGATATGCTCGAGCACGACGCCTTTCTCGAGCACGCACAGGTATTCGATAACTACTACGGCACCTCCAAGCAGTGGGTGCAGGAAACGCTGGCGAGCGGCCGCGACGTGATCCTGGAGATTGACTGGCAGGGCGCCGCCCAGGTGCGCCGGCTGATGCCGGACACCGTCGGCATCTTTATCCTGCCGCCGTCCCAGGAGGCCCTGCGTGAGCGCCTGACCGGGCGCGGCCAGGACGACACCGGCGTGATCGAGCGGCGCATGTCCCAGGCTATCGACGAGATGTCCCACTACGTGGAATCCGACTATGTGGTCATCAATGACGATTTTGACTGCGCCCTGACCGAGCTATGCGCGATCGTCGCGGCCCAGCGCAACCGCCTCGCATGCCAGCAACAGCGGCACGCCGAATTACTGCAGGCGCTGCTGCGCCACAATTGAACCGGCGCACTGGCGCCGATTGTTCGATTTACGTACACCGCCCACTGCGGTAAAATCTCTGTCCGGCCGGCTCGGCCGCGCACCGAATTCGCCCCGCGGGGCCCTGTTTGAATGGAACCGAAAGTTTATGGCACGTATTACCGTTGAAGATTGCCTCGAGCACGTCGACAACCGCTTCGAACTCGTTATCGTGGGCAGCAAGCGCGCCCGCCAGATCGCTACCGGCGGCCGCGACCCGCTGCTTCCGGAAGAAAACGACAAGCCGACGGTAATCGCTCTGCGCGAGATCGAGGAAGGTCTGGTAGACGCCAGCATTCTCGACGAGCCGGACGAAGACGAAACCCCGATGCAGTCCGTTTCCGCACCGGTCTACCTGTCCGAACAGGACCTGTAAATCACTATCTGCCATTCCCCGAGACTGAAGAGATTGAGAGGCGCGCGCGGCTTTGCACACCATCGATAGTCTGGCCCACCGCCTCTCGTCGTACCTTCCTCCCGACCAGATCCAGATAGTCCGCCGCGCCTACTTCTACGCGGAGCAGGCCCACGACGGACAACAGCGCCGCTCCGGCGAGCCCTACGTCACCCACCCGCTGGCGGTCGCCACGATCCTGGCCGGCATGCATATGGATCACCAGAGCCTGGCCGCGGCCATGCTGCACGATGTGATCGAGGACACCGGCATCCCCAAGGCCGCGCTGGAAGAACAGTTCGGCGAGGAAGTGGCGGATCTGGTGGACGGCGTCTCCAAACTGACCCAGTTCGAGACCGACAGCCCGGCGGAGAAGCAGGCGGAAAACTTCCAGAAGATGGCGCTGGCGATGGCGCGGGATATCCGCGTGATCCTGGTCAAGCTGGCCGACCGCCTGCACAACATGCGCACCCTCGGCGCGCTGAAGCCGGCCAAGCGCGCGCGTATCGCCCGCGAAACCCTCGAGATCTATGCACCCATCGCCCACCGCCTGGGCATGAACGATGTGCGTATCGAGTTCGAGGACCGCGCCTTCTTCGCCATCTACCCGCTGCGCGCCAGCCGCCTGCGCGCCGCGCTGGTGGCCGCGCGCGGCAACCGCAAGGAACTGCTGGAGAAGATCCAGAACGCCATCGAGGTACGCCTGCAGCGCGAGGGTATCGACGCGCTGGTGATCGGCCGCGAGAAACACCTGTACAGCATCTACCAGAAGATGCGCGCGAAGAAAAAGTCGTTCAAGGAAATCATGGACGTCTACGCCTTCCGCATCATCGTCGACAGCGTCGACACCAGCTACCGCGCGCTGGGGGTTATGCACAACCTGTACAAGCCGGTGATCTCAGAGTTCAAGGACTATATCGCCATCCCCAAATCCAACGGCTACCAGTCGCTGCACACGGTGCTGCTGGGCATGCACGGGGTGCCGATCGAAGTGCAGATCCGCACCAAGGAAATGGACGAGATGGCCAACAGCGGTATTGCCGCCCACTGGCTGTACAAGGCCTCCGGGGACAAGGTCATCAACACCGGCGGCACCAGCCAGGTGCGCGCGCGCCGCTGGGTACAGGGCCTGCTGGAGATGCAGCAGCGCGCCGGCGATTCGCTGGAATTTATCGAAAACGTGAAGATCGACCTGTTCCCGGACGAGGTGTATGTGTTCACCCCCAAGGGCCAGATCGTCGACCTGCCAGCCGGCGCCACCGCAGTGGACTTCGCCTATTCGGTGCACACCGATATCGGCAACTCCTGCGTGGCGGTGCGCATCAACCAGCGCCTGGCACCGCTGTCGCAGCCGCTGGAGAGCGGCCAGAAGGTGGAGATCCTCACCAGCAGGAACGCCCAGCCGAATCCCAACTGGCTCAACTTCGTCGTCACCGCCAAGGCGCGCAGTGCCATTCGCCACTTCCTCAAGCACCAGCGCCACCACGATTCCGTGGCCCTGGGCCGGCGCCTGCTGGAGAAGGCACTGGGCAAATTCGACCTGCACCTGCAGGACCTCACCGAGGAGCAGCTGCAGCAAGGCCTCAAGGAAACCAAGTGCGCGACGCTGGAAAAACTGCTCGAGGAAATCGGCCTCGGTAACAAGGTGGCCTTCTCCGCGGCCAAACAGCTGGTGCCAAGTGGCAGCGCGGAGACCGAGGCCAGCAATATTTCCTCACCGCTGACCATCGATGCCCAGGAGGGCATGCTGATCAGTTTCGCGCGCTGCTGCCGCCCGATTCCCGGCGACACCATCATCGGCCATATCAGCTCCGGCAAGGGCGTGGTGGTTCACCGGGATACCTGCCGCAACACCAACGAGTTCCGCGAGCACCCGGAAAACATCATGACGGTGAACTGGTCGCCGGATGTGAAGGGCGAGTTCCTCGGCGATATCCGTGTGGAAGTGGAATCCGAGCGCGGCATCATCGCGCGCCTGGCCACCCGCATCACCGAGGAGGGCGCCAGTATCGAGCAAATCCACGTAGACGAGAAAGACGCGCACAACAGCGTCATCGCCATGACCCTCGAGGTGAACAACCGCGTGCACCTGGCGCGGGTCATGAAGCGGCTGCGCAACCTGCCGATGGTCATCCGCATCGCGCGACCCTAGCGGTCCGCGGGTATTCCACAAAGTTTCCACATTTTTTCCACAACACCGCGGGCGGACAGCTTTTCCGATCCCGCGCCAATGCTAGACGGCAAATTTCGCCGATTACCGCCAATGGCAGATAGCTGCCGCGCAGGTGCCGAAGCGCTTCCCATCCGGCGACAAAGCGCGCTATATTCTGCCGCCTTGTTTTTCAGCTAGAGGCCGTGGAAAGCCTCGGGAGTACCGCATGCCCAACCGTGCCGTGATAAAAACAGATAGTGCACCGGCAGCCATTGGCAGTTATTCACAGGCCGTGAAAGTGGACAACACCGTCTACCTGTCCGGACAGATTCCGCTCGACCCCAAGAGCATGGAAATGGTCTCCAGCGACTTCGCTGAACAGGCGCGCCAGGTGTTCAAGAACCTGAGCGCCGTGTGCGAGGCGGCCAACGGCTCCCTGAACGATATCGTCAAGCTGAACCTGTACCTCACCGACCTCGGCAACTTCGCCACCGTGAACGAAATCATGGCAGAGGTGTTCGACAAGCCCTTCCCCGCGCGCGCCGCGGTGGGTGTCAAGGAGCTGCCCAAGGGCGCGCTGTTCGAGGCGGAAGGGGTGATGGTGATCTGACTGGCTGCTGACCGTAGCCGCTGCGGGCGGCACTGATCGTCAGCATTCCAGCACCACCTTGCCGATCGAGCGCCCCGTGCGCAGCAGCCCCAGCGCCACGTGGGCGTCATCGAACGCGTAGCGGTGGCCCACATGGGGCGGCGGCAGCGGGACCTGCGCCAGTTCGCGCAGCAGCGCCGCCAGCTGCGCTTTCTGTTCCCACAACCAGATCAGGTTGAACGCCAGCACCGAGCGGTTGCTGCTGATCATCTCCATGACGTCGTAACGCGGTCGGCGCAGATAGCGCCAGGCCGCCTTGAGGTAATTTGGCCGGCTGCCGCTCGGGGTAAACTCGGCCGCGCCGAACACCACCAGGCGCCCCATTGGATTGAGCGCGTCGAAACTCGCCCGCTGCACGCGGCCGCCAATCGCATCCAGCACCAGATCAAACCGCAGCCGCGCGCGCTGCAGCTGGCGGGCGAAATCCGCCTCCCGCACCAGCACATCCGCAAAACCCCGTGCGCCCAGCCACTGCGCCTTGTCCGCACTGCCGACACTGCCCACCGGCACTGCGCCCAGCGCGCGTGCCAGCTTCATCGCCTGCAGGCCGACACCGCCGGCGGCACTGTGTACCAGCACGCGCTGACCCGCCTGGACCGCACCCAGGTGCGTGAGCGCATACCAGGCCGTCAGGGTCTGCGCCGGCCAGGCGGCGCCCTGGGCGAAGTCCCAGCCATGCGGCAGCGGCATCAGGTAGTCAGCTTCGCTGTCGATCGAGGTTGCGTAGCCACCGAAGCGGGTCACCCCCATCACCCGGTCCCCCGGGGTAAAGTGGTCGCAGTGGCTCTCCGCCACGATACCGGCGAACTCCAGCCCGGGTGTAAAGGCGCCTTGCGGCGTCGCCGAGTAGAGGCCGGTGAGCGCGAAGATATCGGCAAAATTGAGACCCACCGCGCGCACGTCGATGCGCACCCGGTCGGCGGCCAGTGGTGCGAGCGTTTCCGTTTTCTGCTGCAGGTGAGTGATATTGCCGGCTTTGGGGATCTGCCAGAGGGTGCGCTGGGTCATGGGTGGCTGCTGGTCGGGGAATTGGGGAGATGAGTTTTTTATTTAGCGGGGCGAACGTGAAGCTTGCCGTACACCGTGGGCACACGCCATTGCATCGCGAGCAGCCATCCATGGGGCTCACCCCGGCCCGGCCATCCTTGGCCGGGCGCTGAATCGCTCAGCGAGCTGTGGACACGTGCCAGTGCATCGCCGGCAGCCTTCCCTGGAGCTCACCCCGGCCCGGCCGTCCTTGGCCGGTCGCTGATCTGCGCAGCGAGCTTCGCTCGCTCAGCGCGCAGATCAGCCCTCGCTTTCGAGGAGGGCGCTGTAGCCGGAGCGGTAATCGGGGTATTTGAGCTGGTAGCCGCTGTCCAGCATGCGTTTGTTGCTGAGCTTTTTCGAGCGGCGCTCGCTGGTCTGTATGATCTCGCGCAGATGGGCGCTGGTGTAGCCCATGGCCTTGACCAGCCACTGCTGCAAATCGTGCATCGGCACCGGCATGGAGTCGGCGCCAATATACAGCTGTTCCGGCGACCAGCCATCCCGATGACGGTTCATCAGGTGAATCAGGAAACCAATACAGTCGTCCACGTGGATGCGATTGCTGTACTGCGGTGGTTGTGGCGGCGCGCAGCGGCCGGCACGCACCTGGGACAACAACCGGTCACGACCGGGACCGTAGATGCCGGCGAAGCGCACCACGCAGGTGCTGGGCACGGCACTGCGGATAATCTCCTCCGCGGCCAGCAGGATATCGCCCTGAAAGCCGCTGGGAACCGCCGGTGTCTGCTCATCCAGCCAATGGTCACCACTCTGGCCATAAACCCGCGTCGAGGAGACCCAGAGCAACAGCCGTGGCGGTCGCGCCAGATTCGACAGCGCCTCAGCCAACGCCGTGGCGGTATCGATATAAGCGCGGTGGTAACCGCTTTGCGTGTGTTCGTCGGGCGTGAAGGTCGCAAGGATAATATCGGCGCCGTCGGCCAGCTGCCTCTGGATATCCTCTGTATTGGTGGCATCACCGCGACGCCAGTTGACCGCATCCGCGCGGCGCTTGGTGGCAAGGGCAACCAGCGGATTGCGGCGCATTCCGTAAATTTTGTATTCCTGACGATTGAGGTGCAACGCAAGGCGCGCGCCCAGGTCGCCGCAGCCCAGTATCCAGAGTTTTTCCTTTGCCATAGGTATATTGACGGGGTTCCGGGTCACTCGCGCACCCGCCCGCCGTTGTCCCCTTTCTTGTTATCTAAGTACTGCTGTCGCAATGGCCCGGCGCCGTTGGCCGGCGCCGCGCTGTTGCGAATCACATCCCCGAAATGTTCTGCCCCGCCAGTATAGCCGGCGCAGCTTTAAATCGGCGCCGCCTGTGCTGTCGTTGTGCGCGGCGCCGCAGCTTGTCTCAGTGCCGGCGCTTGAGCATCCGGTACAGGAACAGAAAGATGATCGCGCCGATGGTGGCGGTGACGATATCACCGAGTCCAAAGCCGCTCACCGGCCCGCCGATCCCGACAAAGGATCCCACCCAACCGCCGATAAAGGCACCGACGATGCCGATAACAATGGTTACGATCCAGCCGCCCGGATCCGGCCCCGGCATGATCCACTTGGCCAGTGCGCCGGCGATAAGTCCGAGAATAATCCAGGAGAAGATGCCCATGGCGATGCTCCGCGTGATTTGTCCCTACACATATAGCAAAATTTTGCGCCTATATCGTTTAATTCGTCCCGCAAATAGCAAATTTTACTAACGGCGCCCCAGGTAACTCCCGGTCACAATTCGACATGGCCAGCACAGCCGTTATCATGAATAATTACTATTGAACCCTGAAATTTGATTGCCAGAACCATGACACTCAACGAGCTGCGCTATATCGTGACCCTGGCCCAGGAACAGCATTTCGGCCGCGCCGCCGAACGCTGTTTTGTCAGCCAGCCGACCCTGTCGATTGCGGTCAAGAAACTCGAAAAAGAGCTGGGTGTAGCGCTGTTCGAGCGCTCCAAGACCCGCGTGCAGGCCACACCGCTGGGTGAGCGCATCGTCGCCCAGGCGCAGCTGGTACTGGAGCAATCGGCCGCGATCAAGGATATCGCCAGTGCCGGCAAGGACCAGCTGGCGAGCCCGCTGTCGGTGGGCGCCATCTTCACCATCGGCCCCTACCTGTTCCCGCACTTTATCCCACAGTTGCAGCGCCTGGCGCCAGAGATGCCACTGTTCGTCGAAGAGGGCTACACCGCAACGCTTCGCCAGCGCCTGCGCAAGGGCGAGCTGGACGCGATCATCATCGCGCTGCCGTTTACCGAGCCGGATGTGGTCACCCAGCCGCTGTACGACGAGCCGTTTGTCGTGCTGATGCCCGCCGGCCACCCGCTGACCCAGCAGGCCAGCATCGCCCCCGAGCAGCTCGCCGAAGACAACGTGCTGCTGCTGGGTGAGGGCCACTGCTTCCGCGACCAGGTGCTGGAGGCTTGCCCGCAGCTGCAGCACACCATCGAGAAAGAGGCCGGCACCGGCCGCATCCGTACCGCCGCCGACGGCAGCTCGCTGGAGACACTGCGCCATATGGTCGCCTCCGGGCTCGGTATTACGATACTGCCACTGTCCGCGGCCGCTGCTTCCCAGTATGCCAGCAACCTGCTGGAGACGCGTCCGTTCGCGGCCCCGGCACCGCAGCGCACCGTGGCGCTGGCGTGGCGCGCCAGCTTCCCGCGCCACCGCGCCATCGACATACTGCGCGAGGCCATCGGCCAGTGCCAGCTGGCGGAGGCGTAGGGCAGCGGTGAGCGACGCGGGAAACCTGGCCGATCAGCCGATCACCGCGCTGAAGGGCGTGGGCGACAAGTTCGCCCAGGTGCTGGCCAAACTGCATATCGCTTCGGTGCAGGATCTGCTGTTCCACCTGCCGCTGCGCTACCAGGACCGCACCCGCGTGGTGCCGCTGGCAGCGCTGCTGCCGGGGGTGGACGCGGTCATCGAGGGTGAGGTGCGCGCCGCCGACGTCGTCTTCGGCCGCCGCCGCAGTTTAGTCGTGCGACTGCAGGACGGCAGCGGCACCATCACCCTGCGTTTTTTTCACTTCACCGCCGCGCAGAAGAACCGCTTCGCCCGCGGCGTGCGCCTGCGCTGTTACGGCGAGGCGCGCCGCGGCGCTTCGGGCCTGGAGCTGTACCACCCGGAAACCGAAATCGTCGGCGAAGAGACCTCACCGCAGCCGGATACCCTGACCCCGGTCTACCCACTGACCGAGGGCGTCAGCCAGATCCGCCTGCGCGGGCTGATGCACCAGGCGCTGGAGATGCTCGAACGCGGCGGCGTCGAGGAGCTGCTGTCGGTAGAGTTGTTGCCGCGCGACATGGACTATCCGCTCGCCGGCGCGCTGCGCTACCTGCACCAACCGCCGGCCGGCGCTGACCTGGCGCAGCTGGCCGAGGGCATGCACCCGGCGCAGCAGCGCCTGGCGCTGGAGGAACTGCTCGCCCACCACCTGAGCCTGCTGGAACTGCGCCGCGAGAACTCCGCTGTCAGCGCACCGCCACTGCCGGCCAACGCGGCGCTGGAACGGGACTTTCTCAGCCGCCTGCCATTTGCCCTGACCGGCGCCCAGCAGCGCGTGTGCACCGAGATCGCCGCCGACCTGGCCACCGCGCGCCCGATGATGCGCCTGCTGCAGGGCGATGTCGGCGCCGGCAAGACACTGGTGGCGGCGCTGGCCGCACTCAAGGCGATCGGCAGCGGCGCCCAGGTGGCGGTGATGGCGCCCACGGAAATTCTCGCCGAACAGCACCGGCGCAACTTCTGCGGCTGGCTGGAGCCGCTGGGAATCGGTGTGGCGCAGCTGACCGGCAGCCTCAAGACCGCCGAGCGCCGCACACAGCTGGCTGCCGTCGCCGGCGGCGAGGCGCAACTGGTAGTGGGCACGCACGCACTGTTCCAGCCCGAAGTGGTATTCCACAACCTGGCACTGGTGATCATCGACGAACAGCACCGCTTCGGCGTGCGCCAGCGCCTGGAACTGCGCGAGAAGGGCGCCGCCGACGCGAGCGGCGGGCGCCTGCAGCCGCACCAGCTGATCATGACCGCGACACCGATCCCGCGCACGCTGGCCATGTCCGCCTTCGCCGACCTGGACTGTTCGGTGATCGACGAGCTGCCGCCGGGGCGCCAGCCGATCAACACCGTGGCCATCTCCAACGAACGTCGCGAGGAGGTCATGCAGCGGGTACAGGGTGCCGTGGCCGAGGGGCGCCAGGCGTACTGGGTGTGCACGCTGATCGAGGAATCCGAGACGCTGCAGGCACAGGCCGCCGAGACCACCGCCAGCGAGCTGGCCGAGACACTGCAGGATGTGCGCATCGCGCTGGTGCACGGGCGCCTGAAGCCGGACGAAAAAGAGCGGGTTATGAACGCCTTCAAGGCCGGCGAAGTCGATCTGCTGGTGGCCACCACGGTGATCGAGGTGGGCGTCGACGTGCCCAATGCCAGCCTGATGATTATCGAGAACCCGGAACGCCTCGGCCTGGCGCAACTGCACCAGTTGCGCGGCCGGGTCGGGCGCGGCTCCATCGCCAGTCACTGTGTACTGCTGTACGGCACGCCGCTGTCGCAAAACGGTCGCGCGCGCCTGCAGGCACTCAGGAGCCACAGCGACGGCTTCGCCATCGCCGAGGAGGACCTGCGTCTGCGCGGCCCCGGTGAAATCCTCGGCACCCGCCAGACCGGTGAAATCCAGCACCGCGTCGCCGACCTGCAGCGCGATGCCCACCTGCTGCCACAGGTGCAGCGCATCGCCTCGGCCCCGACGCTGGGGCAGCGCGAGCGCCAGCGGCTGGTAGCGCGCTGGCTGCAGAACCGCCCGCGCTTCGCCGAAGCCTGACCCGCCCCCTACCTGGGACAAAATCGTTTTTTAGTCACGAATCGTATTGCGCTCTGCCAGCGGTAGTGGCAGCCTGCCTCTATTAGCGGTTAGATAACCAGCTCAGCGATGACGTCAAAACCATACCGATAACACTCCGTAGTTAGAGTTCTCAGGGGGAGAGTCTCGTGAATGACCAATTTCTTCGCAGTGGCCTCGCGGCCGGCCTGCTGTTTTTGTTTACCCACACCGCCGCCGCTGCCGGCCTGTTCGGCTTTGGTGGTGGCGATGAGAAAAATCCCAGCATCGCGCTGACGCCCGCCGAAATTGCGCTGAACGTGCCGGTGCCGTCACAGGGCGAAGAGCTGGTCAAACTGCTCGCCAATAACGGCCACGCCAATGGCCTCAGCGCCCTAAAAGACAGGGCTGCACGCAAGTTCACCGCCGAGCTGCAGCGCCGTCTGCACGCGCAACTGCTGCAGCGGTTCACCGACGAAGAGGTGCCGCTGGTACAGCAGCAGGCTAACCTGACCCTGCGCAATTTTCTCGATATCAGGGTCAACAAAGAGCTCAACGACATGCAGAACGCCGATGGCAAACAGGTGGAAAAGGGCTACGTGACGCTGAGCGGCAACTTCCGTCTGCGCCTCGACAACCCGGCCGGCACGCCATTGCGGGAGCAGAGTGTGGACATTGCCGATCTGCACGTACGCGAGAAATACCGCATCGAGCGAATGGCCGGCGGTATCAGCAGCGACACCACCGATGACGCCATCAGCCGCGCACTGCAGGAGATGGTGGACGATTTGCTGGATCGCACCGAAGATCAGCTGGACGCAGACGCCCTGCGCAGCCTGGTGACGGCCGGCTAGCACGGCACCGGTCACCCTTCATTATCACATTTCACGAAAACGGGATTTCGTCAGGCGCCGGTAGCGGCCACGGTGATCGAGGTGGAGGTCGACGTGCCCAATGCCAGCCTGATGATTATCGAGAATCCCGAGCGCCCGGGCCGCGCACCGCTGCACCCGCTGCGCGGCCGGGTCGGGTGCAGCTCCATCGCCAGTCACGGCGTATTGCCGTAAAGCACCCCGCTGTCGCAGAACGCCCGCGCTTCGCCGATACCTGACCAAACAGTCCACCCCCAGAACTGCATCCGCTCTCGCGGTCATCAATAATTTTGCGCTCTCCCGCCGGCGGTGGCAGCCTGACATTGCTGACACTGGAACGGCCACTTCAGCGATGGCGTCAGCGACGATCAAATAACTCTAAAAATTGAGAGCACTCAGGGAGAGTCTCGTGAATGAACGACCTCTGCGCAGCGGCCTCGCGGCCGGCCTGCTGTTTCTGTTCGCTCAAACCGCCTCCGCGGGCATGTTCGGCCTCGGCGGTGATGAGAAAAATCCCAGCATCACACTGACACCGGCAGAAATCGCCCTCGACGTGCCCATGCCGGTGCAGGGCGAGGACCTGAGTAAACTGCTCGCCCAGACCGGCAGCGGCAATGGCCTCAGCGCGCTGAAGGAGAAGGCCGCACGCAAGTTCACCGCAGAACTGCAGCGCCGCCTGCACACGCAACTGCAAGCGCGGTTCACTGACGAACACGTGCCGCTGGTACAGCAGGGCGGTAACCTGATGCTGCGCAATTTCCTCGATATCAATGTCAGCAAGCAGCTCAACAATATGCAAAACTCGGGCGGCAAACAGGTGGAAAAAGGCTATGTGACGCTGAGCGGCAGCTTCCACCTGCGCCTCGACAACCCGACCGGCACGCCATTGCGGGAGCAGAGTGTGGACATCGCTGACCTGCACGTGCGCGAGAAATACCAGATCGAGCGAATCGCCGGCAGTGTCGGCAAAGACACCACCGATGATGCCATCAGCCGCGCACTGCAGGAGATGGTGGAGGAGTTGCTGGATCGCACCGAAGATCAGCTGGACGCGGACGCCCTGCGCGATCTGGTCTCAGCCGGTTAACACGACAGCACTAACCTATCGGTGTCACATTTCACGAAAAGGTGAATAGACCAACCAGTCACCGAAAAATTTTGCCCTGAATTAGCGCAAGTGGCAGCCTGTAAGCTCTGATATAACCAAAGAGCGAAACAGATTCGCCACTTCAATAATAAGATCAGGGAGAGAACGGTGACGAAATTCCTACCCCGCCGGCTGGCGCTGGCCGGCCTGCTGACCCTATCCATGACCGGCGCGGCACACGCCGCGCTGTTCGGCGACGACGCGCCGATTCCCACTCTGGATATTGCCCCGCCCAAGATTGAGATGGATGTGCCCATGCCAGTCAGCGGCACTGACCTGAAGTCCCTGCTGTCGGCCATCGGCAAAAATCACAGCCTCAGCCAGATCAAGGACGCCGCCATACAGAATTACCGCAGTTACCTGCAGCAGGAGCTGGACACGCGCCTGCGCGCCCACTTTGTCGACCAGCAGGTGCCGCTGGTCAGCCGCGAGGGCATGTTGAGCCTGCACGACCAGATGAAGCTCAAGGTGATCAAGAACTTCAGCGACCTGGAGTCCGGGGCAGACTACGACCTGGAGCGCGGCACCGTGAAGATCGACGGGCACTTCCGCTACCAGCTGTACAACGCTGCGGGCAGCGCTGTGGCCGCGCGCGAGGTGGATCTCAGCGGGCTGCATATCAGTGAGGAATACGAGATGAAGTCGCCGCGCAACGGCGGCGCGGCGAAAAACACCACCGAGTCGGCGATCAAGCTGGCGCTGTCGAAGATGGTCGACGGGATCATCGACAAGATCGAGGACGATCTCGAAGCCGACGAGCTGCGGGACCTGGCCGCCGGCTGATGGGGTGGCCCCCCGACTGCGCGGGGGGCCAGTACTTCAGTGGCCTCCGCTGTTGTTGGCCACACTCTCGTAATTGCGGTCGTTGAAGGTTTCCACCGACAGCGCGCCCTCGCTCTTGGCCACAATCGCACTGACCACCGAATCACCGGTGATGTTGACCGCCGTGCGCGCCATATCCAGCAGACGATCCACACCCATGACAATCGCGATGCCCTCCAGCGGCAGGCCCACCTGCTGCAGCACCATCGCCAGCATGATCAGGCCCACACCCGGCACCCCGGCAGTGCCGATCGAGGCCAGGGTCGCGGTCAGGATCACGGTCAGGTAGCCGGTCAGGCCGATATCGATCCCGTACATCTGCGAGATAAACACCGTCGCCACGCCCTGCATGATCGCGGTGCCGTCCATATTGATGGTCGCTCCCAGCGGCACGGTGAAGGCGGCGATCTTGTTATCGACCCCCAGGCGCTTTTCCACCGTGGCCAGGGTGACCGGGATGGTGGCTGCGGACGAGGCGGTACTGAACGCAAACGCCATCGCCGGGCGCATCTTCTTGAACAGCTCCACCGGGTTCAGCCCCGACAGCAGTTTCAGCAACAGCGAGTAGATCCCCAGCGCGTGCAGCAGCAGCACGGACAGCACCACCAGGAAGTACTTGCCCAGCTGCAGCAGGAAATCGAATCCCAGCGTGGCAAAGGTTTTCGCCAGCAGCGCAAAGACACCGTAGGGCGCGAACACCATCAGCACGCCCACCATGCGCAGAATCACCTCGTTGAGGTCATTGAAGAAGGCCGCCATGCGCTTGCCCGGCTCACCGCAGCGGGCCACCGCGTAACCCAGCAGCAGCGCGAAGACGATAATCTGCAGCATATTGCCCTGCGCCATCGCCTCGATCGGATTGGTGGGGAAAATATTCACCAGCACGTCGGACAGCGGCGGCGACGCCTTGGCCTCGAAGGTGGCGCCCTTGGCCAGATTCATATCCACACCCACGCCCGGCTGGACCACCATCGCCACCAACAGTGCCAGCGAGATCGCCAGGGCGGTGGTCAACAGGTACAGCAACAGTGTCTTGCCGGCCAGCGGCCCGATGCGATGCCCCTCGGACAGCGCACAGGCCCCGCAGACCAGCGAAACCAGCACCAGCGGTACCACCATCAGTTTCAGCGACGCGATGAAGATACGCCCCACCACATCGAACAGGCCGCCGGTGAGATAGTTGTGGATAAAACTGGTAGCGCCGGCGCCCAGTACCTGACTGACATTTAAGAAATTGAACAGAACACCAACCACAATGCCAAGCAGCATTGCGATCAGGATGCGGGTGGTGAGTCCCATAGTGATTCGATTCTCCAGCAAGTAGGCGGGGCGCGGCGCTGCCGCAATTATTTTGTGCAAACCGCCACTATATCGGCAGCCGCGTGCTTGGGCAAAACCCCGCGCGCTGACAATCCTTACACCGCGCCGCCCAGCGGGTACAATAGCGGCTTTTGCACAGCGGAGTTTGCGTTGTATCACTCGCCTTTTGTGCCCGATGGCGACTGGCTGGCCCAGCCGCTGGAATCCCTGCACCAGCAGCCGCCCACGGTGCTGCTGCCGTGGCTGCAGCACCCCGGTTCGCTGACCGCGGCGCTCAAGCACCAGAGCGACAACCAGTTCCGAGTCCAGGTGTTGCAGCAGCGCTGGCTGCAGCCGAGCCCGGAGGAGCGCCGCGCGCTGGGGCTGCGCGAGCGCAGCCGCGCACTGGTGCGTGAGGTGCTGCTGTGCGGCCGTGGCCAGCCGTGGGTCTATGCCCGCAGCGTGCTGCCGCTGCGCAGCCTGCAGGGCAGGTCGCGCTACCTGCGCAGCCTCGATGAGCGGCCACTGGGAGAGCTGCTGTTCGGCGAAGCGGACATCCACCGCGGTCCGATTCTGCTCAACCGCCTCAAACGCAATCCGCGCAGCGATCTGCGCGAACTGGCCGGGGAGGGCGACAGCGCCTGGGGGCGCCGCTCGATTTTCTGGCTGCGGGACAAGCCGCTGCTGGTGGCGGAGGCCTTCCTCAGCGCCTTCCGCCCGCAGGCGGCACCGTTCGCCCGCAGCGGCGCCGGCACGGAACCAGTAACGGGGGAATAACGTGATCAGCCAACAACTGAATCGGCACTGGCCAACGCTGCAACCCTATTGGCAGCTGGCCCGACTCGACCGCCCCATCGGCTCGCTGCTGCTGCTGTGGCCGACCTGGTGCGCGCTGTGGCTGGCGGCAAAAGGCTGGCCGGGCCTGCACCTGTTCGCGGTGTTCACGCTCGGTGTGGTACTGATGCGGGCCGCCGGCTGTGCGATCAACGACTTTGCCGACCGGCGCATCGACGGCAGCGTCAAACGCACCGCCGCGCGGCCGCTGGCCACCGGCGCGGCCACCGCGCGCGGCGCGGTACAGCTGTTTCTCGGCCTCAGCCTGGTGTCGCTGCTGCTGGTGCTGACTACCAACCGCCTGACCATTCTGCTGTCGCTGCCGGCACTGGCGCTGGCCTTCTGCTATCCGTTCGCCAAACGCTACACCAACCTGCCGCAAGTGGTGCTGGGGGCCGCCTTCAGCATGGGCATCCCGATGGCGTTCGCGGCAGTGCAGCACACAGTGCCGCCGCAGGCCTGGCTGCTGTTCACCGCCAACCTGCTGTGGACCGTGGCCTACGACACCTTCTACGCCATGGTCGACCGCGATGACGACCTGAAGATCGGGGTCAAATCCACCGCGATACTGTTCGGCGAACTCGATCGCGCCATGACCGGGATGCTGCAGCTGCTGGTACTGTTCGCGCTGCTGCTGATCGGCACGCGCTTCGAGCTGGGGGCCGTCTACTACAGCGGCCTGGCGGGCGCCGCGGCACTGTTCGGCTACCAGCAGTGGCTGATCCGCGATCGGCAACGCGATGCCTGTTTTCGCGCATTCCTGAACAACAACTGGGTCGGCGCATCGGTTTTTGGCGGAATTTTTTGCCACTACCTGATCAACTGACCCCGGGTTTGGGGGCGGCCGCATCCTGTCATATATTTGTCACTGAAATGCCGTTAAATAATCGGTATTGGAAGTAGGCTATGGCAGGCAAATGCAAAGTAAAACGATTCTGATCGTCGATGACGAGGCCGCAGTAAGGGATATGCTGCGGGTCGCACTGGAAATGGCGGACTACCGCTGTATCGAGGCGGAAAACGCCCAAGAAGCCCACGCGCTGGTCATCGACGAGCGGCCCGACCTGATCCTGCTCGACTGGATGCTGCCCGACGTGTCCGGCGTGGAACTGGCGCGCCGCCTGAAGCGCGACGAACTCACTTCCACCCTGCCGATCATCATGCTCACCGCCAAGGGCGAGGAAGATCACAAGATCAAGGGGCTGGAGACCGGCGCCGACGACTACATCACCAAACCCTTCTCGCCGCGGGAACTGGTGGCACGCCTCAAGGCGGTGCTGCGCCGCGCCGGCCCCAGCCAGCCCGAGGAACCGCTGACCGCCGGCGGCCTGGTGCTGGATCCGCTCAGTCACCGGGTCACCATCAACGGCCAGGCGGTGGAGATGGGACCGACCGAGTTCCGCCTGCTGACCTTCTTCCTGTCGCACCAGGAGCGCGCCTACACCCGCACCCAGCTGCTCGACCACGTCTGGGGCGGCAATGTCTATGTGGAGGAGCGCACCGTCGACGTGCATATCCGCCGCCTGCGCAAGGCACTGGCCGTAGACGGTCACGACCGCTATATCCAGACGGTGCGTGGCACCGGCTATCGCTTTTCTGTGCAGACCGCCGAAAGAGTGTAAGATCGCGCGCAAATCCGCATAAAACGGCACGACTATGCTGGACCGCAGTATCGGCGAGTTTTCGCGCTTCGTTATCATCGCTCTCGGCTGCACCATTTTCGGTTTCGTTACCGATCGCTGGCAGCTCACGCTGATCCTCGGCCTGGGGGTCTATCTGGTGTGGGTATTCCTGCAGCAGACCCGCTTCGACCGCTGGCTCAGCAATGGCCGCCGCGGTCCGGCGCCGACCAACTTCGGCATCTGGGGCGATATCTCCGACGATTTCTACCGTATCCAGCGCCGCCACCGGCGCGAAAAGCAGAAGCTGCATGCGATGCTGCGGCGGGTGCAGGACAGCACCAGCGCACTGCGCGAGGGCATTGTGGCGCTGGAGGACGACGGCAATCTGGCCTGGTGGAACCCGGCCGCCGGTGAGCTGCTGGGCCTGCGCAGCGACGACGTCGGCCAGCCGCTGGTCAACTTCGTGCGCGATCCGGGTTTCGTGCGCTACATGCACAGCCAGGGCAGCAAATCGGAGCCGCTGACCATGCGCGCCCCCTATAGCGACGCCCGTATCCTGCAGCTGGAGGTAACGCGCTTCGGCCGCGACGAAGCGCTGGTGATCGTGCGCGATATCACCCGCCTGCACAATCTGGAGCAGATGCGCCGCGACTTCGTTGCCAACGTCTCCCACGAACTGCGCACGCCGCTGACCGTCATCGCCGGCTATCTGGAAACCCTCGAGGCCAGCGGCCAGGCGCCGCCCGGCTGGGCCAAACCGCTGACCCAGATGCACGAGCAGGCCGAGCGTATGACCACGCTGGTCAACGACCTGCTGTTGCTGTCGCGGCTGGAGACTTCCGAGCGCGACAGCGGTCGCGACAAAATCGCCGTACGCGAACTGGTGGAGCGGCTGGTGCGCGAGGCGCGCGCGCTGAGTGGCGGGCGCCACGAATTCAGTGTGGAGTGCGAACAGGACAGCGCGCTGATCGGCGACGCCACGGAACTGCACAGCGCCTTTGCCAACCTGGTGTTGAATGCGGTCAAGTACAGCCCCGCCGGCGGCGCGGTACAGCTGCGCTGGTGGGTCGACGGCCGCGGCGGCCACTTCGCGGTCAAGGACAGCGGTATCGGTATCGATCCGATCCACATCCCGCGCCTGACCGAGCGCTTCTACCGCGTGGACGCCGGCCGTTCGCGCGAGAGCGGCGGCACCGGCCTGGGGCTCGCCATCGTCAAGCACGTGCTGTTGCGCCACGGCGCCGAGATGACCGTGGACAGCACCCCCGGCCGCGGCAGTACCTTCACGCTGCACTTCCCGCCGCGCAAGCTGGTATCGGAAACCGCGGCCTGATTGCACACCCGTATACAGCTTCCTTCGGTAGGCGCCGGCGATGGGTCGGGAACCAATAACCGGGGCGAGTTATTCCAGCTCGCCCAGCGCCACTTCCTCGCCGTTTTTAACGTAGGTCACGCTCTCGCCTTCGCCCACCGCATTGCACTGGCGACGCAGGATCACGTGGTGCAGCTGCAGGTCGCCGTCGCGCAGCAGCAGGTGTTCGCGCCCCTCGTCGTCCACCGGCAGGGGGTCGGCGCCGACCAGCGCATCGCGCAGTTTGCGCAGGCGCGGCACGTCGCGGTAGCGGTTGAGGTCGTTGGACAGGCGCGTCTTCATGCGCTCGCTCTCGGCCAGCTGGCCGGCGGTCTCGCGATACTTGGCAAAGAAATACACCGCGCCCACGGCAAAGACCATGACCACACCGATTTGAAACCACTCAGGCATTACTGCTCCCCTCCGTTTCACTCACCCTGCGCCATACCAGCAACTGGTTGCTGGCCGGCAGGTAATTCAATTCCTCGCGCACGAGGCCCGCAGCGCGGGCCAGGCCGTCGAGCCACTCCAGCTCGCGGATACCACTGGCTGGGTCCCGCTCGCGCAACATCCGGTCAAAGTCCGCGTTGCTCGGACCGACGAATTCACCGTTGATCTTCACCGGACCGTAAACCACCAGCAGGCCACCGGGCAATAACACCCGCGGCAACTGGCGGAACAGCGCCTCCACCGCCGCCGCGGACATAATATGCAGCGTGTTAGCGCTAAAAATAGCGTCGACCGAAAGCGGCGGCCACTCGCCGCGTACATCCAGCGCCAGCGGCGCGTGCAGGTTCGGCGCCGGACACTGCGCCAGCCACGCGCGCACACCGGCAAGGTGTTCGGCGCGCTCGGACGTGTGCCACTGCAACTGCGGCAGGCGCGGGGCGAAGTACACCGCGTGCTGGCCGGTGCCGCTGCCGATTTCCAGCACCTTGGCGGCACCGGCAAACAGCCGTTGCAGCTGCGCCAGAATCGGCTCGCGGTTGCGCGCGCAGGCCGGTGCGTCCGGCAGTCGGGCGTCACTCACGCCGGCGCCTCGTCGCGAGTGAAGACCCAGTCACTGCCTTTCGACAGCTGCGCGTTGTAGCGGTAACCGGCCACATCGAAGTCTTTCAGTTGCGCGGCCTGCTTGATGCGCTGGTCGATCGCCCAGCGGCTCATCATGCCGCGCGCCTTCTTGGCGAAGAAGCTGATCATCTTGTACTGGCCGTTTTTCAAATCCTTGAAGTGCGGCGTGATGATGTCGGCATCGAGCACTTTGGGTTGCACCGCCTTGAAGTACTCGTTTGACGCAAGGTTGACCAGTTCGCGACTTTTTAGTGCATTTAGCTGCGCATTCAATGCATCGGTAATGCGCTCGCCCCAGAATTCGTACAGGTTTTTGCCGCGCGTGTTCGCGAATCTGGTGCCCATTTCCAGCCGGTAGGGCTGCATCAGGTCCAGCGGCCGCAGCAGGCCGTAGAGGCCGGACAGCATGCGCAGATGTTTCTGCGCATAGGCGAAGTCGCGCTTTTTCAGTGTCTCGGCCGCGAGCCCGGTGTAAACATCGCCCTTAAATGCCAGCAGGGCGGGGCGGGCATTGCGGTCGTTGAACGGGCGCTTCCACTGCTGGAAGCGGTCGTAATTGAGCGTGCCCAGCTTGTCGGAGATCTTCATCAGCGCGGAGACCTGCTGCGGGCTCATTTCGCGCAGTTCCTTGATCAAGGCTGCGGAATCCTTGAGGAAGTCCGGCTGGGTGGTGTCGAGATCGGGGATCTCGCTGTCGTAGTCGAGCGTCTTGGCCGGGGAGATAACAATTAACATCGGAAACCTTATCTGCGCTGGGGTTATTCGGGTTTGAGGATATCCTGCCACCAGTTAAGCGGTGTCTGCCCGTCCTGCGGATCGTAGACATTGCCGTAGTACCAGACACTGTTGGCACCGTCGCACACGCTGTTGAGGATTTTCTCGATATTGGCGAAGCCGCAGCTGACGTGAATGCTGTACACCAGCAGGCGCGGACTCTCCATATCCAGCTCGCCACCGAGCTTTTCCAGCTGCGGCGTCAGCTGGTCGGACAATGCGGTGCTGTTGTTGCGGCAGAAGACACGCACCGCCAGGTTACCCGAGCGCTTGAGCAGCTCGAACGCCTGCTTTTCCCGGTCCACCTTGATGGTATCGCCGCTGGCAATACCCTTGATAAACGCCGGCGAGCGCACCAGCTGGCAGCTGTCGTCCTCGTTGACGCGCACCTGCATCCGCTCCACCACTGGCTCGCCATCCGCATTGGTACCGGCAAACAATTCGATAATCTGCAGTGCCGTCATAACCTCGCTCCCCGGACTGTGTAAAATGAATCTCTATAAGACCGAACATTATACAGGGAGGCAGCGATGATCTCGCGCACGTTCAAAATCCACTCCATAGCCATGGCCGCTACTTTCGCGCTGCTGGCCGGCTGCGCCGTCAACCCGGTGACCGGCAAGAAGGAGCTGTCGCTGATGTCGCAGAGCCAGGAACTGGCCTTGGGCGCGCAGCAGTACCCGATCAACCAGCAGGAACAGGGCGGCAAGTACATCCTCGACAAGTCGCTGCAGGACTACGTCAACCGCGTGGGCCAGAAGCTGGCGCGGGTTTCCGACCAGCCGCGGCTGCCGTACGAGTTCGTGGTGCTGAACAACTCGGTGCCCAACGCCTGGGCACTGCCCGGCGGCAAGATCGCGGTCAACCGCGGTCTGTTGACCATGCTCGATGACGAATCGGAGCTGGCCGCCGTACTCGGCCACGAGATTGTGCACGCCGCCGCACGCCACTCCGCCGCCGCCATGTCCCAGCAACAGCTGCTCGGTGCCGGCCTGGCAGTGCTCGGCGCCACCACCAAGGACACCGGCTACGGCGACCTGATCAGCCTCGGTGGCCAACTCGGCGGCAATGCGTATATCGCCCACTACAGCCGCGCCAACGAGTCCGAGGCCGACCAGTACGGCATGAAGTACATGGCCGCGGCCGGCTACGACCCGCAGGGCGCGGTGCGCCTGCAGCAGGAGTTCGTCAAGCTGTCCAAGGGCAAGCAGGCCGCCGGCCTGCAGGCACTGTTCGCCAGCCACCCGCCGTCCCAGGCGCGGGTCGACGCCAATATCGAACACGCCAAACAGCTGCCCAGGGGCGGCGCCACCAACCGCGCCGCCTACCAGCGAGCCATCGCCCAGCTGAAACGCGACGCCGACGCCTACAAGACCTACGACCAGGCGGTGGCCGCAGTCGGTGACAAACAGTACGACCGCGCCCTCAGCCTGGTACGCCGCGCCCAGCAGCAGCAGCCGAAAGAGGCCGCCTTCTACGCGCTGGAGGGCGACCTGCTGACGCAGAAGAAGCAGTACCAGAACGCCTACAAAGCATACGACCGCGCCGTGCAGAAGAACCCGGGACTGTTTTCCAACTGGCTCAAGCGCGGTGTGGTAAGCGCCCAGCTCAAGCACTATAGCGATGCCGAGCGCGACCTGAACCGCTCACTGGGCTACCTGGAAACGCCCTATGCGCACTACTACCTGGGCCAGGTGTACGAACGTCAGGGCGATAACAAAGACGCCTACAGCCACTACCAGACCGCCGCCCAGTCCGGCGGCGATATCGGCACCAAGGCGCAGGCGCGTATGGAAGCGCTAGGTGCGCAGGGGTAAGCGGTAAGAAAAAACCAGTGATTGCAACGATTCACCACCGGAATAGAGAAGTCCGGCGCGATTGGCAGGACCAGGAAAATCCGGACATATAATCGCAACGAAAAAAGGAGCCGCGAGGCTCCTTTTTTCGTTGCGAAACTCGCATCACATCTGCACAGTTAACCCCAGCGAGTATTTGTCGTAGCTGTCGTAAAAGCCCTCACCGCTGGTGCCGTAATTGAACTGAAGCGCGACATTTCGATTAAAGAAATGCGATACCCCAATCCCATAATCTTTTTGATTCGAGGCATACACGCCGAAAGATGTGACCTTACTGAAGTAGTAATCGGCCCGCGCGGAGAAATTGCTGTCGTTGTCGTCGGGGTCAATCAGGGAAAAATTCAAGGCTAGGTAGTGATCATCACCGAGATCCTTGAAATATTTAGATGAAAATGACGGGAGATGAAACTGGTCGTCCGTCCTGAAATGAAAACCGAGATAATCGGTACCATTGAGTTGATAATTATATTTCGCGTCGGCAAAGAAAGTGGTGTCGCCCTCATAAGTATAGCTTTCAAGCTTTACCAAAAGGTCTGGATTGAAAAAATAGCCGGCAGCCGCAGTGTAGAAGTTGCCGCCCTTTATATTCTGAATTTCGCCACCGAACATCAGGTTGCCGGTATAATACTCGCCGCCGGCCGTTCCGATATCCGTATCAGAATCGTCCCTGGAATAGCCGCCGTAGACATTACTGATTCTATTGATATATTCGAATTCATTAAGCGGTCCCTCCGTCACCCGCGGGCCGAAATAATAGGTTGATCCGAGGTTATAATTTTCTGTCTTATACGTAGAATCCCAACCGGAGAGATTGTATTGCCGACTGGTCTGGGAAAATGCGGCCTGCGAAAAGGATCGATATTCTTCGGCTGATGCGGATATCGAAAGAACTGCCACCGGCAGCACGGCGAAAACAAATTTCAGTTTCATTGAAATTTCCTTGTTTTATAACTTTTCCAAACTGACTGCCCACCTCCGGCAATCACCTGCTTTGTGACAAGCATTGAACCGGCTTTCTCCATCTATCGATAAAAAATGCGGTGGCTGCGATAAAAAGAGCCGTGTAGCGGTTCACTCGAGGTTTACGATAAAAAACATGTAACGAATGTCACGAAATACAGCCACTGTCCGCGGCCGGCGAGGATGGAGGTGATAATCTATATAAAGTATCTGCAAACGAAGCAGCGGCAATCAGCACTGCGGCGCGGAAGAGGACGGCATCACCACCCACTCGGGGTCCTCAAATTCACCCAGCGGCCGAATCTCCACAAACGGCGCGGCACTGCGGATAATCGCCGCGATATCCGGATCGTGCTGTTGTTCCATCGCATCGCGCTCGGCCTTGCTGTGCCAGCTGGCAATGGCGATCAGGGTGTTCGGGTCGCCGATCTTGCGGTGCAGTTCGGTACCGCGGGCGCCGGGAGCGCGCTGGATCAGTTCGGAGGCGCGCACCCAGGCATCGGCGTATTGCTCGGCGGTGTGGCCCGGCTTGATATGGACTTCAAAGAGGTACTTCACGGCGCAACTCCCTAATCACGGTCTGTCTCGCGGTAAAGTGTAGAGCAGAAAAAAGGCCGCTTGCAGCGGCCTTTTTTATTGCTCTGGTGTAATCCGGCTCACAGCTTGCGCAGGTTGTCCTCGTTGCCGTGGCGGATATCCGTACCCTCGACCAGGTACACCACCTGCTCGCAGATATTCTTGGCGTGATCGCCGATACGTTCCAGTGAACGCAGTGACCACAGCACGTTGATCACGCGGGAGATGCTGCGCGGATCTTCCATCATGTAGGTGACCAGCTCGCGCACCGCGGTGCGGTAGTCCATATCCACCTGTTCGTCTTTGGCCAGGGTCTCCATGGCGGAGCGCACGTCGAAGCGGGTGTAGGCGTCGAGTGAATCGTTGAGCATCTTGCGCACTGCATCGGCGATATGGCGGATCTCGGTGTAACCGCGCGGGGCGGTGCCTTCGTCGGTGAGGGCGATAGCCATCTTGGCGATCTTACTGGCTTCGTCGCCGATCCGCTCCAGGTCGCGGGCGATACGGATCACCGACATCACCATACGCAGGTCGGAGGCGGCCGGCTGGCGCTTGGCGATGATCAGCGTCGCATGCTCGTCCAACGCCATTTCGCGGCGATCGATCTCTTCCTCGATCTTGAGCACCTTCTCGGCCAGTTCGCTGTCGGCGTTGGCCAGGGACTCCACCGCGTCGGCCACCTGCTGGGTGACCAGGCCGCCCATCTCCAGCATCTCGGTCTTGATGCTTTCGAGGTCTTCGTTGAATTGGCGGGAGATATGTTGGTCGAAATTCATTTCCATGGCGGTTGTTCTCAGGGAATTGGGGCCTCAGCCGAAGCGGCCAGTGATATAGGCCTCGGTCAGCGCGTGCTGCGGGTTGGTAAAGACGGTCTCGGTATCATTCACCTCCACCAGGCGGCCCAGGTGGAAATAGGCGGTGCGCTGGCTGACCCGCGCGGCCTGCTGCATCGAGTGGGTGACGATGGCGATGGTGTACTTCGCGCGCAGCTCGTCGATCAGCTCCTCGATACGCGCGGTGGCGATCGGGTCCAGCGCCGAGCAGGGCTCGTCCATCAGGATCACTTCGGGGCTCACGGCGATGGCGCGGGCGATACACAGGCGCTGCTGCTGGCCACCGGACAGGCCGGTGCCGGGCTTGTCGAGGCGGTCTTTCACTTCGTTCCACAGGCCGGCGCGGCGCAGGCTGTCCTCGACGATTTCATCCAGCTCCGCGCGGCGGCTGGCGATGCCGTGGATCTTGGGGCCGTAGGCGACGTTGTCGTAGATGGACTTGGGGAACGGGTTGGGTTTCTGGAACACCATGCCCACACGCGCGCGCAGCGGTACCACATCGACCTTGGGGCCGTAGATCGGCTCGCCATCGAGGGTCAGGTCGCCCTCGACCCGGCAGCCCTCGATGGTGTCGTTCATGCGGTTGATGCTGCGCAGGAAGGTGGACTTGCCGCAGCCGGACGGGCCGATCATCGCCACCACCTCGTTGCGGCCGATGTCCAGGCTCACATCGTGAATCGCCTGGGCCTCGCCGTAAAAGACATTCACGTTGCGCATGCTCAACTTGGCGCCATCGCAGAACGGCTGGCCGACGGTTTCTTTGACCTGGGTTGCCACTGTCTCTTGTTCCGGTGTTGCGGGTTGCGCGGGCGCTGCGGCGCCGGCGTCTAGGGTCATGGTGTTCATAAACAATCCCGTTATCTTAGCACTCGCGGTGCGGTGCGAGGCTGGGTGGGGCGGCGTTGTTCGGGGCACAAGGTGAATACATCCATGTACGCTCGTAAGCGGCATCCCTGCCTCATACGGCCCCGAACAACGCCGCCGCGCCCAGCTGGCAAGTTTGGTGGTCAGACTACCAGCGGCGCTCGAGTTTCTTGCGCAGCCACACGGCGGCGCCGTTCATCGCTATCAGGAAGCTCAGCAGCACCATGATCGCGGCAGAGGTGCGCTCGACAAAAGCGCGCTCGGGGCTGTCGGCCCACAGGAAAATCTGTACCGGCAGTACCGTGGCCGGGTCGGTGACGCCGCCCGGCACATCGACGATAAACGCCACCATGCCGATCATCAGCAGGGGCGCGGTCTCGCCCAGCGCCTGCGCCATGCCGATGATGGCGCCGGTGAGCATGCCCGGCATCGCCAGCGGCAGCACGTGATGAAACACCACCTGCATGCGCGAGGCGCCCATACCCATAGCCGCCTCGCGGATCGACGGCGGTACCGCCTTCAGCGCCGCGCGGCTGGAGATGATGATGGTCGGCAGCGTCATCAGTGTCAGCACCAGGCCGCCGACCAGTGGCGCCGAGCGCGGCAGCTCGAAGAAGTTGATGAAGATCGCCAGCCCCAGCAGACCGAATACGATCGACGGCACCGCGGCGAGGTTGTTGATGTTGACCTCGATCAGGTCGGTCCAGCGGTTTTTGGGCGCGTATTCCTCGAGGTAAATCGCCGCGGCCACCCCGATCGGGAACGACAGCGTCAGGGTCACCAGCAGCGTCAACAGCGAGCCCACCAGCGCCGCGCGGATACCGGCCTGTTCCGGCTCGCGCGAATCGCCGTGGGTGAAGAAAGCAGTATTGAAGCGCTGTTTCAGCTCGCCGCTGGCCAGCAGCGACTTGATCCAGCCGGCCATCTGTTCCGAGGTGCGCCCGGCAAAACTGTCTTTGTCGCCGTCGAGACTCTTGACGAAGTTGTCCACATCGTCGTCGGCGGCCAGCCACACCGTCTCGCTCTTGCCCAGCAGTTCCGGGTGTTCCTCAAGGCGATCGCGCAGCGTAAACGGTGCGCCGCTGGACACGATCGAGTAGAGCTCGCGCTTGGCGCTGCGACCGCTGACATCGGGGAAGTGCGCGCGCAGGGATTTGCGGATCATGCCGGTGAAGTTGGCCCAGGCCAGGCTTTCGTGATCGACCTTGTCGATGCCGAGCACCGCGGGGTCGTAGTCGACCTTCAGCTCGATCGCGGTCTGCCACAGCGCGCCGCTGCCCTTGCCGATGATATCGGCAAACAGCACTGCCACCACCAGCACACCAAACGCGATGCTGGCGATACCCAGCGCGCGGAAGATTTTTTCCTGGCGGTGGCGCCGTGCCAGCCCCTGCTCGATGCGCGCGCGCACGCTCGGCTGGCCGTTGTCTCTGGTCGAATCAGTCATACTGTTCCCGATATTTTTTCACGACGTGCAGGGCGATGAAGTTGAGCACCAGCGTGGACAAGAACAGCATCAGGCCCAGTGCGAAGGCAGCCAGTGTCTTGGGGCTGTCGAATTCCTGGTCGCCCACCAGCAGGGTCACGATCTGCACGGTGACGGTGGTGACGGATTCCAGCGGGTTGGCAGTCAGGTTGGCGGACATGCCGGCGGCCATGACCACGATCATGGTCTCGCCGATGGCCCGCGATACCGCCAGCAGCACGCCGCCGACGATGCCGGGCAGGGCGGCCGGAATCACCACCTTGCGCACGGTTTCCGATTTGGTCGAGCCGAGGCCGAGGGCGCCGTCGCGCAGCGACTGTGGCACCGCGTTGATCACGTCGTCGGACAGCGACGACACAAACGGAATAATCATCACGCCCATCACCAGGCCCGCCGCCAGCGCGCTCTCGCTGGAGGCGTGCAGGCCCACGGCGGCGGCGGCATCGCGGATGAATGGTGCCACGGTCAGGGCGGCGAAAAAGCCGTACACCACCGTGGGCACGCCGGCGAGGATCTCGATCACCGGCTTGGCCAGCGAACGCACCCGCGCACTGGCGTACTCCGCCAGATAGATGGCCGACATCAGGCCCACCGGCACCGCCACCAGCATGGCGATTGCCGACACCATCAGCGTACCGGTAAACAGCGGTACGGCGCCGAAGGCACCGCTGGAACCCACCTGGTCGGCGCGCAGCGCCATCTGCGGGCTCCAGTGCAGGCCGAACAGGAATTCGGTCAGCGGCACCGCGTGGAAGAAGCGCAGCGATTCGAACAGCACCGACAGCAGGATGCCGACGGTGGTAAAGATGGCGGCGCAGGCGCAGGCGATCAGCACCGCCTTGAGGATCGATTCCACTTTCTCGCGCGCGCGCAGCTGCGGCGAGAAGCGCAGCAGCGCAAAGGCGCCGAGGCCGATGGCGAGGAGCAGCGTCAGCGCCGCTTGCAGTATATTGCCGCGCTGGCGCAGCGCCGTGAAATGGTCGGCGGCGGCCTGCAATTGTGCCGTCGGCTCGCCCAGCAGGTGGCCGGCGGCGAGGTTCTGGACCTTGGCGTAGAGCAGGTTTTGCCCGGCGACGGTGTCCGGTTTGTCGGCAACGCCGTGCAGCACCAGCGCGCGGATGATGGCATCGTCGAGCAGCAGCCAGCCACCCAACAGCAGCAGCGCCGGCAGGCCACACCAGATCGCCGTGTGCAGGCCGTAATAACTCGGCAGCGCCGCCAGGCTGCGCAGGCCGCCGCGACCGCGGGCGGCGGTGACCGCGCGGGTAAAGCCGGTGCCATAGGCCACCAGCACCAGCAACAGCAACAGGGCGAAGAGGGTGGAGGTTTGCATCGATTCGCTCAGACCAGAGGTTGTTTGCCGGGCATTATCCGGACTTTTGACTCAATTTGCATGGTGCCGCTGCCAGACACTTCTTACTTTTGCCGGCTGCGCGCGCAATTGGCCAACCGACAAAAGTAAAAAGCCAAGCCCGGAGGCTTGGCTGGCAATTCCATTTACCGCTACAGCTTCGTGCTTAAATTTTTCTTACTTCTGCGCCAGGTTGCTGAGCGTGGTCAGCTTGTGCACACCGGCCAGTACTTTCTGGCGCTTGGCGGCGGGCATCGGGATCATGCCCTTGTCGGCCAGGTAGCCGTCGTCGCCCCAGGCGCGCTCGCTGGTGAACTCGGCCAGGAAGCGCTTCATGCCCGGCACTACGCCGACGTGGGCCTTCTTCACATAGATGAACAGCGGGCGGGAAACCGGGTAGCTGTGGTCGGCGATGGACTCGAAAGTCGGCTCCTGACCTTCAATCAGGGAACCCTGGATCTTGTCGGTGTTCTGGTCCAGGTAGCTGAAGCCGAAGATACCCAGCGCGGCGGGATCGGCCACCAGCTTGTTGACGATCAGGTTGTCGTTCTCGCCGGCCTCGATGTAGGCGCCGTCTTCACGCAGAGTCTGGCAGGCGACTTTCTTGTCGTCCTTGCTCATCTTCTCGATCATCGGGATGGTCTCGCAGCCGTGCTCCATCACCAGCTCGGCGAAGGCGTCGCGGGTACCGGAGGTGGGCGGCGGGCCCAGGACTTCGATCTTCTGCGCCGGCAGGGTCGGGTTGACGTCCTTCCAGGTCTTGTACGGGTTGGCTACTAAAGTGTCGGAACCGTCCGGGTTCGGCACTTTCTTGGCCAGGGCCAGGTACAGGTCCTTGCGGGTCAGCGACAGGCGCTCGGCACCCTTGGCGTTGGCGATGGCGATGCCGTCGAAGCCCACCTGCACCTCGACCACGTCGATGCCGTTTTTGTGGCAGTTGTCCAGCTCGGACTGCTTGATGCGGCGCGAGGCACCGGTGATGTCCGGAGTGTTCTCACCGACGCCGGCACAGAACAGCTTCATACCGCCGCCGGTACCGGTGGATTCGACCACCGGGGTGTTGAACTGGGTGGAGCGGCTGAAACGCTCGGCCACAGTGGTGGTGAACGGGTATACGGTAGAAGAACCGACAATGCTGATATGGTCGCGGGCCGCCAGGGCTACCTGGGATGCGGCGATGGTCATGGCCGCCAGGGCCGAGGCCACTACTTTCTTGTTCGCGAAGCGCTTGTTCATGGATGACTCCGGTGGATGGATTTCTCGTTTCCAATATGGGACGCGGCGATGCTAGGAACAACGGGTGACGATTCTATGAATGAAAGATGACAAACAGGTTACAAACGGTCCCCGGGTGCCGCTGGCACCGCCCCGGCGGAGGCGGTAGTCTTAGCCGACAGCCGGTGTACCGGTGATACAGAACAATAAGATGGTGTGAGAGCTTTCCCATGTCCCCCTTGATTCGTTGTGCCCGCGGCCTGGACAGGCTGGCCGCGGCTTCCGGACGCCTGCTCGGCTGGTTCACGCTGGCAATGGTGCTGCTGCAAAGTGCCGTGGTGATTCTGCGCTACGGCTTTAACGGCGGCTCGGTGGCGCTGCAGGATGCCGTGGTCTACCTGCACGGCGCCGCCTTTATGCTGGGCCTGGCCTATGCGCTACAGTGCGATGCCCATGTGCGCGTGGATGTGTTCTATCGCACCATGGGCGAGCGCGGCAAGGCGTGGGTCAATGCGGTGGGTACACTGATATTCCTGCTGCCGCTGTGCACCTTCATTTTTGCCGGCAGCCTGCAGTTCGCCGCTGCCAGCTGGGCTGTGCACGAGGGCAGCGGCAGCGCCGGCGGCCTGCCCGGCGTGTTCCTGCTCAAAAGCCTGATTCCACTGGCGGCGCTGACACTGGCGCTGCAGGGGCTGGCGCAGTTCGGCCGCGCCCTGGCGCAGCTGATGCAGCCCGCTGACCGACCGGCCCCACCCGCCGCCGATCGCGCGGCCACGCCGGTGGCCTCCGCCGAGGAGGTAAGCGCGTGATCGAGCTGATCCCCCTGCTGATGTTCGCCGCCGTGTGTGCGGCGCTGATGTTCGGCTACCCGGTGGCCTTTACGCTCGGCGGCACCGCCCTGCTGTCCGCCGGCCTCGGCATCGTGTTCGGCGTCTTCGACCCGGAACTGCTGCGCGCGTTTCCCGACCGCCTGTACGGCATCATGCAGAACGGCACCCTGATGGCGGTGCCGCTGTTTGTACTGATGGGCGTGATGCTGGAACGGGCGCGTATCGCCGAGGAACTGCTGGTCAACCTCGCCAAAGTGTTCTCCGGGCTGCCGGCGGGCATGGCGGTGTCGGTGGTGGTGGTGGGCGCGCTGCTCGCCGCGAGCACCGGTATCGTCGGCGCGACGGTGGTGACGATGGGCCTGATGTCACTGCCAACCATGCTCAAACGCGGCTATTCGCCGAAGTTAGCCACCGGAACCATCTGTGCCACCGGCACCCTGGGACAGATAATCCCGCCGTCGATCGCGCTGGTGTTGCTCGGCGACACCCTGTCCAACGCCTACCAACAGGCGCAGCTGAACGCTGGCATCTTCAATCCGCAGCCGGTCAGTGTCGGCGACCTGTTTGTCGGTGCCATCATCCCCGGCCTGCTGCTGGTGCTGGCCTATATCGTCTACCTGCTGCTGGTGGCCAAGCGCGAGCCGGCGGTGGCGCGCGCAGCGGCGGAGGAGGTGGACTACCTGCAGACGATCAAGAGCCTGGTGCCGCCGATCTCGCTGATGCTGCTGGTGCTGGGCTCCATCATCAGCGGCGCCGCCACGCCCACCGAAGCCGCGGCCGTGGGGGCGCTGGGTGCCGGGTTGCTGGCGCGCAGTCGCCGTGCCCTGAGCTGGGCGCGCGCCGGCGAGGTAGGGCAGAGCACGCTGCAGGTCACGGCGATGGTGTTCGCGATCCTGATCGGTGCCTCGCTGTTCTCGCTGGTGTTCCGCGGCTACCACGGTGAGGACCTGGTCACCGACCTGTTCCAGAGCCTGCCCGGCGGCGTGGTCGGCGCCACGCTGCTGGTGATGCTGATCATCTTCCTGCTCGGCTTTATCCTCGACTTTATCGAAATCACCTTCGTGGTGGTGCCGATCGTCGGCCCGGTACTGCTGGCGATGGGGCTGGATCCGGTGTGGCTGGGGATCATGATCGCGCTGAACCTGCAGACGTCCTTCCTGACCCCGCCGTTCGGCTTCGCGCTCTTCTACCTGCGCGGGGTGGCGCCGGCGGAAGTGGCCACCGGCGCCATCTACCGCGGTGTGGTGCCGTTTATCGCGATCCAGCTGCTGGTGATGTGCCTGCTGGCGCTATGGCCGGCGCTGGCCACCTGGCTGCCGGGAATCATGGCCGATTAGGGTGTATTTTTGGCCAAAGGCGGCTGGTTAAAAGCTGGTCAACTTGTGCTAGAATGCGCCACCCGCGCGGGCCGCCGAATCAGGTAGGGCGCCGCGGGGGCCAATAAATCTAACAATCCGCGAGCTGTCGATGTCCGCACTTGATGAAGATCCGCAACCCACTGGCACCCTGACCCTGCAGACCCAGACCATGCCCCGCGACACCAATCCCCAGGGTGATGTGTTCGCCGGCTGGCTGATGTCGCAGATGGACGTGGCCGGCGCCATTATGGCCCAGGGGATCGCCCGCGGCCGGGTGACCACCGTCGCCGTCGGCAGTATGGTCTTCCTGCGCCCGGTTCCGGTTGGCTCCACCGTCAGCTGCTACGCCGAGGCGGTGGAAGTGGGGCGCTCGTCGATACGTACCATGGTGGAGGTCTGGCTGACCCGGGTCGATTCCGGCGAGCAGGTGAAGGTGACCGAGGGCGAGTTTGTGTTCGTCGCCATAGACGACCACGGACGCACGCGTCCGCTGCCGTAACCGCCCCCGCGGCTGACCCGCCAGCCGCCGTTTCCCCCGATATCAGCAACCGTTCGCGCGCCACGGCGCCCAGCGATCCAGCTGTGTTATCCACAAGCCGCGGCAGCCCTGTTGCGCGCTCACAGCACCAGCTTGCCGGCGATCACCTTGATATTGCCGCGCAGGTCGCGCAACACCGTGTACTCATCCGTGCTCCGGATCAGGTTGCCGCGCAGCAGCACCCAGCCGTGTTTGCAGTCTATCTTGTGGGTCGCCACTGGCGCGCCGGCAACTGGCAGGGAACCGTCCAGGGACTGGGCCAGGTAGTCGGTGGTGTAGTCGATGCCACGACGTAGCTCTGCGTAGAAAGCGGACTGATTCCTCTGCTGCCAGTAGTCCAGATTCTTGGCTTTATCGCCCGCGGCGCCGCTGCCCGCCGACCAGTACTCGATCGAGTTGCGATACAGCAGTCGTCCGGAGGGTTCTCGCAATTCGGCGTTGATGTTGAACTTCAGCACGCCGAGACTGTTGGTGAGCTTGATCGATGGCTGCAGGCGCAGCTCCGCGCTGGCACCGCTGTCGTGGGCCGCGTAGCGCAACGAGTGTTCAAGAGCGAAGTTGGATCGCAGCATGTCGTCCACTATGTCCTCGCGCACGTCCCGCTGCAGAGCGCCGCTGGCGAGGCGCTCCAGCAGCGGCTTGGCCGGCAACTGCGCCTTGTCCTGCGCCGCGCTCTTGACCATCCCCGATGCGAGCAGGGAGCCGACCAGGCCGCTAACCGCACCGGCCGCTGCCACCTGCCCGGCGCTGGCCCCCGGGGATGACTGCACCGGATACTGCGCCGTCAGCAGTTCCGACGTAACGCCGGGATAGTAGCGCCAGGGCTCCGGCCGCACCTCTACCACCAGCGGCGCGTTCTCGAGCGGGTCGATTTCCAAGTAGAGCGTGGCGAGTGCGTTGACCGCCTCGGGATTGGCGGCGGAGATATGGTAGGTGGAATGGCTGGCACACCCCGCCAGCAGGACCCCGAGCAGGGTCGATGTAATGCGTTTTTTCATAAATTGCACCGGCAGCGGTGCGGGCCGCTGCCGTCATCCGGTCGTTGTTATAGTTTTTCCGGTGTTTCCTGCTGCGCCGTCGTCGCCTCGTCCGCGCCCTGTTTCAGCGCCAGACTGCTGCCGCTGGCGTTGCGCTTTGCCAGCGCACCGATGACGTCCTGCCGGGCCTGATTCATCACCACGTAAAAGGAGTTGGTCAGCCCGGGGAATTTCGGTTTTTCGTCCCACTCACCGTCGGCGTAGGCGGCGTGCGGCATGTTGGCGTACCACAGCAGCTGGTTGCTGGAGAGATCAATCAGCTCGCCGTGTACATCAAACACCGCGCGCGGCGCATCGGTGGGCACAAAACCGTAGTAAGGACGCGCCAGTCCAGTGCGGGTCGCGGTGAGCTTGAGCAGGTAGTCCACCCCGTATTGCTGCGCCATCGCGCGGTGATCCCTGGCGGCAAAGTAGGTTTGGTCCTTGCTGTCAGGATCCTTGAATTTTGCCATTTTCACGGCCTTTGCCGGCGCCTGCAGACGCACGACCTGGAAGCCCGCGCTCTCCAGGCTGTGGCTCAGGTCTTCAGAGACGGCGACGAATTCGTCCAACCCCTGACGCTCGATATTGTCAGTCAGCGCACTGGTGGCGGCACTGATGATCGCGTAATCGAGCAGACCGACATTGCCCTCCAGGGCCAGGCCCGGCTTTTCCGGCACCTTGAGCATCACCCCGACGCTCTTGCCCTTCTGCGTGTAAAAGCTCTGGTCCAGCGCCACCGGCGGCTGCGGTGTGGCACAACCGACCAGCGCAACCAGCGCGCAGATGGCAATCAGGCGAAACAGGTTTTTCATACGACCCCCCATTTTTTGATTTTATTGGCGTTCTGAAAGTGAACTAATAGACAATTATTCATTGTCTCGGGGAGGGTGAAAGGTGACTTATATGACTAACAGAAATTAACTAAATTAATTCTGTTTATTTTGCCAAGCCGTACGCACTTCCCGGACGCAGTGTTCACTGCGCCGCGGCGGAAGGGTATGCGGTTCGGTTTTTTGCCGTCCGGGCAACGCGAAATTCCCGTCTTTTCGCGCAAAGTGTGTACGGCGCGGCTAACGCTTTGCCGCGTCAGTCGGCGGTTCAATACGATCGGTACTGATAGACCGCGTCTGGTAATAGGCTTCCTCGCTGATACGGTGATAGGGGATTACCTGCGCTTTAAATGCCTTGTACGCCTTGTAAACGCGGGCAAACTGCGGATCTTCCGCCGCGGTTTCTTCCATGATCTGGTTGTTGATCTTTTTCAGGTAGGCGATGACATCGTCCGGCAGGCGGCGCAACTGCACACCGTGTTTCTGCACCAGCTCCTGCAGCGCGCGGTTGTTGCGCGCGGTGTACTCGTCGAGCATATCCTGGTTGGCATCGCGGGCGGCGGTGCGCACGATTGCCTGCAGGTCCGGCGGCAGCTTTTCGAACGCGGTCTTGTTGACGATAAATTCGAGGATCGAGCCCGGCTCGTGCCAGCCCGGGTAGTAGTAGTACTTGGCGATCTGGTAGAAGCCAAACGCCAGGTCATTGTAGGGGCCGACCCACTCGGTGGCGTCGATCACGCCGGTCTGCAGCGCCGTGTACAGCTCGCCGCCGGGGATGGTCACCGCGGTGCCGCCGGCGCGATTCAGCACCTCGCCGCCGAGGCCGGGAATGCGCATCTTCAGGCCCTTGAGGTCGTCGACGGAATTGATTTCCTTGTTGAACCAGCCCGCCATCTGCACGCCGGTGGAGCCGCCGGCCATCGGAATAAGGTCGAACGGTTCGTACAGTTCGCGCCACAGCTGCATACCACCGCCGTAGTGCAGCCAGCCGTTCATCTCCTGCGCGTTGAGGCCGAAGGGCACGGCGGTGAAGAACTGCGCTGCGGGAATCTTGCCCTTCCAGTAATAGGCCGCGCCGTGGCCCATCTGCGCGGCGCCGTCGGACACGGCGCCGAACACGCCCATGGCCGGCACCAGTTCGCCGGCGCCGTAGACTTTGATCTTCAGGCGCCCGTTGGACATGGCCGCCACTTTTTTGGCGAAACGCTCCGGCGCACTGCCCAGGCCGGGGAAGTTTTTCGGCCAGGTGGTGACGAGTTTCCACTCGAAGGTCTGCTGATCACTGCCCTTGGCGAAGTGCTGCACCGGGCCCTGTGCGGAGCGGGATACCACCAGCGCGCCGAAGGTGATGACCAGCAGCGCGAGCAGGCCGAGGATAACGGGGGGATACCAGTTGATTTTTTTCATCGCGTTTTTATTGTTTTACCGCTTTGGTTTTTCTTTTTAACGAGCGGCCCGCGGCCGCTCCCGGTGCTGCTTACCTCACAGCGGCTGTAATTTTGCCATGGCCACCACCAGCCACTTGCTGCCGGCATCGTCGAAGTTGACCTGCACCCGCGCGCGCGGGCCGTTACCCTCGAACTGCACCACGGTGCCCTCGCCGAATTTCCTGTGTTCCACGCGGCCGCCCAGCGCCAGCGGTGGCAGGTCGTCGAAGTCCGGCGCCGGATCGGAGAGCTGGCTGAGGTTACCCACCTTGCCGTATTCAGGCTGAAATAAGGGGCGCGAAATTTCCGTCTTCAGGCGTACTTCGTGCACGAGGTTGGGCGGAATCTCGCTGACAAAGCGCGACGGTGTATTGAAATTCTCCGTGCCGAACAGGCGGCGGCTCTCCGCGTAGGTGATGTACAGCTTGCGCATCGCGCGGGTGATACCCACGTAGCAGAGGCGGCGCTCCTCCTCCATGCGGCCCGGCTCCTGCGCCGACATCTTGTGCGGGAACAGGTTTTCCTCCACCCCGGCCATAAATACCAGCGGGAACTCCAGCCCCTTGGCCGAGTGTAGCGTCATCAGCTGCACCGCGTCCTCGAACTCGTCCGCCTGACCCTCACCGGCATCCAGCGCGGCGCTGTCGAGGAACTGGTCGAGCAGCGGGCGCTCCTCTGCCTCGGCCTCCTCGCCGGGCGGCTGGTCGATACCATCGAAAGCGCGGCAGGCGCTGACCAGTTCCTGCAGGTTCTCCACCCGCGTCTGGCCCTTCTCACCTTTTTCCTTGCCGTGAAACTCCAGCAGGCCGCTGGTCTCGATCACGTTTTCGGCGATCGCATCGAGCAGCTTGTCCTCGGCGTTGGCGGCAAGCGCATTGACCAGGTCGAGGAACGACTGCAGCGCATTGCCCGCGCGCGCCGCCAGCACGCGCTGCTGTAACATCAGCTGCGCCGCGCGCCACAGGGAGCAACCCTGCTCGCGGGCATAACTGCGCACCATCTCCACGGTGCGCGCGCCGATGCCGCGCGTCGGCGTGTTGACCACGCGCTCGAACGCGGTGTCGTCATCGCGGTTGCTGATCAGGCGCATGTACGACAACGCATTCTTGATTTCGAGGCGCTCGTAGAAGCGCTGGCCACCGTAGATGCGGTAGGGCACCTGTTCGCGCAGCAGGCCCTCTTCCAGCACCCGCGACTGGGCATTGGAGCGGTACAGGATCGCCACGCTGTCGCGGCGGTTGCCGTCGCGCACCCAGTCCTGGATACGCTCGACGATAAAGCGCGCCTCGTCCTGTTCGTTGTAGGCCGAATAGAGCGCGATGGGCTCGCCTTCCTCGCCCTCGGTCCACAACTCTTTGCCCAGGCGGCCGCTGTTGTTCTCGATCACCGCGTTGGCGGCCTTGAGGATGGTGCTGGTGGAGCGGTAGTTCTGCTCCAGGCGCACCGTCTGCACTTCGTGCATATCGCGCTCGAAGTGCTGGATATTCTCGATCTTGGCCCCGCGCCAGCCATAGATGGACTGGTCGTCGTCACCCACGGCCGTGATGCGGCTCTGGTCGCCGGCCAGCAGGCGCAGCCACGCGTACTGGATCGTGTTGGTATCCTGGAACTCGTCCACCAGGATGAACGGGAAGCGGCGGCGGTAGTGGGCCAGCACCGCATCGTTGTCGCGCAGCAGCTCGTGGGCGCGCAGCAGCAGCTCGCCGAAGTCCACAAGACCGCCGCGCTGGCAGGCCTCCTCGTAGGCGAAGTAGATGCGCACCATCGTCTGCAGCCACGGATCGCTGCCCGCCTGGATATACTGCGGGCGCAGGCCCTCGTCTTTCTGCCCGCCAATCCACCACTGGGTTTCCCGCGGCGGCCACTTCTTGTCGTCCAAGCCCAGGTCCGCCTGCACGCGCTTAATCAGGCGCAGCTGGTCGTCGCTGTCGAGGATCTGGAAGTTCTGCGGCAGTTTCGCTTCCTGCCAGTGGGCTTTCAGCAAGCGGTGGGCGAGGCCGTGGAAGGTGCCCACCCACATGCCGAAGGTGTTGACCCCCAGCAGCTCCTCGATGCGCGCGCGCATCTCCTTGGCCGCCTTGTTGGTAAAGGTCACCGCCATGATGGAGTAGGGCGAGGCACCCTCCACCTGCATCAGCCAGGCGATACGGTGTACCAGCACGCGGGTTTTGCCGGAACCGGCACCGGCCAGCACCAGCTGGTTGCACGGTGGCGCCGCCACCGCCTCGCGCTGGGCGTCGTTGAGGGGGTCTAGAATCTGAGATACGTCCATGGCGCCGATTGTACCAGAGCTACGGCGGGTTACCTGGCTAAATAAACAGGTTTTGTCTTACTTCTATCCAGGCTCGACAACATACACAGAGCCTAAATGCGCAGGCCCTGCCGGCGGGGGCCTTCCGGGAAACGGTTGCCGATGAGGCTGTTGAGCGGATGGCCACCGCCGGCAGGGCCGCCCGGAGGCTGTCCGGAAGCGACCCGGACCCGGCAAAGTGGCTCGCCAGCGGAGTGAGCAACCGCTAAACTGCGGTTCCTGGAGAGAGTAAGGAAGTCCCGTGAAGCCGGCGGAAGTCACGCAGAAAATCAGTGAACAGCTGTCCTCCATGCGCAAGTCCGAGCGCAAGGTGGCCGAATACATCCTCGCCAACCCGGATGAAATCATTCATATGCGCATCGTCGACCTGGCCACCGAGGCCCAGGTCAGCGAACCCACAGTGGTGCGCTTTTGCCGCGCGGTGGGCTGTTCCGGCTTCCAGGAGTTCAAGCTGAACCTGGCGCAGCAACTGGCCTCCAGCCCCAGTTTCGGCCAGATCGCAGTGACTGAAACGGACACCATCGCCGAGTACAAGCGCAAGGTGTTCGACTCCACCGTCGATACCCTGCTGAACGTGCGCGACAAGATCGATGCCCGTGCGCTGGAAGCCGCGGTCACCGCCATGGCCGCCGCCAGACGGGTCGAATTCTTCGGCTTCGGCGCCTCCGGTGCGGTCGCCATCGACGCCCAACACAAGTTCTTCCGCCTGCAGCTGGCCGCCGCCGCCCACTCCGATCACCATATGCAGAACATGTCCGCCATGTCGATGGAGCCGGGTGACGTGGTCGTGGCCATCTCCCAGAGCGGGCGCACCAAAGCACTGCTGCGCTCCATGACCATGGCCAAACAGCAGGGCGCCACCGTGATCGGCCTGGCCCCGAGCGGCTCACCGGTCGCCCGCCAGGCCACCATCCCGCTGGAAGTGGATGTGGAAGAGGATATCGAGATCTACACGCCGCTGTCGTCGCGTATCGCCCACCTGGTGGTGATCGACGTGCTCGCCATCGGTGTCGCCCAGCGCAAGGGCCCGCAGCTGCAGGAGCATCTGCTAAAGCTGAAGCAGGGGCTTTACACCCTGCGTGAAGACAAACACTGACAGACTGTGGGTAACTAGCTGTGGATAACAAAATCCAGCGGCAGGGATAATCACAGACCTGTCCACAGGGATTTCAGTGGGGGACCGCATGCAGGGAAGTGCCGATACCAGCGAACTCAGCGCCAGCAATCGAAAACTGATTTTCGCCACCGCCCTGTTACAGGGGCTGCTGGTGTACCTGCTGCAGGCCTGGCCCGCGGTCGCCGACTGGTCGCCGCTGTGGCGCTATCTCAGTTTCACCCTGGTACTGGCGCTGCCGCCAATGGCCATCGTCTCGGTGGCGCCGCGCCTGGCGCGCAGCTACTGGTGGCTGCTGCTGGGCTACGGCGCACTGCTGGCGCTGCTGGCCGCCTACCGCGGCAGCCAGTGTACGCCCGATGCACTGATCCACTGTAAAACACCGCTCAGCTTTATCCTGAGTATCGGCATCGCCTCGTTTATCGCCGCCTTCCTGCTGCGCGCCTGCGCCACCGGCAGCGCGCAATTGCGCCGCCCCGACTACCCGGCGCTGTTCCATTTCTCCTGGGACAACGCGCTCACCGCCGCCCTGACGCTGACCTTCGTCGCCATCTTCTGGCTGATCCTGTTTCTGTGGCAGGCGCTGTTCAAACTGGTGGGGATCAATTTTTTCCAGGAACTGTTCCGGCAGGACTGGTTCGCCTATCCCGTCAGTTGGCTGGTGGGCGGTTGCGGCGCGATTCTGTTCCGCGCCCAGCAGGGCTTTGTGCTCACACTCAAGCGGCTGCTGCGCACCATGCTGGTAGCGCTGCTGCCGCTGCTGGCGGTGCTCGTCATCGTGTTTCTGGCCACCCTGCCGGCAACCGGGCTGCAGCCGGTGTGGGACACCGGGCGCGGCAGTGCCCTGTTGCTGTGGCTGGTGGCGCTGCTGCTGTTTTTTACCAACGGCGTGATCCAGGACGAACAGCCGTTCAGCCGCTACCCGAAACTGCTCAACCGCATCCTGCTGCTGGCGCTGGCTGTGGCGCCGATTTACGCCCTGATCGCCCACTACGGCCTCTACCTGCGGGTAGTGCAATATGGCTGGACCCCCGAGCGGCTGTGGGGATTCACCGCCGCACTTACCCTGACCCTGGTGGCACTCAGCTACTGTCTCGCCATCCTGCGCCGCGGCGCGCACTGGACCGGCTGGCTGCGCAAGCTGAATACCGGCCTGGCATTCTGGGTCCTGGCCGTGTGTCTGGTAACCCAGTCGCCGCTGGCGGATTTCTGGAAGATCAGCGCCGACAGCCAGGTAGCGCGGCTGCAGGACGGCAGGGTGGCGGCGCAGGACTTTGATTTCTATTTCCTGCGCCGGCATTTGGGCCGGCCGGGGCTGGAAGCCATCCAGCAGCTGGCACAGCGCCCGGAGATCAGCGCCGATGCCAAGCTGGCGAGCTACCTGGGCAAGCTGCAGCAACCCGGCGATCCCCTGTGGAAACTGCGCGACAACCCCGCCGCGCAGGCGCAGCGCAATGCCGCACTCGCGCAGCTGCCGATCTATCCCGAGGGCGCGACGCTGCCTGTCGAGGTAACGAACAACCTGCAGCTGGTGTCCCGCCAGTGCAGTGGGCCGCAGCCGCGCTGCTTCTGGCTGCGCCAGGACATCAATGGCGACGGCGTCGATGAAACCCTGCTGTTCGCCGGCGCCCAGAGCCGGCGCCAGCAGATCATCCTGTTCACCCCGCGCGACAGCAGCAATGACACGGCCGCGCTGGCACCCGCGGCGGGCACGCCGCGCCTGTCCTACTACCCGCTGCCGGCGCCGATGGATTTTGCTGAACTGCGCAAGACCATCGCCAGCGGCAACTTCCGCACCGCACCCACGCGCTGGCAGGCGCTGTATGCGGGCGACACACTGCTGTTCGACCCGGGCGCCCGCTGACCGGCAACACCATAGCGCGGGGATTTCCGCCACCGGCGCTGGTGCCGTGTGTGCGCGGCCGCTATCATGCCGCGCGCACCCGCCCCGCCACCGACGCTGTACCGAGCTTTTATGTCATCCGCACCCAATTTCGCCGATCGCGCGCCGCCGCGCTGGCTGGCCCTGTGGCTCGCCGCACTGGTGGCACTGACGCCGTTTTCAATCGACAGCTACCTGCCGGCGATTCCCGCCATGGCCACCGCGTTGGGCACCGAAGTGGCGCGCGTGCAGCATTCGGTATCGAGTTTTCTGCTCGGCTTCGCCATCGGCCAGCTGCTCGGCGGGCCCCTGTCGGACAGATGGGGCCGCCGCACCGTCGGTACCATCGGCCTGGTGATCTATATCGCCAGCTCACTGCTGATCCTGTTCGCCAGCCACGTCGACCAGCTGATTCTGCTGCGTTTGTGCCAGGCGCTGGGCGGCGGTTTCGCCACGGTCATCTGCGCAGCGATCGTGCGCGACCTGTACAGTGGCCGCGACGCCGCGCGCATCATCTCGATGATCAGCACCATGATGCTGGTGGCGCCCCTGATTGCCCCGGTGATCGGCTCGGCACTGCTGGCCGCGAGCGGTTGGCAAAGCATCTTTATCTTCCTGCTGTGCTACGCCGCGGCGATGCTGCTGCTGGTGCGCGCCCTGCTGCCGGAGACGGTGTCGCGCTTTTCCCGCGCGCGGCGCCAGCGCGGGCCCAAACGCGACCTGGTGCGCAACTACAAGCAGGTGCTGGGCAACCGCCGCGCACTGGGCTTCCTGCTGGCGCAGGCCTGCGTCAGCGGCTCGATGTTTATCTATATCACCACCGCGCCGTTCGTTTTCATGCGCTATTTCGGCGTACCGGCCACACGCTTTCCGCTGTTTTTCGGCGCCTGCGTGCTCGGACTGATCTGTATGGTGCAGCTGAATATCCGCCTGCTGAAACGCTTCGAGCCGCGCCACATCCTGCTCGCCGGCATCACCCTGCAACTGATCGGCTGTGGCCTGTTGGTATTGGGTACGCTGCCGGAGGGCAAGCACCTGGCTCTGTGGATGGGGCCGCTGGTGATGGTCATGGCCTGTATCGGCATTACCGGCCCCAACGCAGCCGCCTGCTATCTGGAGTTTTTTCCACGCGTCAGCGGCAGCGCCAATGCACTCTACGGCGCCACCCTGTTTATCACCGGCGGGGTACTGGGCGGGCTGGTCAACACGCTGCACACCGGTACGCTGACCCCGATCGCCGCGGCCATGTTCACCTGCGCACTGGTGGCGCTGTCGTCGGCGCTGTTTATTGCCCGGGCGCGCGCGCCTATTGAGGTGGAAGTCCCTGCGGCCAGGCGCTACGTGCCACGTTGAGGGCTAGTCCCTGAGCAGCCCCTCTTCGCGCAGCGCCGCCTGCACACCGGGGCGCGCCTCCATGCGCTGCATGAACGCCTGCAGCCGCGGCCAGGCATCCGTAGCGATGTCCTGCTTGTTGAGCCAGGTAGCGAGGGTATAGAGGTAGGCATCGGCGACGGTGAAGGTATCGCCCATCAGGTAGTCTTGCTGTAACTGCTGTTCGATAAAGTCGAAACGCCCGGCGATAGCCTTCTTCGCGCGCGCCTTCTCCTCCTCTGCGCCATCCCAGAACAGCGGCACGAACGATTTGTGCACCTCGGCGGCGAGATAGTTCAGCCACTCCAGCAGCCGGTAGTGCTCCAGGGAGCCATACTCCGGCGCCAGCTGGCGGTCGGGCTTCTGCTCGGCGAGAAACTGCACGATTGCCACGCCCTCCGTCAGCAGCTCGCCGCCCTCCAGCTGCAGCACAGGCACATAGCCCTTTGGATTGATCTCGGTGAAGTCGGCGCCACTGGCCAGCTTGTGTTCGCCCAGATTCACTTTTGCCAGCTCCAGCTCAATGCCGGCTTCGCAGGCGACGATATGGGGCGACAGGGAACAGGCGCCGGGGGCGTAGAAGAGTTTCATCGGGAGCCTCATCGGGTAAAGGGGCTCCCAGCAGTATAGGTCCGGCCGGGTAGGTCCGGCCGGGTAGGTCCCGCCGGGTAGGTCCCGCCGGCTAGCTCCGGCCGGACAGAATCGTTAGGGCCCGCGCGGCCACCGGGACCGGCGGGCATCCTTTTCAGCCGCGGTGATGCGGCGCAGCGAAGTCCAGCTCTGGCCCTTTGGGCACTATGCCGGTGGGATTGATGTTCCTGTGGCTGGCGTAGTAGTGCGTCTTGATATGGTGGAAATCCACCGTGTCGGCGACGCCCGGCCACTGGTACAGCTCGCGGGTGAAGCCCCACAGGTTGGGGTAATCGGCCAGACGCTGTTTGTTGCACTTGAAGTGGCCGTGGTAGACGGCGTCGAAGCGGATCAGCGTCGTGAACAGGCGCCAGTCCGCTTCGGTGATTTGGTCACCGGTCAGGTAGCGGTCGCGGCCAAGGCGTCGCTCCAGCTGCTCCAGGGCACCGAACAATCGCTCATAGGCGTGCTCGTAGGCCTCTTCGGTGGTCGCAAACCCTGCGCGATAGACACCGTTATTTACATTTTCGTAGACAATCTCGTTGGTTGCGTCGATATCACCGCGCAACGGCTCCGGATAGTAGTCGTCGCGGTTGCCGGTCAGATCATCGAAGGCGCTGTTGAACATGCGGATGATCTCCGCCGACTCGTTGCTGACGATGCACTCGCGCTGCTTGTCCCACAGCAGCGGCACGGTGACGCGGCCGCTGTAGTTGGCGCGGTTCTTTGTGTACAGCTGGTAGAGAAAATCGCTGTTATACAGGTGGTCGCCGCTTGAGCCCTCATCGGTGTCGAAAGTCCAACCGTGCTCGAGCATGTAAGGACTCACTACCGATACACCGATGTAATCCTCCAGCCCCTTGAGCTTGCGGAAGATCAGTGTGCGGTGTGCCCAGGGACAGGCCAGCGACACGTACAGGTGGTAGCGGTCTTTCTCCGCGGCAAAGCCACCCTCCCCGCTGGGACCGGCGCTGCCATCGGCAGTGATCCAGTTGCGCAGTTGCGCGGCTTCGCGCACAAACTCGCCCTCGCTCTTGTCAGTGTCATACCAGCGGTCCTGCCACTGGCCGTTGACCAGTAAACCCATGGGGCCTCCTCGTTAATTCAGGGAGTAGCGTATGTATCGGGAGTATTGAGTGGGCGCGGCCGCCGTGGCCGCCGCGCCCCGGGGGGCAATCTCAGCGATTGCGGCGGAAGAGATGGTCCAGGCTGAAGCGGCCGGCACCGGCGCAGGCGACGTAGATGAAGCCACCGGCGATGGTCACATTCTTGAAGAAATTGATCATCTGGCCCTGGTCAGCGGGATGATAGTGGAACAGCCAGGCCGCCAGCAGCGAGAACACCGCCAGTCCCAGCGCCGCCCAGCGGGTCAGGAAGCCGAACAGTATGGCGAGGCCGCCACCCAGTTCCGCCAGGATCACCAGCGGCAGCAGCCCACCGGGCACGCCCACTGACGCCATATAGCCCTGGGTAGCCTCGTAGCCGCCGATCTTGCTCCAGCCGAAGCTAATAAACATGACTGCCATCAGCACGCGGCCGAGCAGTTTGGCGAGATCGCAGGTTAATGCAGTATTCGTTTCTGAATTCATTTCTGAACCCTCTCTGTGAGATCAATCGATCAGTGTTAGTGAAACTGCGTTTAGTGTAGTTCTATTATTTACTGTGAAAACCGCAAAATATCGCCAGTAACTTTCGATTTTATAAATATTTGTCGCGGGAGACCGCTGCACACTCACTCCAACGGCCCGAGACAATCGCGCAGCGCACCGATCAGCAGGTTGGCAGCCGGACCGCAGCGGTCGATATCCGCGTACACCAGATAGACGGTGACATCGCGTTCCCACGGCTCCTCGGTGGACAGCGGCAACAGCCGGTCGGCGGACAGCGACTCGCGGATGCGGGTCTGTGGCAGCCAGGCGAACCCCAGGCCGCGCTCGATCAATTCCACCGAGGTATGGACGTTGGTCACCGTGATGCGCTGGTCGGAGCCGAGCCAGCCCGCGTCCTGGCGATTCCTGGCGGCGGAGTCGCGCACGACAATCTGCCGGCAGGCTTTCAGGTCCTCGCGCGTAACGGGGCGTCCCAATTGATGCAGCGAGTGACGCGGGTGCGCCACCGGCACGAAACGGACTCTGGTCAATGGCTCGCCGACAAAGCCCTGCGGCACCTGGGTGGTGAGGATGAAGTCGGCCTGCTGTTGTTGCAGCAGTTCCTCGCCGCCGGACAACACCGTCTCGCGCAGCTCGATGCGGGTATGCGGGTATTCGCCGGCGCAGCGCTCAATGGCGTTGAACAGGCACTCGTAATCGAACAGCACATCCACCGCCAGCGTCAGTACCGGCTCCTCGCCACTGGAAAGGCTGGCGGCGACGGATTCCAGCGCCTCTGCCTCGTCGAGCAGGCCGCCGGCGCGGGCCAGCATAATGCGCCCGGCATCAGTCAGCTCGGCCTTGCGCCCGCGCACCTCCAGCAGTGACACACCGAGGCTCTCCTGCAACTTGTGCACTGCGTGGTTGATCGACGACTGGCTCTTATGCACCGCCTGCGCAGCCTGGGAAAAGCCGCCGTGTTCCACCACCGACTGAAACATGCGCCACTGTTCCAGAGTTACCTTGGCCATCTGCACTCCTATGCGTTGGTCGAGCGGGGTAATCCGCGGGTTGTGGAGCTGTAGAAAGCTGTGCCCGCTACTTTGTCCACAGGCCGGGAAAACCCACCAGAGCTTATATAGTCCTATTGGTCGAGGAATTCGAATATAAACAGCGAATTTTTGCCATTTTATGTCGAATTCATCGACTTATACTGTGGGCAAAATCACGGGAGGAACCGTTTATGTCAACGTTCGAACGCAAATCCGATGCGCGCCCGCTGCTGCGCGGCATCGCCAGCCAGGCCTCTTCCGATGGCGCCGGCGTGAAGATACAGCGCGTGGCCGGATTCCAGAATCAGGAATTCAGTCCCTTCCTGATGCTCGACGAAATCCGTTCGGAAAACGCCGATGACTATATCGCCGGCTTTCCGCCGCACCCGCACCGCGGTATCGAAACCCTCACTTATATGCTCGACGGCGAGTTCGAGCATCAGGATCACCTGGGGAACCGCGGCGCAGTGTCTGCGGGCGGTGCCCAGTGGATGCGCGCCGGGCGCGGCATCATCCATTCGGAAATGCCGGCGCAGGACGCCGGCGGTGCCGGTATGCACGGCTTCCAGCTATGGATCAATATGGCCGCCGCCGACAAGATGGGCGCGCCGACCTGGCGGGATATTCAGGCGGAGGAGATTCCCGAGCTGCCAGTGGATGACGCCGGTTCGCTGATCCGGTTGATTGCCGGCGAGTGGACGGTCGACGGCGAGAAGCGCAGCGCACCGCTGCTGGATGCCGCCGCCGAGGCGGGGGTGGCGGACCTGCGTCTGGCACCCGGGGCAGAAGTGCTGCTACCGCTGCCGGAGGCACACAGCGCCATGGTATTCGTCTACCACGGCGCGCTGGTGACAGAGCACGGATCCATTCCGCGCGGCAATTTCCTTTTATACGGAGGCGGTAACGCGCTACAATTGCGCGCCGACGACACGGGAGCAGGCTTGTTGTGCCTACATGGCCTGCCTCTGCGCGAACCAATAGTCCACTACGGCCCCTTCGTAATGAATAGCCGCGAGGAAATCGAGCAGGCTCTGCGCGACTACAATAACGGCACACTCACCGACGAATAGCCGGGGCGCTGCACGCGCCCCTCCCCCGTATCACTCCCGATCAGTGAGGGCCGCCTGCGGCATGGAAGTTTATTACACCTTTTGTTTTCTCGCCGCGGTGTCGGTGTTTCTCGGATTTCTAAACCAGTATGTCCTGCGCGCACAGGCCACCATCGCGATTACCGCCGGTGCACTGGCGCTGTCGCTGCTGGTGATCGGCCTCGGCAAGCTCGGTATCGTGTCGCTGCGCGACTGGGCCAACCAGCTGCTGCCGCTGCTCGACCTGCAAAACCTGTTGCTGAAGGGCATGCTGGGGTTCCTGCTGTTCGCCGGCAGCCTGCACATCGACCTGCTGATGCTGCGCAACCAGCGCATCGAGATCACCCTGCTGGCGGTGTTCGGCACACTGATCTCCACCTTCGCGGTGGGCGCGTTGCTGTACTGGTTCCTGCAGTTTGTCGGCCTGCCGGTGGGCTTCGTCTACTGCCTGCTGTTCGGCGCACTGATTTCCCCCACCGACCCGATTGCGGTGCTGGCGATCATCAAAAGCCTCAAGGCGCCAGAGCAGGTATCAATCCAGGTGGAGGGCGAATCCCTGTTCAACGACGGTTTCGGTATCGTCGTATTCACCGTAATCTTCGCGCTGGCGTTTGAGGGCGCGTCGCCGACGCTACCGTCAGTGTCCGAGCTGTTCCTGGTCGACGCCGTCGGCGGTATCGTCCTCGGTCTGGCCATCGGTGGCCTGTTCCACTGGCTGATCGGCTGCACCGACGACCACAGTCTGGAACTGCTGCTGACCCTGGTGATCCCCACCGCCGGCTTCTCGCTCGCCAACCTGCTCGGCGTGTCCGGCGCGCTGGCGATGGTGGTGGCCGGCATCATCATCGGCAACTTTACCCGCGAGACCGGTTTCTCGCGGGTGAGCCAGCACGAGCTGGACCACTTCTGGAGCATCACCGAGGACTTCCTCAACGGCCTGCTGTTCCTGCTGGTGGGCCTGTTCCTGATCACCATCGACTTCCAGCCGTTCGACTACCTGCTGCTGGTTGCCGCAATCGCGATCGTGCTGCTGAGCCGCGTGGTTGCGGTGACGGTGCCGTTCACCTTCCTCAAGCGCTTCCGCAAATACCATCCCTATACCGAGCGCATCCTGATCTGGGGCGGCCTGCGCGGCGGCCTGGCGCTGGCGCTGGCAATGTCGATCCCGGCCGGCCACGCCATGGTACAGGGCCAGGATCTGCGCCACTTATGGGTCGTAATGACCTACGGCGTGGTAGTCTTTTCCATCGTAGTGCAGGGTTCCACCATCGCCCCGCTGATCCGGCGCAGCCGCGAGTTTGCCGAGCCGGAGCAGCTACCCGAAGCCGCCAGCGACTAGCGGCGGCTGGCAGCCCGGCCAGGACTCCACTCCAGCTAGACAACATCCGATCATGGAAGACAGCAGTTTCCTCGTACAGGCGGTCATCTACCTGTCCGCCGCCGTTATCGCCGTACCCATTGCCACACGCCTCGGCCTCGGCTCGGTGCTCGGCTACCTGCTCGCCGGTGTCGTCATCGGCCCCTTCGCCCTGGGGCTGGTGGGCGATGCCAGCGATGAAATGCACATCGCCGAATTCGGCGTGGCGTTGATGCTGTTCCTGATCGGCCTGGAGCTGCAGCCGCGCAAGCTGTGGCAGCTGCGCGGCGCCATCTTCGGCACCGGTGGCGCCCAGGTGCTGGTGACCGCCGCCGCGGTGGCCGCGCTGGCGGTATGGCTGTACGGCGAGCACTGGCGCAACGCCGCTGCCATCGGCCTGATCCTGGCACTGTCTTCCACCGCCATCGTGCTGCAGTCGCTCAGTGAAAAGAACCTGCTCAAGACCGAGGGCGGGCGCGGTGCCTTCGCCGTGCTGCTGTTCCAGGACCTGGCGGTGATCCCGATCCTGGCACTGCTGCCGCTGCTGGCCGGCAGCGACGTGCCGCAACAGGAGGGCAGCCTGGGTGGCTGGCACTATGCACTGGCAGTGATCGGTACCATGGCCGCCTTTATCCTCGCCGGGCGCTACCTGCTGGGGCCGCTGTTGCGGCTGGTGGCCGGCAGCCAGCTGCGCGAGATGTTCACCGTCACCGCACTGCTGATCGTGATGGCCGCCGCCGCCATCATGCACTGGCTGGAGCTGTCGCCGGCGCTGGGCACCTTTCTCGCCGGCGTCATCCTCGCCGAGAGCGAGTTCCGCCACGAGCTGGAGGCGGATATCGAGCCGTTCAAAGGCCTGTTGATGGGCCTGTTCTTTATTGCGGTGGGCGCCGGCCTCAACTTCAACCTGATTGCCGAATACCCCTGGCTGTTGCTGGCCCTGGTGCTGCTGCTGGTGGCCACCAAGTTCGGGCTGCTGTTCGCGCTGGCGCGCTTTACCGGCATGTCCCGCGGCGAGGACTGGCTGTTCGCACTGTCGCTGGCACAGGCGGGGGAATTCGGCTTCGTGCTGGTGTCATTCGCCAACCAGCAGGGTGTACTGGATGCCACTGTCAGCAACCTGGTCGCGGCGCTGATCGCACTGTCGATGGTGCTGACGCCGATCCTGTTACTGATCTACGAGAAATTTATCCAGCCGCGCTATATGGTCGGCCCGGCGGCACCGACCGACGCGGAGCCGCCGCAGGACACCGGCTCGCCGGTGATCATCATCGGCTACGGCCGATTCGGCCAGATAGCCGGGCGCCTGTTGAACGCCTGCGGCTTCCAGACCACCCTGCTCGAGCGCAACGCCGAACAGCTGGAGCTGGTGCGCCGCTACGGTATCCAGGCATTTTACGGCGACGCCTCGCGCGAAGACCTGCTGCGCGCCGCCGGCGCCGGCAATGCGCGGCTGGTGATCCTGACCCTGAGCGACCAGGCCGCCGCACTGGAAATCGTCAGCCAGCTGCAGAAGCACTTTCCGCACCTGACCATCCTCGCGCGGGCACGCAACCGCATGCACCAGTACGCGCTGATGGAAGCGGGGGTAAAACACATTTTCCGCGAGACGGTGGACTCGGCGCTGTCGATCGGCGAGTGCGCGCTGCAGCTGCTGGGGCTCAGCAAATACGAGGCGCGCCGCGCCGCGCGCAAGTTCAAGCAGCACGACCAGCGCATGCTGGAGAAGCTGTTCCCCTACTGGCGCGACGAGTCCCAGCATATCGCGCAGACGCGCATCTATCGCGAGCAACTGCTGCAGGCGCTGCAGGAAGACCGGCGCGACAAGGACCTGCACCTGGATCACCACTGGGACGATTCCGGCAAGCCGGGCCTGTGATCAATGCGGCGCCACAAGCGCGATCCAGCTATTCGAACATATCCGGCTGCTCGGCACAGATCACGCTGTAGAGGGGCTGGAAGCTGAACAGGCCCGCCAGCTCGGTACCCACTACCGCGCGGGTGCGGATTGCCACTTCCGGCTCGATCAGCCGCGGCGTGCCGGCCGCCTCTGCGAGAAGCTGCGCCTGACAACTGCGCTCCATGGTGATGTACCACCAGGCGGCCTCGTCGATGGATTTGCCCACGGTGAGCAGGCCGTGGTTCTGCAGGATCAACGCCTTGTGGTTGCCGAGTGCCTGCGCCAGCGCCTCGCCTTCGCCCATCTCCAGCACCACGCCGGAAAAGGTGTCGAGCAGGCCGTGGTCGCCAAAGAAGGCGCAGGCATCCTGGGTAATCGGGTCCAGCAGGCGGCCGAGGGAGGACCAGGTCTTGCCGTACAGCGAGTGGGCGTGGGCGGCGGCGACCACATCCGGGCGCAGCCGGTGAATGTGGGAATGGATAGTGAATGCGGCGCCGTTGAGATAGCCCTCGCCCTCGACCACATTGCCCTGGTGATCCACCAGCAGCAGGTCGGACAGCCGCATCTGCTTGAAGGAGACGCCCATCGGATTGACCCAGAAGTGGTCTTCCAGCTCCGGATCGCGCACCGTGATATGCCCGGCCACGCCCTCGTCGAAGCCGTACTTACCGAACAGGCGGAAGGCCGCGGTGAGCTTGCGCTTGCGCTCGTCGCGCACCTGTTCCAGCGGCTGCGTGCTGTCGCCCATCAGTACACTGACATCGCCGTTCATGACGGCGGTATTGATGCTCTGTGCGGGTCTGGTTTTTTCTGCGGTTGTCACTGCCCGGCCCTCTCATCGTTTTTAGCCGAGCGTTGGTTATAGCACGCTGCTCGACTTTTGAGCGAGATGTGGCAGCGAACGAAACCGCAAAAGCAACCGACAGCATGTCCGCATCACCGCGCAGACCCGCAAATGACATCAGCACCGACGCGGGCCGGCGGCGGCAACCAACCTGTGGATAAGTCGAGAAAGCAATTTAAAACCAATCCGGTAAAAACCGCGGCGCCGCGTCATAGTCGGTATCAGGTGAGCATATCAGCGAGATAATCCAGCAGCATGCGCACCTTCGGTGACAGCTGGCGGTTGTGTGGGTAGACACCCCAGATACCATCGTCCGCCGCGCGGTAGTGCTCGAGCAGGGAAACCAGGCGGCCGGCGCGCAGGTGTTCTTCGACGTAGTAATCCGGCAGCTGCACCAGGCCGATGCCCTTCAGTGCCGCATCCACCAGCGCGCGGCCGCTGTTACAACGGATACTGCCGCTGACGCGGATATCCCTGGGTTTGCCGGACTCCAGGAAACGCCAGTGGTCCAGGGTTCCCTGCAGGCAGTTGTGGCGCGCCAGCTCCGCCAGGCTGGGGGGCTCGCCGTGCGCGGACAGGTACGCCGGCGCGGCACAGACATACAGGGTGCGCGACCCCAGCCGCCGCGCCATCATGCTGGAATCCTCCAGCTTGCCCAGCCTGATGGCCAGGTCGTAACCCTCGGCTACCAGGTCGAGCTTCTGGTTCGTCAGCTGCATATCCACCTGCAGCTCCGGATAGCGCAGGGCAAAATCGTTGACCAGCGGGGCCAGGGTTGTCTCGCCGTAGGTCACCGGCGCCGTGAGCCGCAGCCGGCCGCGCGGCACCTGCTGCAGATCCGTTACCGCGCGCTCAGCTTCTTCCAGCCCGTCCAGCACCTGGCGGCAGTGCTGGTAATAGAGCTGGCCCGCTTCAGTCAACGCAACCCTGCGCGTCGTGCGGTAGAACAGCCTGGTCGCCAGTCTTGCCTCGAGGGCGCTGACCTGGCGGCTGACCTGGGCGGTCGAGATCCCCAGTTTGCCGGCCGCGGCGGTGAAACCACCGGCCTCGGCCACGGCTACAAATTCACTGACGCCCTCCCAACTGAGCATGCCTGGCGTGCCCTCACCGATTGTTACTTATAGGTAAATATAATTTACCAAAGGGTACGATTATCAACTAATGAGAAATAGATAGACTCGCCTCCCGAATTGCCGCCAACCGCCGCGGCACAACGATTATGGAGTGCGTTATGACCGACACCATCCAGTGCAAAGCCGCCGTGGCCTGGGGCCCCGGACAGCCGCTGGCGATTGAAGAGATTGAAGTAATGCCGCCGCAGGCGGGCGAGGTGCGCATTCGCGTGATCGCATCCGGGGTCTGTCACACCGACGCCTTCACCCTGTCCGGCGATGACCCGGAGGGTCTGTTTCCGGCAATCCTCGGCCACGAGGGCGGCGGTATCGTCGAGTCCGTGGGTGCGGGTGTGACCAGCGTCGCCGTGGGCGACCACGTGATTCCGCTGTATACCCCGGAGTGCGGCGAGTGCAAATTCTGCCGGTCCGGCAAAACCAACCTGTGCGGCAGCATCCGCGAGACCCAGGGCAAGGGCCTGATGCCGGACGGCACCACGCGTTTCCACAAGGACGGCCAGCCGATCCACCACTACATGGGCTGCTCCACCTTCTCCGAATACACGGTCCTGCCGGAGATTTCGCTGGCCAGGGTCAACAAGGCGGCCCCGCTGGAAGAGGTCTGCCTGCTGGGCTGCGGAGTCACCACCGGCATGGGGGCGGTGATGAATACCGCCAGGGTGGAGGAGGGCGCCACCGTCGCCATCTTCGGCCTCGGTGGTATCGGCCTGTCCGCGGTCATCGGTGCGGCCATGGCCAGGGCCGGGCGCATCATTGCCATCGATATCAACGAGAGCAAGTTCGAGCTGGCGCGCCAGCTGGGCGCCACCGACTGCCTCAACCCGCAGCACTTCGACCAGCCGATCCAGGAAGTGATTGTCGAGCTGACCGACGGCGGTGTGGATTACTCCTTCGAGTGCATCGGCAACGTCGACGTCATGCGCTCGGCGCTGGAGTGCTGCCACAAGGGCTGGGGCGAATCCGTGATCATCGGCGTGGCCGGTGCCGGTCAGGAAATCTCCACACGCCCGTTCCAGCTGGTGACCGGCCGGGTGTGGAAGGGTACCGCGTTCGGCGGCGTCAAGGGCCGCTCCGAGCTGCCCGGGTATGTGGAGCGCTACCTGGCGGGTGAGTTCAAGCTGAACGATTTCATCACCCACACCATGGGCCTGGCCGCGATCAACGAGGCCTTCGAGCTGATGCACCGCGGCGAGAGCATCCGCTCGGTGATCCATTTCGGGCAATGAATGGCAGCGCCGTGGCGCGCGAGCAACAGGCGCGGCTTTGCCGGCCCGCACAAGCAGCATCCGCACTGCCCCGCGAAACAGCGGGGACTTTGCGGCCGCGCCTGCGCCCGTTATTCCACCGTGACCGACTTGGCCAGGTTGCGCGGCTGGTCCACATCGGTGCCCTTCAACAGCGCCACGTGGTAGCTGAGCAGTTGCAGCGGCACCGTGTACAGGATCGGCGCCAGGCTCTCGGGCGCGTCCGGGACCTCCACCACGGTGATGCCCGCCTCGCTGACGAAGCCGGCCTCGGGGCTGGCGAACACGAACAGCTGGCCGCCGCGGGCGCGCACTTCCTGCAGGTTGGACTTCAGCTTCTCCAGCAGCTCGTCGTTGGGGGCCACCACAATGACCGGCATATCCGCGTCGACCAATGCCAGGGGGCCGTGTTTCAGCTCGCCGGCCGGGTAGGCCTCGGCATGGATATAGGAGATTTCCTTCAGCTTCAGCGCGCCCTCGAGTGCGATCGGGTACTCGACGCCGCGACCGAGGAACAGCGCGTGGTGCTTCTCGGCGAAGGCCTCGCTGGTGACCTGCACGCGGTTATCGAGGCCGGTGAACTGCTCCATCAGCTCCGGCAGTTGGTGCAGCGCACGCACCAGTTCCGCCTCGCGCTCCGCCGCCAGGCCGTTGACCTTGGCTAGGGCGATGGAAAACAGCTGCAGGGCCACCAGCTGCGTGGTGAAGGCTTTGGTGGAGGCGACGCCGATTTCCGGGCCCGCCTCGGTCATCAGCGACAGCTCCGACTCGCGCACCAGCGAGCTGTTGGGTACATTGCAGATGGTCAGCGAGGCCAGGTAGCCGAGCTGTTTGGCCTGGCGCAGCGCGGCCAGGGTATCGGCGGTCTCGCCGGACTGGGAGATGGTCACGAACAGGGTGCCAGGGCGCACCGCGGTCTTGCGGTAGCGAATCTCGCTGGCCACCTCGACCGAGCAGGGGATGCCGGCCCAGTCCTCGATCCAGTAGCGCGCCACCAGACCGGCGTGGTAACTGGTACCGCAGGCGACAATCTGGACCTGCTGCACCTGCGGCAGAATCTCGTGCGCGCGTGTGCCCAGCGCCTCGGACAGTACCGACACCTCGCCGATGCGCCCGGCCATGGTGGCGGCCACCACCTGCGGCTGCTCGAAGATCTCCTTCTGCATATAGTGGCGATAGCGGCCCTTGTCGGCCGCATCGTGGCTGCCGTTCAGCTTGTGTACCGGGCGGCTGACTTCGGCGCCGCTGTTGTCCCATACGGCGATGCCGGCGCTGCTGATTTCGGCGATATCCCCCTCCTCGAGGAAGATGAAACGATCGGTTACCTGGCGTAGCGCCATCGGATCCGAGGCAATAAAGTTCTCCTCGATACCGACCCCGACCACCAGCGGGCTGCCGGAGCGCGCGCACAGCAGTTTGTCCGGCTCGGCGGCGCTGATGACACCCAGCGCGTAGGCGCCGTGCAGCTGCGCGATCGCCGCACTGACCGCGGCGTGCAGATCGCGGCCACCGGCCACCAGCGAGTGGATCAGGTGCACCACCACTTCGGTATCGGTGGCGGACTGGAATTCATAACCTTTGCCTTGTAATTCGGCGCGCAGACTCTGGTAGTTCTCGATAATGCCGTTGTGTACCAGCGCGATATCGCCGGATACGTGCGGGTGCGAGTTCACATCCGAGGGTTCGCCGTGGGTGGCCCAGCGGGTGTGGGCGATACCCAGGCGACCAGCGGCGGGATCGGCGGCGAGTTTCGCCTCGAGATCCGCCACCTTGCCGCTGCTTTTGCGCAGCTGCAGCTGGCCATCGCCATCCACCAGACACACGCCGGCGGAGTCGTAACCGCGGTACTCGAGGCGCCGCAGGCCCTCCAGCAGGATCTCACTGACATTGCGCTGGGCCAGCGCGCCGACGATTCCACACATGACTGTAACCTCGATAATTCCGTGAAAACTGTTAAGAACAAACTGGCGCCAACCGCCGAATTAGGCGGACACTGCTAGGCGTAAGCGCTCACTTCGGCACAGATCACCCGCACCCCGCGGGATTCAAGCTGTTGCCGGGTTTCGAGCGCCAGGCCGTCATCAGTGACCAGAATGTCCACCTGCTCCCAGGGCAGCTCCTGGTTGGGGATACGCCGGCCGACCTTGCTCGACTCCGCCAGCACCACCACCTCGCGCGCCACTTCCGCCATCACCCGCGACAGACCGATCTGCTCGTTGAAGGTGCAGGTGCCGCGCTCCAGGTCGATACCGTCGGCGCCGATAAACGCCTGGTCGAAATCGTAGCCGCGCAGTACCTGTTCCGCCACGCGGCCCTGAAACGCCTCGAAGTGCGGATCCCAGGTGCCGCCGGTCATCAGCAGCGTCGGTTCGTTTTCCAGCTCGCGCAGGGCATTGGCCACGTGCAGGGAATTGGTCATTACCACCAGGCCGCGCTTGCGCTCCAGTTCCGGGATCACCGCCGCGGTGGTGCGGCCGTAGTCGATCACAATGCGGTGATGATCCGGGATCAGCGCCGCCGCGGCGCGGCCAATGGCGCGCTTGACCTCGGATGGCGCCTCTTCGACCACCAGCTCTTTCGGCACCGGAATGGCGCCGCCGTGACGGCGCAGCAGCAGACCGTGGGTTTCCATCGCGGTCAGATCCTTTCGGATCGTAACCTCCGAGGTTTCGAACTGGCGCGCCATTTGTTCCACACTGGCTTCACCGGCCTCGTTCAACAGGGCCATGATCTGGTGGCGGCGTTGCTGGGTATTGCGTTTGGACATAGGCAGTTAAATTTCGATTCGAAACTTAACAATAGCAAAGCGAAAGGATATTTCCCACAGGAAATTTTGACATGACAGGGAGGCAGCGCAGGGGTGGCGTATGGTTGCCGCGGTACTGGTGCGCGCGGCACCCCCTACGCCACCCCTATGCCAGAGCCTGCATCAGCGCCTTGAGGAAGCGCGCCAGTTCGCCGCCGGTGACGGCGCGGTGGTCGGCGCTGACTGACAGCGGTAGCTGTGGTCGCACCGCCGGTTTTCCGTCCAGTGGCACTACGGCGTCGAACGTGCGCCCGGCGCCGACGATAGCAACGGTCGGCGGCATCACTACCGGCGTGGCATAGCGACCGGCCATACCGCCGAAGTTGGACAGCAGGATGCTGGCGCCCTGCAGATCGTCGCGGGCAATGCCGCTCTCGTGTGCCTGGCGCTTGTAGCTGCCGATCTGCTGCAGCAGATCGCTGTCGGCGTGGCTGGCGACATCCTTCAGCACCGGCACGAACAGGCCGCGCGGCGAATCCACCGCCAGGCCGATATTGACGCCATCGGCCGGTGTCAGCTGGTCGTCTTGGTACAGCGCGTTCAGGTTTGGCTCGGCCGCACAGGCGGCCTGTACGGCGCGAATCAGGCGCAGGGTGGCGGATTCCTCGCCCCACCAGGCGCCGATATCCACCTGATCGCACAGGGTCATTGGCGCCACCTGATCGCGCGCGCGACTCATGGCCAGCGCCATCGCGCGCCGCGCCGGCGACATTTCCGCAGCTTTACCCTTCGTTTTCTTCGTTTCCTTCGGAGCTTTCGGCGGTTTTTGCGTGGGTTTATCCGATTTCTTCGCAGTTTTTGCCAGATCGCGCACTTCGGCGGCACTGTAGCGCTCGCCGCGGGGCTGGTGGTAACTCAGGTCGACGCCGAGGCGCCGCGCCAGCGCGCGCACTGCAGGTGTGGCCAGGCGCCGCGGCAGGGCGGTGGGGGCTACCTCGCGACCGAGTTGCTGGTCGGTCTGTTCTATCTTGCCGACCACGGTACCGGAATCTGCAGACGCGGCTTCGCGTGGTTTGCGCGCCTGCTCGCCGCCGCGCGTTTCGGTATCCGCCGCGGTATCGGCGAAGGCGACCAGTGGCTGGCCGACTTCGACGGTATCGCCCTCGCCGGCGTAAAGCTTTTCCACCACACCACTGCGCGGCGACGGCACTTCCACCAGCGCCTTGGCGGTCTCTACGGTAACCAGGCTGTCGTGCGCGGCAATACGCTCGCCCTCGGCCACATGCCACTCGCGGATCACCGCGTCCGGCAGGCCCTCGCCCAGATCGGGCAGTTCGAATACCTTCACCGGCGGCCTCCGTTGGTGTAATCCAGCGCCTCGCGGGCGGCGGCGACGATGCGTTCGACGCCGGGCAGGTAGTCGTATTCGAGCCGGTAGTAGGGCATCACCGTGTCGTAGCCGGTAACCCGCTGCACCGGCGCGTCGAGCAGATCGAACGCGTATTCGCTGATCTGCGCGCTGATCTCGGCGCCGAGGCCACCGAAACGCGCGGCCTCGTGCACCACCACACAGCGACGGGTTTTCTCCAGCGAGTCGACGATGCCGTGGATATCCAGCGGCTTCAGCGTGGCCGGGTCGATCACCTCCGCCTCGATGCCCTCGGCCGCCAGCTGCTCCGCCGCCGCCTGGGTCTCCTTCAGCATCGCGCCCCAGCTGATCAGGGTGATATCGGTGCCCTCGCGCAATACGAAACAGCGGTCCAGCGGCAGCGCCTCGCCGCTGTCCGGCACTTCCTGTTTGACCGCGCGGTAGATGCGTTTGGGTTCGAGGAAAATTACCGGGTCCGGATCGCGGATCGCGGCCAGCAACAGGCCGTAGGCGCGCGCCGGCGACGACGGCACCACCACGCGCAGACCGGGAATATGCGCAAACAGCGCCTCGGTGCTCTCGGAGTGGTGCTCCGGCGCGTGGATGCCGCCACCGTAGGGCGCGCGGCATACCAGCGGGCAGGACAGGCGACCGCGGGTGCGGCTGCGGTAGCGGCTGGCGTGGCTGAGGATGTGGTCCAGTGCCGGGTAGATAAAGCCCATAAACTGGAATTCCGCCACCGGCCGCAGGCCCTGCGCTGCCATGCCCACGGCGATGCCACCAATCATGTTTTCCGCCAGCGGCGTATCCAGCACCCGCTGCGGGCCAAAACGCTGCTGCAGGCCGTCGGTGGCGCGGAAGACGCCGCCATTGGCGCCGACATCCTGGCCGAACACCACCACGCGGTTGTCTGCGTCCAGTTCGTGGGCCAGCGCCCGGGTGACCGCCTCTACCAGGGTAATGGCGGCCATCAGCGGCTCCTCCCGGCCACTTCGTCGTACTGCTCGAGTAGCGCTTCCGGCAGTTCGCGGTACAGGTGGTCGAACATCGCCGTGGCCGTGTCGGCGGGTCTGTCGCGGTAGGTGCTGAGCGCATCCTCGAGTATTTCCGCCAACTCCCGCTGCAGCTCGCCTTCGCTGTCGTCGTCCCAGTGACCGGCGTCGACCAGGTAGCGGCGCAGGCGCGCAACGGGTTCGCAGCGTTCGGCCTCCAGTACTTCTTCCTGCGGGCGATAGCGACTGGCATCGTCAGCGGTGGTGTGGTCGCACAGGCGGTAGCTCAGCGCCTCGATCAAGGTCGGGCCGGCGCCGCTGCCCGCACGCTCGACCGCGTCGGCCACCGCCTGGCGCACCGCGACAATGTCGTTGCCGTCCACCTGCAGGCCCGGAATACCGGCGGCGATGGCCTTCTGCGCCAGGGTGTTCGCCGCTGTCTGCGCGCCGCGTGCCACCGAGATGGCCCATTGATTGTTGTTGATCACGAACACCACCGGCAGCTGCCAGACGCCGGCCAGGTTCAGCGCTTCGTAGAAATCGCCCTTGGAGGTGGCGCCATCACCGGCGCTGGTGACCGCGACCCGTGGCGGTTCGCCGAGTTGCTCGTTCTTGTACTTGAGTGCGAAAGCGACGCCGGCGGCGTGCAGCAATTGCGTGGCAATGGGGACGCACAGCGGCAGGTCTTCGGGGTCGTGGGCGTAGTTCTGGCCGCGCTCGTCGCCGCCCCAGATGGCGAGAATTTCCTCAATTTCGACACCCCGCTCGAGCAGCGCGCCGGTCTCGCGGTAGTAAGGGCAGTAGACATCGGATGGCTGCAGGGCAGCACCGGTGCCGACACCGATGGCCTCCTGGCCGAGGGTGGACGGGTAGGTGCCGAGCTGGCCGGTGCGCTGCAGCTTGACCGCACGATCATCCACCAGCCGCGCCAGTGCCATCTGGCGGTACATGGCCAGCAGCACATCCGGGGTGGCGAAAGCGGGTAATTCCTGGGTGGCGCGCCCCTGTTCGTCCAGATATTGCAGCGAGGCAATATCGAACGAGGCGACCAGGTGCATTCGGGGTTTGTGCATCGGGCGAGTCCTTTTATTCCCGTTGCGCAAGTGTAATGGATGGTCGGCGGGCGGCCGGTTTGTTGAGGTGGGCTATGCCGCCGGATTTTCGCTCTGGCGGCATTTGATTTCGCTGTTAGCCAGCTGAGTGGCGGTGCTGCTGCCGTCGGCAGTTTGCCAGACACGCTGTGAATACATCCCTGTACGCTCTAATCGGCATCCATGCCTCATAAGGTCTGGCAAACTGCCGACGGCATCAGCACCTTAGCATTAACTTCAACGATTCTATTTAATGTTCGTTGATGCTCGATTAAGAACTCAGGAATCGACGCGAAAGCCCTGTGGCCGGGAGCTACTTGGGGGACTGTCAGCGAGAGGGACCTCGCTGACAAGCCTCCAGGGATGGATTCACGGCGTGTCCCTCAAGTAGCTCCCGGCAACAGGGCTGCCGTTGTGCTTACTAACAGCACTCCCCTCGAATACCCCGGTGTCAGGGCTTCTTGGTCGGCCGCTGCCAGCCGCTGATATTGCGCTGCTTGCCACGGGCCACTGCCAGTTCGTCAGTGCTCACTTCGCGGGTGATGGTGGAGCCGGCACCGACTGTGGCACCGGCGCCGACTTTGACCGGGGCGACCAGCGCGGTGTTGGAGCCGATAAAGGCGCCGTCGCCAATTTCGGTGGTGAATTTGTTTACGCCGTCGTAGTTACAGGTGATGGTACCGGCGCCGATGTTGACCCCGTCACCGACGATGGCATCACCGACGTAAGACAGGTGATTGACCTTGCTGCCGCGGCCAATCTGCGCCTTCTTGGTCTCGACGAAATTGCCCACCTTGGCGCCATCCGCCAGTTGCGTGCCGGGGCGCAGGCGCGCGAAGGGGCCGATGGTGCAGGCCTCGCCCACCTTGGCGTCCTCGATAATGGAGTTGGCCTCCACCCGGGTACCATCGGCGAGGCGGCAGTTCTTCAGCAGACAGTTGGGGCCGATATGTACATCCTTGCCCAGCGTGACCTCGCCCTCGAATACGCAGTTGATATCGATGGACACATCGGTACCACACTGGAGGCTGCCGCGAATATCGATGCGCGCCGGATCCAGCAGCGTGACACCGGCGTTCATCAGCGCCAGCGCGCGGTCGCGCTGCAGGGCGCGCTCCATCTGCGCCTGCTGGGCGCGGCTGTTGACGCCGGCGACCTCCAGCGGGTCACTGGCACGCACACCGGTGACCGCGATGTTCTCGCTGACCGAGCGCGCGATCACGTCGGTCAGGTAATACTCGCCCTGGGCATTGTCGTTGGACAGCTCCGGCAGCCAGCGACACAGCAGAGCGGCGGGGGCAGCGAGGATGCCGGTGTTCACCTCGCGGATGGCGAGGATGTCGGCATCCGCGTCCTTTTCTTCCACGATCGCCTGCACACGGCCGTCGTCATCGCGCACGATGCGGCCGTAGCCGGCCGGATTGGCCATCTCCACCGACAGCAGGGCGGGGCCCTTGTCGGACGCGCTCAGCAGTGACTGCAGGGTTCCAGTCCTGACCAGTGGCACATCCCCATACAGAACCAGCACGGTGGAATCGCGACGCATATTCGGGATCGCCTGGGCGACTGCATGGCCGGTGCCAAGCTGTTCGGTCTGCTCGACGAAGCGGACGCCACTGTCGGCAAACAGCTCGCGCACGCGCTCGGCGCCGTGGCCGATCACCACAGTGATCTCCACGTCGCCCAGCTGCTTGGCAGTATCGATGACGCGGCCGAGCATCGGCACACCGCCGATCGGGTGCAGGACCTTGGGCAGGTCGGAATGCATACGGGTGCCTTTGCCGGCAGCGAGAATGACGATATCGATACTCATGGGAACTCTTGTTTGCAGTTGTCTGCGCAATGTTGGCCGGGAATTGTGTCGATTTCCCCCTGCGACTACAAGTTGGCGCCGGAATTCCGGCTCGATAGTGGCTATTATCCGCCGCAGTGAATGGATGGAATGGAGTAGAGCGCGAAGATGGAAACCAGGGGCTTGTGGCTGTCGATTGTCGGTTGCCTGTTGATGGCGGCGCTGGGCTTCGGCTTTGCCCAGCTGACCGGCTCGGACGCCATTTTTCTCGACGGCGTCTTTTCGCTGGTCAATTTCGTCATGTCGCTGGTGATGCTCAGCGTTTCGCGCCTGCTGCGGCGCAGCGCCGATCGGCGCTTCCCGTTCGGCTACGCCAGTTTCGAACCTGCCTTCAACGTGCTGCAGAGCATGGTGATCCTGGGCGTGATGTTGATGGCGCTGTCGTCGGCAATCGCCGCCCTCTACGCCGGCGGGCGCACACTGCTGGCGGGTCCGGCGACCCTCTACGCGGCGATCGCCAGCGGCGGCTGCCTGGCGGTATTCCTGGTGCTGCGGCGTATCGCCGCCGCCACCGGCTCCACCTTGATTGCGGTGGATGCCTTTGCCTGGCTGATGGATGCCATCCTGAGCGGCGTGGTGCTGTGCGCCTTCGGATTTGCGTGGCAGTTCGGCGACCTGCTCGGGCCGCGACTGCCGTATGTGGATTCCTGGATGGTAATTGCGATGGTCGCGGTAATGCTGCCGGTGCCGGCGCGCACACTGTACCGCAACCTGATGGAGGTACTGCTGGCAGCGCCCGCAGCGGCGGTGCAGCGGGAAATCCGCAGCGCTTTCGCCGCCGCGATGGCGAATGTTCCCGGGCAGCGCTGGTCGCTCAGCATGACCAAGACCGGCCGCTCGCTGTATCTGCACGCACGTATCCTGGTGGATGAAAACTATGTCCGCGCGCCACTGGAGCAGCTGGACGAGTGGCGCGAGCAACTCACCGCGCGCATGGTCCAGTATGTTGGCGAACAGGAATTTGATGTGGTGTTCACCACCGATCCGGATTATCTGTAGTTGACGATATAACCATATTTAAGCAGCCCGACGAATACCGAGCCGCCAATGGTGTTGCCGAGGGTGGCGAGGGCGAGGAAGCGCAGCACATCGGCAAAACCGATCGCCTGGCCGGGCCCCAGCCAGGCGCTGAAGATGGCTACCGCACCGGCGATACAATGCGCCAGCCCGCCGAGGCCGATCACAAAGGTAATCACCACAATCACTACGATGCGGCCGATGGTATCGGTGGCGGAGGCCACGACCCAGCCCAGCAGGCCCATCAGCCAGCCGGCAAAGACCGCGCCGAGCAGCAACCCCGCGTTGCCACCAGCGGTGAGCTCTTCCCCGTAGTAATCCAGCGCCGCGCTGTCGATATTCTGCGACAGCGCCACGAACCGGATAAAGATCAGACTGAACGCCAGCGCGCCGATCATATTGCCGCTGTAGATAATCGCCCAGATGCGCGCCAGATCCCGGCGGCGCTGCGCGCGATCGAGCACCGGCAGTATCGCCAGGGTGGTGTGTTCGGTGAACAGGTCGGCGCGGCCAATAATCACCAGCACGAAACCGATCGGGTAGCTGAGCGAAAGGATGAAATGCAGTATCTGCTCGCCCGCCAGGCCGTGAAAGTGGGTGTACAGCACCGCCATCAGGAAGAAACTGAAGCCGATCTCCAGCCCTGCAGCGATCGACGACAGCAGCAGCGAGCGGTTGCCGCGCTCGTACTCGTGCTGACTGGCATCCATCTGCTCCTGCAGTATCTGCCGGTCGCTCTTGGGGCGGTCCGATTTTCGCGCCATCGACTTCATCCGGTGGTTTGCGCCGCCAGCGCCAATCCGGGCCACCGGCTACCCATAGGTTAGCTGTGTCTGTCGGCGGCGACAGAAAAAGCCCCAAAAAGCGGGCCCTGACAAATTCGCTTACCGGCGCCAGGCCGGCGCTGTCAGGACTTCAATCTGATCGGGCCAACACCGGTTGGCGCGGAGGAGCGGATAACGGCGGGGCTGATGCTCAACCGGCAATCGCGCTGCACGGTGATGCAGGGACTGCCAGTGATCGGGTGCGTTAGCAGTTAGTCCGAGTCAGCCATCTCACTGGTTTTTTCGGCCTCCTGCTCATCTTCCGAATGCAGGGACTCCAGGATCTTCTTCGCCGAGCGACGTGTATCCCCCGGGTGCGACCAGGCCACCACGCGCTGCAGGAAGGGTTCGGCCAGATCCTCGCGCTTTACGGAGGCCAGATAAAAGCCGATAGACTCGTTCAGGAAGAGGTTTTTCGGGTCTACCCGGAAAGCTGCCATCATCGTCTTCAACGCCGGGAGCTTGGCATGATCGTGTTCGTAAGCGGTCCACAGGTAGCGGTAACCCGGCAGGTAAGTGGAATTTTCGGCGATTGCCGCCTGGCCGTACTGTAGCGCTTTGTCGTAATACGCCTTGTCCCACTGCCCGGCCTTGTTCAAGGCGTCGAGACGATCCGCGTAGTAATGGCTCAGGTTGGCAGCCACACGGTAATCGCGACTGTCGCTCGATTCGATACGCGCGATGATCTTCGCATCCGGCAGAGTGTTGTCTTTATCGTGGTGATTGTCGATGACCGCTTTCAGGGACAAATTGGCCTGCCACCCGGGCGCTTTTTCATCGGTGTTCGACAGGAATTCAAGCGCCAGTTTTTCGTCATCTACATCCAGCGCCCTGTCTGCAAGCAGGAAGTACGCCTCGTTGCTATTGAGCTTGCGGGATTTAATCCGCTTGGCATAGGTGGGCACCTCCAGCTTATAGCCATGTATGCGGCGGCTATTGGTATAACGGCGCACTTCCCGGTCCATCTCTTCCGGGGTCTTGCCGAAGCTGGACTCGAATGCGTCCACAGGATCTGCACCACCGCTCACGGCCAGCAGGTATTTCCGGGTCTGCTCGCCGTAATTTTCATCATCGCCCTGCCCGCCGAGTTGCAGGAAGTGCGTAAGCTGCCAGGCGCTGGCATAGAAACTGTTCCAGTAACGACTGCTGTCGCTCTCGAGGTCGGGCTTCAGCAATTCACGAATATCCAGGTGTCGTCCGGCGCTCATATACCCCACCAGTGCCGCCTCGCGCCACTCGGGGAAATTGCCGATGATCACCCGACTGTCGCTGATGTCGGCACTTGCCAGTAATTCCGCAAACCCTTCCGAATACCACATGGGATAGGTCACCTGGCTGCGCTCGCGCATCAGGTAATGGACATATTCGTGAAACATGATTCCGGAACCGGACATGCCCCATTTGCCCTTCTGCGAAAAAATCAGAGGACCATTCCAGGTATCTTTGTAGAAACCGGCAATCTGGCGACTGCCGGAAAACTGCATAAACTGGTCAGAGCTCTGAAAATAGAAAATATCCAGCTGCTGATTCTCGGGCTGGTCCGGCAACCCGGTAAACAGCAGTACCGATTGCCGAAACTTTTCCATATCGCGCAGCAGGTCTTCGACATGGCCGTTGTAGACATCCGAGTACACCTTGAAATTTTCCGACTGGTATTCGTACCAGTCCCGCGCGCTCGCGGAGGGGAGGAGGGCGACGAACAGGAGCGCTGCAAAGAGACTTTTAGAGATCATTATTCTTTCCTTGAAGGCGACAGACAGCAGCAGCGAAGTCGGGGCCGGCCCGCAGCCGACGGATGCTGCGACATCAACCATAACGGAAAGCGCCCAATACGGCAGCGAAGGTGAGCGTGAAAAGACAGGAAAGTCGCGATTGCAGACACAAAAAAAGCAGCCGAAGCTGCTTTTTCTGAACGCGACAGGCGTTACGCTTACTTGCCGGCCGCCCGGCGGATGGCCTGCAGGGTGCGCAGACGCGCTTCGGCTTCGGCCAGCTGCGCGGAGATGCGGGCATAGTCGATTTCCGACGGTGCCTGGTGCAGCGCATGGGCCGCTTCTTCGCGCGCTTTCTGCGCCGCCACTTCGTCGATCTCGCGCTCGGCCACATCGGCGAGGATAGTGACCAGGTTGGGCTGGACCTCGGCGTAACCGCCGCTGACGAACAGCACTTCCTCTTCACCACCCTGCTTGATGATACGCACCGGACCCGGCTTCAGTGCAGACAGCAGCGGGGCGTGGCCGTAGGAAATACCCAGCTCACCCTCGATGCCACTGACAATCACCATCTCCACCAGTCCGGAGAAGAGGGATTGCTCGGCGCTTACGATGTCGCAATGTACAGTCATAGCCATAAGGCTACCTCATTCTCTGCTATTTGCCCGGAGAATTGTCCGCCGCGCCAATGAAAAAGGGCGCGGCGGGCGATTCAGCGCTTACTTGGCCTTGTTGGCTTTCTCGACGGCTTCGTCGATGGTACCGACCATGTAGAACGCCTGTTCCGGCATGTCGTCGTAGTCGCCGTTCAGGATGCCCTGGAAGCCGCGGATGGTTTCCTTCAGGGACACGTATTTGCCCGGTGCACCGGTAAATACTTCCGCCACGTGGAACGGCTGCGACAGGAAGCGCTCGATCTTACGCGCGCGCGCCACGATCTGCTTGTCTTCCTCAGACAGTTCATCCATACCCAGAATGGCGATGATGTCCTTCAGCTCCTTGTAGCGCTGCAGTACGGACTGCACGCCCCGGGCCACATCGTAGTGCTCCTGGCCGATTACCAGCGGGTCCAGCTGGCGCGAGGTGGAATCCAGCGGATCCACGGCCGGGTAGATACCCTTGGAGGCGATGTCGCGGCTCAGGGTGACGGTGGAATCCAGGTGCGCGAAGGTAGTCGCCGGAGACGGATCGGTAAGGTCGTCCGCCGGTACGTACACCGCCTGGATGGAGGTGATGGAGCCGGTCTTGGTGGAGGTAATACGCTCCTGCAGCACGCCCATCTCTTCCGCCAGGGTCGGCTGGTAACCTACCGCAGACGGCATACGGCCGAGCAGGGCGGATACTTCGGTACCGGCCAGGGTGTAGCGGTAGATGTTGTCGACGAACAGCAGTACGTCGCGGCCTTCGTCACGGAACTTCTCCGCCATGGTCAGGCCGGTCAGGGCCACGCGCAGGCGGTTGCCGGGCGGCTCATTCATCTGGCCGTAGACCATCGCTACCTTGGATTTGCCGAATTCCTCGACGTTTACAACGCCGGCTTCCTGCATCTCGTGGTAGAAGTCGTTACCCTCACGAGTTCGCTCACCGACACCGGCGAATACGGACAGACCGCTGTGCTCGGTGGCGATGTTGTTGATCAGCTCCATCATGTTGACGGTCTTGCCCACGCCGGCGCCGCCGAACAGGCCGACTTTACCGCCCTTGGCGAAGGGGCACACCAGGTCGATCACCTTGATGCCGGTTTCCAGCAGTTCGGTGGAGCTGGACTGCTCTTCGTAGCTGGGCGCTGCGCGGTGGATGGAAGCGCGCTCGGTCTCGCCGATCGGACCACACTCGTCGATCGGGTTGCCCAGCACGTCCATGATCCGGCCGAGGGTTTCGGTGCCTACCGGCACGGAAACCGGCGCACCGGTGTTCTTCACTGCCAGACCGCGGCAAACGCCCTCGGAAGAACCCATGGCGATGGCGCGCACGACGCCGTCGCCCAGCTGCTGCTGCACTTCCATGGTGAGGTTTTTGTCCTCGACCACGAGTGCATCGTATACCTTCGGTACGGAATCGCGTGGGAATTCCACGTCGATCACCGCGCCGATAACTTGCACAATTTGCCCGTTACTCATTTCCGCATCCTCAAAGTTCAATTCGTTCTGCGACAGCCTTAGACCGCTGCGGCGCCGCCGACAATCTCGGACAGCTCCTGGGTAATGGCCGCCTGGCGCGCCTTGTTGTAGACAAGCTGCAATCCGTCGATCAGGTCACCGGCGTTGTCGGTGGCATTCTTCATTGCAATCATGCGCGCGGCCTGCTCGCAGGCCTTGTTTTCAACCACTGCCTGGTACACCTGGGACTCGACGTAACGCTCCAGCAGGCCGTCGAGCAACTCTTTCGGCTCGGGCTCGTAGAGATAGTCCCACTCGTGCTTCAGGTGCTCGTCTTCCGCTTTCGGCAGCGGCAGCACCTGCTCTACCCGCGGCTTCTGCGACATGGTGCTAACGAACTCGTTGGACACGAGGAACAGGCGATCGATATCGCCCTCGGCGAATCGATCCATCATTACCTTGACCGAGCCCACCAGCTTGTTGGCCTGGGGCTGGTCGCCGACATCGCGCAGGGCAGCGACAACCTTGCCGCCAATGCTGTTGAAGAAACTGGCCGCCTTGTTGCCGACAGCACAGATTTCCACATCGACGCCCTTTTCGGACCAGGCCTGCATGTCGCGAATGGCCGCTTTGAACATGTTGATGTTCAGGCCACCACAGAGGCCACGGTCGGTCGATACGATGATGTAGCCGACGCGCTTGGCTTCGCGCTCCTGCAGGTAGATGTGCTTGTATTCCGCCGAGGCGTTGGCGACGTGGCCGATCACTGCGCGTATGCGCTGGGCGTAGGGACGCCCGAGAGCCATGCGATCCTGAGCTTTGCGCATCTTACTCGCCGCGACCATTTCCATCGCGGAGGTGATTTTCTGCGTGCTCTTGATGCTGGCAATTTTTGTGCGTACTTCTTTTCCGCCTGCCATAGTGATTTACCTTTTCTTGCCCTCTCCGCCACCCCTCTGCCGCGTGCGGAAGAGGGGAGGAAGAGCGCCCCTATCCAGCGGAGGAAGGGGCAGGGAGAATGATTACCAGCTGCCGGTGGCGATGAACTTCTCGATCGCGGCCTTGAAGGCGGCATCGATTTCATCGTTGTAATCGCCGGTGCTGTTCACTTTCGCCATCAGCTCTGCGTGTTCGCTGTTCATGAATGCGAGCAGGGCAGATTCGAAGTCGAGTACCTTGTCGACTTCCACATCTTTCAGGTAACCCTTGTCCGCGGCGTACACGGAAACCGCCATATTGGCGATGGACAGCGGGCTGTACTGCTTCTGCTTCATCAGCTCGGTCACGCGCTCACCGTGGTTCAGCTGCGCCTTGGTGGCCTCATCCAGGTCGGAGGCAAACTGCGAGAACGCCGCCAGTTCGCGGTACTGTGCCAGCGCGGTACGGATACCGCCGGACAGCTTCTTGATGACCTTGGTCTGCGCCGAGCCACCCACACGGGATACGGAGATACCCGGGTTGATCGCCGGGCGGATACCGGAGTTGAACAGATCACTCTCGAGGAAGATCTGGCCGTCGGTAATGGAGATCACGTTGGTCGGTACGAACGCGGATACGTCGCCGGCCTGAGTCTCGATGATCGGCAGCGCGGTCAGGGAGCCGGTCTTGCCTTTCACTTCGCCGTTGGTGAACTTCTCTACGTACTCGGCGTTCACACGCGCGGCGCGCTCCAGCAAACGGGAGTGCAGGTAGAAGACGTCACCCGGGTAGGCTTCACGGCCCGGCGGGCGCTTCAGCAGCAGGGAGATCTGGCGGTAGGCCCAGGCCTGCTTGGTCAGGTCATCATAGATGATCAGCGCGTCTTCACCGCGGTCGCGGAAGTACTCGCCCATGGTACAGCCGACGTACGGCGCCAGGTACTGCATGGCGGCCGGGTCGGCAGCGCCGGCGGCAACCACGATGGTGTGGTCCATGGCGCCGTGCTCTTCCAGCTTGCGCACCACGTTGGCAATGGAGGACTGCTTCTGGCCCACCGCCACGTAGATACACTTAATGCCGGTACCTTTCTGGTTGATGATCGTGTCGATCGCCACCGCGGTCTTACCGATCTGGCGGTCGCCGATGATCAGCTCGCGCTGGCCGCGGCCGATCGGGATCATGGTGTCGATCGCCTTCAGGCCGGTTTGAACCGGCTGGTCGACGGACTGGCGGGCGATAACGCCGGGCGCTACCTTTTCCACCGCGTCGGTCAGCTTGGTGCCGAGCGGGCCCTTGCCATCGATCGGGTTGCCCAGGGCATCAACGACGCGGCCCAGCAGTTCCGGGCCCACCGGGGCTTCCAGAATGCGGCCGGTACAGCGGCACTTCTGGCCTTCGGCCAGGCCCTTGTAGTCGCCCAGTACGATCGCACCAACGGAATCGCGCTCGAGGTTCAGCGCCATACCGTAGACGCCGCCATCGAACTCGATCATCTCACCGTACATCACGTCGGCCAGGCCGTGGATGCGGATGATACCGTCGGAAACGGAAACAATGGTGCCCTCGTTCTGGGCCTGGGTGCTCACATCGAGACTGTCGATGCGGCTCTTGATAATTTCACTGATCTCAGAGGGATTCAGTTGCTGCATGCTCTGTTCCTCACGCCCCGGACACCGCAACAACAGCGTCCCGGGATAGATATTTAGGAGTTCATCGCCTCGGCGAGTTTGGCCAATCGACCGCGCACCGAACCGTCGATTACGGTATCGCCGGCGTGGATGACCGCGCCGCCCAGCAGGCTTTCGTCGACCGAACTGTGCAGGTGCACTTCGCGGGCAAACTTCTTGCCCAGCGCCTCGGTCAACTGCTGTGCCTGCGCATCGCTGAGCGCGCGCGCGGACACCACTTCCACCTCGAGGGTGGCCTCGGCCTGCGCCTTCAGCTCCTCGAACAGCACGGAGATTTCCGGCAGCAACTGCAGGCGGTTATTTTCCGCCAGCAGCCGGATGAAGTTTTTACCGGCATCGCTGAGGTCGTCCGCGCACACAGACAGGAAGCTGTCCGCGCGCTGGTCGCTGGTGAGTTGCGGGTTTTCCAGCAACTCACGCACTTTTTCGCTCTGGCTGACCGCCGCCGCCGTGGCCAGCGCAGCGCTCCAACCACCGAGGTCGGAGGCTTGCTGCGCGTAGCTGAACGCCGCTTTGGCATAGGGCCGGGCCAGTGTGCTGAGTTCCGCCATGGGGTTCCTCGCTTACAGCTCGGCTGCCAGTTTGTCGATCAGGTCGTCGTGCGCCTTGGCGTCGATATTGACCGAAAGAATCTTCTCCGCGCCAGCCACAGACAGCGTAGCCACACGGCTGCGCAGCTGCTCTTTGGCACGGTTCACTTCCTGGTCGATCTCTGCCTGGGCCGCCGCCTTGAGACGGTCGCCCTCGGCGTGCGCGGACTGCTTGGCTTCGTCGATAATCTGATTGGCGCGCTTGTTGGCGCCATCGATGATTTCCGCGGCCTGCGCCTTGGCTTCCTTCAGCTGGTCAGCGGCTTTGCGCTGTGCCAGTTCCAGATCCTTGTGCGCGCGATCGGCCTCTTCGAGACCGGTAGCAATCTTCTGCTCGCGCTCCTGCATCACGCCGAGCAGGGAAGGCCAGACGTACTTCCAGCAGAACCATACAAAGGCCAGAAAGACAATCGACTGGCCGATTAGAGTCAGGTTGATATTCACACCGACACCTCTTGCTCTTTGCTCTTTATAAAAAAAGAACGATGGGGGTTAAGGGCAATTGGAACGGTGCTATCACGCCAGACCAGGTGCTACCGCGAAAATCAGGTACATGGCGATACCGACACCGATCATCGGAACCGCATCGAGCAGACCCGCCATCAGGAACATCTTGCCCTGCAGAGCCGGTGCCTGTTCCGGCTGACGCGCAGAACCTTCCAGCAGTTTGCCGCCCAGGGTGCCGAAACCGATGGCAGTACCCAGTGCGCCCAGACCGATCAGCAGTGCGCTCGCGATGTAAACCAGACCTAGTGCTTCCATTGTGTTCTCCATTTAAAGGTTGAGAGTTGTTGTAAAGGTTTAAAGGGTTATTCGTCAGAAATCAGTGATCGTTTTCGTGCTCTACTTCCCGGTCGTGCGCCATGGCCATATACACGGTGGTCAGCACCATGAATACGAACGCCTGCAGCGTGATGACCAGAATATGGAAGATGGCCCAGCCCATCTGCAACAGGCCGGCACCGATAAAGCCGAGTACACCGACGCCAAACACAATGGCAATCAGGATAAAGATCATCTCGCCAGCGTAGAGGTTACCGAACAGTCGCAGGCCGAGAGACACCGGCTTGGCCAGCAGGGAAACCACTTCCAGCAGGAAGTTGAACGGGATCAGGAAAATATCCACATACCACTTGCCGGAGTGGAAGGGGTGCAGAGTCAGCTCCTTGAGGAAGCCGATCGGGCCCTTCTCCTTGATGCTGAAGAACAGCATCAGCACGAACACCGCCAGCGCCATACCCAGGGTGGCGTTCAGGTCGGTGGTGGGCACCACCTTGAAGAACAGGTGTTCGTTGCCGGAGGCGCCGGCGGCAATCATGGGCAGCCAGTCCACCGGAATCAGGTCCATCAGGTTCATCAGGAACACCCACACGAAGATGGTCAGCGCCATTGGCGCGACCATGCTGTTGCGGTGTGGAAAGGTCTCACCGACCAGCTTGTCGATAAAGTCGACCACCAGCTCCACGAAGCTCTGAAAACCGCTCGGCACACCGACGGTCGCTTTCCTGGCCGCGCGCGCAAACAGGAAACAGAAAATCAGGCCGAGTCCGATGGACCAGCCCAGGGTGTCCAGATGAATGGCCCAGAACCCCATCGCCGACGCCTCCTGGGAGGAGTGGGCCAGAGTCCAGGTGCTGTCCTGCAGCACGGTGCCGTCGGCGCGGGTATACCCGGCCGGCAGTTTGCCGTACGCCATATTCTGCAGGTGGTGTTGGATATAATCCGTAGCGGATTGAGCTTCGCCTGCCATAGTTCCTCAGCAATCGTAAAAGTGTATTCTTTTCTGCGACGTTCGCTGCGGATCTCTATGGGATCAACGCACCAGACGCGCCACCAACAGCCACTGCACGATTACACAGAGACCGTAACTGATAAATAAGGCCGCCGGGTTTAGCGGCCGCACCGCGGCAAACACCGCCGCGAAACCCGCCAGGGTGAGCACAAACTTGCCCGTCTCCCCGCGGTAAAAATTCTCCAGCACCTGCCTGGCGGCGCGTGCACCGCGCTCGCCGCGCCCACCTCGAAAGGCGCGCAGGCCGAAATACGTATTGGGCAGCGCGCACAGCGCGCCGCCGAGCACCACCGACAACGCGGTTACCGGCTCGCCGTAAAAGTGCAGACCTGCGCCGGCGAGCGATACCAGCAGCAGCTGTACCGCGGCAATAACGAACACCGGGGGTTTGCTCATAGGCGGGATTGGCCGACCCTTTTTGCGGGTTTGAATGCACTGTCCGCCCAATTTTTGGGCGTGCGAATTATAGGAGGAACCGCGTCACCGGTTCAACCGGCAAATCTCGCCAAGTTATTCACTTTTCGACGTTTTTTCCGATCGAATCGGACACCGGGTTAGTGAACACTAACGGAGTGCAAGTGCGCCAAATCGGGGCGGCCTACGGCGCCGCCCGCGCGGAGGTAGCGGGTGCCTCAGTCCTCACGGTAGCCCAGATGGGCGAGGATGCCGTCCAGTTCGTCGAGACTGCTGTATTTCAGCACCAGTTTACCGGCGCCCTTGTCGCTGTGATCGATCGACACCGGCACACCGACTTTCTCCGCCAGCCGCTCGCTGAGACGGCGAATATTGGGATCTTCCTTGGGCTGGGCGGGCGTGGGATTCTGCGCCTGCTGCTGCAGGCGGCGCACCAGCGCCTCGGCCTGGCGCACGGTCAGGCCGCGGTCGACTACCTGGCGCGCGGCGGCGCGCTGGGTGTCGCCGGCAAGGCCGAGCAGCGCCTTGGCGTGGCCGGTCTCCAGGTCGCCGCGCTCGAGCAGCGTGCGCACCTCCTCGGTCAGGCTCAGCAGGCGCAGCAGGTTGGTCACCGCAGTGCGCGACTTGCCCACCGCTTCGGCCACTTCCTGCTGGGTCAGCTGGAACTCGTCCTGCAGGCGCTTCAGCGCCGCGGCTTCCTCCACCGGATTGAGGTCTTCGCGCTGGATATTCTCGATCAGCGCCATGGCGATGGCAGCTTCGTCCGGTACCTCGCGCACCAGCGCCGGAACCCGGTCCAGCTCGGCAAGTTGCGCGGCGCGCCAGCGGCGCTCACCGGCGATGATCTCGTACTTGTGCTCACCCACCGGGCGCACCACGATCGGCTGCATGATGCCCTGGGCGCGGATGGAATCGGCCAGCTCCTGCAGGGATTCCTGTGGGAAATCGCGGCGCGGCTGGTAGCGGCCGCGCTGCAGGAATTCGATCGGCAGTTCGCGCAGCGCCCCGTCGCTGGCAGCGGAGGCTCCCTCGCCGGTGGCGACGGCGATCGCCTCGCTGGCGTTATCACTGATCAGGTGGGACAGGCCCCGGCCCAGGCCTTTGCGTTTGGCGGCCATAACTCTTTACCTCTTAAACCGCTTCCGCCACCGGGCGGGACGAACTGTTGGCGGCGTGGCGGCGGGTCATTTCCCCGGCCAGTGCCAGATAGGCGATAGCGCCCTTGGAGTGACGATCGTAGTCCAGTGCCGGTTTGCCGAAACTGGGGGCCTCGGCCAGGCGCACGTTGCGCGGAATGCAGGTGCGGTACAGGCGCTCGCCAAAATATTCGGACAGCTGCTCGGATACGTCGCTGGTCAGGCTGTTGCGCGGGTCGTACATGGTGCGCAGTATGCCCTCGATCTTCAGCTCCGGATTGGCGGCGCGCTGAATCTGGGTGATGGTATCGATCAGCGCCGACAGGCCCTCGAGTGCGTAGTACTCGCACTGCATCGGGATCAGCACGCCGTGCGCGGCGCACAGGGCGTTGACGGTGAGCATGTTCAGCGACGGCGGGCAATCGATCACGATGTAGTCGTATTCCGCGGACACATCGCGCAGGGCGCGGCGCAGACGGGATTCGCGCCCGTCCACGTCCAGCAGCTCCACCTCGGCGGCGGACAGGTCGCCGTTGGCCGGCATCAGCCTGTAGCCGCTATCGGTGGGCACCACCGCCTTGTGCGCCGGCAGGTCGCCGGCGAGCACGTCGTAGCTCGATAACTGCAGCTCGCTCTTGTCGACGCCACTGCCCATGGTGGCATTGCCCTGGGGGTCGAGATCGATCAACAGCACCCGGCGCTTGCTGGCGACCAGGGATGCGGCCAGATTGACGCAGGTGGTGGTCTTGCCGACCCCGCCTTTCTGGTTGGCCACAGCGAATATCTTGCTCAAGGTTCTTGTCCTATGTTCTCCCGCCGGGCGCTCTCCCCAGAGCCCTGCAGGTGGCGCCGCAAACGGCGGCAACAGTGCGCGGCGCCCGCGCCCTGCAGGCCCGCCGTGCTGGTCTTGGAATTTCGAATCTGTTAGCGGGATTTACGCCTGGCCGCCGCGATCTTCCGCGCGGCTGAGAACGATAAGGTGGCGATCCGCGTCGCAACCCGGTACCGACAGGGGGTGCACCCGTTCGACCTTAATCCCTTTTGCAAGTGCGCTCAACTCATCTTCCGGTAACTTGCCTTTCATCGCATAGAATCGGCCACCCGGCGCTAGCAAGTGCTCACTCCCATCCACCATGTCGGCGATGGTCGCGAAGGCCCTGGAGACGATTGCCGCGTAGGGTTGCTGCGGACGGTGCGCCTCGACCCGCTCGTTGAACACCGCGACATTGGGCAGCGGCAGGCTGGTGGCCACCTGGAACAGGAAGCGGGTCTTCTTGCCGTTGCTGTCGAGCAGCGACACGGATCGCGCGGGGTGCACGATGGCCAGCGGGATACCCGGCAGGCCACCGCCACTGCCGACATCGAGCAGCGGCTCGTCATCGCCACCGCACAGGTTGACGACGCTGAGGCTGTCGATGATATGGCGTTCGAGCATCTCGGCCGGATCGCGCACGGCGGACAGGTTGTAGGCCTTGTTCCAGCGCGCAAACAGCGCCAGGTACTCGAGCAGCAGGTCCTGCTGCGCGACGGTCAGATCCACCGACAACTGCGCCGCGGCCTGGACCAGGCGCGGGCGGAACTTTTCCATTTGCAGAGAAATTGCGGGATCCCCCGGTTGGCGGCGCGCACGGCGCACCGTACACACATCAAATCAAACGGCTTTCTTGCGGCCGAGCAGGCCGCGCTTTTTCAGCTGGATCAGCAGCAGCGAGACTGCCGCCGGGGTCACGCCGGGAATCCGCGAGGCGCGGGCCAGGGTGTCCGGGCGGGTGTCGCCGAGCTTCTGCTTGACCTCGCTGGAGAGACCGGAGATATCGCTGTAGTCGAAGTCCACCGGGATCGGCGTGTCCTCGTAGGCCTGCAGGCGCTCGATCTCGTCGCGCTGGCGGTCGATATAGCCGGCGTACTTGGCCGCGATCTCCACCTGTTCCGCGACACGCTCATCGTCCACCGCCTCGCCTTTGAGGTCGGCGACGTCGGCGTAGCCCAGCTCCGGGCGGCGCAGCAGGTCGATCAGGCTGTACTCGCGCGCCAGCGGCTGCGGCAGCTTGGCCTCCACCGCGGTGGCCTGCTCGGTGTTCGGGTGGACCCAGGTGTCGCGCAAGCGCTGCTCCTCGAGCGCGATGGCCTCGCGCTTGGTGCAAAACGCGGCCCAGCGCTCGTCGCCCACCAGGCCCAGCTCGCGGCCGGCCTCGGTCAGGCGCAGGTCGGCATTGTCCTCGCGCAGCAGCAAGCGGTACTCGGCGCGGCTGGTGAACATGCGGTACGGCTCCTTGGTGCCGCTGGTGATCAGGTCGTCCACCAGTACGCCCAGGTAGGCCTGGTCGCGGCGCGGTGCCCACGCCTCGCGCTCCTGCGCCTGCAACGCGGCGTTGGCGCCGGCCAGCAGTCCCTGGGCGGCAGCCTCCTCGTAGCCGGTGGTGCCGTTGATCTGGCCGGCAAAGTACAGGCCCTGGATAAATTTGGTCTGCAGCGACGGCAGCAGGTCGCGCGGATCGAAGAAATCGTACTCGATTGCGTAGCCCGGGCGGGTGATATGCGCGTTCTCAAAGCCCGCAATCGAGTGCACCAGCTCGATCTGCACATCGAACGGCAGGCTGGTGGAGATGCCGTTGGGGTACAGCTCGTTGGTGGTCAGCCCCTCCGGCTCGATAAAGATCTGGTGGCTGTTCTTGTCGGCGAAGCGGTGCACCTTGTCCTCGATCGACGGGCAGTAGCGCGGGCCGACGCCCTCGATCACGCCGGAGAACATCGGCGAGCGATCCAGGCCGCTGCGGATGACGTCGTGGGTGCGGTCGTTGGTATGGGTGATCCAGCAGCACACCTGGCGCGGATGCTGCGCGCGGCTGCCGAGGTAGGACATCACCGGGGTGGGGCTGTCGCCCCACTGCTCCTCGAGGGTGGAGAAATCCACCGAGCGCGCGTCGATGCGCGGCGGCGTCCCGGTCTTCAGGCGTTCGACGCGAAACGGCAGTTCGCGCAGGCGCTGGGCCAGCGCGATGGACGGCGGATCGCCGGCACGGCCGCCGGAATGGCTGTCGAGGCCGATATGGATCTTGCCGCCGAGGAAGGTACCCGCGGTGATCACCACGGTCTTGGCGCGAAAGCGCACGCCGGCATTGGTCACCACACCGGCGACGCGCTCGCCCTCGACAATCAGGTCGTCGGCGGCCTGCTGGAAGATCTCCAGATTCGGCTGGCGCTCGAGGATCGCGCGGATGGCGGCGCGGTACAGGGCGCGGTCGGCCTGGGCGCGGGTGGCGCGCACCGCGGGGCCCTTGCGCGCATTCAGCACGCGAAACTGGATGCCACCCAGATCGGTGGCCTCGGCCATGGCGCCGCCGAGGGCGTCGACTTCCTTGACCAGATGGCTCTTGCCGATACCCCCGATGGCCGGGTTGCAGGACATCTGCCCCATCGTCTCGATGTTGTGGGTCAGCAGCAGCGTGGCGGACCCCATACGCGCGGCGGCGAGGGCAGCCTCGGTACCGGCGTGCCCGCCGCCGATCACAATCACATCGTAGGTTTTGGGGAAATCCATAGCCGTCGCTGCCGGTGTGTAAAAAAGGGCGCACATTTTATAGCCAGTGGGGGCCGATCAGCAAATGGCAAATGCGGTGGTGGGAGCGGTTTCACGACGGGGCCGTCAGAGTCGGCAGCGCAATCCGTTGCGGCATTTTGTCGATGTCGATCTACAACTCATTAAATAAAGTTATACATATCTCTTATGGATAGGTGTTTTGTATTAGTAGTTATTATTAGGGGCACCGCTTTTCCGGTATAAGCCGAAAAAAACATTATAAATCAATAGGTTATAGGTCCTGGTAGGCTGCTGGTAACCCCTGTGCCGGAGCAGGAGTAAGCGCGGTAGGCGCCTGTGGACGGGCGGGATAAAAACCGGCCCGCGGCGCAGTGGCGCCAGTTATCCCCATTTCACCGCGCGCTTATGCCTGCCGTTAACCCCGATGTTACCCACAGGTGCGTGTCGCCGGTGCCCTGTTGTGAGTGCATACCGGCTTAGTACGGGGATCCCCTGTGCACAAAAAGCCATTTCTGGATAACCTTGTGGAGATATGTGCGTAATTTCTGTGTTTTGACACTGGGTTGAGCGGTATTCGCCACTCGTGCAGGCGAGGCTGTGGACAAATGCTACTGCGGTAGAGCGCTCTTGTGGATATTGTCACCGCACAATGGAGGGCAGATTCCAAGAGTTCGGTTATCTGTAGTGAATGGCGCTTATTATCGATGAAAATCAGTAATGTGGGCTGACTTTGACGTAGGGGGCAGGTGGGAGAGGGGGATGGGGCGGCTGTAATGCTTACAGCCGCCGATATCATTTGCCGATACAGAAGCTGCCAAAGATCTTGCCCAGCAGTTCGTCGGCGGTCATTGCGCCGGTGATTTCGCCCAGCGCCTGCTGGGCCTGGCGCAGGTCCTCGGCCAGCAGTTCGCCGGCGCCGCGCTCGTGCAGTTGGCTGCGGCCCTGCTCGATAAAACCCTGGGCGCGGCTGAGGGCATCCAGGTGGCGGCGGCGCGCGCTGAAGGTGCCCTCACTGGCCCCGCTGTAACCCATGCACTGCTTCAGGTGTGCTTTGAGGTCGTCCAGGCCGGCCCCGGTGCGGGCGCTGATCGCGACGACCGGCACGCCGTCGCTGTGTGCCTGCAGGCCGGCGCTGTACTCGGTCAGGTCGATCTTGTTGAGCACCAGGGTGAGTTTCTCGGCGTCGGGCAGCTGCGCGGTGAACTCCGGCCACACCTGTTCCGGATCGAGCGAATGGGCACTGTCAGCATCGACCACCAGCAGCACGCGATCGGCGTGACGAATCTCGTTCCACGCCCGCTGGATGCCGATCTGCTCGACCTGGTCGGGGGAATCGCGCAGGCCGGCGGTGTCGGCGAACTGCAGGGGCAGGCCGTCGATATGCACCTGCTCGCGCAGGATGTCGCGGGTGGTGCCGGCAATATCGGTGACGATGGCGGCGTCGCGGCCGGCCAGTGCGTTCAGCAGGCTGGACTTGCCGGCGTTGGGACGCCCGGCAATGGCCACCGCCATGCCCTCGCGCAGGATGCTGCCCTGGCGCGCCTGGCGCTCGATGGTGTGCAGCTGGGCGAGTAACGCGTCGATATCCGCCGCGACCTTGCCGTCGGCGAGAAAATCGATTTCTTCTTCCGGAAAATCGATTGATGCTTCGACGTAGATACGTAAATGCGTCAGGCTTTCGGCTAACTCTTCGATTTTTTCGGAAAAGACCCCCTGTAGCGAGCGCATCGCATTGCGCGCCGCCTGCTCGCTGCCGGCCTCGATCAGGTCGGCGATTGCCTCTGCCTGCGCCAGGTCGATCTTGTCGTTGAGAAACGCGCGTTCGGAAAATTCTCCCGGACGCGCCTGGCGCGCACCGGCGTCGATCGCGGCGCGCAGCAACTGGTCGAGAATCACCGGGCCGCCGTGGCCCTGCAGCTCCACCACATCCTCGCCGGTAAATGAATTGGGTCCGGGAAAGAACAGCGCCAGGCCCTGGTCGATCAGCTGTTCTGCGCGGCGGAAGTCGCGGTAGTGGGCGCGGCGCGGTTGCAGCGGCTGGCTGCCGCAGATGGCCTGGGCGATTTCCAGCGCGCGCGGCCCGGACAGGCGTATCACGCCGATGCCGCCACGGCCGGGGGCGGTGGCGACGGCGGCGATGGTGTCTCGCCGATTGACGGAAGAGTGGCTTTGCTGCGGCATGGGAAAAGTTTACTCAATAACGCAAAGGGGCCGCTGTTGCGGCCCCTTTTTTTACTGGTTTGGTGTGCGCGGTCAGGCCTTGCCCGAGGCGGCGTCGACCTTCTTGTTGATATACCAGGTCTGGGTGATGGTGATCAGGTTGTTGGTGATCCAGTAGAGCACCAGGCCCGCCGGGAACCACAGGAAGAAGAACGTCATCACCACCGGCATCAGCTGCATGATGCGCGCCTGGGTCGGATCCGTCGGCTGCGGGTTCAGCTTCTGCATAAACCACATGGTGGCGCCGTAGAAAACCGGCAGGATCAGGAACGGGTCCTTGGCCGACAGGTCGTGGATCCACAGAATCCACGGCGCGTGGCGCAGCTCCACCGCTTCGGTCAGCATCCAGTAGAGCGCGATGAACACCGGCATCTGCAGCAGCAGTGGCAGGCAGCCGCCCATCGGGTTGATCTTCTCCCGGCGGTACAACTTCATCGTTTCTTCCGCCAGCTTCTGGCGGTTTTCCTTGTACTGCTCCTGCAGCTTCTTCATCTGCGGCGCGAACTTGCGCATGCGCGCCATGGATTTCATACCCGCGGACGACAGCGGGTAGAGCAGCGCCTTGATAAAGATGGTCAGCAGGATAATCGCCCAGCCCCAGTTGCTGACGATGTGCGACTGGATGAAGTGCAGCACGCGGAACAGCGGCTTGGACAGCCACCAGAGCCAGCCGTAGTCGACGGTCAGGTCCAGATACGGGGAGATCTGTTCGAGGCGGTAGATATCCTTGGGGCCGGCATAGAAGGAGGCGGCCAGTTCGCCCTGCTGGCCCGGTGCCACGGTCACCTGCGGGGAGGTGAAGCCCATGCGGAACATGCCGCCGCCGAGCGCGCGCAGTTCAAAGGTATTTTTGGTGTCCTGCTGCGGTACCCAGGCACTGAGGAAGTAGTGCTGGACCATGGCGACCCAGCCGCCCTCGATACTCTCGCGGGTGGGCTTCTCGGTGATTTCTTCGAAGTCCTGCTTGAAGTAGTGCTCGTCCGGGGTGTGCAGCGCGGCGCCGAGGAAGGGATGCATGCGCAGGCCGGTGTCCATTTGCGGCACGTGGTCATCGCGCTTGATCTGGCCATACAGCGCCGCACTCCACGGCTGGCTGCTGTTGTTCTGCACCAGGTACGAGACCTTCATCAGGTAGTCACCGCGCTTGAAGGTGTAGCGCTTGGTGATATCGGCGCCGTTCTGCTTCAGCTTCAGGTCGACGGTCAGGGTGTCCTTGCCTTCCTGCATCGCATACTGCTGCTGGGCACTGCTGAATAGCGGGCGGCCGCCCTTGGCGCTGTCGGTGCCGTTGTGGCCGATCAGGCCACTCTGCGCCACATAGGTGTTTTCGCGGGTGCGGTTCAGCAGGATCAGTCGCTCGCGCGAATGCAGCGTCTCGGCAAACTGGCGCAGCGCGACCTTGACGATATCGCCGCCGCGGGGGTCGATCGACAGCTCGAACATGTCGGTGGTGACATGGATCAGCTCGCCGGGCGTGCCGTCACTGCTGGCGGGCTGGGTGGCGCCGGGGTTCAATTGCGGCACATCGGCGCCGCTGTCGTCTTGCCGGGGCGCGGTCGGTGTGTCGGCGTGTACGACGGTTTCCCGATCCACCGCCGGCGCTTGCGCCTGCTTGAATTCGCTCCACTGATAGGTCAGTGCCAGGACAACTGCGGCGATTCCGCCCAGCAGCGTGTAGCGTTGCCAATCCATGATTTTGCCTAGTGATTTGTGTTGTGGGGGGCGGGGGGGACCGGGTCCGCGCCGCCTGGATGCCAAGGGTGGCATTTTATAAGGCGCCGTGCGCTTAAATAACCCCCCTTGAGGAATCCGTGGGTTTTTAATGCCTCTTCCGCATAATGCGAACAGGTGGGGTAGAAGCGGCACTGGTGGCCGACCCAGGGGCTGGCCAGGTAGCGGTAGACATGGATCAGCCTGATTGCTAACCAGGTCACCGCGGGGCCCGCTCGTGTTCGGCCGCTGCGCGTTTGGCCAGTTTGCGCCACAGTTTATCCAGCAGCTTGTGCAGGGCCGCGCTGTCCAGCTCACCGGCGCCCGGGCGCGCCAGAACCACCGCGTCCACTGCCGGCAGCTGGTGCTGGCGCAGGCGGAAGGTTTCGCGAGCGACGCGCTTGATGCGATTGCGGTCGGTGGCGTTGCGGACGTGCTTTTTGGCCATCACCAGTCCGAGACGCGGGTGATCAAGGCCGTTGGGACGAGCGAGAATCAGTAGATTCGGATGCGCGGCACGCAGCTGAGTGCCGGAGAAGAGCGCGCGGTAGTGCGCCGCGGTGAGCAGGCGCAGCGGCTTGGGAAAACCGAACTCGCTGCGCGCCTGATGCATAGTAGAAGAGAGACCGCGCCCGGTGAGTGGGTGCGGAGTCAATCTTATGCGGACAGGACTTTGCGACCTTTGGCGCGGCGACGGGCAAGGATCTTGCGGCCGTTTTTGGTTGCCATGCGGGCGCGGAATCCGTGGTTGCGCTTGCGCTTCAGGATGCTGGGTTGGAAAGTGCGTTTCATTGTCTTGCTACCTGAGAACTCTATATTCGAAAAATCTTCGGGTTACCCCCGGCCGCGGCCTGAGCTCCGACCCGTTCGGTCTGTGGTGCCTGGGCGCCACGTCGACGGAGCAATGCGCTGCGAAGGCGGCGGATTGTATAGAAAGGCACCAGCTAAATCAACGCGCCCCGGGTTAATTTTAGCGTTATCGCGGCAAGTATCTGATACGACGGGGCGAATCCACGACTGCCCACCGATTGGTCCCAAGATATTCACAGATTGCTGTGGATAAGTTTTCCAGCCTTTTTTCTCCGGCCTGTTTATTTGTTGGGCAAGTGCTTGATTGTAAGGGACTTTTCGCAGCGTTTTTTTTAATAAAAGCATGCCTTTCTGTGGATAACCCTGGACCCTGGCGGTATACTGACCCGATCTTTTGGCGGCCCCGGAATCTGTTCCCAACCGGCCTTGCCGCCCACACTTCTATCTTCTTTATATTGGGGTTTTAGGGGGTTAC